>CAVRYC010000008.1:0-86944 GCA_963725245.1 uncultured Acidobacteriaceae bacterium | reverse complement strand
CTCACGTTGACGTTTGCGGGCGTCAGCCGGGTCTCATTCGGATCCAAGCCCGACCGCGTGTTGTCGTTGTGCTGCGTCAAAACATTGTTCTGACCCCAAGCCAGAGAAACTCCCAGGCAGAGCACGAAGAAAGCAACAGCCAACCTGGTAATCGGCTGTGGGCGGGCCATCCGGCTTGTTGCTCGATAGATTCATATTTTCAGCATTCTGATTTGCGACCTGGAACAAACAGCCTTGATAGGCATGAATCTTCCCTGACCCCATGGAGATGGCCTGAGCAAAAATCTTACTAAGTAAATTTTCAAGAGTTATACGCGCCACTTTCTCACAACAATTAGTGCAGTTGGCCCCACAGCAGATATTGAGCAGTAGGTAGCCCTAGGAATCGAACTCATTTTTCCATAACCGCAGCCGAAGGGCAACCACCAAAGTCGGTGGTGCACTTGATTTTGGGTGGCGCTGCGGTTCTCCGCTGCGATAATTGCCCAGCCTCCAAACTACTTCTTCAGTTCCTGGACCGCGCGCCATGCCTGATCAATCGCGCAGTCCGTGTACGCGTATGCGTCGGCATCGGCGTTAGCGATGGCCAGGCGGCCGAACGGCTTGCGCGCCACTTCGCAGGGGATCTCGCCGCCTTCCAGCCAGAACTTGTCGAACAGCGAATTGTATTCGTAGGCATAGCCGTGCGGCCAGCGGTTCACCGTGATGGCGACGATGTCGCGCGCCGGATCGAACCCACCGCCTCCCAGCTCCGCGCCAGTTGATCGCGGATATTGCGCTCGAAGGTTTCAAAGGTCGTGTGGAACAGCTCGATGCGGCCGGCTCGATGCTGGTCGCGAGCGGGGAGGCCCGGTTTACAGGGCGCTTCATCATGTGCACCACGATCGGCTCCTCCGGCTTTTTCGGGCATTCGTAGCCGCCCAGGCTGACCGGCAGATCGAGGTTCACGCCGGTGTGATACATGCCGGGCGCGTAAATCGCGCTCGCTCCCAGCTTTTGCAAGGCGCTCCAGTTGCGCACCAGCACGTTGGTGTAGAGCAGCGGAACTTTCTTCGCCGATGCCAGCGCTTCTTTCTGCGCTTCCGGCAATTCCGGCGCGATGTAAGGAATCACCACGTGCCAGCACGCCATCACGCAGTTCGCGGCGCGCACCGTCTTGAGCTTGTCCTCGCGTGAAGTAGCTGACTTCGACTTCCTTCGCCCTGGCCGGATCGCCCCGGTGCTTCACGCTGACCACGGTGCTGTTCAGCCGGATGCGCATCGGAGAGACGGCTCGTCGAGCTTCGCGTAATTGGCCTTCGCCAGCACCACGTCGGTGACCGAGTTTCCCGGAACCGCCGCCGGAATCAGCTTGCGCACCAGCAGCCGCGCAATGGTAGCACCGCCGTCGGGAAAATGAAAGAAATATTTTTCCGCTTCGTCGTTGCGAATGCAATCGCGGTTCATCCCCTGGCCCGGAGCGGGATCGAGTTTGAGGCCGTTGAATCCCGGCAACCCGAGGCCCCACGCGTCCTGCGCGGCGACCGCATCAATGCCCACGCCGAACAGCGGGTGCGGGAAAGCCTGCAACAACTTCACGATTTCGTCGCTCACCCCGACCGTGTCGGTCAGGTATTTCGCATAGCTCATGCGCGCCAGGCGCGCCTTCTTCTCGTCGGAGCTGAGGCCGGGGAAATAATCTTTCTTCTCGTGAGCAGGCGCTGAAAATCTTGCTTTGGCCTTCGCCGAGAGCGGAGCTTCTTTCAGAAATTCTCGCAAGCCCGCTTCGTCCAGCCTCGTCGCTGAGGCCGCTCTCATCTCCTCCGGTGTGCACCGCGTTCACGACCAGCTTGTCGGCCCCAAACGTCTCCTTGTCGAAGAAAATCGCGGCTTCAGACCGAGCGAACGGTAAAGATCTTTGTTGACATACTTTGGGATACGAAGGCACATCGATCCCGAGCTCTTCGATCAGAGCCTTGGCGACCGCGCTATAGGGCGCCGGGCTTTCGATGGAATACGTGCCGCCGAATCCCAGAATCGTGCGGCCGCCCGCGCGGAATTCGTTGCGCTTGGCGTGTCCGCCGAAGTCATCGTGGTTCTCGAGAATCAGGACGCGCGCTTTGTCGCCGGCGGCCTTGCGGAAATAGTGCGCCGCGGCCAGTCCGCTGATGCCTCCGCCGACGATGACCAGATCGTAAGATTCGCCCGTGTCCACGGCCTTGGGAGCACCGTCCCAGAAAGCGCCGTCGCGCGACCTTGTGCATGGTTTCGAACGACCCGGCGTGGTCGCCGCGCAGGCCGGTCTTGCCGGGAGGATAGTAGCCTGGGACGTCCTGGGCTTCGGCAGATCGGCGGCCGCCGCCGCCCACATTTCAGGAGGAACGATGCCATGAACGGCGGCCGCTCCCACCGTGAGCGCGACTCCGTTCAGAAAATCCCGGCGCGTGATCCTCGCACCCATCCCCAGTGCTCGATCCCGTTCCGTTTTCACTTCCGATGACTCAAATTCGTCCGGCAAAATGCCCTCTGGCGAGGCAGTGTATCACTCCAGCCGGTACGGACGCCGCTTGCCGACGTCTCCGCGGACGGGGCGAGCCCCGTCTCTACAGACGGAAGAATGTACGCTGATGCAAACTCGGCACTATCCGATTTTGATCGCCGAATCCGGCGCCTGGAAGGCCACCTTGTGACTGCCGTCGCAGAAAGGCCGGTTGGCGGAAGCGCCGCAGCGGCAAGGGAAAACGCCGGTCTTGCCGGTCAGGTCGTACTTGTTGCCATCGGCGTCCACCATTTCGACAACGCCGTTGGGATCGTCTACGCGCAAAGGACCGTTCTTGCGCACCGTAATCGTGACTTGCGCCATGGAACCTCCGTTGGAAATGTAGCTTTCAAACTATCGCAGAAGAAAAAAAGTTGCCAGTACTCAGTTCTCAGTTCTCAGTTCTCAGCTCAGTCAGGAACCCGCGTCGTTGACTTGCGTTCACTGGGAACTGAGAACTGAGAACTGAGAACTGGCATACCGACTACCGCCACCGGTCCACCGCCTCCCACCACAGCATCTTCAACCACTCATCGAAAGTGACTTTTGCCCATTCGCGGTTCGTCCACCAGGCTTCGCCGAATTCCCTCTGGACTGCGGGCCGCGGCGACGCTGAACTGGTATTGCGGCAGGCGATGGCGAAAGATCATCAAGGCGCGGCGGGTGTGATATTCGGAGGTCACGATCAGCACCCGATGCGCGCCCAGCGGCTGCAGGCATCGGCTTACGTCGTCGGCCTCAGCGTTGGTCGAAAATCCGACGATCGGGCAGACTGAGACGCGGTTGGCTTCCGGAAGGCCGTTTACGTATTTCTGCGCAATGTCGATCAGCGGCTGATCGTAGATCAGATTTCGCGTTTCGGCATCCAGAAATACGCGCGGCGCCACTCCCTGGCGCAGCAGTTCCAGAGCGCGAGCCGGACGGACGTTGGTTTCCCCCGCCAGCACCACGATGGCATCGGACTTTTCCGGTTCGTCCACCACCAGAAAGCGCGCCGCCTGGCTCGCCAGCGCGGCAACAATAAACAAAATACAACCACCAGGAACAACACGATGAGTAGTCGGAAGAATCGCATCTGAGGCGCAGGTTACTGCACTCCGCATGTTACTAAGGAAACCGCGCATGGTCGAATTCGATTCACCGGCGTAATCAAGATCGCAATCCGCCAGGCACAAGTCGTAGGACGAGCGCAGTTTCCGCGGCCTCCAATGCTAGAATTATTTCAGCTTATGAATACTCAACTGCCGCTTCTTCCCTCTTTACCGATTTGAAAAGCCGCATTGATGCGCGCCAGGCTCGGGTCGGAATCATCGGCCTGGGCTACGTCGGATTGCCGCTGGCCCTGCTCTACAGCGAGCAGAAATTTCCCGTCACCGGTTTCGATATCGATCAGCGAAAAATCGATACCCTTGCGAACGGCGGCACCTACATTTTCCGCATCACGCCCGCGGAGATCGCGGCGGCCAAAGCGAACGGCTTCAAAGCCACGGCCGACTATTCGCAGATCACCGCCATGGATGCGATCATCATCTGCGTCCCCACGCCGCTCAACGAATATCACGAGCCCGATCTCAGCTACATCACCAACACCGCCCACGCCGTAGCGCCCTATCTGCGCGCCGGTCAGATCGTCATCCTCGAGAGCACTACCTACCCCGGCACCACCGAAGAAGTTCTGATTCCGATTCTCGAAAAGGAGAACAAGGCCGGCCTGAAAGCTTCCCGCAACGGCGCCGCCGGCGACAACGATATTCTGGGTCGCGTTCTCGCCCGAGCGCGAGGATCCCGGCAACACCCAGGTGGCTCGTCACGATATTCCGAAAGTGATTGGCGGACTCGATCCCCAGGCCAGCGAAATCGCCGCGGCGCTCTACGGCTCCATCTTCCGCCGCACCGTTCCCGTCTCCTCGCCCGCGGCCGCGGAGATGACCAAGTTGCTCGAGAACATCTACCGCTGCGTCAACATCGCGCTGGTCAACGAACTCAAGATGCTCTGCCTGCGCATGGACCTCAACATCTGGGAGATCATCGACGCCGCCGCCACCAAGCCTTTCGGCTTCCATCCGTTTTATCCCGGGCCGGGTCTTGGCGGACACTGCATTCCGGTCGACCCGTTCTATCTTTCCTGGAAGGCGAAGGAGTTCGACTTCCACACCCGCTTCATCGAACTGGCCGGCGAAATCAACGTGGCCATGCCCTACAACGTGATCGCCTCCACGATCTCCGCGCTCAACCGCCAGAAAAAGGCCATCAACGGATCCAAGGTTCTGGTGCTGGGCGTCGCCTACAAAAAAGATATTGACGACCTGCGCGAGTCGCCCGCGCTCACCATCATCGAGCTGCTGCAAAAAGAGGGAGCCGCGGTCAGCTATAACGACCCCTACTTCCCCTTCGTCGGCCGCGGCCGCAAGTACGATCTGCAGATGAAGTGCTCCCCGCTCGACAATCTCGGCCAGTACGACTGCGTGCTCATCGTCACCGACCACTCCAACTACGACTACAAGAAGATCGTCAACGAGGCCCAACTGGTGGTGGATTCGCGTAACGCCACTCGCGGCATCAAGAGCGACAAGATCGTGCACTGCTAGCCAGCTTTCAGTGAGCAGCGCAGTACTCGGCGACGCGCGTCAGCGGCTCGCACATGCCTGACGCAGTAAGGCGTCTCCGCTTCTCGGACGACAAGTCCGGCGTACTGTGCTGGGTCACGATGAACGCGCGCCTGTGCTAGTATTTCGCGTTGACCCGGGGCAGCGTCCGCGTTGCTCGCTGCATCTATACGGTGTGCCGATGACGGTGTGTCAATGAAAGATACGCTCGGAATCTTGCTCGCCGGAGGCGCTGGCGAGCGCCTCTATCCGCTCACCCGCGATCGCGCCAAACCCGCCGTGACCTTCGGCGGCATCTACCGCATCATCGACATCACGCTTTCCAACTGCGTCAACTCCGGCCTGCGCCGCGTCTTTATCCTCACGCAATACAAGGCGCTGTCGCTGAATCGTCAGATCCGCGAAGGCTGGAATATCTTCGGCCGCGAAATCGGCGAGTTCATCGAAATCCTGCCCCCCATGAAGCGGGTCAGCGAGAACTGGTACATGGGAACGGCCGACGCCGTCTATCAGAACATCTATTCCATCGGCACCGAGCAGCCCAAGTACGTGATCATCCTCTCCGGCGACCACATCTACAAAATGAATTACGGGCGCATGCTCAAGCAGCACCGGACGCCGCCGCCGACGTCACCGCTCGCCACCCTGGTCACCGACCCGGCCGAATGCCGCCATTTCGGCGTCGTCGATATCGACCACGACAGTCGCATCACCGGATTCCTGGAAAAACCGCAACAGACCGACGCTGCGCTCGCCCTACGATCCAACCAAAATTTCAGCATCGATGGGCATCTATATCTTCAACACCGACGTGCTCATTCCCGTGCTCCTCAAAGACGCCGAGGATCCCGATTCCAGCCACGATTTCGGCAAGGATATTCTGCCCAAAATGCTGGATGACTACCGCGTCTTCGCTTTCAATTTCGTCGACGAAAACAAAAAAGAAGCCCTCTACTGGCGCGACGTGGGCACGCTCGAAGCCTACTACGAAGCCAACATGGACCTGGTTTCAGTATCTCCCGTCTTCAATCTTTACGATGAGCAATGGCCCATCCGCACCCACCAGCGCCAGTATCCGCCGGCAAAATTTGTGTTTGCCGAAGACGAGCGCATGGGCCACGCCCTCGATTCCCTGGTTTCTTCCGGCTGCATCATTTCCGGCGGCTCCGTCCAGAATTGCGTGCTCTCTCCCGATGTCCGCGTCAACTCCTACTCCGAAATCGAGCACAGCATTCTGTTCTCGCACGTGAACGTGGGACGCAGTTGCCGCATCCGCAAAGCCATCATCGACCGCGACGTGCACATTCCCGAAGGCACCACCATCGGCTACGATGCCGAAGCCGACCGCGAACGCTACTTCGTCACCGACAGCGGCATCACGGTCGTAACCCGCGATTACTCCCTGTTTGAGAACCCCGTGTCCATTGACTACTTCACCAGTGAGTAGACGTAGGACAGCCGCCCTCGGCTGTCCAGGCGAGCGCAGCTCGTCAGGTTTCGTTGTCCATCTATGCATCAGCGTGGCGGGGCTTCGCCCCGCTGGACAGCCGAGGACGGCTGTCAACTCGTCTTCCGTTACAATTTTCTACTCTATGTCTCTCAGCCTTCGCCGCCTTTTCAAGAAAGAAAAGCAGGAGCGCCGCATCCTGCGCCAGATCGAACGCACCGGCGATCAACTGCAGCCCGAGTATCATCGCCCGACGCCCGAGTGTCCGCACCCGGAGCGCTGGCGCATGTTCGATTCCATGACCGCCGAGGCCGAGGTGCTCGAATTCCTGCGCACCATCGTCACCACCATCAAGCCCGAACTCGTGGTGGAGACCGGAACCTTTAGCGGCATCAGCACCCTCTGGATTGCCGAGGGACTGAAAGCCAACGGCCGCGGCCGCGTCATCACTTGCGAGTTCGACTACGAAATCTACGAGAACGCCAAGGCGCGAATCCAGGCTTCCGGACTCGCCGCCTGGATCGAGCTGCGCAACGAGTCAAGCCTCGACATGAGAGTCGAAGGCGCCATCGACCTCTTCTTCAGCGACAGCGACATGCCTATCCGCGAGCAGGAAATTCGCCGCTTTTTGCCGCAGATCAATCCTTATGGCCTGATCCTCATGCACGACGCCAGTTCGCATTTGAAAGTCGTCCGCGAAGCCGCACTCAAACTCGAACAAGACGGCTTGATATCGGCCGTGCTCTTGCCCACCCCGCGCGGACTTGTCGTTGCGCAGAGGCGGGAAGGAAGAAAGTAGAGTTAGGACGAAGAACCATCCTAGCATCACAGATTCTTTCGGCTTCGCCTAATGCTTCACCAAATCGTCCGCCAGCAAATGTGCTTTCTGCGCCAGCGTATTCGCTCTCCACAAATCTCCTTCCTGCAACGCCGAACGCGCGCCGCCCATATAGTTTCGGATCTGACCCACCGTCTCCTGCTGTCGCGCGTCGAGCGTGCGTCCCGCCAGCAGTTTCAGTTGGCCGTCGGCAGAGCCCAGCAACCGTTCCGCGTCCTGGCGCTGGCGGGCGGCTTCCGCTGGAGTTAAGTCGGCCGCAATCTGCGCCGCCGGTTCGTTCGCTCCGCCCTCGCGAACCACAATTTTCCGCGGGTTCCCATCCCGCAACGGCGCGGCGCGCTTGCGGCGTTTCGTGTTCGCGCTCGTTGAACCATTTGTCTTCTTCGTTGCCACGCCCTCCGAAGCTTTCGACCCCGCATCCGGCGTACTCTCGGTCGCAGCCGCAGGCGGAACTTTGCCGGCAGAATCCGCGGAGTCCGCCGGTTCCTGTTGCTGCGAGGCCATCCCCGTAGCCGGGAGACTCAGCCAAAGCGCAATCGCGAGCCCATAGGTAAGTCGCATAGCCGTGCCAAAAGAATTGTTTCCCACCCTCACCAAGAACGCAAGCAATTGCAAAGGATCGGTCATCGGATCGTCATCGGGCCAGCTGAAAACCGCTGTACTCAGACGACCCGATGGCCCGATGCTCCGATGACCCGATCTTCTTACGATGGAAAATGGAAGTGCACGTCGTGCCTGGAGGCGACTGGCGTTCCATCTAGCGTGGCTGGCTGGTAGTGCCACCGGCGAAGAGTGGCCTCGATCTTCTCGTCGATCCCGTGGCCGATCGCCTGCACAATTTTGGTTTCGACGACGTTGCCCTGAGAGTCAATGGTCACCTCGATGACGACATCGCCCTGCAGGTCTCGGGGGAGCTCGGCGCGCGCCACGGGAGGATCTGGAAATACGATCGGATACGCGACGTGGACTTCATGGCCGGTGATCGGTCCGTCAATCATGGTGCCCAGCGGAGACCCGGCGTGAGAATTGTGGTCGCCGGCTTCCGCGTCAGTCGTGACCTGCGGAGGCTCTGGCGCAGGCTTTGGCGGCTGGGACTGTGGGCGCGGGCGCGGCTTGCTGGCCGGGGGCGGGAATAGCAACTTGGCGGCGTCTGCGGGCGTTTCATCGTTCGCGCCCGGTGGCAAGTAAATCAGCTTGGAGGTGTGAGCACCGTCTCCATAGGCAAGCCCGGCGGGGCTCAGGTCGATCACTCTGGGATTATGGAACACAATCATGGCCAACACCGTCAGATGCGCGGCCACGGACACTCCGACCGCACAATGGCGGCGGAATGCCGAAGTCATGGGTGGAATACTCGTTGGCTGAAGACCAGTGAACACGACAATTTCCAGTTTACTGGATTGACGTTCAAAGAGGGAAAAGGTTTCGTGGAGAGTTCCAGGTCGCGGAAAAACTAGTGATGCGCGCGGCAACGATTCGTATGCCGGCCAGCCTACGCACCAGCCTGCTGCTCGGCCAAGTCGCCGATCACGGGCAGCTTGAACATCTGTCCCTGGTAAGCCTTGAGCAGCAGAATCAGCCAGATGACAAACAAGAGCAGATTTATCAGCGGCCACAGAAAAAGCGTTGCCCATCCGAGGAATGGGATATGGCTGATGAATGCCATGGCGATCCCGAGCACGGTCCAGGCGATAAAGAAGAAGATGCATTGGAAGGCATGGAAGCGGATGAAGCGCTTCTTGTTGAACGGCTCCAGCACTAGAAAGACAATCGCCGGAATGATGGTCACATAGGCGAGCGCGCCGGCCACGTTATCGCTGAGCCCAGCGCCTGCGGGTGCGACCGTGCGCGCGCTTTGGACAGCGCCGCCAGCACACTTCGGGCAAGTCGCTCCATCCGCGATCTGCGTTCCGCAGTTTGGACAAAAAGCCACACGGGCCTCCTTTGAGAGACGAGAGGCAAGTTATCAGAAGCCGCGCCGGGGCGCAACGGCGGATCGGGCGGCCAGCGTCCTGCTCGTTTACTATCGTTTCGAGTACGGGATTCAAATCCGACGGAGCAGGGAATTCGCCTTCGCTATTCTCCATCTCTCGAAAGGCGCTGATGATCACGATTTGTTTCGGGACTGCCGCGCGGTCGGGCACATCACCGATGATGCAGATGCGGGATGCGGGCTCCCGGTTCTCTCCGACAAAGCCGACAGCGACTATGCTGTCCGCGCCGGCGGGACCGCGAATCCGATCTTGCCGCGCCGACTCGGCGGAGGGTTCATCAGCTTCTTGATAACCTTGATGATTTCCTGGATCGCGCCGTCGTGCGTCTCCAGGTGTTTTTCCAATTCTTCAATTCTGCCGGCGAGTTCTCGGTTCGCGGCCAGCGCCGCTCGCAAGCGGATAAAGGCGCGCACCACATAAACGCTCATCTCCACCGCCTGTTCAGAATTGAGCACCGTCGCGGCCATGATTGCGCCATGTTCGGTGAAGGCGTATGGAAGCGAGCGCCGGCCACCGCGGCCAATGTTTGAGGTCGCAAATTGCGACCGCAAAGATTTGTTCTCTCTGGAAGTGAGGTGGAACATGAAATCCGCGGGGAATCTTTTGCGGTTGCGCTTTACTTGTTCGTTTAAGCGCTTTACAGGCACGCTGTAGAGCTCTGCCAGAGCGGTATCGAGAATGACCTTCTGGTGACGTAGAATCAGGATCCGAAGATCGATTGAGACCGCAGATGCTTTTCGTCGGATTGCTAACGGGCGCCGTTTTCGGCCGGTTTTTAGCGAGCGGACATTGCATCCTGCCATCGTAGCGGTCGTAACGGTCGGACGCTGTGATCAACGAACGCGCCGAATGTGATGAAACCGAAACTCCGCCGCACGGCCCCCGGCCGGCGAAGCGACCAAAACTCAAGGACAAATCTTTGAGGTCGCAAATTGCGACCTCAAACAAAGTTTATGTGACGCTCACTTCTGTATACGTTCCGTACACCTGCCGCAAAGCTTCGCAGATTTCGCCTACGGTGGCGTAGGCGCGGACGGCGTCGACGATGTAGGGCATGGTGTTGGCGTCGGAAATATTGCCGTTGCTGCCCGCAGTGGGAGTCTTGGCGGCGGCCTGTTTCAGGGCATCGAGGCGGCGCCGGACTTCTTCGTTCGAGCGGCGGGCGCGCAGGGCTTTGAGTTTCTTTTCCTGAGCGCGGGCTACCGATTCGCCGATGTAGAGAATGTTGGGCGACTCTTCTTCGATGACGAAATCGTTGACGCCGACCGTGATCTTCTCGTTGGCTTCAACCGCGCGCTGGTACTGGTAACTGGCCTCGGCAATTTCTTTCTGGGGATATCCGCGCTCGATGGCTTTGACCATGCCGCCCATCTGGTCGAGCTTCTCGAAGTAATCGAAGGCGCCGTTTTCCATGTCGAGGGTTTGCTTCTCGACGAAGTAGCTTCCGCCGAGGGGATCGACAGTTTGGGCGACGCCCGACTCGAAGGCGATGATCTGCTGGGTGCGCAGTGCGATGCGCGCGGCTTCCTCCGTGGGCAAGGCGAGCGCTTCGTCGTAGGCGTCGGTGTGCAACGACTGCGTGCCGCCGAGCACAGCCGCCAGCGCCTGCAGGGCGACGCGCGCGATGTTGTTCATCGGTTGCTGCGCGGGCAGCGAGACGCCGGCCGTTTGGGTGTGGAAGCGCATCAGGCGGGTGCGGTCGTTCTTGGCGCCGAAACGGTCTTTCATCAGGCGATACCAGATCTTGCGCGCAGCGCGGTATTTGGCGATCTCTTCGAAGAAATCGTTGTGCGCGTTGAAGAAGAAGCTGAGGCGGGGGCCGAAGTCGTCGACGTCGAGGCCGCGGCGGCGCGCCCACTCGACGTATTCGACGCCGTCGTAGATGGTGAAGGCGAGTTCCTGCAGCGCGGTTGATCCGGCTTCGCGAATGTGGTAGCCGGAGATGGAGATGGTGTTGAAGCGCGG
Organism: uncultured Acidobacteriaceae bacterium; assembly: GCA_963725245.1. Taxonomy (GTDB): domain Bacteria; phylum Acidobacteriota; class Terriglobia; order Terriglobales; family Acidobacteriaceae; genus Acidiflorens. The sequence continues at coordinate 75,576 of CAVRYC010000008.1, read as the reverse complement.
CGTAAACTTCGATCCGAACTCGAAGGTGTCAATCACCAGGCGCATCGAGGGCGCGGGAGGATAGATGTATTCCTTCTGCGCGATGTATTCCTTGAGGATGTCGTTCTGGATGGTGCCGGAGATTTTCTTCCAGTCGGCGCCTTGCTTTTCGGCCACGACCAGGTACATGGCCCAGAGCACGCTGGCCGGTGAATTGATGGTCATCGAGGTGGTGACGTTTTCGAGGCTGATGCCGTCGAAGAGGATCTCCATATCTTCGAGCGAGTCGATGGCGACGCCGCACTTGCCGACCTCGCCTTCGCTGGCCGGGTGATCGGAGTCGTAGCCCATGAGCGTGGGCAGATCGAAGGCGACGGAGAGTCCGCCGCCGCCGTGTTCGAGAAGATATTTGTAGCGCTGGTTGGTTTCTTCGGGCGAGGCGAAGCCGGAGAACATGCGCATCGTCCAGAGCTTGCCGCGGTAGCCGGTGGCGTGAATGCCGCGCGTGTAGGGCGGTTGGCCGGGATAGCCGAGATACTGATCGTAATTCCAGTCGGCGGGGAGATCGGCCTGGGTGTAGAGGCGGCGGATGGGGGCGTTCGAGATGGTGCTGAAACGGGCGTGGCCGTGCTCGTCGAGGTTGGTGCCGGTGGGAGCGCCAATCGGTTTTTCGGGAGCCTTGTCGAGCGTGGGCGCGAGCGTTTTCTCCGCCCAATCTTTTTCCGACGCGGCGGGATGACGGCCTTCAAAGACGTCGGAAATCGGGCTCTCCGCTATGGTCTTGGACACATTCGCTTTCGGTTTGTTCTCAGGCATTCCGTTCCCCGCTTCATTTCTCACTATGCTTTGATGATAGAGGAGCGGCCGCCATGCTGCAAAATGGCGTGAACCGACCGAGCGGTTGGTGAAAGTCAAATTCAGAATGCTTAACCACAGGGCAGGCACAGGGGACATACGGAAACATCGCGTAGGCTTGACCCGCTTGACGCTTGTTTTCTTTGGCACCTATGCTGGTCTTCTTTCGGCGGAGGGATTCTGAAGGCATTTCGGCGGCTGTTGCAGCGTACTCCGGTGTACGGCGCATACAAGGCGCTTGGCCATTATCCCGACTACTGGTATTGGATACTGCGCGGGCGGCCGTCGCGATCTCCGCATCTGTTGAAACAGAAAGTCGTGCGCGAATACGGAGAGCGATTTGGGCTGAAGACTCTGGTCGAGACCGGAACTTACTACGGCGAGATGGTGGCCGCGATGAAAAGCCGTTTCGATCGCATCTATTCCATCGAATTTGTGCCGGCGCTGGCGGAGCGGGCCACACGCAAATTCGCGCGCGACGAGCACGTTCGGATTTTCTGCGGAGATAGCCGCGTGGTCATGCCCGAGGTGCTCGCATTACTTACGGGCCCGGCCTTGTTCTGGCTGGATGCGGGCTACTACGGCTGGGTGGGCAAGCAGGGCGATCAGCAGCGGTTATCGGCGGAACTGGAGATGATTTTGAGCCATTCTTCTTCCCACGTGATCTTGCTCGACGACGCGCGCGGACTGACGGGCCGGGACGGGATTCCTTCGGTCGGACGACGTGAAGGCTTATGTGGAGTCGAAGTTTCCGCAGCGGTCGGTGGCAGTGGAGTTCGATATCATGCGCATCACGCTGCGAGGATAGTGGTGGCGACGGAGACGCGGCAAGCCGCGTCTCTACGTTGATTTTTTTGAGCGCGCGAGTTCCCATGCCTTCGCGTATTTCCAGGAGACGTAGACGGCATGGTAGAGGTGCAGGAGCAGGCCTTCGCGGCCGTCGAGAAATCCGAGGCGAAAAAAATAGTTGTAGATGAAGGTTGCGAGCGGGCGCAGGACGATGTTGAACAGGCTGAAGCCGCTGTGGCCTTTGGCGACGGCCATCTCGGCGCCGAGGGAGGAGTAGCGGTTCATGTGGTCGATGTAGTCGGCCAGGGTGGGGTAGGAGTGGTGGAGGATGTCAGCGACCAATCGTGGCTACAGGTCGGTTCCCTGAGCTTAACGTCTTCGTGGACCGCGCGGTCTTCGAACGCGCCCAGCCCCTTGTCGAACAGCCGCAGCTTCGGATCAGGCCAGAAGCCGCCATGTTTAATCCAGCGGCCGAAGAAATAATTTCTACGAGGGACCAATAGCCGAATAGCATGCCGTTCATTTTGTCGATGCCGGATCAGCGGCTTCTTCGCCGCGCACCGTGGTCGACGGCTGTGCAGGATTGACTCGCGCGAATTGCTCATGAATCCGATCGCGGCAGGAGGTAGCTCGCTACTCAGCTTCCTCGTCCGCATCCAAACTCAGAATCCAATCTCCCGCCGCTTTGTCGATTGCTGAGTTCTTCTGCGCGGCGTAGCCTTTCCATTCTTCGATGAAAACTTTTGCGCCGAAAGATTTTGCGATTTCGACGGTGCGGTCGGTCGAGCCGGAGTCGACGACGATGATCTCGCCTTTGCCGTCGGCAACCAGCGGCTGCACGCTGGCTGAGCGTGCGCCCGATGTTCGCCTCTTCGTTGTGAGTGATGATGACGACGGAGAGGATCACGCGGGGCTCCTGCCGCTGCCAGCGAAGAGCCTGCCGAGCTGTGCTCGGCTTGGACGGCCGAGGGCGTCCGTCCCTACGCGAGCTTGCCTATGCTGACATTGCCGATGACCGAGAGCTTCACGGAGAGAGGATACGCGAGAGGCGGCGCAGGCGCAAAAGGGAAACGCCGGGCGGGGACGCCCGGCGCTCCATCGTATCATTCATACTGCAGCTCTCTACTGTTGCGTTTGGGCTGGAGGGTTCGCCGGGGCCGGCTGGTCGGCTGGGCCGCGGCGCCACGTGCGGAATATTCGGCGCGTGCGTGACCTGGCCCCGCTCCGCGTCGGCGATCAGGATGCCGGCGTGATCGAGCAGCAGACCGACGGCCCGATCCAGTTCGACTTCGGCCTTTTCGTACAGGGCCTTGGCGGAGACGAGCGTGACTTCGGCCTGGGTCATGGCCGCCTGGTTCTGCAGCACGAGAGTCGAGGTGGATGCGCCGAGCGCGTACTTCTTCTGTTCGGCGTCGAGAGACTGGCGCGCCAGATCCACGGCAGCCTGGGCGGAAGCGACGCTGGCGCGATTCTGCTGCACGCCAAACTGCGCGTTGCGCACCTCGATGCGCACCTTGTTCTCGATCTGTTGCATGCTGCAACTGGGCTTGCCGGTATTCGAACTCCGAGCGCACCTGGGTGGCCTGGGCGGCTCGGTTGCGAAGGGGAATGTTGACGTTAATGCCCGCGCCCTTGTCGGGGGCAGTGGAGTTGACCAACTGATTCAGCGTGCCGTTGTAAGAAACCGTGGGAAAAGACGTCAGGCTCCCCACCGCAAAACGAAGGGTTCTGTTTGTAGTTGCTAGGTCCGCAAACAAAGCCCGCACTCAGGTTTCCGCCCAGACCGGAGCCGCCGTAGTATGCGAACAGATCCACGGTGGGCAATAAGGCGCTGCGAATCGCCTTGTTGCTGATGTCGGTATTAGAAAGGTTGATGCGTTGTTCCGCGAGTTCTGGACGATGACTGAGCGCATCGTTTACCAAATCCTGCGTGGGTACAACCGGTTCCTGCGCGGGCAACTCCATCGTCGAAGTAGGAATCACGTCGGCATCGGCCAGCACCGGATCGACCAGCGTGCGGCTGAGTGCATTCTTCATGAGCAGTTGCTGCAACTGAAGATTGGTCTGCGCTACGGTCAGCGTTTGCTGATTGGAGGCGACCGTACTCTGCGCGCGGACCACTTCGATGGGTGCGAGGGTCCCAATTTCCACCTGTTTCCGATTGTCAGATAGCGTCTTCTGCGCAAAAGCCAGCTGCTCGTTCTGAACCCTCACGTTCTCGTAGGCGTACACCAGGTCCCAGTACATATTTTCAATCTGGTCGACGGTGGTGGTGATTTGCAGGCGGAAAGCGACGTCTGAAATTTCTCGATTATTCTTGGCAATCTGAATGAAGCGAGTGTTGGGAGCGAATCCGAAGCCCTGCAACAGGTGCTGCGTTAACTTGAACTGGAAGCTGGAGTTCAGTGGCCGGACTCAGGATGTTATATGGGCTATTAGATGTTACGCGGGTATTGTTGAAGCCAACTGACACATTCGTGCCCCACTGGAACCCCTGGTTGTAAGCGAAATTAGCCGTCCCTGTGTTCTGAACCGTACCGCAAAAGGGGGTGGTGCAAACGATTTTGAGATGATCGATTCTGCAGCGTGCCCGTAATTATGGGATCGAAGCTGGTGATGAGCGGGCCGCTGCCGAAAGTTGATTGGACCAGGCCGCCGGTGCCGGTGCCAGCGCCGCCTGCCGCGACCGAGGTTCCGCCCTGGCCCGAGCCAACTTGCGTGCCGAGTCCGCCCACGCCGCCGCCGGGCGTGTTTTGCACGACACCGTTGTTGACGCCGAGAGTGCTGGAGCCGGCTTTGGCGCGCCAGACGTCGGTATCGGCTATGTTCAGGTTGTAGCGGGCGATCGCGATATCGAGATTGTTTTCGAGCGCCAGCGCGATGGCGTCGTTCATCGAGATGTAAAGTTTGCCGTCGCGCATGAGTTGGTCGATGCGCGGCGTGTTGGCCAGGTTCGGCGGTGCGACGCGGCGCGCAGTGTAGGGAGCAATCGGATTGGGAAAATGCGACCGCGGTTTCGCGTACTCCTGCACATCAAAGGGCTGCGACGATGACGGCAACGCCCTTTGCGCCGGCATCTGCGCCGACGGCGCGCTGGGCACGGACGAGGCATCCTGCGCCCACCCGGCAGGTACCATGATTACGGCAAGGAGGACGGCGGCAAGGGAAAGGGCTGCGGCGGCCCGCTGAAACGCAGTCAACACGGTAGAACGTTGCATTCGCATCATCTCCATTGATCACACTCATGATCGACTCAACGACACTCAAGCGATCAGGCTCGAGAAGAACGGACGCAGTGGTCCGCACTTTTGCTCACACTCTGCTCATACGTAGAACCAAAGGCAAGAGTTCCTTGTAATCTTTTCCTAACCGTTGAGAAAGGCAATTCTTTTCGTTGATCGTGAAAGATCGTAAATGAATGATCGTAAGTGAAATAGTATAGCTGACGGGCCGGTGCGCTCTCGGACCGGCGGCGGTAAAACTTTGCAGATGCGAACGATGATGCTCCAGCAGCTTAGGACTCGAAAAAGAACGTGCGCAATCTCAGACTGATCCTTTCTTATGACGGCGCGGACTTCGCCGGTTGGCAGGTGCAGCCCGGCCGGACGACGGTGCAAGGCGCGCTGGCCTCAGCCATTGGACGGTTGAGCGGAGAAAATGTACTGCCCCAAGGTTCGGGCCGGACCGATGCGGGCGTGCACGCGCTGGCCCAGGTTGCGAGTTTTCGGACCGCGTCGGTAATTCCGGCCGAAAACTGGATGCGGGCGCTGAACGACATTCTGCCGGCTTCGATCCGGGTGCTGGAAGTGACGGAGGCCGCGCCCGAGTTTCACGCGCGCAAGTCGGCGCGCGCCAAGACCTATCGCTATCGCATTCACCGCGGAGCGATCTGTCCGCCGTTTCTGGCGCGGTATGTGTGGCATTATCCTTATCCGCTGGAGGAATCGGCGATGGTGGCAGCCGCTGGCGTGGTTGTGGGCGAGCACGATTTCACTTCGTTCGCGGCGGTGGATCCGGAGCGGGTGGAACGGATGGCTGCCGGGGAAGATGTTCAGACGAGCAACATCCGGACCACTAACGTGCCGGACGATCTTCTCTTCCAGTTGGTCGCGCGAAGGCGAAGAATTGATCTACACGGTTCGCGGCAGCGGATTTCTTCATCACATGGTGCGGAACCTGGTCGGCACATTCCTGCTGATGGGGAAGGGAACAGTGAGCCTGGAAGATTTGCGCCGCATCCTCGACGCGCGGGAGCGCACTGCGGCCGGGCCGACCGCGCCCGCCAGCGGGCTGTATCTGGTCGGGGTGGAATACTAGTGTAGCGCGGACACTCCTGTCCGCGCCGACGGCGGGATTGCTGCGAGCACGCGGACAAGAGTGTCCGCGCTACACGAACAGTCCGGCAATTCGCAAGCAGGATAAGCCTCTGGCGCGCCCGTTCCGTCCCGAGTACACTTCTTCGCAGATGGCCACCGACGTCGAATTCGCCGTTTCTCGCATCGCTTCCGTGAACCCGGCGACGGGTGAAGTTCTGGGCGAACTGGACAGTGCCGGCCCGACCGAAGTGCGCGCGGCGGTCGCGCGCGCGCGCACGGCACAGCCGGAATGGAGCGCCTGGGGCATCCGCAATCGCGTCCGGGTGATGCGGCGTTTTCAGCAGATTCTTCTCGCGCACAAGACCGATGTCGCGCGGCGCATCACACAGGAAGCAGGCAAGCCCGCGGTGGAAGCGCTGCTCACCGAAGTTTTGGTCGTGCTCGACGCGGCGCGATTCCTGATCGACAACGCCTTCACGATCCTGCGCGAAGAAAAGCTGCCGCACGGAAATCTTGCGGTCAAAACCAAGTCGGGGCGCATTCTGCACGAGCCCTATGGCGTGGTCGGGATCATCTCCCCGTGGAATTATCCTTTCTCGATTCCGGCGACTGAGTCCCTGGCGGCCCTGGTTGCGGGAAATGCCGTAGTGCTTAAGCCTTCCGAGTTGACGCCGCTGGTTGCGCTCGAACTGCAGGCGCTGCTGCGCGAGGCTGGTGTTCCCGACGACATTTTCCAGGTTCTTCCCGGCGAAGGCGCGACCGGGGCGGCGCTGGTCGGAAGCGAAATCGACAAACTGGTCTTCACGGGAAGCGTCGCGACGGGGCGGCGAATCGCGCAGATCGCCGCCGAACGCCTGCTTCCGGTGGTGCTGGAACTGGGCGGCAAGGACGCCATGCTGGTGCTCGAAGACGCCGACGTGGATGTGGCTTCGAGCGGCGCCGTCTGGGGAGCTTTCGTGAACGCGGGGCAGACCTGCTTGTCGGTCGAACGCTGCTACGTGCATCAGAGTTTGTATCCGGCCTTCGTCGAGGCTTGCTGCGCGAAGGCGGGCAAGCTGCGCGTCGGCAATGGCATGGATCCGGCTACTGAAATCGGCCCCATGATCCACGAGCGGCAAGTGCGGGTGGTGGAGTCGCAGGTGGAGGATGCGAGGCAGCGCGGCGCTCGCGTGCTGGCCGGAGGCACGCGGCTGCGCGAGCTCGGCCCAACGTTCTTTGCGCCGACAGTGCTGGCGGACGTCGATCACGACATGCGCGTGATGCAGGAAGAGACCTTCGGCCCGGTGCTGCCGATTGCGCCTTTCGGCGACGATGCCGAGGCCGTGCGCCTGGCCAACGATTCCGACTACGGACTGGCCGCCAGCGTTTGGACTTGCGATCGCGCCCGCGGCGAGCGACTGGCTCGCCAGATCCATGCTGGCACAGTGATGGTGAACGACGCCGTGTCGTGTTTCAGCATCAGCGAAGCTCCGCATGGAGGCGTGAAGGAGCGGCTTGGGCCGCACGCATGGGCGCTGGGGATTGGAAGAAATGGTGCGCGTGAAACACGTCGACACCGACTTGCTGCCGCGCATGAAAAAAATCTGGTGGTTCGGCTATGGTGGTGGATTCGCGGGCGAGATGGAAGGTTTCCTCGACCTGCTGTACGCCCGCCCGCTGCGGGAAAAGCTCAAAGCCGGCGTGCGCTGCGGCCGGAGCGCTGTGGCGGAGAAAACTGTAAAAACCGGCTCAGTTCCCAGTTCTCGGTTCTGCGAGCAGGCTGAAAGTGGGTTGCTCGCTCGAAGCTCGAAGCTCGCAGCCGTCCCTCGAGTGAACAGAGAACTCGACTAATGACCGACTCTCGCGCGTTCTTGCGCCACACCCTCGCTACCATCGCCTATCGCGGAGCGAAAGCGGTCCGCAATGCTGGGCCGAGCTTTGCCGACTACCAGCCTGCAGAAACTTCGCGCACGCCGGCGAAAATTCTCGCGCATGTGGGCGACCTGATGGACTGGGGACTCGCCATGTCCGACGGCCGCCGCGAATGGCACGATTCCGTTCCGCTGGCGTGGGAAAAAGAATGCGAGCGCTTCTTCACCGCCTTGAAAAAGTTTGACGACTACCTGGCGTCGGAAAAGCCGCTCGAAGTCTCCGCCGAAAAATTGTTTCAGAGCGCGCTCGCCGACGCGCTCACGCACATTGGACAGATCGCGATGCTGCGGCGGATGGCCGGCGTCCCCATAAAGGGCGAGAACTATTACGTCGCCGAAATCACCGTGGGACGCGTCGGCGCGGATCAGGCGGCGCCGCGCAAGGAATTTTGACTAAGGGGCGTCTTGTAAGTGGCGCGACGTTAGTTCGGTTCAAGAAATCCGTTCGACTCTACTACGCTTCTTTCTCATATGGGCGGCTGGTTTGTCGACATTGTCGTCGAGTACCTATTCCGGGTGATGGCGCGTCTGATCAAAACACGCGGGAGCGGTCGTTGGCCCACAGCAAAGGCAACAGTAACCAGTTCTGGATGCCCAGCCGTTGCGTACGGGTGCCCGGTAGCTGAGGTTTACTACACATATCGCGTCGATGGCGAACTCTACACAGGCAGTCACCAAAAGCCTTTCATCTCTCCCAACTCGGAGAGAACTACGTTCGTCATTTTGCACCGGGAACGGATTTTGCCGTGCGCCTGAAACCCGGAGATCCATCGGTATCTATTGTTTCCGAATAGAAGCAAAACACCTCCTATTGGCTTCGGAGCGATAGTTGACGCTTCGGCGACGCCGCAGCCGTAGGCCGGGTCGGCTTTCAGGAAGTGTCCAATCTGCTTTTCCTGAATGTTCGGGCGCGGGGTAGTGGTGCCGTACGCGTTGTCCTTGGTCTGAGGGCTGGGACTGAGTAAAATAGCGGTAAAGCGGCCTTGGCAAAGGCGCACAGGAGACTCAATGGCTTCCGGCGAAACGGCAACCGCGGTCACGGGCACGATTCCGCATCTTCCTAACCACAAAGTCAAGATCAAGAAGACGGGCCAGCGTGCCTGCAACGAGAAGAACGACAAGGGCAAGTTCTGCGGCGGACATCTGAAGCGCTGGTTTTACACCGTCGACGTGGTCGAACAGGAGTGCGGCTGCGTGGAGAAAGCCTGGGGGCCGGACGCCGAAGTGTATCGCTGCGAAAATTGTCAGACGCTCTACCTGCCCAGTCCCGAAGATCCGCGTGGGATGAACGTCGCGGGTCGAGGGCAGCTTTCGGTGTTCGGGCTGACGGTTCCGCCCAAGGAAGAGAAAAAGGCGTAGCGTCACTTGGAGCTTAGTGGGGTGTGATAGCCGGAGGGGTGCCGGCGTTATCTTGTGAACATTTCTGAGCTCATCTACGACTGGAATCTTCTGTATCCGAAGTCGCTGCATCCGCCGGGACCGGTGCGCCTGACCGATGAAACGCTGCGCGACGGCCTGCAATCGCCTTCGGTCCGCGATCCTTCCATCGAACAGAAGATCGAAATCCTGCACCTGATGGAAGCGCTCGGCATCAACTCGCTCGATATCGGGCTTCCGGGAGCGGGTCCGCGCGCGGTCGAGCACGTGACGGCGCTGGCGCGCGAAATCGTCGCCCACAAAATGAAGATCACGGCGTATTGCGCGGCGCGCACGCACGTGAACGACATTCGCCCCATCGCCGAGATTGTCCAGAAAACCGGCCTCCCCATCGAGGTGGCTGCGTTTCTTGGAACCAGCCCCATCCGGCGCTACACCGAGGGCTGGAACGGCGACTTCCTGCTTCAAACCACCGAAAAGGCCGTCCAATACGCGGTTTCGCTTGGCCTCGAAGTCATGTACGTCACCGAAGACACCACGCGCTGCGATCCGGAAACGGTAAAGCAGCTCAACTCGGCGGCCATCAACTGCGGCGCGCACGCCCTGGTGCTCTGCGACACCGCCGGACACGCCACGCCCATGGGCACGGTTGCGCTGGTCAAGTTCGTGCTTGAACAAGTGGTCAAGCCTTCCGGTGAAAAAATTCGCGTTGACTGGCACGGGCATTGCGACCGGGGATTGGCGACCGCCAACGCCATGGCGGCTCTAGTGGCGGGCGCGGATTGCGTGCATGCGACCGCGCTCGGCCTCGGAGAGCGCGTCGGCAACACGCAGATGGACCAGATGCTGGTCAACCTGAAGCTCATGGGCATTGCGCCGTGGGATAAGCAGGATCTGACCAAACTCAAGCGCTACTGCGAGGCCGTTTCAGTCGCTACGGGCGTTCCGATTCCGGCGAACTATCCGGTGGTTGGAGAGGACGCGTTCCGCACCGCGACTGGCGTTCACGCCGCTGCCGTCATCAAGGCCTACAAGAAGAAAGACGTTGAGCTCGCGAACACCGTGTACTCCGGAGTGCCCTCGCACTACTTCGGCCTGGAACAGATCATCGACATCGGCCCGATGAGCGGGAAATCAAATGTTCTTTTCTGGCTGGAGCACCGCGGCCTTCCGGTGAACGATGAGGTGGTCGAGCGCATCTTCAAGTGCGCCAAGTCGAGCGACCACACGCTCAGCGAAGGTGAAATCCTGGAGTGCGTGCAAGCAGCGCGGTGAGTCTCTGTTGTAGAGACGGGGCTTGCCCGGTCTTGGCGGCGGGAGACGCGGCGAGCCGCGTCTCTACAGGAAATGGAACGCCTTAACTCGCCGCACTCAGTCCGCCACGACTGCCTCTTTCTCGCGCGCGGGTCAGCACCGCCAGGCCCTTCTCCAGATCGGCGATCAGGTCCTCGACGTGCTCCAGGCCTACGGACAGGCGGATCATCTGCTCGGTCACGCCCATCTTTTTCCGCAGCTCCGGAGCGATCATCGTGTGCGAGGTCAGCACCGGAATGGTCACCAGCGAATCCACTCCGCCGAGGCTCGGCGCCAGGGTAAATAGATTCAGCGCCTCGGCCACGCGGCACGCGTCGGCGCCGCTGCCTTCCACCTCGAAGCTCAGGACGCCGCCCGCGCCCGCCATTTGCTTCTTCGCGAGGGCGTGGTCTGGATGCTCCTTCAGCAGCGGATAGTGCACCCGCGTCACCTTGGGATGCTGGCTCAGGAACTCGGCAATCCGCAGCGCGCTTTCGTTCTGGCGCTCGACCCGGACGGCCAGCGTCCTGATCCCGCGCAGCAGCAGAAAGGCCGCGTGCGGATCCATGCAGCAGCCGAGCGTGGTGCGCGTGTGATGGATTTGCTCGATCAAATCGCGTCTTCCGGTTGCGATGCCAGCGATCAGGTCGGAATGTCCGCCAAAATATTTCGTCCCCGAATGCAGCACCAGGTCGATGCCCCACTCCGCCGGACGGCAATTAATCGGCGTGGCAAACGTCGAATCGATCGTCGAGATCAGGCCGTGCTTGCGCGCCAGCGCCGCAATCTTTTCCAGATCGACGACCCGCACGTTTGGATTCGTCGGCGATTCGATGTGCAGGATCTTTGTGTTTGGGCGGATCGCGCGCTCGTGCTGTTCCATATCGTTGGTATCGACGAATGTGGTTTCGATCCCCAGTTTCGGCAGCCACTGCGACAAGAACTTGATCACGCCGCCGTAGATATCGCGCTGCGCCACGATATGGTCGCCCGCCTTCACCAGCGCCAGAATCGAAGTGGTGATCGCGGCCATTCCCGAAGAAAACAGTAGCGCCGCATCCGTGCCTTCCAGTTCGGCGATGGCGTTCTCGGCGACCGTATGCGTGGGATTGCCGTAGCGCGTGTAGAAGCTGTCGGTAGGAATGGCGCGCACCTGCTCCTGCAGGTCTGTGACCTCGAAGGTCGAAGTCTGATAGATCGGCGGGCAAGAGCGGACCGTTCTTTTTGGCGAGGCTGGTGCCGCCGCGTACCGCCTCGGTTTCCTGACGGAACTGATGCTTTTTCATACGAGAGCCCCCGTTCATAAACCTGGAATCTCTCAAGATTACCCGCGCCATCGAGCCGCGGCAAGGCGCAAGACAGTGGTTGGCGTTTGTTATATCTTTTATTTGGTCACTCCTATGAAAAAGAAAAAGCTGAAAACGACCGCCCGAAAAACATCCGCCGCCAGAAAAGCGACGAGCGCCGCGCGCCCAGCGAGTAAAGTCGCCCTCAAAGGCACTGTCCTGAAAAGCAAGCCACTCCCGGCCGAACTGCGCCACATCCCGTGGAGTTCCGTCGAAGTCGAAGTTCTGAACCCCTTGCTTGGCCGCCACTTCGTTGTGGGGCAGAACGTCATGCTCGCTCGCGTCCTGCTCAAGAAGGGATGCATCGTGCCCGAGCACAGCCATCACAACGAGCAGATCACCTACATCCTGGAAGGCGCGCTGAAATTCGGGATCGACGGCAAAGAGATCGTGGTGAATGCGGGCGAAGTTCTGACCATTCCGCCCAACATGCCGCACTGGGCCGAGGCGCTCGCGGATACCGTCGATCTCGACATCTTTAACCCGCCCCGCGCCGACTGGATCAATAAAACCGACGCCTACTTGCGGTAGAACGTGAGTAGATGAGCCCGTGTGGCGCGGACACTCCTGTCCGCGTGTGAGCAGCATCCGTGAATCTCAGAGCACCTGGTGCCGTATCATGTCTAAGGCGAGCAACACTCATCGCTTTCCACTGGATAACCATTGTCGACCGCTCAAATCGCCGAAACCATTGCTCAGCTCCGCTGCATCGCTTGCGGCGCCACCCCTGATTCCGCCGGCCAGAACTTCCGCTGCGCTGCTTGCGGCGATTTGCTGGAGTTCTTTTTCCCCGGATGGCCTCTCGACTCACCGGTTTTCGAGCCGGCGGCGCTGAAGGCTCTCTGGCTCAAGCGCCGCACCTCACGCGATGCCCTCGACCAAAGCGGAGTCTGGCGCTTCCGCGAACTTCTTCCGCACATTCCCAATCTCGAAGAGCATGCCATCACGCTGCGCGAAGGCAACACGCCGCTGTACCGCCTGCCACGGTGCGCGCGCGCGGCCGGGGTCGAGAATCTCCACGCCAAGCACCAGGGCATGAACCCGACCGCATCGTTCAAAGACACGGGCATGACGTTCGCTGCCTCGTCCGCGCATCAGCGAAAATTTCGCTGGGTTGCCTGCGCCTCCACCGGCAACACTTCGGCCTCCATGGCCGCCTATGCCGCGCGCGGCAACATGCACAGCCTGGTGCTGATCCCGGAGGGCAAAATTTCCTGGGGCAAGCTCTCGCAAGCGCTCGACTACGGAGCCCTCACCTGCCAGCTCCGCACCGATTTCGACGGATGCGTCCGCATCCTCAACGACCTCGTTCGCCAGAAGCCGGTCTGTCTTTTGAATTCGGTGAATCCTTATCGCATCGAAGGCCAGAAAACTGCCGCCATCGAACTTCATGGAGCAACTCGCGTGGGAACCGCCGGACCACATCATCGTCCCGGGAGGCAATCTGGGAAACAGTTCCGCGATCGGCAAGGCGCTCGCTCGAAATGCGTGAGCTCAAACTGATTTCGCGCCTGCCGAAGCTTTCCATCATCCAGGCGCAGGGCGCGAATCCGTTCTACCGCAGCGTGCGCGAGTTCGGCGGGAAGAAGCTCGAGCCCATGACTGCCGACACGCTCGCGACCGCCATTCGCATCGGCAATCCCGCATCGTGGAAGAAAGCGCTGCGCGTGCTGCAGGCGACTGGCGGTGAGGTCGAACAGGTCACGGAAGTCGAGATCGCGGTTGCCAAAGCCGAAATCGGCGCCGATGGCATCGGTTGCGAACCGGCCTCCGCGGTCACGCTGGCTGGACTGAAGAAGCTGCGACGGAGCGGATTCGTCAAGCCTGGCGAGTCCGTTGTCCTGATCCTGACCGGCCATGCTCTTAAAGATCCCGACTTCACCATCAAGTTTCATCGCGGCGATCTTGTTCGCCGGAACGTCCGTCGCTGGAACGCCCGACGAGACCGAGGCTGCCCAGGCAAAATATCTGCAGCGCGCCCCGGTCGTGCTCGATGCCGATCTGGGGGCCGTCATTGCCGCTCTCGATGCGGCCGAGAGAAATTCGTAGCAGTTCGCCGCAAACTCGTGTATAAAACACAGTTCAGCGTCAGTGCCGATGGTAAGGGATTCTGCTTAGGCCGGACCGGGCTAAAGCCTTTATTTCTATCGTTTCGGCCAGTTTTGGCCGCCGAGGAGTTTGCTCTCTCTTAACCTATGCCTTCACGTCCCACATCTGCAGACCGCTCGCTGCGCCTGGCGCTGCCGGCGACCTCCGCCAATCTGGGGCCAGCTTTTGACGCCGCTGCCCTCGCCCTGGATTTTCACCTCCGCCTGCGCGCCGAGCGCGCGCCCGATTTCTTCGTCACCGCCGAAGGCCGCGATGCGCGATCTGCGCCCGGATGGAGAATCACCTCATTGTGACCACCTATTGCGAGGTGCTCGAATCGGAGAACCGCAAGATTGCGCCCTTGCGCATCCACATCGCAAACGAGATTCCCATCGGCAGAGGATGCGGATCGTCCGCGGCCGCCCGCCTGGCTGGGATCGCGCTGGCGGTGCATTTCGGACATCTGCGCTGGAAAAATGACCGCATCGTCGGCGAAGCTTCCATGCGCGAGCACCATCCCGACAACGCCGCGGCCTGCTGGATGGGCGCGCTCACGGTGGCTCGCATGGCCAATCAGGTTCAGGCGCAGGTGGTCGAAGTGAAGCCGAAAGGGAAGTGGCCGCTGCTGCTGGCTGTCCCGGACGCGCCGCTCTCGACCGAGCAAGCCCGCCGGGTGCTGCCCTTCCAGTACTCGCCCGCCGACGCCGTCACCAACATTCAGAACTCGATGCTGCTGCTGGCGGCGTTCACGCAAGACCGTCCTGACCTGCTCTCCTCGGCTCTCGAAGACCGCATCCACCAGCCTTATCGCGCGCCGCTCTGTCCGCTGCTGCCCGCGCTCAAGGAACTCACTGGAGATTCCGGCATACTCGGCGCCGCCCTCAGCGGAGCGGGCCCGTCGGTGCTGGTGTTCCTCGACCCGAAAGTTTCACCGAAAAAGGCGAAGCAGAGAATCGCCGCTCACCTCACCAAGCGCCGGCTTACCGCCGAACTCCTCCTCACCGAGATCGCGCTCCACGGTGGACGCGATGGAGCCGACTGGCGCAAGCATCATCCCGCCGCCAAGAAATAAGGACCGCGCGAGCGATTCTGGATTATTGCCAAACCCGAGTTGCGCACCGCATCTCTCGAAGCCAAACCGAATCCACGCTTTCTTTGGAGCTTTGCTCGCAATCCGGTAAAATCGACTGCATGAAGGCCTTCGCAAGAATCACCGTCGACCCCGCCCAGATGGACGGACTTCCGTGCATTCGAGGTTTGCGGATTCCGGTTGCAATAGTCGTCGGGGTGGTGAGTGAAGGGATGACGGAAGATCAGATTCTCAATGCGTATCCCGACTTAGAGCGGGAAGATATCCGCGAGGCTCTCCGCTACGCATGCCGAAGCGGTTCGCGAGCGCGAACTGCCAATGGTCGAGCCGCCCGTCTTGAAATTCCTCGTCGACAATGCCTTATCCCCACTGCTCGCAAGGGGACTACGCGACGCTGGTCACAACGCCGTCCACGTTCGGCGAGTGGTCTGCAATCGCCACGGACGAAGCATCTTCCACCGCGCAGGATCGGGGAACGTGTGCTTATCTCCGCGGATTTACCGATTTCGCGCGTATTCTGGCGTTGCGCGGGGAAACAAACCCCTCCGTCATCCTTTTCCGATGGGCGCCAAGTGATTGCGAAGCAACTGAGGCTCCTGACCCTCAACCTGCCAACCTTCGCCTCGGCTCTCGATGCAGGATGCATTGTCGTAATCGAAGAAGACGAAAACGGCTCGAAGATTACCCATGGTGATCGCCGCATTAGACTGCAGCGTTTCACTTTCTCTGTAAAACCGTTAACGCGTAGGGAACGGCTTCCGCCATGTCGAGGAAACAACACTTTTTTTTTTTTTTTTTTTTTTTTTTTTTTTTTTTTTTTTTTTTTTTTTTTTTTTTTTTTTTTTTTTTTTTTTTTTTTTTTTATCGGCTGTCCAAGCCGAGCGCAGCTCGGCAGCAGCGCCCTCTGCGACTAAATCTTGATTATGAGAGCGAAAGCTGACGTTGCGCACCATGCTCTCGAATGGGGTCGCTATTCTTCAGGATCAACCTTGGCCGGGGGTTTCGAGCGTAATGGTGATCTCAACACCCATCGACTATTCTGTCTACCAAAGCCCCTCGGTTCATGAGAGGAACGCGCAAACAGGCCGGTGCTGTGTTACATCCAGTGGGCCCGATTCCAGGCGTAGGCTCTTGCGCAGCATAAGCCAGGGCAGTCCCAGCAGCCATCCTTGCAGCATGATGGGCAAGCATTGCCTTTCACGTAAAATCGATGGGCCAGGCCAAAGACAACCCCTGCGGCGGACGGCACTTGCACGGCTGCCGCTCCAGGCGCTGAATTGTTCGGTGAGATCCACGAAAGACGAGCTCTTCTCCGAAACCCGCGGACGCTGCGAGCACCAGGAATACCAAGAGCTCCAACAACGTTTAGGGCGTGATATTGGCCAGGGCACTATTGTTGTTCGCCCCAAGAAGGTAAGCCAACACTCCTGCCAGCGGGATCACAACAATCATAAATCCGACTGCAAGCCCTAAGTCTCTGAAAAAAGCGCGGGGTGTCTGCCAACGACCTGAAACCAGACTGCCTACACGAAGGCCGCGGCGCCGGAGCGCCAGCCAGACTAAGAAAACCCCCAACCACTCTTGGACAAGTACAGTCACGTAGCTGGACAGCCGGTGACTTCCACCAGGCAGATTTGCATTGGGGAGTCCATGCTGGTACGCGCGCAGACTCAGCCAATCGCGAGAACTTAACACCAGGACGCTGTGCCACCAGGGGGCAATGGGCTGTTTCCGAGTATCCGCGGCTGTTATCTGGGTGCTCGATGCCATCGTGTTGTCCTCGTCTTTTCAGAGCCCCAAGAACACCATCGGCAGATACTACCTTTATCAGGGTAACAGGTTGTCGGAATCCGTTGACGGCTAGGATAGCTGGCGAAATCTGATAACGCTCAAAACCACCCAATCGCGTCGATCACATTGGCGTCGGCCAAGCCGGGCGACCCCACCAGCAAAGCTTCGAGACCTGCTCCTCGATTCTGGCAAATCTTGTCAAGCCCCCGTTTTGACGGTTTTCCGCGTATGTCAATGAATTGGCTAGGAAAATAAAGTCGGAAAAGTTGGCGGTCAGGTGGGTCGGAATTGATATAATAGAATTATAGATAAGAAAAGGGCGCGGAGTTACTTCCGCACCCTTTTTCATTTGGTGTCTTGAAGGCCTTGTCCCAGCCGGTCGGTAACTAGGTTTTGATGATGGCTGACAGCTGAAAGCTGACGGCTAACGACGGCTGCCCTAAGTCCTTATTCCGGTAATATTTTACGAATAAGTCCTTTAAACCCAAAGATTTGAAAGGAATTTTTCGCCAAGTCTATGATTCTAAAGGGTCGACATATTAATTTTTTTGCGACACCATGTAATAACTCCTTGTGTAGTGACCGGATGAAGATTGCGCCGCCGAGAAAAGTAGCGCCGGCATCCCTGCCGGCTGTCCCGAGGGCGTCTCGCCCTCGGATTCGGCGGGCGGGACGGGATAGCACCACTGCTGCCGTGTCCGCAGATCCTGCCACCGGGTACAAATTAGGCGGTCAGAGACCTAGAGAAAAGCGGGAAAGTAAACCTAAGCTGAGGCGCTTAGCGGGCGTGAGCGAGCCGGGGTGGAGAAGCGGGAGCCAGCTGCCGAAGTCCTAAGCGAAGCGAATGGATCTTGCAAGTCCTTATTCCTGAATACTTTAATAATAAGTCATTATTCTTGAAAACCTTACGAAAAATAGGGGGGAGGGGGTGACCAAGCATTACTCACCAGCGCCCCACCCCCAAACGGCCACTCCCGCCGCCGCCAAGCCCGCACACAATAAACCACAATCCCCACCACCAGAATCACCGCCGCATACCGGATCTCCCGCAAAAAGCCCGCGCGCGAAACCAGAATGAAAACAAAGCTCGCCGCCGCCACCAGCGCCGGCACCGGATAAAGCCACATGCGAAACGGACGCGCCATCTCCGGACGCCGGATGCGCAGCACGATCACGCCCACCGCCTGCACCAAATACTGCAAAACAATGCGAATCACCACCAACGCCGCAATCAAATCCGCCAGCCGCAGAAAGCAGAACAGCGCCGCCACTCCCGCCAGCGCCAGCACAGAAACATAGGGAAACCGGTAACCGGATGCACCCGCGCAAAAGCCCGAAAATAATTTCCGTCGAACGCCGCCGCGTACGGCACACGCGAATAACCGAGCGTCAGCGAAAATACTGAAGCGAACGCCGTCCACATCACCAGGACCGAGATGACCGCCCCCGCTCCATGTCCGTAAACTCTCTCCATCAGCGTCGAGACCACGTACAGCTTGCTGTTCGCCGCGCCCGACCGCGCCATTTCCCGCCACGGGATGACGCCGAGAATGCTCACATTCATCACGATATAGAGACACACGACCGCCAGAATGGATAGGAACAGCGCCCGCGGAATATTTTTCGCCGGTTCCTTAACCTCGTCGCCGAGGAAACAGACGTTGTAGTATCCACCGATGTCGTAGGCGGCGATCAGCATGGCCCCGCCGAGTCCATGAAAGAAGTCGCGCGAAAGCGAGAACGCGCCCGGAGGCAAATCGAATGCCCGATGCGCGTTGAAATGAGTGAGGCCCGCCAAAATAATCCATCCGATTGTCCCCATCACTCCTACCCAAAGCACCTTGCTAAGCCGCGAGATGGCAGTGATCCGGCGGTAAAGCAAGAAAGCGGTGAGCATGCAAACGCCGATCGCGACCAGCGTCGCCGGCATCGCGACCCAGGTCAGTTGCAGGGTTCCAGCCAGGGGCAGACGCGCGCTCCACGTGTGCGTCGACCACACGCGCTCCAGACCCGGCCAGAAAAAAGCCGCATACTGCGACAGCCCCACGGCCCCCGACGCAATCGACAGCGGAGCGCTGAACGAAAGTTGCCAAATAAAAAGGAAGGAAACCAGCCGTCCCAATTTTTGCGGACCGTAAATCTCCTGGAGATACCGGTAAGACCCGCCCGACCCCGGCATCGCCGCGCCCAGTTCCGCCCAAACCAGTCCATCGCAGACGGCAAGAACCGCGCCCAGCACCCAGCCCAGCATGGCCTGCGGACCGCCCATCACCGTCACGATCAGCGGAATCGTAATAAACGGGCCCACGCCGATCATGTCAATCATGTTCAGCGCAGTCGCCGAGCCGAGGCCAATGCCGCGGACGAGTTGCGGCTTGGTGTCGGATTCGCCTTCGAGTGGAATTGTCATGAAATAAGTCGTTGGTCGATGGTCGTTAGTCGTTGGCGAACCTGATCTTCTGCTTCGTAGTGGACTCCCCGAACGACCGACGACTAACGACCAACGACTGCGACTAGCGACTGCCGATCAGATTCACAAACAGCCGCACCGCCCCCGGCACGCCCGCCGGCAATTGCCGGAAGAACGCATATCCGGTGTAGATGTACGTCCCCTTGCCGTAATGGGCCACGAGCAGCCCGCCCTTTTGCTCGCCTTCACCCGGATCATGCGATTCGAGCAGCGGAGTAAAGTTGCATCCCACTGCGACATGAAGTACAGGCCGCGCTCCTGCACCCAGCCCTCGAAATCTTTCTGCGTAATTTCGTTCGGAGAATGAAAGATCGGGTTCGCCGGATCGAGAATCGCAACCGGCGCCTCTTCCACCGAAACCCGCACCCGGCTGAGGGTTGCCGGATACGGCGTGTATTTGCCCGAATTAAAATCGATCGGCACCCCAAACGATCCCAGCGTGTTGTATTGCACGACCAAGCGCCCACCATTCTTGACGAAATCGAGCAGCCGCTTGTTGTTGTCAATCACGCCTTTCTGGGTATCATAAGCGCGAATGCCCAGCACGATCGTCTGATACTTGCTCAGGTCCTCGCTTGCCAACTTGTCCGCCGGAATCATCGTGACATTCATCCCGATCTGCTCGAGCACCGTCGGAATGTCATCCCCCGCGCCCATGACGTAGCCGACCTTCAGGTCTTTGGGGACCTTCACATCGACGACGCTGACGCGCTGCACGGCCGGCTGGTAGTAATAAAAGGTGCCGAGATCTTCGCGCGTGACCACCGTATATCCCTCGCCGTAGACCTTTGCCCCGCTCGTGAGTTCCGCTCGAATATGAGTCTGGCTTTCCTTTAACTCGGAAGGGAAGACATGAAACGAAGCGTCCTTCGATTCGTCCTTCGGAATGTCGACGGACTCATTTGCCGGTTCTGCACGCCACCCGTTCGGGACATTCAACGCAATCCGCGCTTCGGAACCGCTGCTCTGGTCGCGTGCCGTCGTCTTTACGCTCGTACTGCCGCGCTTGTCCGATGGGATGACCGAGTTCGACAGGTGACAAAGCAATTGAGAACTCCGGGCCGATCGCCAGTGGATGCTCGCCCTCGCTCCCGTCCGGCCATTTGAATTTCACCATGACCGGGACTTCGATTGTGCCGGTGAGTCCCTCGTACTGGTATTCCATTCGCACGTGAAATGGCGGAGGCGGGAAGGGAAGCGTCTGATATTGCGGTTCGTCAATCGTGTTCAGCGCCTCGCGCTCGGGATCGTGCCGGTGCCAGTAGGGGCGGGTGTAACCGGCCTTGTCGCAGGGCGTGACGCGGAAGTCGAACCAAGCTGTCGAAAGTTTGTCGGCCGACTTTGCTCCTTCTACGATTCGCTGACAGCCCGGTGCGTCTAAAATCAACTTTGCCGAAATCGGCATCCCCCCACTTGCAATTCCCAACGCCTTCACGGCGGTACTTTTCCCCGGAACGGCCATCGCTGCCGATTCGGGAGAAGACGCGGGTGGGCCGTCGTACGTTGCTGTCAATTTGACTCCCAGCGCGACGTTCGCTGCCTGCTGGAACTGATTACGCTTCGTCTCGAGTTCACTCGTAAGCAACTTTTTCGCGTTATCCGACAGCGATGATTGTCGAACGCGTTGCAACAGATCATCCGCTGCCTTTCGTCCGCTCAGGAGGGCCATCGCGCTCTTTGCCCAGTCGCTATCAGAGTTGTGCTCAACTTCGTGCCCAGCTTCGGCAATCTGTTGCTCGATCCGAGATAGTTGCTCACGCAGCCACGGCACCTTCTTCTCTTCATCCCCGAGCCTCGACGCCAGCCCCGGCAGCGTGGTATCGATCGCCATCGAAGAAGTCCTGCTCGTGGCCGTCTTTATCCTTTGGAGATTCCACGACCGAATCCACCAGCTTGTAATAGGCAAATCGATCGCCCTTGGGAATCGAGACGCCGCCCAGCGCTTGCGATTGCTGATGCCGCAATCCCTCGATCGCAAACTGCACGTATGACTCGCCCAGCAACGGGTCTTCTTTCCCGGTGTTCAGCCTGACCGTGTAATTGGCCGCGTCGCAGGTCGAAGCGCCGAAGCCGCATACGTTTCCGATGTACAGCTTCTTCGGTTGCCAGGGCTGCAATCCTTCTCTTATTTGCTCCGGAAAACGATTCGGGTCGGCGGCTGCGCGAAATGCTTCTTTCGTCAGGATCGCCGAAGCCTGGTGGTGCCCGTGCCCATCGCGCTCCGTCCCTGAGAAGCGCGCAATCAGCACATCCGGACGAAACGTGCGGACCACGCGCACGATGTCGGCGAGTGCGATGTCATGCCCTTGCCATTTTTGAAAAGTTTCTTCTGGAGTTTTCGAATACCCGAAATCCGCGACTCGCGAAAACCGTTGCTCCACGCCGTAGTAGCGGTCGGCTGCCAACACCTCCAGTGTCCGCACCACACCGAGCACATCGAACAGATTGCTGCCCAGCTTGTTCTGCCCACCTTCACCGCGGGTCAGCGTCATCAGCAACGTCGAAACGCCCTTCCCGCGCGCCTCCAGCGTCAGCATCCCGCCGTCTTCGTCATCGGGATGCGCATCCACCTGCATCAGCCGCGCCGTCGTCTGCAAGCGCCGCAGCATCAGCTTCAGCCCCGCTGCACCGGTTTCCTGGGGGAGCGGTTCATAGTAATGATCGACGTTGATAACGATCAACGTTATGCTCGATGCCGTGATCGACGTTATGATCGGCCGCGATCTTTTCCGGCGTCTGCGCAGCGGCGGATATCGCGGCCGAAGCCGCCAGAGCAACCAGCAGCATCGCAGTCGCAAGCCTGCCGCACACCAATCCGAGCCCGAACTTCTTCCGCATCGCAAACATGACCATCTGATGGATCTTACTCAACGAAAGGAGCAAATAAATAACCTAGGCAACGCTCAATTTTCTAGATCTTGTCATCCCGAGCGAAGCGAGGGATCTGCAGTTCGCAGCAAAATGCAGATCCCTCGCTTCGCTCGGGATGACAATTCATGAAAACGATGACAATTCATGAGAAGTTTCGAAAATGTCGCTCGTGCCAGGTGAGGCAAACCCGGCCTCGCCTTACCTGATCATCCCCTGCGCCGCCGCGAACTTCTTCTGACAATCCGCCGCCGCTTGCACAATCTGATGGAACTCCGCATCCCCGCGCACGCCCGCCAGCAGCGGATCCGATTGCAAGGCCTGGTGCGCGCAATAATTCCCGGCCACGGCCTGGCGCAGAAACGCGAATGCAATCTGCTTTTTCGCCGCAAGCCGCCAGCAAGGTACCCTGGTGATACTTCATTTCGGGATTCTGTTTCGCCAATAATTCGTTTTCTGCCTGCTCTGCCATCCGGTGGATATCCGTTGCTGGCGCCTTGGCCAGGCATGCCTCTACCAGTCCACGCATCCACATGGGATTTTCCGTCATCTGCGGCGCGGCTTGCTGGGCTTCCATCATCTTCCCCTGCCGCATCAGCACTGAAACTCGCACCCCATTCGACCATTCCGAGCCCGTATCCTGTTCAAGAAACTGCATGGCACGCGTGGCTTTTCCGGCCTCAGCAAAAGCGAGCGCGCAGGTTCGCCAGTTATAATTCGTATCGATCGCCAAAGCTTTGTCGCACTCGCTCTGCGCCTCATCCAGCCGCCCCGCATAGCGCAGTACATAGGCCAGCGAAAAATGCGCGTACGCGGCATCCGGACGCCTCTGCACCAGTGCCCGGGCGTCAAGATAAGCCCGGTCGAGGTTTCCGCCCTCGGCTTCCTGCGCCGCCAGTAGTCCCGCTGCGCTGACCCGTCCCGGTTCCAGCAAAAGGGCCCGATGATACGCCTCATTCGAGCGCTGATATGCCGCATCGCCTCCGTCCGAGTAAATCGCATCGAAGTAATAACGCCGTCCCAGCACCTCCCACGCCGGCGCGTAATTCGGATCAAGGCTTACCACGTGCTCCAGTATCGCGATCGCATCCTTATTCGATTTGACCTCGCGCGGAATGGCCAGCGTTCGCAGATACGCGTCATACGCTTCGCGATTCGCCGGAGTACTGCCCGCTTCCACCGCCTCGCGGGCGATCCCCAAAGCCGGCAACAGTTCCTTCCGCACTTCTTTCGCCATCTGGTTACGCAGAGCGATCAAGTTATCGACCGGCGCGGTCAGCGTGCCGGTCCAGATGACCCTGTTCTCTTTCACCCCCACCGCTTCCAGCGTCACCATCACCATCTTGTCTTGACGCAGAAAGTGTCCCGACACCACCGTGCCCACACCCAACTCGCGCCCGGCCTTTGTCGGGTCCGCTTCGGCAGCGTATTTCTGCGTTGACATCAAGGGCCGGATTTCCAGCGAATGCGCATAAGTCAGCGCGTTCGCAATCTCATCCGCCAGCGCAAACCGCAGAAACTCGCTCTCCGCATCGTTATTAATATTCTGCAAGGGCAACACCGCGATCGTCCGGATTCCCGCCTCCACCGTCGCTACTCTATGTTGAAGCCACCATGCCCCCACCGCTGCCACCAGCGCGATCAGCATCGCCGCCATTCCAGCGATGATCCAGGTCCGCATCGAACTCGACTTCTGGAACGTGTTCGTGGCCACCTGCAGTCCACTCACCCGACGAAGCCCGCTCCGCAACGTCGGATCCGTCTCTTTCTTCAACTTCACCAGGTCGGCCTTCATCTCCGCCGCGTTCTTGTAGCGGAGGTTGCGGTCCTTCTCCATCGCTTTTCCGATGATGGCTTCGAGTTCCGCCGGCACCGCCGGATTGATCGACCGCGGCGATGCCGGCTTCGAATTGATCACCGCATGCAGCGTCATCACCACGTTCGTTCCGGTGAACGGCTTCTTGCCGGTGGCCATCTCGAAGAGCACCACGCCAAATGAAAATATGTCGCTGCGCACGTCCAGATCTTCCGAGCGCGCCTGCTCCGGCGACATATAGACCGCCGTCCCCGGAATCACTCCCACCTGGGTCAGCGATTCCTCGAGCGACGTGTCCGTGGTCGTGCCCACACCCTGGTCGTTTGAGCTGGACTTGGCCAGCTTCGCCAGCCCAAAGTCAAGAATCTTTACCTGCCCATTCGGAGTCAGAAAAATGTTTGCCGGCTTGATGTCGCGGTGCACGATGCCCTTGGCATGGGAGGCCGCCAGCGCGTCCGCCACTTGCACCGCGATGTCCAGCAGGTCGTCAAGGTCCAGAGCCTGACCACCCCCCCCCCCCCCTCCTGGATTCGCTGCTTCAGGCTCTCGCCTTCGAGCTTCTCCATGACGATGAAGGGGTGCCCGTTGTTGTCCTCAATGTCGTGGATGGTGCAGATGTTGGAATGGTTGAGCTGCGATGCGGCGCGCGCCTCTCGCATAAATCGTTCCAGCGAGCGCGGATCCGTGGCCAGATGCTCGGGGATGAATTTCAGCGCGACATGGCGGCCCAGGCGGAGGTCCTCCGCCTCGTAAACAATTCCCATTCCGCCGCCGCCCAGCTTCGACAGCACGCGGTAATGGGACACCGTTTGGCCGACTATCTCCATGGTCGTGTGTGAGGCGGACACTCCTTGACTTCGCTCGCCTCTGTCCGCCGCCGTTGCCTTTGATTCTACGGGCAGGGCTGAAAGCTGGCCCGTGCCGTGAAGGCGTAATGGTAGGCTGTCATTCCGGTCGGGTCAACCGAGATTGGAGAATAGCTCAATAAGCGGAAAAAGCCGCGCCCGCCCGAGCGCAGGATGACACGACCACTAACCACTAACCAGCGCCGCCGACGATCCTACCCAGGCCATATTCTTGTTCTGATCCACGCCCATCATCAGACCGCGGCCCATGCGCACGATCGTCAGCACCGGCATTAACTTATCGAGCCACACATACATGAACCGCAGCTCGACCTTGGTCGCGCCGTAAGGAGTCTCCACCACCGGCGTGAAATTTAAGCGCTCCTGCAGAATATATTCGCCGCGCTTCGCCGCAGGAATCGCGTCAACGTCTGCCCGCGACGGGGCAATCACCACGCCCAGTCCGGCAAACGAGTACAGCGGCTTGAGCACGAAATTCTCCAGATCCGCCGGCACTTCCGGCAGTTGATCCAGAAACCACGTCCGCGGCACCGACGGATGCTTTAGATAAGGAATCGAATACTTGCTGATCCGGAAATACCAGTTCGGATGCCCCGCCCACTCCACATCCAGCTCATCGCGAAAATCAAACGGCAGAGTCACGCCCTTGCGTTCCAGTTCGTCCACGATGGTGCGGTTATAAATCCGCTCAATCGGAACCTGCTTGCCGCCCTCCTCATAAAACAGCCGTCGCCCCTGTTTGCGAATCTTCGTGATGCACACCGTTCGTATGCCGAGCAGCTTCTCCGTCAGCAGAAAATCCGGACGCGTCTTCTGCTCCTCGGGATGCACCTCCATCAGCACCACATTCGCCGGATCGTGCCCCGCCACAATCGCGTCCTGCAAAAGCCGCTGGTAAGCGGCCGAGTCGAGGCCACTCAAAAAGTAGCGAAGCTTGGCGTCGAGCGAGAACACATCGATGTAAGCTTGCGCCAACACCGGCTGGTACGCGTAAAGGGAAGGGAAGGCCTGCAACTCGACAAGTTTCGGCTGTAACTCGCCCGCCGAATCCCGCACCAGCCCGAAGTCCACCTGGATAAACATCGGATGCGGCGATTCATTCGGCACGCGAAACTTCGCGGGAATCGAAGCCTCCGAGCGCGCCCGATACTCCGGATTCTCCACCAACTGCCGGATCAGCGCTTTGCCGTCCTCTCCCATGCGCTCGACCAGTTCCGCCGGGAAGAAGCAAGGCGTCTCGCAAAGCGCGAATGGAACTTCCATCCCGCACCGCGAAGTCATCTCGCGCCGCAATCGCTCGTATTTTTCGGGAGTGAATCGCGAGTTGAAGTCTTGCCGGTAGGAGGGAATCATAGAAGCTCGTGTGGTGACGGGGCCGTGCCCCGTCCCAGCGGGGCGAAGCCCCGCCACCACACACCCTACGCCTCAATCAGAAACTGCCCGCCCCGCATGATCTGCTCGCCGTCGACCCAGATATCGAAATTCCGTCCCACCACATCGATGTGCGTCGACGAATACCACTCCGCTCCTGTGTGCGCCCCATACGGATTTCCAAATGCAATATGGACGCCTGGGTATTTTTCGTCCTGCAGGATCTCACCGATCACGTCTTTCAGTTCGATGTTCGTCCCAATGGCAAACTCGCCCACCCGGTTGCTGTTCTCATCTTTATGCGTGTAAGCCCAGAAATCGTCTTGCAATTCCTTGTTCGCCGAGTGCGCCTCGACCAGGCGATTCCCCTTCACCTGAATGGTCAGCGGACTCGACTTCAAATCGCCAAACTTCGCGCACAAATAATCGCCCACCACTCCATCAATAACAAATGTGCCGTTCACCTCGCCCGGCGTCGTGAACACTTCACCACCCGGCAGGTTCCCCCACTTTTCCGTACTGATAATTCCGCTGGTCTTCACCCAGCGGTAATTGGGGTTCAAATCCGCTACCAGGTCCGTCCCCGCGGGCGTCTTCGCCCGAATCTGTTTCGCCCGGCGCACTGTTTCCAGCACCTTCACGCTTAGCCGGTCGACCTTCTGGAAGTCCGCGCGCATGCCTTCCAGCATGATCCGCTTGTTGATGTTGACCATGTGCGCGTGCCGGATCTTTCGCCGATTCACCACATCCGTCATCTGCATGCGCGATTTCAATTCGTTGGTCTGTGCCTGCACCGCAAAAATGCTGACCTGGCTTGACTCCAGATCCTCCGCGATGGCCAGCGGAAAATCCGTCAGCGGACGAGTCGCCACATCCTCCAGCACCCACGTCTGGTAGCGGCAGCCGATCTCTTCCAGTTCGCGCACCAGCGCCGCCGCAATCTCCAGGCTCACTTCATCGGTGATGACGGTGACTTTTTCCGAGGGCTGCACGCGCAGGCACACGCGCACGGCATTCCGCGCCCCCGGCGTCAGTTGCGGATCAAAAGCCAGCTTGTTCAGTTGTCGGTTGGGTTGTTCCGTCGTATTCGTAAAAGTCTTCATCAAGCTCATTAGACGGCCTTGGCGGTGGGCAAACTATCCACCTCGTCCACGCCCACCTCAGTCTCCTCAATGATGTAGTCCACCACGGCTTTCATGTCGCCGGTCTTGCGGTACACGTCCAACTGCCGGTCTGCGCCCGTGCCCATCTGCATAATCTCGCGGATGTACTCCACTTCTTCCCGGCAATCAAGTTCATCCAGCACGTCATCGACGAATTCCAGGTACTCTTCGATCAGTTCGCGCTCCGGAACTTCCATCGACTTGCCGAAGTCGATCAGTTTTCCGTTGATCCCATAGCGCGCCGCTCGCCACTTGTTCTCCATCAGCAGCGACCTGCGGTATAGGCGGAATCCCTGGTTCTGCGAGTACAGCTTGTACAGCTTTGCCACCGTCGCCTGGATCAGCGCCGCCAGCGCAATCGTCTCGTCGAGCCGCATCGGAAGATCGCACACCCGGAACTCCAACGTGTCGAAGAACGGATGCGGCCGGATGTCCCACCAGATTTTCTTGGCGTTGTCGATCGAGTTCGTTTTCACCAGCAGCTTGACGTAATTCTCGTACTCGCCCCAGCTCGGGAAAAAATCCGGCAGGTTCGTCCGCGGAAATTTGTCGAACACCTTGCAGCGATACGATTTCAGGCCCGTATCCATCCCCAGCCAGAAAGGCGAATTCGACGACAGCGCCAACAGATGCGGCACAAAATACCGCGCGTGATTCATCATCTGGATCAGCGTCTCACGATCCTCGATGCCCACGTGCACGTGCAGTCCGAAAATCAGGTTGGCCCGGGCCACCAGTTGCATATCCTCCACAATGTTTTTGTAGCGCTCGCCCGGCGTCACTTCCTGCACGCGCCAGTCGGCAAACGGATGCGTCGCCGCCGAAGCCAGCCGCAACCCATTCTCCCGCGCCAGTCGGATGATTTGCCGCCGCAGATTCTTCAGTTCTTCCCGGGCTTCCTTGATATTGGCGCAAACCTTCGTCCCCACCTCCACCACCGATTGGTGCATCTCCGTCTTGACCCGTTCCTGCAGGATCAATCTGCCCTTCTCGATGAGCTCGGTTTGAATATGTGACCGAAGATCCCGAGTCTCGGGATCGACGGTCTGATACTCCTCTTCGATTCCAAGCGTGAATGTAGGCCTCATCGCGGCATCCAGAGCTGCCAGGCGGGAGGATACCCTGGCAGAAAGCTCAGTCAGTATATCAATGTCGGGCTATGGCGCGGATAAGATTGCGCGGGGACAACACAATGTAGTGCGGACATCTAGCCCGCATAGTAAATCTGGACTATTCTTGACTTTGCCGCTAGGAGCGTGAAGATTAAATGATTACACGGCGAAATTTGCTCCCGCAACTCGAGGAGAAGGCCAGGTAGTGTGGGATGCAGACAAAGCTAAAAAGGGGTGCACGCAGATAATGAGAACGTGTGGCAGAGAGTGCTGCCAAATCGCTTTTGCATTTTTCCTGTTCGTCGGCTTATCGGCAAACCTAAGGGCTCAGACGAACCAAGTGGTTCCGGGCTGCAAGGATGTGGCACCCCTTCCTCCAGTGCTCACCTTGGTTGGTCCCGGCACGACTCCTGCGAGGGCGAACGAAGTCGCTTTTGCCGCGGGCGCCTGGGGCAATCTGTTCCCAGCACCATGCGCTCACGAAACCGGAGTAAATTGGTTTGGCCGATGGGACCTCGGTCTGACGCATCGCTTGGACTGGGGGTTCGATTTCCAAGGCACCGAACATTCCAGTTTTCAGTCGTTCTCCGCGACCATGACGGCAAGATACGAACTCCTGAAGAACTTGCGGCTCGAGACTGGGATCGGATTAGGAGACGACACGGAGGGCAAGAGTTTAACTGGCGAAGCAGGTGCGACCATGGGCATCCCCGGCGGGAAACGAAACGGCTGGGCCCCCTACGCTTCTGTCCGGCTGGCCGCGGCGCGCGGACGTTCTGGGAGGCCCTTCGCGGGTTCGAACGTCCCTCCCGGTGCAGTCGTTCCCATGGCGAGCATTGGCGCAAGCGCCCGCGTCTCGGAGAACATGAGATGGGTGGTGGAAGGTGGTAGTGGGGGCATTCTTTCCCGCGAACATCCGGAGGCCGGAGCGTTTGTCTACGTCGCCGTCGGGTTGGATTTTGTGCTACGCAGAAAAGAGTAGCCAAACCCGCGTGAAACCCTTGTTGTGGAACCTACGCTTTCTTCTGTACTTACTGTGCCCGGATCTTCGGCCCATTCAAAAATGCCGCCCAGCGCAATTCCTCCACCGGATTTTCCCCGCTGAGCGCTTTCTTCACCGCCATCTCGGCCACCGCGTCCACCACCCACTCGAAATTCTGCTGCCCCACCGACGTAACCTCCGCATCCGGAGCTGGATTCATGAAGTCAATCGCATAAGGCACTCCATCCTCCACCGCAAACTCCACTGTGTTCAAGTCGTAGCCGAGCGCGCGGCACAACGCCAGCGCATCTTTCTCCATCCGCCCCTTTAACTTCGTGCCCGGCTGCGGATTCCCCTTCACATAGCGCTCATGATGCGGAGCCTTCGGATCGTACTTCATGATGTGCACTTTCTCCTGCCCCACTACATAACAGCGGTAGTAATCCTCAAACTCCACGCCATGTTGCAGCGTCATGCACAGGTCGCCGGTCTGATTGTAGTTATGGAAGAACTCCTCCGGAGAATGCACCTTATAGACGTGCTTCCAGCCGCCGCCCGAGTAAGGCTTCAAAAACGCCGGAAACCCGACATAGGCAAACACCTCTTCCCAATTCAGCGGGTAGATCAAATTTCGCATGGATTTGTCGGTAGTATCCGGCGGATGCGTATGATGCGGCAAAATCACGGTAGGCGGAATCGCCACGCCCATCTTGTGCGCCAGCGCATAATTGAAAAACTTGTCGTCCGCCGTCCACCAGAACGGATTGTTAATCACCATCGTCCCTTGCAGCACCGCGTTCTTCAAATACGCCCGGTAGAAAGGAATGTCCTGCGAAATGCGGTCGATGATCACGTCGTACTTCTTGGGCTCATCCATCCGGATGCCGCCAATCTTCACAAATTCGGCGCGTAACCCCCGCGTCCTTCATCGAGTTAATCTTCTCGACCAAAGCCGGCGGAAAGGTGTTCTCCATCCCAAAAAGAATTCCGATTTTCTTGTTTGCCATAGCAATCTCCTGTCTTGGTGCACTCCTAATAATGTCATCCTGAGCGGAGTGAGTGCAGCGCGAAGCCGCAGCACTCGCTGCGACAGCTGCAGCCGCCACACTCACCGCGACGGTATCCTCGCCGCGCTCCAATACCCGGGCGAACGACCAGCGACCAGCGCCCTAGAAATACTTTTCCGCCATCCGCTGCCACAGCGGCCAATCATGCTTGCTGTTGTCCCCGTAGATATCCAGCCAATGCGGAATCCCCTTGCCATGCAGAATCGCCGCCATCTTCACGTTCGCGTCCAGGCACATATCCCAGTCCGACGATCCCAGCACAATCCTCATCTGCCGGCACCGGCTCAGGAACCACTCATCGCTCATGTTCGGTAAGTAGTCCGGCGGATTGTTGAAGTAGACATTGTCATCGTAGTAGCCGTCGAGGAAGCTCCTGATGTCGAACGCTCCGCTCATGGTCACGCAAGCCGAAACCACATCCGGATGCCGCATGGAAAAATTCAGCGCGTGATAGCCGCCAAAACTGCATCCCGTTACCGCGATCTGGGGAGCCCAGTTCTTCCACTTCAAATAGGGCAGAAACTCGTTGAGCACGTAGCGCTCGTACTGCACATGCCGCCAGATCCGCGCGCCCGGATGCACGCTCTTGTTGTACCAGCTCTCGCCGTCCACGCTGTCCACGCAGAATACCTGGATCGCGCCCGCTTCCAGTTTTCCCGCCAGCGCATGGATCATCCCCGCATTTTCATACTCATAAAAACGTCCCATCGATGTCGGAAACACGAGGATAGGTGGCCCGGCGTGCCCGAAGACCAGCGACTCCATGTCGCGCCCTAATTCGTGGCTATATTGTTTGTTATATTCGCGGTTCATGTGCGCGAGGATTGTAACCGAACCGCCCGATCTTCGGCATCGCTGGCTGCGATCGGCGGCTGGCCGGGCCGGACGCGCCGCCGCCGTTCGTGCCTGCGCCGTCTTTCTTCGTCGAACCGCAGTCCATCCGCGGTGAACTACTGCCGCGGATGTCCGGACCGCGGATTGATTCCCAAATGCTTCAATTTCGATTGCAGCGTTGTCCGCTTCAATCCCAACCGCATGGCTGCGCCTTTCAGCCCGCCAATCTGCCCGTGGCTTTCCCGCAAAGCCCGCAGAATGTGCTCGCGTTCGGTCGCTTCCAGAGTTTCATCCACGCGTTTCTTCTCGGCGGTTGTGCCCATCGGCTCCAGTTCGCTTAACGGCGACACCAGCACCGAACCTTGCGTCAGAATCACCGAGCGCTCGATAAAATTCTCCAACTCCCGCACATTCCCCGGCCACTCCAACCCCATCAGCGCATCCATGGTTTTCTTGGGAATGCTGGTGATCGACTTGTTCATCCGCCGGGCGAACTTCTGGACAAAATATTCCACCAGCAACGGGATGTCCTCCCGCCGTTCCCGTAACGGTGGCACGCGGATCGGAAACACGTTCAGCCGGTAATACAAATCGCTGCGAAACTCATTATGGAGCACGGCATCCGCCAAATCGCGGTTGGTCGCCGCAATCAAGCGAAAGTCCACCTTCAACGTATGCGTTCCGCCCAGCCGCTCGAACTCGTGATCCTGCAAAACCCGCAGCAGCTTCGGCTGCAGCGCCAGCGAAATCTCCCCGATCTCGTCCAGAAACAGCGTGCCCTTGTCCGCCAGTTCGAGGCGTCCAATTTTCTTGCTCACCGCTCCGGTGAAAGCGCCCTTCTCATTGACCGAATAACTCGCTCTCCAGCAGCCCCGACGGAATCGCCGCGCAGTTCAATTTGATGAAACTATTGCCGGTGCGCTGGCTCAACCGGTGGACCGCCCGCGCCACCAGTTCCTTTCCTGTTCCCGTTTCACCCAGCAGCAGCACGGTGGCGTCGCTGGCCGCCACTTTCTTCACCTTCTCCATGACGGCTTCCAAGGCCTTGCTCTCGCCCGATGATTTCCCCGAACCCCAGTTCCGTATTGATTTCCTGCTCGAGATAAAGCTTTTCTTCCGTAAGCTTTTTCTTGGCTTCGCGTAGCGCCTCGGTTGTTTCCCGGAGTTCGGTGACGTCCATGCTGGAGCCGGTGAGTCCAATCACCGCGCCGGCCGAGTCCAAAACTGGTTCGATGGTGTTGCTGAGGTACCGCTTCCTGCCACCGAAAGTGACCTGTATTTCATCACGCGCCCCCACTCCGGTTTCCAGCACCCGCCGCCGGACTTCCGTGATGCGCGCAGCCGCCTCCGGGTCGAAGATCTCGTGCGCCGTCTTTCCCAGCTGTTCGCTTACCGGCCGCGGAACCTGCGGATTGTACATCCAGGTGTAGCGCAAATCCCGGTCCTGGTTGAACACCGAAATCGGAGAATGCTTGAGTGCCACCCGGAACCGTTCCTCGCTTTGCCGCAAGGCCTCCTCGTGCGCTTGCGCTCGGTGATGTCCTGGCAAGTACCCACTAGGCGCGCCGGCCGTCCTTGTCCATCCTGAAAAACCTTCCAGTGCTCCTCCAAGACTTTGACGCGGCCGTCTGCCATGACAATCCGGTATTCGACCGTGGACGGCGCACCCTTTTCGAGCGAAGCCTCAAAGGCCGCATCCACTTTCGCACGATCCTCCGGATGAACAAGTTCCACAAAGCCTGGACGCCTGGGGTGAAAATTGGAGGGGTCAGTCTCAAATATGCGGTGTGTCTGTTCGGACCAGGTTATGTCAAGACTCGGCAACTCGGTTTCCCAACTGCCCACTTTTGCCACCGCTTGGGCCTCGATCAAGCGGGCGCGTTCTGTCTCCAATTGCTCTGCGATCTTGTGCTGCTCCCGCTCACTGGTTCGGAGGGCTTCCTCCGCCCGCTTCCGCTCCGTGATGTCGGTTATAACGCACGCCGCGTGATCGATCCCCGTCGGTCCCTCGACCGGCAAATACGTGAGCGATAGGTCCCTCTCCCCCCTCTCCGGATACTTATACTTGAGCTCGTAGCTGACGACTTTCCCCTGGAAACACTCATCGAGTTTTTCCTTGACTGCTGTCTCAAACACGCCTGGGTTCAGGACCTCTGCTATCAAACGCCCTACCGCCTGTTCTTTCGTTATCCCCCGGTAGCTCAGAAATGCCCGGTTCGCGAGCACGTACCGGTACTCCCGATTCACCACCACGATCATCTCTTCCAGACTCTCCACTACCCGTTCGAACTCGCGCAGCCTTTCCTCCGCCCGCTTTCGCTCCGTGATGTCTCGCGAAATGGATACGACATACTCCCGGTCCAGTTGCACCCGTCGCAAATTCACTTCCACCGGAAACGTCGTTCCATCTTTCCGCCGGTGCACTGTTTCCATGATTGCGAATCCCGACTCCCGCAACTGGTGCCGCACCGTCGCGCACAGACTTTCGTCGGCATCCGGGTCGATGTCAAAAACCGTCATCGACAAAAGTTCTTCCCGGCTGTACCCCAGCTCGGCGCACGCCTTCTCATTCACATCGAGGAAACGCAGGGTCTTCGGGTCGACTACCTCAATGGCATCGTTCGATTGGTCCAGCAGCGTCCGGAACAGCGTCAGTTCGTGGAGCGTCTGCTCCCGCTCCCGCGCCGTCTTCAGCAGCTGTTCATTGCTCGCGCGCAGCGCCTTCTCCGCCCGCACCCGTTCCGTGACGTCATGCGCGATCCCCCGCACAATCGGCGTCTCCACTCCTTCGGTGCGCAGCGTGTTGTGATACTCCCAGATCCGCTGCTCTCCCGATCGCGTCACCACCGCCAACAGGCCGCGAGACTCCCCCGTGCGCTCGATATCGCGCAAATAGTCATCGAACTGAGCTGCGGAATTGCGGATCAACAAAATCCCGCATCGGCTTGCGCATGCATTTCTTCTACGCTGTAACCCAGCAGACGCGCTGGAACGGGATTGATCGACAGGAGTCGACCTTGAAGGTCGTGGACGCACAGCAGGTCTTGGCTGTGCTCGACCAGGTCGCGATACCAGTCTTCGTCTTCTTCCAGGTCCCGCCGGATCGGGTCCCATGCGACTGGCGCTTCTTCCGGAAAGTGGCGTTTCCGTTCCCCAGGGTGCAATGCCATAACTCACCCCCACGACGACGCGCCTATAGTCATATGATATACCTACGCTTTCAACGATTCAAAAACAAGTCTAGTGGCTCAATTTGATTTCGAAATTGCGGCGCTCGCGGGTTTTGACTTCTCTCTCGGATGGTGGAGGCGACGGGTGGTGTTTGCTAAGCGCGGGACACACTGGGGTTACGGGAGGATTCCCGGACACGGCGTCGGTCGACGCGACCGATAGGTCTCTCGACTTCATCCGATCTCCGGCTTCGCCGAAGACCGGATTCCGCTCAAGATGACAGTATTTGTTGTGGCAGAGTCAGTTCAAAATTGAGCCACTACCCAAGAGGGCTGTCGCGCGATGTGCCTATCAGGGCGCTCACGGGTTTAGCCGGCGATCCGTAGCCAATGGTTCGCTGGTCGGCGGGTATCGTCTTCCATTCCTGGTGACACAGCACAGAGCGGGCTTTACACTGTAAACGAATGGCCAAAGCAATCGCCATCGGGGCGCGCGGAGAAGTGGTGAAGCGGGTCAAGTTCCGGCACACCCTCACGGCATGGCGAGAGGAATTTCTTCCGGTGCCGTCGAGTTTGCTGTCACACTTGGGCGTGACATTGCTCACTGACTCAGCGAACAATTGGGGCCAACTTGGGTATTGAACGTGCAATCCCGGGCTATGGACCTGTGCAGGCCAGCCCACTTTCCACTGCGAAGGGCTGCGGCATGGACCTGCCCAACATGGCCTTGCCCAAGCAGTGTGCGATGCTGCTGGCTCCTGCCGGCAATCTCGAGGCGGCCGAGCAGGCGTTTCAGGCGGGCGCGGACGCGGTGTACGTGGGATTAAAGGGTTGGAGCCGTGGCGGCGCGCGGGGCGAATTTGACCGTAAGCAGTTGCGATTGTGCATCGAACTGGCTCACGCCCTCGGGAAAAAGGTACAGCTTGCGGCAAACATCATACCCAAGCCGCAGGAGCGCCAAAAGCTGCTGCGCCAGTTGGCCGAATTGGCGGACTGGGGACTGCATGCGGTGATCCTGAACGACGTCGGGTTTCTGCGCGAAGTCAGGCGGAAGCTGCCGGGATTGGCCATCACCGCCAGCATCGGCTGCGGCGCGCTGAACACGAGTGACGCCCTCTTCTACCAGGACCTGGGCGCGACTGCGGTGGTGCTGCCGGGGTACGTTGAGCCGCAGGAAATTGCGGCGGTGAAGGCGAAGGCCTCGATCCAGATCGAAGTCATGCTGCACATGGTGCAGGAGTTCATTCAGCTCGGAAAGTGCTGGATGCCCAGCTACCTGAACTTCGCCGCGGCGGAGCGGGGCGACGGGTCGCAACGTTTAGGTGGAAGCGTCAAACGCGGCGGAGTAGGCAGTTGCTTCCGTATCTGCCAGCAGCCGTGGAGTTTGCTGAAAGATGGCGTGGAGGCTGACCGGCGGTTGTTTCCCAGCTGGCAGATCAGCCCGGTGGCAGAGCTCGGGGCGTTCCTCGATGCGGGCGTGGACGTGATCAAGATCCAGGGCCGCAGCCTTCCGGCGGAGATGGTGCGTGCTATCATCGGGACGTACCGTGCGGCTGCGGATGCCTGGAAATGCGGGCAGAAGAGCGATCAGAAGGCGATCAGAGCAGACGACCGATCAGACGACCAATGGGAACCGGGCTGTACTGCCGGTGATGTGGACTGTACAAGGACGTTGAATGGGCCCCTTCGAACTTAATACGACGATCTCCAACCTGCGAAACCTCCGCGAATCGGACCTGAGTGCTTATGACGCGGTTTACCTGGGCAACATTTACTGCCGCATCTACGAGGACAACTTTCTGGAGCGCCTGGACGACCTCGAAGAAGGCATCGCGCTGGTAAAGGGCCAGGGCCTGCGGGCCTACGTGACTTCGTATGCGGCGCCGCGCAATGACGTGCTGCCCAAGGTGCAGAAGGCGTTGGAGACCGCAGCCGCGGCCGGCGCCGATGCGGTCGAGGTCCATAACCTCGGCGTGCTGCGCATGGTGCATGAGCAGTTTCCCGGCATGCCGGCGCACATCGGCGGATTTGCCAACGTGTACACCGACGCCGGAGCCGAGGTGTTGAAAGAGTACGGTGCGGTCCGCTTTACTCCGAACTACGAGATCAGCCTCGACGAAGTGGGAGCGATAACGAGCGGCGTCGGTATGCCGGCGGAGCTGGTGGTTCATGGCAAAATGCCGCTGGGCGTTTCCGATTACTGCTTCCTACTGGAATATGAGCAGAAGTGGCCGGAGAAATGCCCGACGCTATGCCAGAAAAATTTGTTCCTCAAGCAGGGCGACTGGGCCATGCGGACGGTGGGAAAGGGCGTGCTGAGCGGCAAGGACGTGTGCATGCTCGAGCATTTGCCGGCACTCATCGCGGCCGGACACAATGTGTTCCGGATCGAGGCAGCCTATGAGACGCCTGCGTACCGTCTGAATATTGCCAGGATCTATCGCGCGGCGCTGGAGCGGATCGCGGCCGGCGGTGGCGCGGAGGACGAGTCCGCGTGGGATACGATTCGCGAGCATACGGCTATAGGTTTGTGCAACGGTTTTTATTTCGGACGCACCGGCGCCGAGTATGTCGGCAAACGCCCGCAACCGGCTGTGGCCTGCTGAGTGATTGATTTTTGCGTTTTTCGAGGTGAGCGATGGTTGAGCTATTAGCGCCTGCAGGAAATTTGGAAATGGTAAAGGCGGCCGTGGAAAACGGCGCCAATGCGATCTACGTAGGAGCACGCGGCTGGAGCCGGCGGCGTGACGCCTATGAACTCTCCGACGAGAAATTGCATGAAGCCATAGCGATCGCGCACGCCGGGGGAGCCAAAATACGCGTTGCCATCAACACGAATATGCAGTCGAGCGAAATCCCTTCGCTGCTAAAGAAAATGGAGAAGTTCGTCGGTTGGGGTATCGATGGAGCGATCATGACCGATGTGGGCGCGATCGCGCAGGTACACCGCCGTTTCCCCGATCTCGTTCTGCACGCCAGCATCGGCGCCAACATCCTGAACAACGAAGACGTGAAGTTCTATCGCTCGATCGGGGTCTCGCAAGTGGTGGCCGACACCAAGCTCACGCTGCGGGAACTGGCTTCGCGCGAGGCGAATATCGATGTAGGCATCGAAGTCCTGATTCATGCCAACCATTGCTACACCTACCTGGGCAAGTGCTGGATGTCGCCGTATATGCGGTTGGAGCGGACCGCCGATGATTTCGGCAAGGACGTGTTCCGCGGCAGCCCCAACCGCGGCGGATTGGATTACCGCGTCTGCCTGGAAAAGTGGGAACTGCTCGATGACAAGGCGCTGCTGGAGCCGGTGATCACGCTCAAGAATGCCGCCTTCTTTTACCTGGACGATATTCCGGCGCTCATTGATCTGGGCGTTCACTGCCTGAAGATCCAGGGGCGGGAGTATCCCGTGCCCTTAGTGGCAGGCATCGTGCGCTTCTACCGCGAGTTGATTGACACATACGTCGCGAAACCCGCCGAGCAGCCTTTCGATCTTGCGCCGTGGCGCATGCGTCTGGAAGCCATCCAAG
Source organism: uncultured Acidobacteriaceae bacterium (assembly GCA_963725245.1). Classification (GTDB taxonomy): domain Bacteria; phylum Acidobacteriota; class Terriglobia; order Terriglobales; family Acidobacteriaceae; genus Acidiflorens. Next base: position 37,493 of record CAVRYC010000008.1, on the reverse strand, counting down.
CGGAGCGCGACAGCAAGCGCAGCAACATGACTTTGGTGCTGTTGAACGAAGCGCGCCAGCCGGTGCCGCACAGAACCTAGAGCGGGTTCAGCGTTCCTGTACTCTGCTCGTGTGGGGACGGGCGCCTCGCCCGTCCAAGCCGAGCGCAGCTCGGCAGCTGGCTGTGGTCACAGCAACTTTGTATTCGCTATAGCCGATCCGCGGATTGACAGTCTTTCCGCACCGTAGACCTCACTTGGACTCGAACGTCCAAGGTTACGGAATCTCATTGAGTAGATTCGGTAGGGGAAAGTTCTGTAACTCACTTCCCGGCTGTTGAAGGCCTTTGTGTCCGTAAGGTTTAGATTAGAATTCCATCTCATTTTGAATTCACTTCAAGGAGGGTTTTGTGCGTAAGAAATTTGTGGTAGGTCTTCTTCTGTTACTCGTTCTGTTACTCGCGATTCCGGCGCTCGCTGACCAGGTCGTCTTGAAGAACGGCGATCGGCTGACCGGCTCGATTACGAAGTCCGACGGTAAGCAACTCGTGATCAAGACCGACTACGCCGGCGACGTAACCGTGAAGTTCGACGCGATTCAAAGCTTAACGTCCGCGGGCGACCTTAACGTCACGCTGGGCGGCAAGACCGTGGTTGGTCCGGTGACCACGAGCGGCGACGATGTGATCGTTGCCACCAAGACCGCAGGTCCGGTGGAGGCGCCGAAGGCTTCTGTCACTTTGGTGCGTAGCCCGGCCGAGCAGGCGGCGTATGAAAAGAGTCTGCACCCGGGGTGGAGTGAGGGCTGGGCCGGTGGTCTGAATCTGGGCTTTGCCGTGACCCGGGGCAACAGCGAGACCAAGAACCTGAACATCGCTTTCAATGGCGCGCGCACGGGATTCCACGACAAGCTGACCCTCTACACCAACTCGGTCTACGCGACCAACGATCTGCCGACGGCATCGCCTCACACCACCGCTAACTCGACGGGTGGAGGAGCACGCTACGACCACGATTTCTCCCGGCGTGCGTTCGGCTTTGTGAATGGCGATTTCCTTTCCAATTCGCTGCAAGACCTGAGTCTACGGTCCACGCTGGGAGGCGGTCTTGGCTTACACGCGATTAAGAATGCTGCCACTACCCTCGATCTGCTGGTCGGGGCGAACTACACGCATGAAAGCTACTCGTCTTTCACGATTCCACCGCCACCGCCCGGAGGCACGTTCGTCGCCGCTAGGTCCGACAGCCTGGCGGGCTTGACGCTGGGTGATGCCTACACGCTCAAGGTCGGGAAGAGCACAGTCATTACACAGAGCTTTTTCTTCTACCCCGACCTCAGCGATACGTCACAATACCGCGGCACATTCAACTTCGGTACGGTCACCAAGCTCAATAAGTGGCTGGGCTGGCAAAACTCGTTCGGAGATATTTATGTCAGCAACCCGCCGCCGACGACGAAAAAGAACGACCTGCAGTTGGCTACGGGTCTGAATATTTCTTTCAAGCACTAGCAGTTTGCTGAATCTTAGTCGCCAGCGGAGAGTGCGATCTCAGCGGCTAAAGGACTAAAAACAATGCAGTTATCGCAGCGCTGAACCGCTGCGCCACCCCCACAATCTGGTGCAAGATCGAGTTTATCGGCAGCCTGCTGGCCTGTTAGCTGAGCATCGAGAATCACCCCTATTCTGATGGCCTGCACGCAGTCGGGCTTTTCACAAGACGAGGCTTTGCCGACCGCTGGTTAGGGCAGCCGCAAGGTGTAGTGCATAAGTGTGATTGACCGGCAACCAGCTTCGAGATAAAGTTTCAAGGTCAAGGGCCCGTTTATTCCCTCCCCCCTGGTTTTCGTTTGATGGCTTATATGCGCTCCGCCAAACTCATGGTGTTGTTGTGTGCGCTGGCCAGCCTGGCTTGGGCGGCGGCGCCGCAATTTTCCGGGCAGAGGCGGGTCGGCCTGACGAGCGGCGACCAGTGGGAACCGGCGGTGGCGGCCGATGGTTCGGGACGCATCTACGTTCTTTATCCGCACTATGGAAGCGTGCCAGATTGCAAGCGCTGCCGCGTGCCCGCCATGCTGTTGGTGGCGAGCAATGACAACGGCAAGTCTTGGCAGACTCCGCAGGCGATACTGGAAACGAATTCGGGGCAGTTTGACGCCCAGATTGCCGTAGACCCAGCCGACCGGCGCACCCTTTATGCAGCATGGCTGCAGAACGGGAAGCGCGTGGTCATTCTCGCGAAGTCGGTGGACTTCGGCGCCACGTGGGCTTTTGCGATTGCGGTTCGCAGCGAAGTGGAACTGGATAAGCCGGCCCTGGCGGTGCGCGGACAGAGCGTCTACGTGGCGTTCAATCATGAAGAAGAGGTGTGGGTGGCGGCCTCGCAGGATGGCGGGCGCAGCTTTACGCCGACGCGCGTGAATACTGAAACCCGTCCGGGATGGTCTCTGCTGGGCGCGGCCACGGTCGATCCCGCAGGCAACGCGTATCTGGCCTGGGCTTCCTACTCAAAAGCGGGAGGAGCGCGCGGCTCGGTGAACCTGTATGTGGCGAAGTCGGCGGATGCGGGCAAGGCGTGGAGTGCGAACCGGCTCGACGTTTCCGCGGCAGCACCCGGCTGCGAGGATGAGGAATGTGGCGAGGGGTATCTGGGCGCGCAAGTCGCGCTGACTTCTGACACCGACGGAACTCTTTACGCGCTGTGGAGCGCGGGCAGTTCGTCCCTGGGGCCGCAGCGCATTTACTTCTCCTCGTCAACCAATGGCGGCGAAAACTGGTTGCCGCGCGTCAGCGTTTCCTCCGCCGAGCCGGGAGTGGAACATGCTTTCCCGGCGATCGTGGCCGGGAACGGCGGCGACGTCCGCATAGCGTGGATGGATAAGCGCAACTCTTCCGGCAACTCTCCCTATTGGAACACTTACTATCGAAGTTCGAGCAACGGCGGAGCGACCTGGGGAGAAGAGATACGGATCTCGGGCTACGTGCCGGGCTATCGTTATATAGGTAAGAAAGGTTTCCGTTTTCCCTTCGGCGATTATTTCGGGCTGGCGATCGACAACCACGGAGACACGCACGTGGTGTGGGGCGAAGGGATGAACTATCAGTCGCCGGGATCGATCTGGCACGCTAGCGGACGATAGCAAGATTTTCCTGTGGAGACCCGGCTAGCCGCGTCTCGTACCGCGCAAACAGACAGGAACTCCATAAGCACTGCTTAAGGCTGATTTCTTCCCGTTCGCCCGTGGATCGACCTGAATCGCGACCAGCCAGTCCCTGTTATGAGGCTATCGGCCTGAGTGGAAACTTGTCAACACCATACGGGATCAGTTCTACCTGACAGCGGCAAGCCGTAGAACTTATTGACGCGATGTACTCTAGGTTCTCGGCGGTTTCAACACAATCAGTTGCCATATGTCGCCCCAGTGTCCGGAACTACCCGATAAGTAGTAACCGCAGTGGTTCGGCCACAGCGGACATCGCAGATATGGGTCGAAGTAGCGCTACGAGCAGTAGTTAGTAAATACTCGAGCTGACTTTCGCATCGCACGAAAAGGAAGGCGAAATACAGAGATTCCAAGGTACAACGGGGAGGGTCTATGAAAAATGAAATAGTCGGATTGTTGCAGCTTCGGCACGTGATCCGAGACATAACTGTTGCCGAAATCGGTCAATACGCCATTGCGGAGATCACCCTGAGCTGGGGAATGCCTTCGCTCAAAACGTGGGTGACAACAGCGTCTATTTCGTCACCTACTGACTCCAATGCAAATACCAGTGGCGCTCCGGATGGAACGCTGCGTCTCATCAACGACGGCGACCAGGCAACCGCAGCTCCAGATTGGGAACATTGTCGAAAACGGCTAACTCTGTGGCTTGCGGATATCTACGTGTTCGATGACAGCCAGGAGATGATTTCCTGCGATGCGTCGCTGCGATGCCACGTCAGTACGGTCTGCTTTCCGAATCCGTGAATAAAGAGCATCACGCTCCAACACAGCGGCCTTTGCCAGTCTTTGCGAGTTGAGGAGCAAATGCAAAGTGGCGTTATCAAGTAGATCTTTTCCTCGACTGCCAGAGACCGAAAATGGCCGAGGATGTTACCATTGCCCTTTCCTTTTCGGTGGTACCCCTGAGGTCCGCAATCCCGGCTACGGGACTGCGGGGATGGATGACGCACATCCAGGCAACGACGAACGGCATCCCAAAAACAAAGTAGCGGGCCAGATGGCAGCAAGGGACCGTGGTTCGTTACGGAAACCGCGTTGGCCGACTCGAACCTCACGGCGCTTGAAGCAAGCAACCTGGGGACCGTGTGTTCTTACGGGTTAGCGTCAATAGGCAGCGGCTACGGCTACTGCCTCTGCACGCCAGAAGACTATCGACTTCTAGTCTTCCAGCTTGAGAGGCGATAAGGCAGGCTGAAATACGGCTACGTTGGGGATAAGCTGTTACAGCAATTCCTCCTGAAACGGCTGGGAGTCTTTCCCGGCCGTTTTTCATTTTTCGCTTCTCACAGCCTCAGAATCGACCAGCCTGTGCACGAGACGATCCTCAATCGGTCAGTAACCCGCCGGTGAGGTCCCTGAGGCGCTCGATGCGATGTTCGCGGCAGTAAGTGGTCAATTCCTCCACCAGCTTTTCGGTGGCCACCGGATCGAAGAAACTTGCGGTTCCCACCTCGACCGCGCTCGCTCCCGCCAGCATGAATTCCACTACGTCCACCGGGCTGGTGATTCCGCCCATGCCGATCACCGGAATTTTCACGGCGCGAGCTGCGTCAAACACCATGCGCAGCGCGATGGGCTTGATGGCCGGGCCGGAGAGGCCGGCGGTTACATTGGCAATTCTCGGGCGGCGCGTTTCCGCATCAATCGCCATGGCTAGAAACGTGTTCACCAGCGAGATGGCGTCGGCGCCCGCTTCCTGGGCAACATATGCCATCTGCGCGATCGAGGTGACGTTGGGCGAGAGTTTCACGATGATCGGCCGCGCCGACACCCGCTTCGCCGTCCGCACCACTTCGTCGAGCAAGAGCGGATCGCTGCCGAACTGAATGCCGCCGTGCGCCGTGTTCGGGCAGGATACGTTGATTTCGTAGGCCGCGATGCCCTCGCCCTGATTCAGGATCTCAATCGTGTGCTCGTAATCGGCGCGGGTGTAGCCGAAGACATTGGCGAACACGACGACATTTTTTTTCGCGCGCAGCGCCGGGAGTTTTTCGGTGAGAAACGCGGGCGCGCCGATATTCTGCAGTCCGATGGCATTCAGCATTCCGGCAGCGGTCTCAAACAGGCGCGGCGGCGGATTTCCGGTCATCGGTTCTTTGGAGAGACCTTTGACGACTAATCCGCCGAGCCGGTCGAGATGCACGATGTCTTCGAATTCGATGCCGTAGCCGAATGTGCCGGCAGCGGCGATGATCGGATTCTTCAGCTCGATGCCGGCGAAGCTGACGCTCAAGTCGGGATTGCCGATAGGCGTCATTGGGTTCCCCCGGGCGGCGTGGCGGCCGGCATGGCCGATGGCGCGGTGGAATGATGCGGCGGCGGCAGCGCTTCGGTCAGTACTCTTCCCGTGGCTTGCGCGGGCGCGTTGATTCCGAGCAAAGAGGCTAGCGTCACCGCGAGATCGACCGGCTCGGCGTGCGTCCGGTAGATTCCGGGCTGGAAGGCGAGGCCATAGAAGGCGAGCGGCACGTGGGTATCGTACGAGAAAGGCGTCGCGTGATCGGTGCCCTTCGTGATTCCGACTTGAAATGGAACGGGGATTCCGATCACATACCATCCGCCTTCGGGCGAGTAGCTATGGGCATAACGGCGGCCGATTTCCGTGGCCGGAATATCTCCACGAGCCAGTTGCGACTTGGTAAAGTATCCGGCGAATCCCGACTTGCTTCATGGCTTCGCCCGCGTCGGCTTCGGCGATCGGATTCCTTGTTTGCGGCGGAGGCCCCGGCGACGATTCCGGCGAACGCGTCTTCGTCCAGCCAGGCGACCGGGTAATCGAGATCGAGCACGTAGTCGGCTTTCTTGGCGAATTTTTTCGAGAGCAGGGAATTGATCTGTTCGCGCAACGCTTTCGGGTCGAGATTGGCTGCCGGCAGACGAAGAGTTTTCGCGAATTCAGGCAGGGGCGCGACGCCGTGATCGGCGGAAAGCGCCATCCACACGTTGGCCATTCCGATCTGATGACCGAGGAAGTCGAAGAACTCCGCCAAACTCCGGTCGAGTTCGAGCGCCATGCTGCGCATTTGTGGAGAGTCGGGACCAACCTGGTGGCCGAGGATATCGTTGGCCGAGAGGCCGATTACAAGCAAGTCGGTCACCGGGCCCGCGCCCAGCTTCTCGTACAACACGAGTTCCTTGGCGAATTCCAGTTGGTAATCGTTGGCGAATGGAGTGGACCCGACAACCTCGTAGAAGCTGGCGGGCGTGCCGTCTTTGTTCGTGCCGTTTCGCCGTGCGGTCGAGCCCAAGCGTATTTCCGTCGCCGTCTTTCCGCCACTCTCGATTCCAGAATTTTTCCGCGCGCCGATGGCTCCCGTTGAAATTGCGCACCCACTCGGGAAGATCGGGACGGTAGTAAGTGGAGGTGATCCAGTCGCCGCTCTTGGGATCGATCCAATAGGCGGCGTCTCCGGAAAATCCGGCGGGCAAGACGGCGGCACGATCTTTTAGCGAGATGGCGAATACCCGGGCTTTGCCGCCAGTCGCCAGTTTCAATTCGTCTCCGAGCGTATCGCTCATGAGGTTGTGAGGCGACGCGCCTGCGAGCTCAGGTTTTGCGTCGCGCTCGATGCCGACAAGTTTTGTCGTGTCGTCTTCGACCGACGTCACCCGCTTCTTTTTCTGTGGGTCCCACCATTCGTTCGCAATGATGCCGTGTCCGCTGGTGTAGCTTCCGGTGAAGAGTGTGGCATGTCCGGGAGCGGTGCTGGCGTTGGCATAGTCGTAGTTGCAGTCGGTGAAATAAGCGCCGCGATCGATAAATAAGCGGAAACCTCCGTCGCCGAATTGGTCGCGATAGCGTTCCAGGTAGTCGCCGCGGAACTGGTCGATCACGATGACGACAATGAGCTTGGGGCGGGCGTTGTAAGCGGACGCGAACGCGGCGGGGCAAACAAAAGAAGATCGAGCAGAGCAAAAACAGCGCCACGAACAGGGAACGGGGGAGTCTCATCGCGAGCTAGTTTACAGGAGAAAAGACGCTAACCGCTGTGCACAAGCCGAAACCCGGGCTTCGATCCGCATCCACCAGACCTTGTCATCCCGAACGAAGTGAGGGATCTGCAGTCCGCCGCAAAATGCAGATCCCTCACTTCGTTCGGGATGACAATCCATATTTAAAGAGTCGCCCTCTGTAGTTCGAGACTCTGGCCGTCGGCGTGCACGGAATCGCGTTTTTCAGCTAAAGTTAAAGCAGAATGCTCGATCTGAATTTTGTTCGTGACAACCTTGCGCTGGTGGAAGAAAAACTGCGCCAGCGCGGCATGAATCCGGCGGAAGTTTTGAAGGACTTTCGAACCATTGACGCCGAGCGCCGGCAGGCCATCACCGCGGCGGAAACGCTGCAGGCACACCGCAACCGGGCTTCCGAAGAGATTGCCAAGCTCAAGAAAAGTGGGCAGGATGCTTCGGCACAGATCCAGGAGACGAAGGAACTGCGCGAGCAGATTCAAGAGTCCGAAAAAAAGGCGGCCGAACAGGAAGCTCGCCTGCGCGAAATTCTGACGTCCCTTCCGAATCTTCCTCATGCCAGCGTGCCGGTGGGGACGAGCGCTGAAGATAATGTGGAAGCACGGCGCTGGGGCACGCCGCCGCAGTTCGATTTCAAGCCCAAGCCGCACTGGGAACTGGGCGAGGCGCTCGGAGTGCTCGACCTGACGCGCGCCGCCAAGTTGTCGGGCGCTCGCTTCGCCGTGTACTGGGCGCTGGGCGCTCGACTGGAGCGGGCCCTCGCCAACTTCATGCTCGATCTGCACACCCGAGAGCACGGATACACCGAGGTCCTTCCGCCGTATCTGGTGAATTCAGAGTCGATGTATGGCACGGGCCAGCTTCCGAAGTTTGCGCAGGATTTGTTTCGCGTGCCGCACGGCGAGAAAGATCTCTGGCTGATTCCAACCGCCGAAGTGCCGGTCACGAATCTCTATCGCGACGAAGTGCTGGACGCGGCGCGCTTACCGGTTTCGCTGACCGCGTACACTCCCTGTTTTCGCAGCGAAGCCGGATCGTACGGCAAGGATGTGCGCGGAATTATCCGCCAGCACCAGTTTCAAAAAGTGGAGCTGGTGAAGTTCTCGCGTCCGGAGAATTCTTACGATGAATTGGAGAAGCTGACCCACGATGCCGAGACCGTCTTGCAGAAACTCGGCCTGCACTACCGCGTGGTCACGCTGTGCACCGCCGATATGGGATTCTCTGCGGCCAAGACTTATGACCTTGAAGTCTGGCTGCCGGGACAGAATCTGTTCCGCGAGATTTCTTCGTGCTCGAACTTTGAAAGTTTTCAGGCACGGCGGGCGAATATTCGCTATCGTCCCGAGGGCAAGAGCAAGACGGAGTTTCTACACACGTTGAACGGCAGCGGCTTGGCGGTAGGACGTACGTGGGTTGCCATCGTGGAGAACTATCAGCAAGCCGACGGAAGCGTGCGCATTCCGGAGGCGCTGCAGCCTTATATGGGCACCGACCGCATAAGGCGTATCCGTAGAGCGCGTGCCCGCTCCCGTCGCGGCTTGAAGTCGGAGGATTTGCTATCGCATGAATTCCAAAATACACTGGCAGCAACCCGAAATAGGCTCGACGGCGCTTGAAAGCGTCCGTCTCTCCAATGGGCGCGATCTGGCGCACAATCCGCGGATACATTCTTTGGTCGTATGAACGGGGCAGCCTGCATTACGACATCATGGTTACGCTGATTCTCCTCTTTGTTTTTGTTTCGCCATACTTCATCAACTTCAAGGACAAACCGGTCGAGCGCAATCCGCATCTTACCGGAGTGATTGTGATTCCCGACGAGAAGGGCGGATTCATCTATCAGATCCAGGCCTCGGCAGTGAATGCCGCTCCAGGTGGAGATGTTCGCCGGCAGTTGGAACAGATTATCGAACCCATTTCCGGAGCGGTCAGCATTACAAAGTACGAGACGGTTAAGGACGCCAAGGGGCACACGCTGAGTTACAAAGTCTGGGTTGAAAAAGAGTGAGAGAAGTTTTCAAGGTTTCATGGTCTCAATGTTTCATGGCGCATAAATGAAAGTTGTGCACAAGACGCTTGTTCTCAGAATCGCGGTTGTTGGCTGTGTGTTGACCGCGGCCGCTTGGGCGCAGATTGTTGGCGAATCCCCTGAACTGGAGCACGTTCTCGCCCAGATGGACGCGGCCGCCAAGAGCTTCAAGACCACCGAGGCGAGCGTCGTTTGGGACCAATATCAGAAGGTCATCAACGAAACCGAGACGCAGAAGGGCAGGATTTATTTCCGGCGTGAAGGCGGCGAAGTGCAGATGGCCGCCGACTTCGTCGAGCCCGACAAGAAGTACGTTATCTACAGCGGCGGCAAGCTGCAGGTGTACCAACCCAAGATCGATCAGGTCAACGAATACGATCCGGGCAAGAATCGCGGCGATGTCGAGAGCTTTCTGGTGCTCGGCTTCGGCGGCGGCGGGCGCGACCTGTTCAAGTCTTATGTCCTGAGATATTTGGAGTCAGAGACCGTCAACGGCGTCAAAGCGGAGAAACTGGAGTTGATTCCGAAGTCGGCCCGTTGGCGAAACAATATCGCGCGCATCCTGCTCTGGATCGACCCGGCCAAGGGAATTTCGGTGCAGCAGCAGTTTTTTGAGCCGGACGGCAACTACCGCCTAGCGAAGTATTCCGACATTCGCATCAATCAACCACTTCCGGAGAACGCGTTTAAGTTGAAGACCACCAAGAGAACCAAGTTCGTCTCGCCACAAGGATAGGATTTTCCGCGCCGCATCATGCAAAACCCGGGCCCATAGAAACAAGCTGAAAAAGACCGGTTGCGGCTATATACTGCGAAGAGAGCCCCGGAGAGTTGAGTTCGCATGGCCAAAGTGTTCACCATTCCCGTCCCTCCCGATTTTCGCAAAAAGCGCGAACGCATCGCCGACCCTCGCTACGTGGACGGACAAAAGATGCTAGTGGACGCGATTGAATATCTGACGAAAACCGATCGAGTAGCCAATCGCGCAGCCATCGAAGTGCTGTCCGAACACGTCCGCACTCGTTTCCGCATGACCGACTCGCCGCTGAGCTAACAGAGGCATTAAGTCATTGAGTCATTAAATCATTGACTCATTGAGTCATTAATGACTCAATATCACTCAATTGTTTAATGATCCCCTGAGCGCGGCGCCGGCCACGACGATGCCAGCACAATGATGGCGGGATAACATTCCAGCACGTAGCGCGGTTCCGGGTTTTCCACCGTCCCCAGAAATGCCGAGCGCAGCAGCAGGAAACTGACCAACAATCCCGCCCAGCGCATGCCTGATGGCTGGCGGGACTTGCCATGCAAGAGCGCCCAGAGCGCGGCCGCCACGTATGCCAGATTCAACAGTCCGAATCCTACTGCCATGATTGAATACTTCGCCTCGTCATTGAATTCCCACCAGCGCGCATCGGGAGGAAGGATCTCAGTTCGCGGGCGCAGCCACATGTCCGCGATGCGCAGCACGGGCAGCACAACATAGTAGCGAAGAGGATGAGCGCGAATGCGGTCGGCGGCGATTTTACCGAAGCGCGCGTCCAGTTCGGGCGTCATGTCCTGCGCCTCGTTGTAGTCGGCGATGGCGGCCAGCGTTGCGTCCCTTTCCGCCGGGCTATCGAAGGCACGCGACGGCAGTTTCTTTGGGTCAATCGGTTCGCCAGGAGCGTTCCAGAGAATCTCTTCTACCGACACGTAGTCGACGATCCAGGTTTTGGTCCAGCGGTTGAAACCTCGGGCGACGAGTTCATCCGTGTCGTTGGCGTAGCGCGGCGCCAGCGGTTGGAAATGGTGGAGGGCGCGAAAATTACGAATCGTCCAGGGAACGAGCGGCGCCAGGGCAACGGCTGCGACGATGATTCCGGCGGAGAGAAGATGCGCCACGTTTTTCTTGCCGGCGCGGCCCTTCGACGCCACCATCTTGCCCGCCAAAATTGCCAGATAAAGATCGATCGCCGCCAGCAGGAGGCCGCCATCGGGACGCAACAGGATGCAGGCCGCAACCGCCGCGCCGGTCGCGGCCCAGAGCTTCGCTCCGTCGACCCTTCCTGAATTTGCCGAAGCGACGCCCACGCTTAAGCGAGTCTCATGCATCCGACCCAGCGCGGCTGCCGCGCAATCGAGAGCGAGCGCGGTGAAGAAGATCTCCAAAGTTTCGGTGAGCACGGCGGCGGCATAGTTTGCCAGGAATGGACACAGCGCCGTCAGGAGAAAAGCGATTCTCGCCGCGCGGTCGGAAACGACGCGGCGGGCAAGGTCGGCAACGATCAGGCAGGTGGCCAGGCCCACCAGAACCTGCGCCAGCAGAACTGCTTTGAAGTTACCGACCCCAAATAGCCAGAAGATCCCGGCCAGAAAAGCGGGATATCCAAACAGGCGCGAGTCGGCCGGCATGATGTACGTTCCCTGTTGGCTGGCCTGCGTATGGCCGTAGATGCCGTGCTGCAGCCAGTTGGTGGCGAAGTCGGCGTAGACGCGCGTATCATCCGTGACCATCGGGAAATAGACGAAGAAAAAGAGCCGCAATGCCAGGGCGGCCAGGGCGGTTGCCAGAAAAAAACTGCGGTGTTCGCGGATCAAGCGGAGCACGTTGGCAATATATCGCGAATCGCGCGATTTGCCGCGCCCTTGACGAAGGGCGCGGTTCGCTGCTCGCTTTTCGCTAAAACCGGAGATCCACGAAGCACTCAGCGAACAGCGAATAGCGAACGACGAACCACGTCTGACCGCCCGGGTTTGACCCCCTGCGGCTCTCACCTTAGGATGTAGACACACCACAAGATGGCAAAACAGGTTTTTTACGATCCCTTGCAAGCGCGCTGGAAGCGCATTCGCCGCTTTGTCGACGCGGCCGCCCTGGCTTTTTCTCTGCTGGTGGTCTTTTTCATTTACAGCGCCCTGAGCAGCGAGCCTCTGCCCGATCTTTCCTGGCTGTCGGAAAAGAAGCCTTACCACGCTCTGAAAGAAGACGAAAAAGTGAGAGCGCGCGAGAAGCGCCGTCTGGCCACTCTGGCCCGCGCTGGACACCGGCACCCATCCCGCAAAGCTCCTTCGCAGCTCAAACTAAACTCCGAGCAAGGGGTTCGCGCCGCATTCTACGTTTCCTGGGACGCGGCCAGCTTCTCTTCCTTGCGCGAGTATGCACGCCAAATCGACTTGCTCTTCCCGACGTGGCTGCAGATTCTCAGTGCAGACGGCCATCTGCAAGCCTCGGATCCGGAAACGAACACGATGTTTGACGTGGTTCAAGGGCAAACGGTCCATCACGTCGACGACAAAGTAATGCAGTTTCTGAAGGCCGAAGGCACCAACATGGAAGTCTTTCCGGTGGTGCAGAACTTTGACGGCGCCGACTTTGTTCCGAGAATCAGTGACTTCCTGAACAATCCGGCAGCTCGCGCCAATTTTCGGCGCCAGATCGGGATTTATCTTGCCTCCGATCATTTCCGCGGATTGATGATCGATTTCGAGTCCTTCCCGAAGAAAGCGCAACCCGGATACCTGGCTCTGCTGAACGAGCTCTCGTCTGACCTGCACGCCAAGGGGATGAAGCTGTACGTGAGCGTCCAGGTGCGCAACCAGGATTACGACTACAAGGCGATTGCGTCCGCTGTGGATGGCGTCGTCATCATGAACTACGACGAGCACTTTCCCGGCGGAACCCCTGGCCCCGTCGCCTCGCAGGATTGGTTCACGGACAACCTCGAGTCCGCGATCGAAGAGATTCCGAAAGAGAAGCTCATCTGTGCCATCGGCAACTACGGGTACGACTGGGTCGAGCGGCCAAAAACAAAGACAAAGACAAGCAAGCTTCCGCCCGGAGAGGCCGACAAATCCGTTTCCGTGCAGGAAGCCTGGATCGGGGCGCGCGATTCCGAAGAAGACGTTGATTATGATGGCGACGAGCTCAATCCGCACTTCAGCTATCGCGATGACGATAACTTTCGCCACGATGTCTGGTTTCTGGATGCGGTAACTGCGCTCAACCAGATGCGCGCCGCGCAGACCCTCGGCATCCAGACCTTCGCCTTGTGGAGACTGGGCGCGGAAGACCGCTCCCTGTGGCGGGTGTGGGATATGCCCGGCGAAGCGAATGCGTCGGATCGGTTGAAGGACGTTCCCCCAGGCCAGGACGTCGATATGGAGGGCAGCGGCGAAATCCTGCACATCGAGGCGCGGCCTACCAATGGCGAGCGCGACCTGACCATAGACAAGCAGACCGGACTCATCGACGGGGAAACCTTCAAGAGTCTGCCGGAGCCGTATCGTGTGGCGCGCTATGGCTTCAGCAAGAACCAACTGGCTATGACCTTCGACGACGGTCCTGATCCACAGTGGACCCCGAAGATTCTCGATGTCCTCAAACGCGAGCATGTGCCGGGAACATTCTTTCTGATCGGAATCCAGGCGGAGAAGTTCAGCAGTTTGACCCAGCGCATCTACCGCGAAGGCCATGAAATCGGGAACCATACCTTTACGCATCCCGATATCAGCTCGATTGGCAGCGGCTACATGAAGGTGGAGCTGAACCTGACTGAGCGCTTGTTCGCCAGCCGCCTGGGCGTTCGCGCCATGTTGTTCCGTCCGCCGTACTCCGTCGATGCGGAGCCAGATACCGAAGACGAGGTGCGCCCGCTCGAACTTACGCAAAGCATGGGCTACATCACTATCGGCAACAAGATCGACACCCGGGACTGGAACGACGAGCCCGCGCTCTCGCCAAAACAAATCGCCGCTCGCGTGCTCGACCACCTGCCTCCCTGCCAAGCGAACGATACGCAGTGCGGCAACATCATTCTCATGCACGATGGCGGCGGCAATCGGGAAAGAACCGTGCTGGCGCTTCCGCTGATTATCGACGGCGCCCGTGCCCGCGGATTTCAATTTGTCCCCGTGTACCAGTTGATGGGCAAAACGAAAGCGGATGTCATGCCGCCGCTTCCGGCCAACGAGTATTGGTCCGCGCGGCTGAATTGGATCGGCTTCTGGCTTTTCAGTGCGACCATGACGGGCATCACGGTCATTTTTTTCCTGGGTGACATCCTGATGACCGGGCGCCTGATTTCGGTCGGCATCCTCGCCATCTATGACCGTCTCCGCTCGCATGTGTATGGAACGCCCGAGCAGATCGCGGCTTACCGGCCCCGGGTCGCGGTTCTCATCCCCGCTTATAACGAGGAGAAGGTCATCGAACGCACGGTCCAGGGCGCACTCGACTCCGACTATCCCAATCTGCGCGTGATTGTCATCGACGACGGTTCCAAGGATCGTACTTTGGAAATCGCCCGCTGGACGTTTGCCGCCGAAGAAGCTGCCGGCAAGGTGTTGATTCTCACCAAGCCTAACGGCGGCAAGGCCGAGGCGCTTAACTTTGGACTGGAGCACATTGGCGATGCCGAAGTCTTCGTCGGTATCGATGCCGATACGATTGTTGCTCCCGATGCCATCTCGCGGCTCGTACCGCACTTTCTCAATCCCAAAGTTGCAGCCGTGGCGGGCAATGCCAAGGTTGGCAACCGCGTCAACCTGTGGACGCGCTGGCAGGCGCTGGAATACATCACCAGCCAGAATTTCGAGCGGCGAGCGCTCAACACCATGGGTGCGGTGAGCGTGGTGCCGGGCGCGATCGGCGCCTGGCGTACGACGGCGGTTCGCGAAGAGGGCGGCTACCATGTGGATACCGTCGCCGAAGACGCCGATCTCACCATGGCGCTGCTCCGCAGTGGCAATCGCGTGGAATACGAAGACCGGGCGCTCGCCTTCACCGAGGCTCCGACCAGTGCCAACGCGCTCATGCGGCAGCGCTTCCGCTGGTCGTTTGGAATTCTGCAGGCCATCTTTAAGCATAAGGGCGTTTTTGCGCGCAAAGGCGCTTTGGGATTTGTCGCACTTCCCAACATCCTCATCTTCCAGATTCTGCTTCCCTTGGTCTCGCCCTTCATTGACCTGATGTTTACGGTCGGCGTGATCTGGTATTTCGTCCAGAAACACTTTCATCCTGACACCACCGATCCGGGCAGCTTCCAGCGGCTGCTGATCTTTTTCGTCGCCTTCCTGGTGATTGATTTCATTGCCTCGTCGGTTGCCTTCGCCTTGCTCGCCTCGTCGATCGCCTTCGCCTTGGAGCGCCGCCAGCCCGAATCCCGCGAAGACGCTTGGCTGCTCAGCCAGGTGTGGTTGCAGCGCTTCGCCTATCGCCAGGTCTTTTCCCTCGTTCTGTTCCGCACCCTGAAGCGTGCCATCCAGGGTCGTCCCTTCGCCTGGGACAAACTGGATCGCACCGCCGCTGTCAAGTACGTTCCGGCCGAACGGCGGGATTCAGTCAAAGTCTGATCGTGTCGTGGAGAGCTGGGCGCATTCTGAGCGCCGACCTGACTGCTAAAGCGGGACGCACGTGCCCTGCCACTTTCTCCCGCCATCTCAGCCCCTGGACATCCGCAGGCGACGGCTTGTGGTAAAAAGGAGAAACCACCATGCCCCGCACCATCATCGAGCCATTCCGCATCAAAAGCGTCGAGCCCATTCGCTGGACGACCCGCGCTCAGCGCGAGCAACGGCTCCGCGCCGCGTGCTACAACCTTTTTCTCCTGCCGGCGGACGATGTCCTCATCGACCTGCTCACCGACTCCGGCACCGGAGCCATGTCCACCCACCAGTGGGCGGCCATGATGGAAGGCGATGAGAGTTATGCCGGCAGCCGCAGCTTCGAGCGTTTCCGCTCGTCGGTGCAAGATATTTTCGGCTATAAGCACGTCATTCCCACCCACCAGGGCCGCGCAGCCGAGCGCATTCTGTTTAGCGTGATGTGCCAAAAAGGGCGATATCGTCCCCAACAACACGCACTTCGACACCACGCGTGCGAACGTGGAATTTCGTCGGAGCAGAGGCGGTGGATCTGGTCATCGCCGAGGGCCGCCAGCCCAGCCTGAAGCATCCCTTCAAGGGCAACATGGACGTCGCGGCGCTCGACGCCCTGATTCAAAACGCCGGCCGCGAACACGTGCCTCTCGTCATGCTGACCGTGACCAACAATTCCGGCGGCGGCCAGCCGGTGTCGATGGAGAACGTCAAAGCCGTCAGTGCGGTTTGCCGCAAGCATGGCATCCCGCTCTACTTCGATGCCTGCCGTTTCGCGGAGAACTCCTACTTCATCAAGATCCGCGAGAAAGGATACGAGCAGAAAACGCCGAAAGAAATCGCGCAGGAAATGTTCAGCTACGGCGACGGTTGCACCATGTCGGCGAAAAAAGACGGCATGGCGAACATTGGCGGATTTCTCTGCACCAACGACGATCTGCTCGCGCAGCAGGAGAAGAACCTGCTGATTCTCACCGAAGGCTATCCCACCTATGGCGGCCTCGCCGGGCGCGATCTCGAAGCCATCGCCGTCGGAGTGCAGGAAGCGCTGCACGAGGATTATCTCGAATACCGCATCGCTTCCACCGCCTACCTCGGCAACCACATTGCCGCGGAGGGCGTGCCCATCGTGCAGCCGCCGGGCGGCCACGCCGTCTACATTGACGCGCGGGCGTTTCTGCCGCACATTCCGCCCGATCATTTTCCCGCGGTGGCGCTCGCCAATGAACTCTATCTCGAAGGCGGCATCCGCTCGGTCGAGATCGGCACACTGATGTTCGGAGCGGCGGCGAAGATGGACCTGGTGCGTCTGGCGATTCCCCGGCGCGTGTACACGCAGAGCCACATCGACTACGCGGTGGAAATCATCCTCGAAGTCTGGAAGAAGCGCGACCAGATTCACGGCATGAAGATCACTTACGAAGCGCCGTTCCTGCGCCACTTCACCGCCAAGCTTGAGCCGGAGCCGGCAGAAGTGGCAGCCACGACGCGACGCTGATGGTCCGCGACGCTGATTGTCCGCACGTTGATTGTCCGCCGCGGAAATGATTCTTTCTGCCGGTGCAAGGGAAAAAGTTTTCCTATCTACGCAAGTGCTTTCCCCGGCAGTAATGTTCGCAAAATGCCATTAGCTGTCACTCCGAAACATGTACTTATCACCCTGTTGGTTAGCGGCTTCGCTCCTTGCTGGTCCAGTTTGGTTGCGGACGTGCTGTTTCGACGTGTGGCCGGCCAGTTCGCGTAGTTTGCAGACGGACCCCACTGCTGTCGAAGCGCGAGTTTAGCAACACAAGCGGTCCCGCATCTCCCCCTTTATAGCTGCCCCAAAATCCAGATTGGCAGGGATGCCACGACGCGGCACATCATTCGGCCCTGGAGGAGAAGAAATGAAACGCTCTCTAACACTTATCTTTAGTCTTAGCTTTGCCCTGCTATTGGCTCTCACGGCTGGCTTGGCCTTCGCAAGTGACAAGGCAGCCGCTGCGGTAAAAACAGACGCCACGGTAAAAGCCGACGCCGAGAAAACGGACGCCACGGTAAGAGCAGACGCCGACAAAACAGATGCCATGGTGAAACCGGCTATCCCCTCGTCACCCGACCAACCGGACAAGCTGGACGGAGACGAGCTTGCCCTGTCCTGCAAAGGAGAAGTGCAGGGCTTTGACGCAGGGTACTGCCTGGGAGTTGTCGAAGGGGTCATGGCTTCCATGAGGGTCTGCAAGCGAGATCACTCTGTTATTACATTGGGTGAAGCAGCCGACGCCGTGGAAAAATACCTCTCAAACCATCCGGACAAACTGAACGAGCGCGAGGTCGTTCTCGCTCGCAAGGCGCTGTCCAAAGCGTATCCCTGCGGCGGTTTCCGGCAGTAAAACCCTCTGCTTCCGATTAGCGTGTCCGGTCTTGGCATTTCTTGCAGCGCTTGCTGGTGGGAGTTGCGGGTTGCGCCCAATCGATTCCCTTACTCTTGCCTGTTTACTCTTGAGGTATTAACCCTTGTTTACCAGTACCCCCCTCCCCCCTAATCGTTGGAATCATAGGGTTAGGGGGAGTCTTCCTGCCAAAATCTAGAGCGCAAAGGACTTATTTTCAAAATATTCCGGAATAAGGACTTAGCGGAAAAATCTCTGCTTTTTGGAATTTTCGCGGCAGTTGACTGCCATTTGACGCCTCCAAATTTCGGTTGTCAAAGAGCGTCTGAAGATAACTTTGTGGTAACGTTGCGGCCGTCCTTGTGGGACGGGAACACGTATACCTTGGCCTAGCCAGGAATATTCTCTCGCAGGAGCGGGTGGGAAGTCTGTGATGCTTGGCCCGGACGTTTGTGATGAAAAAAGTGGAGGGACGCTGGCGACTCCCGCGCAGTGCACGCCGACTACCCCGTTGAGGTGCGGACACCCCGTTGTTAGCTGACCTTGAACTGCTTGCTTAGCGTTAGGCTCTGCCGCTGGTACGACGATCCTATGCCGACGCCGTATATCTTTTCAGGGGGCTTCAATAATCGCATGTATGCCAGGCGCGCGACAATCTGGCCGTGTTCAATCAGAAAAGGCACTTCATGAGCTCGGACCTCCAGGACGGCGCGAGTTCCCGTAAGGTCGCTCATCCCGTAACCGAAGCCCGGGTCGAAGAAACCGGCGTAGTGTATCCGGAGCTCCCCTATTGAGGAATCAAAGGGAACCATCTCTGCCGCATAATCAGGAGGCACTCGGATCTGTTCCTTGGATGCAAGAATGTAGAAATCTCCTGGGTCCAATATCAACCCCTTATCGCCGACGTGGTATTTGGGATCCCAAAACTCTTCTGGCGAGTAATGGTTCACCTTGCTGAGGTCGATCACTGGCGCATTCTTCTTCGCTTTGTATGCGATGATCTCGGAAGAGGCGACCGAATGTAAATTCACCGAAATCCTGAGGCCCCTATCCACCTGTGCCTTCACGGGGCTGTCCTCGCGTGAATAGACCAAAGCCTCGCGCCCATCCAATTCAGTGATCAGGGTGTCTGAGGCGAGGGGGTTACCGCGAAAGAATCGGAGCTGGTTGAGCCGCGTTCCCGCCGGCAATCGAATTGAGAAAGTGCCAGGGACAATCTCCGCATATAGTTTGCCTTTGTAACCGGGCGGCACATGCTCAAATTCAACTCCGTAGTCAGTAATTAACCGGGTGAACACGTCGAGCCGGCCAGTTGTGCTTTTGGGGTTGGCCTTACCTGACATGTTGTCGGGAAGATGCACTTCTTCAAGGAGCGGCACAATATAGACGCAGCCCTTCTCGAGGACCGTCGCGCTGGTCAAATCAACGCGGCTCATTCTTAGCTCGCTGATCCGTTGCTCCACGGTAGCGTGCTGCCCAGGCAAAAAGCTCGCCTGAACCCGATGGGCCATGTCGCCAACCCTGAGATCCAAGCTCGCTGGCTGGATCTGTTCATCCAATATTGGAGTGCGCGCCGTTATCTTGCCCGTGGAGATAAGATCTTGAATATCCTGGGACGGGAGCACGCCGGCTTTCACACCACGAGTCGAGACGGCCAGGTCTGGGAAAAGACTGTGTTCAGAAGTGCGGGCTTCGAGAGGCATGTTGGTTTACGACTCCTTGCGCTTCGTTCGTTCTGCGAGACGCCTGGCGCGCTCCGCTAATTCGAGTTGGTAAAAGCTGGTGTAGCAGTCGAGGCTACAGAAGCCGCCTTCGCTTTTACGTCCACTCCCCACCCTGGTACCTTGCGGGATGGTCTTGCCGCAATTGGGACAGATGTTCTGGTTCCACAATTCAAGAAAATACGCCTCTATCGACTCTGCCATTCAACTGATCCGTTCTCAATTCCCGAGCGGTTGGGTGACCGCATGGTGGAGGTGCCAGAACTCTACTATCGCTAAAGCCGAAGTTGCGAGGATCAGGCCCACAGTGACGAGCGCCCAGCACCATCGTCGCCGTTGCGCGGTGCGCCTCGATTACGTTCCGCGCCTTCTGCCACGCAGTAACCTTGTGGAGTGGCCCGGTGATCCTTTTCGCGTCTTTGTCGTAAAGGCAGACCGCAGGATCTTCAGGATCGGTGCCTGCGCGATGAACCACCAGCGAGCAAAAGCGTTCCTTCCGTGTTTCTTGGTTATTCTGCCCAGATTAAAAAGTGTGACGAGCAGATGGCCGTTGTACCCCGCGTCGACTTTCGAAAGAGTATTGGAAACGCCCTCCTGCAGCCATCTTACCCTAGGTACAATGTAGCCGAACACACCTCGCGGCATGTGCAAATCTTCCTCAGTTTCAATAACAACTGCGCCTCCGGGAAGAAGAGTAATGAAGCTGTCTTTGGAACCGTCATCCGGCAAGTCCCTCCGGCCGCCGTCTCGGTGGTCCTTGTACACCGCGCCAATTCGGAGGTCGTAGCTGAGGTTTGGGGAACCAGTCCCTAGCTGATCTTCATCGAAGTGCTGTATTAGCAACGCGCTTCCGTTGCGTCCTCCGGACTGGTCGAACTCTTCTTTTGTCGTTACGACGGTTTGGCCGAGAGCCAGCGGAATCACCGACATCTATCCTCCATGCAATGCAACATCGAGGATGCCCGTGGCACCCGATGCGAGCTCCCAAAAGAGGTCTCGGAACAACTTAGATTCCACGAACGGTCATGTCAACGCCATTCTTCTTCGAAGCCTAGCTCTCCCCCAGCCCGGTGTAGAATAAGAGGTCGCGAACATCCGCGCTAATACCAAAGTTCCGTCCCGGAAAGGATCTCCTATGGCCACCATGGAAGCCCCACCCCGTCTGCAGGTTCGCCTTCATGAAGGTGCGTTCAAGAATGAGTCGTTTGTCGATTTCAGCAAAGAAGACAACGTGCGCAAGATGCGCTCCGCCATCGGTAAAGTGCGTGGCCAACTGGGCCGCGAGTATGACCTGATCATCGGCGGCAAGCGCGTCAAGACCTCTGACAAGATCCGGTCCATCAATCCCGCCAAGCCTTCGGAAGTGGTCGCGGTTCACCAGAAATGCCGGCAAGGAACACGTCGAGCCCGCCGTGCAGGCCGCTCTGAGCGCGTTTACCCACTGGAGCCGCACTTCGGCCGAGGAGCGGGCTTCGCTCTTGTTTCGCGTCGCTGATGTGATGCGCGAGCGCAAGCTGGAATTCATGGCCTGGCTGGTGTTTGAAGTTTCGAAGAACTGGTTCGAGGCCGATGCCGATATCTCCGAGGCCATCGATTTCTCCGAGTTCTATGCGCGCGAGGCGTTGCGCTTTGCGAAAGCGGAGCCGCCGGTGCAACTGCCGGGCGAGCGCGACACTCTGGCCTACATTCCGCTCGGCGTCGGCGCTGTGATTCCGCCGTGGAACTTCGCCTGCGCCATCATGGCCGGCATGACGCTGGCTTCGATCGTCAGCGGCAACACTGTCGTCCTGAAGCCGTCGAGCGATTCGCCGACGATTGCGGCGAAGTTTGTGGAATTGCTTGAAGAATGCGGAATGCCCGATGGCGTCGTGAACTTCTGCCCCGGCGGAGGCGCGAGCTTTGGCGACGCGCTGGTGGCGCATCCGAAGGTTCGCTACATCGCTTTCACTGGCTCGCGCGAGGTTGGACTGCACATCAACCAGACCGCCGCGCAGCAGCAACCGGGCCAGCTCTGGATCAAGCGCACGATCCTCGAAATGGGCGGCAAAGACGCCATCATCGTCGATGCCGACGCCGATATCGACTCCGCCGTCGAAGGCGTCGCGGCGTCAGCTTTCGGCTTCCAGGGCCAGAAGTGCTCGGCCTGCTCGCGCGCCATCGTCGACGAGCGCGTCTATGACAAGTTCCTCGAGAAACTGAAATCCCGCGCCGAGCGCATTACCGTTGGCGATCCCACGATGAACCCGAACATGGCGGCGGTCATCAACGAAGGTTCGATGAACGACATTCTCCGCTATATCGAGATCGGCAAAAAAGAAGGACGCCTGATCACCGGCGGCGCGCGCGACACCAGCGCCAACAACGCCGAAGGCTACTTCATTCAGCCGACGGTGATTGCCGACATCGCGGCGAAGTCGACGCTGGAGCAGGAAGAAATCTTTGGCCCGGTGCTGGTGGTGATCAAGTCGCGCAACTTCGACCACGCGCTGGAGATCGCCAACGACACCGAGTTCGGCCTGACCGGCGCCGTTTACTCCAGTTCGCGCGAGAAACTGGATCGCGCCGTGCGCGAGTTCCACGTGGGCAACCTCTACCTGAACCGCAAGTGCACGGGAGCGATGGTGGGCGCGCACCCCTTCGGTGGCTTCAACATGTCGGGCACCGATTCGAAAGCGGGCGGGCCGGATTATCTGTACCTGTTCACGCAAGCGAAGTCGGTCGGGGAGAAGATCGTTTCGTAATGAGCGGGTGTGTGGGGACGGGGCTCTGCCCCGTCCGGGGCGGGTCGAAGACCCGCCACCACACGTGCTCGGGCTGAACGGAATTGAAAAGGCCACCCGCGGGCGGCCTTTTGTGATTCAAGCGGAAGTGGTTTAGTTGCTGATTCCCGCGCTGTGCGAGGGTTGCGGAACCGCCGCCGCTGCAGTTGCGGCCGCGGCTTCGTTCAAGATGCGGTGGTGAATGGTGAACAGCGCCAGCTCCAACCGGTCCGATACGCCGATCTTGTCGTAGACGTTGCGCAGGTAGTTCTTGATCACCTGCTCGGTCGTACCCAATTGGGTGGCGATTTCCTTGTTCTTGTAGCCCTGAACGATCAGCGCCACGATGCGCAGTTCCTTGGCCGTCAAGCGGTCACGGACGCGCAGCCCGACCATATCGTTTTCGGTGAGCTCGCTTGGCACCGCCATGTCCTGTACCCAGTTTTCGCCTCGGGCGATTTTGCGGACACAGTCGACCAGCGCCGGGCTGGTGACGTTGCGATAGACCACGCCGTGCGCGCCCGCCGCCATGTAGCGCTGCGCGCTCTCGCCGGTGTCGGCGAGGACGACGACGCGGGTCCGGTTCTTGTTGGCCGCCGCGAGGACGGAGTTGAAGTCGGAGTGAAAACCTCCGGCAATGATGAGCACCGCGGCGCGAAACTTGTCGAGCGCCATGAACATCTGCTCGGCAGTTTGCGCCTGGGCCACAATGCGCATTTCGTCTTCTACGGCCAGCACCTTGGCGATGCCAGCGCGGAAAATCGCCTGATTGTCGGCCAGAATAAGTTTCAGCATGGATCCCGCTCCCGGTTAACTGTTGCGAACGAATTCGTAAGAATCGATTACGCAAGCGACGCCCCGGTTGTCCCCGGACTCGGCGCTGGCATTGGGCTCATCGGTCCGCACGACGCGGCCGCGGCACTGAATCACAACATCTTCTTTGCCGCCCGTGACTTCCGGCGGCAGGGTGATCTCAAACTCTACGGGCGAGCCGACCTCGAGTGCGGCGTCGGCGCGGATGTAGACACCAGCGGCACTCAGATTGCCGGTCATGCCGATACTGGCGTCACCCGCAGCATCTTCCCTGTGAATCTTGATCGGCAATTGCAGCGGAAACCTTTTCCCGGTACGCGCTTCGGACACGACTCCTCCTCTGCCGTCGCTCTGCGCTTGCAACCTAAGCGCAGATAACCAAGCCAGAAAACCAAGCTAGAAACCACGTAATTCCAGCCCAAAGGCTGACGAGCAGCTATCGGCGTTATATCACGGAAAATAGCGCAAAAGAAGCCCAGATTACCAAAGTAATCCCGGTAGGAACTAGGTACCTCCCCGTGCCCAGCCGGTGGACAGAGACGAAGATGCGCGGTTTCTCAATGCGGTTGCGGTGCAAAATGCCGTCTTCGAGCGCCCGATTTCCGACGGTGGCGTCACCCACTCGACGGCAATTTGATGTGTGAATGTAATATGTTGGCGTTGCCGACATGGTGCGCTCATTGATCTGGATCGAGGGTGAGGAAAACGGATGGGCCTGCTCGAATTGTCGATGGAGATTCCCCGTCCCCACGCTGCTTAGTGGAGAAGAGGCTATAGGTGCTTACAACCGCCTAGCCGCTTTGAAGTTTCGCGAGCACCAGTGCGTGGCCACGGGCGGCCTTTCTGCGGCGAGCCGGGAACCAAAACGGGACGCTGGCAACGCTTTCGGAGAACTGACGATGGATCAAAACGAAAAGCGGGAAAAACGGAATGTAAAGCTCCACCAGCTAGGAGTCCGTCCGAGAATTGCCGCTTGAAAGGTGCTTCAGCGACCGAGAACCGAATTGTAAGAACAGTCAGTCAGAGATCGCCCCATGAAGCTCGGAGGAATGCTCGTAGAGGGCTTCCCGAAGGCACCTTTATGGGTGGCCTTTCTTGCTCGTTTCTATCTCGATCCATAGCAGAGCCGGTGTAACTTCAGAATGTTGTGCGTGAGACAGATCATGGCCCACTCTCCTTGCACCTTCTCCAGACCTCGCAAGAGAAATTGCCGGAAGCCGCGCGCTTGTTTGATCTGTCCAAACACCGGCTCCACTACCGTTTTGCGCCTGGAGTAGATGGCCGCTCCCACCTTGGTCTGCAGCTTCCGGCGCATGCGGTCCACCCGCGTCGCTCCCTGGGGAAGCGGCCCCCGTGGGCCCGGCTGCTGGCGGTCACGATAAGACTCCTTGTCGGTCGCGATGAAGCCTTCGATCTTTTTCTTCTCCAGGTACTGCAGATTGGCCTCCGAGCAATACCCACTGTCGGTCATGACTTCCTGCGGCTTCTGTCCCGCTTGCTCTTCGATCGCTTTTACTGTCGGCGCCAGCTGTTGCTTATCATTGGTGGCCTGGGTCACCCTCTGCCCCACGATCCACTGGAAATCCGGTTCCACCGCAATCTGCGTGTTGTAGGCCTGCACAAATCCGTCTGTCCCGGGCATGATGCGCGACTCCGGATCGGTGAAGTTATATTGCATCTTGGCTTTGGGCTTGGCCTTCTCCTCCGGCTTGCCCTTGCTCTTGGCTTCCTCTCTCGCGCGCTCTTCCAAGACCCGCTTGGCTTCCTGGATCCGCTGCAGTCGCGTCTCCCGTCGCGCCAACTCCGCCGGCAGTTCATCTCCGGTCCGATCCCGTCCGTGGCGCGTATCCTCTTCTGCATCCGTGGCCTCGGCCTGCTCCAATAACCGCTTCACCTCTTCTTTTAATTGCTTTTCGTCTTCCTGCATCCGCCCGTAACTCATCGCCCGGTGCTTGCTCGCGTTGGCTTTCACTTTGCTCCCATCCAACACCACCCGCCCCAGCTTCATCGTCCCCGCCTGCAACGCAATCTGCAACACTTGATCAAATAACCCTTGCAGCGCCCCCAGATGCAGCTTTCGAAAGTCCGAGATCGTTCGGAAATCCGGTTGGTTCCCCGCTGCCAACACCCGAAACCCCACATCCTCGCTCAACTTCTTCTGCATCCGGCGCGAGGAAAACACTCCCACACAGTAGCCATAAATCAGAATCTTGGTCATCATCCGCGGATGATACGGTGGCTGACCCCGCTCTTCCTCCTCGTATACCGACTCGATGGCGCTCAGATCCAGTTGCTCCACCACGTCGGAGACGAAATACGCCAGGTGATCTTCCGGCAACCAGTCGCGCAGGCTCGGCGGTAACAGAAAATCTTGCTCAGGCAGGTAAGCGCGGTAGGTCTTTCCCATG
Source organism: uncultured Acidobacteriaceae bacterium (assembly GCA_963725245.1). GTDB lineage: Bacteria > Acidobacteriota > Terriglobia > Terriglobales > Acidobacteriaceae > Acidiflorens. The sequence continues at coordinate 11,855 of CAVRYC010000008.1, read as the reverse complement.
CTCTGAAACTTGGCATATCGAACCTGTGCGTTTCAATCTAAATCAGCGGTCCACGTTGAATACTCGGACACACTCCTAGATGCTGAAATAGCGGTTCTCCGAAAACGCACTCAGGAAATTAACGCAAACCCTTCGTCCACGGAGGACGAGAGAAAGCAACGCGACGTGTTAGGGTTGCGTCTCAAGAAGGCCCTCCACGAGTATGCCAATCTCAAAAGCGGTATGGTTGACCCCCAGGAAGCCCCGTAGCCCCACACTGCAGCCCGTGCTGTCTAGGAAAATGGAGGGAAACAAAAATGGTCACAGGAACTTTCGTAGGCTCTTAGTCATTCAGTTCCCAATTTCGGTCATTCTTTTTCTTCGTACTCATCCGCTTGCTCAGGGAACCGCTCACCCCAGAGATGCTTTCCCGGCTCCAAGCACTCAGCCCCGATTTGCTTCTCCGAGGAGCCCTCGCGAGCGGCGATCCAGGTGACTCGGAATTGGGCTTGCGTTTGGTGGTATTGAATTACAATCTGTCTCCAACCTTCAACTCGCCTCGATAACCACCCAACTGCACACCATGGTTGCTCACATCGAGAGTATGCGCGAGATGGCTATCCTTACTCCCGGCGATCCAGAGTCGCACCGGTAAGACCGATTTGATTCTCTTCGACCGCCGTCTGCCTATGCGAAATCGAGGCATGTTCCCCGCTCACTCCGAGTAGCCGTCAGCGGTTTGGAGCCGGGATTCTTTTCCGAACACGTTAGCGGACAAGAAAAGATGTTGTATCCGCGCGGCGGTTCGAAGCTAGCCAACATTCAGCAACATTCGCAACAGTGCGACTACCACGACCAGAAGTACCGAGAGCATAACCGTGCGTTCCGCGATGTCGTGAAGTGTGTGGTTTGGCCAAGCCTTACTGACGAATTGATCCATCTTGTCCCCCCATTCCGACATTATCTAGAGTGCAGCGAAACTCCAGTTTGCACAATGGCTCGTGCGTGGCGCTGACGACAGTACTCCGTGCGGTGGTGACTGGAGTCACTGGCGTTTCGTGTTAGCACTGGAAGGTCCGCGAACCCGAGCTAGCAGATGGCAATGTGCGGCTCCTGACAGCGGGGACTCCTGTTGCTGAGTCGCAGGGATACCGTCAGGTGATCCGCGTATGAAACGGTCGCAAAAAACGAAAGCGCCCCAGACTCACTGAGTCACGGGACGCATCGCTTGAACAGCCCTCCCCCGAAGTCTGCTCACAACCAGCCTACGTTCTGATCTGCGCTTGGGGAATGGCTCTGACGGGCTACTGTGGAAATGCGCAGGCAGCCGTGGCAAGCATGTGTTGCGTTCCAAGAATGCCTGAAACGACAGCGTGTCCGGCGTCTTAATTTATTCCCCAAGATTGTTCAAAATTGAACAGACAGTGAAGTGACACCGCTGTAGATTGTTTGCTTCTTTGACCAACGGACAGCGGTGGGGCGCTGTCGGCGCATGATTAAGCAGCATGCGGCCCACTGCTGTTCGTTTCATTGGTGTCGTAGTGGCTCTTCATTTCGTCCCACATCCACTACGCCACCGTGCTTTTTGTGGTGTGGGAGCCCTTCCTCGTCGCCTCCCTCCGCTTCACGACGCGACGGTCAGCGGCCTGCCAAGGGCATAGAAGGGGGGCTGGGTGTCCTACACTGTTCTCAGCCCATCTGAAGTTTCCCCTCTTGGATTGCCGAAGGAGGAATGCGTCATGACACTATTAACCCGTGGGGAATCAGAAGACCATGACGACCATGACTACGATGAGTCCGTCATAAAGCCAGAGACCGATGAGGAGCGGGCGGCTCGGCTGGAAGCGCAGCGGCAGAAGGACGCGCCCAAGGCGCTTTAGCAAGCAGGCAGAATACCGAAAGCTGCGCAAGGGCTCACCGTCCATGGCGCAAGATCGAGAAGGAAGAGAAAGAGGAGAACTTCCGTCGCGTGGAGCGGCAGTACGGAAGCTTCACCCGCACCTTTACTCTCCCGAACACAGTCAACCATGACAACGTTCGGTCCGACTATGACAAGGGCGTGCTGAAGATCAACCTCGCCAAAAAGTCCGAAGCCAAGCCCAAGCAGATCAAGGTGAATGCTGGCAGCGAGAAGATGCTGGAAAGCAAAGAGCCCAAGGGCGTAGGCAAAGCGGCGTAAGAACCGCAGTCAGTGAGAGAAATGGGAGGCAGACTATCTGCCTCCCATTTTGCTTGTCACCCACCGGAGCGAGCCTGAAAAATCATGGAAAATACCAAATTTGAGCGGAGCCGATGTGAGGATGCTGAATCGAGCGGTCGTGGTCAGGCATCGAAAAAAGGAAACAAATAATGGAGTTTGGATCATGAAGCATCTGAGAAGACTGGAAGAGGAAGTGTCAGAGTGGCCAAGTATATCGGTTCACCCACATCGCTTCGGCGGGAAGGAATTTCTCTTCGGGAGTGGTGCGGAAGTGGGGCATATCCATACTGGCGGGATCGTGGACATACCCTTCCCGCGTGCAGTTCGCAATGCGCTGTTGGCTGCGGGTATAGCCGAGCAGCACCACTGGGTTCCCAATTCCGGCTGGGTAACTTTTCATGTGCGCAATGGGAATGACGAAGACCTGAGCCATGCCCTGTGGCTCATGCGCCTGTCATATCTCCGCTATGCGCTGAAGACGACGAGTGATCCTCGTGGGACGCTGGAGCAAGAGAGTGAAGAACTGCACTTGAACCCGCAGTTCAGGTCTCTGCTCGAAAGGTTTGTGCCCAAGACCGCCAACCAATCTGCGACGGAGCCACTTTCAGCAGCGTAAACTGCGGTTGCGGAAGATCGCGTTACGCGGATTTCTTTGCCCAGTGGGCAAAACCCGATTACTTTTCCGGGTTGCGACTGGGGAACCGACGGCACTCTTCTTCGGAAGTTCGTTGGTATGTAGAATCAATTACTCGGGCCATAGCCGCTTCCCCTTCATCTGGTAGAAATCTCCGTGTCTTGGTCAACTACGATTCGTCAATCCGGATCGCCTACCACTTCCATTCCCACCCACACCGACAGCGGACGGAATCGCCCAATCGGAGCTTCACCATGAGTACCTTACATACAGCGCATGACCTCATCCACATGGCTTCTTCTCCGAATACCGAGATGTCCGATTAAGAGCCTACGTTCTGGTCTGCTCGGTGGGAATGGCTCCTGCGTGCCTCGTGGCGGCACTGCTGGGCTAGCATGGCGGACTGTCGGTGGTCATTGGCTGTCCGCCAGATGCATCCTTTGACCCATGCCCTCGACGGCGACGGTTCATGCCTCGGCGAGCTGACTTCCTGTGTTATCGTGCGGCGATGAGAAAAGCCTACTTGCTGATCGGTGCATTGTTAATGTCAACGCCTTTTGCTGCCCCGCAGAGAGCCATTCAAAACTCTGAACCACGCGAGCGGTCGATGAGCCCTGATGAAGCGGATATACGACGAGTCTCGGAGGACTGGATCAAGTTCTATAACGCTGGGGATGCGGCGAAGGTCGCAGCACTGTACACCGATGACGGCTACTATCTCTCGGCACACATCTTGGCGCACGGGAGGCAGGAAATTCAGGCTTACTGGGAACGCGGCATCAAGGCGGGCGGGCACATCGACTTCATAAAGCCACTGACCCTTTACTACACGGGAGACCTCGCTTATTGTGCGGGTACTTACCAAGCAACCAATGCAGGAGTGAAGGTAGATGGGCGCATCCTGATAGTGCTGAGGAAAGTCAATGGTGAGTGGCTGATGGCTGCGCATGAGACGGTAGTGCGCGACCAGCCGCTATGACTGGGCGGCAGCGAAGTTCCACTACGAAAAGAGTCGATTCTGAGTCTGGACAAGCTCCACGGGACGCGGAGCATTCCTCGTCATCGTTCCCCACGTGGTTGATCCTTCTGCTTACGGGGTAGCACCGCATCAGCCGAGCATGGACGGCTTCAACAGTTCGGACGCCGCACTCACATCCCTCATCCCCGGATCAAGCCAAAGCTCGGAGCCGTCCGGAAGGCTCTGGTAAAGCTGTGTTAAGTTTTTGATAGAGTTTGCTCAGCAAGCGGATACACTGCTGAACCGGGAAACGTTTCAGCATCATAGCTTTTTGGGCAAGGGCGTGCCCGGAAGGCATCTCGCGCTGCAAAAGTTGGCAACGCTGGACTTGCGCGATCAAGCCTTGCCTTTGCCTGCCGATTTTGCGTTAGGCTGATCCAAGGCCTGGGTTGCCGCAGAAAAGACTTCCACGCGGTTTCTTCCGTTCTTCTTGGCTTCGTACAACGCGGTGTCGGCCTGATGAAGGATCTCTGTCACGGAGCGCTCCGGACTGAACGACGTGACCGTAACACCCATGCTGATCGTGGCTGACGCTGTCCCGAGGGGCGTGGAGATGGGATCTTTACCAACCAGGTCACGAATCTCATCGGCCCGTCTCCGGCCTGTCGCCAAGTCACAGCCGGGCAAGATGAGAAGAAATTCCTCGCCGCCGTAACGTCCCACGAGATCATAGGGCCTCAAGTCTGATCTCAGTCTCACTCCCACTTCTTTCAGGACCTCGTCTCCAGCAGCGTGACCCAAAGAATCGTTGATGCGTTTGAAGTGATCGATGTCAGCCAGGATGACTGTTGCAGGTTTGCCCTCCCGTTCACTGCGCGAGAATTCTCTTTGCAGGACAGAGACTATTTCCGAGCGGTTTAGCAGGTTAGTCAGAAAATCGTGAGTCGCAGCGAACTGCAGGCGCTTCTGGAGTTCCAGTATTCTCTTGCCCGCCAGGATTCGGGCCCGCAGCTCCGAAGGATCCACCGGCTTGGCCAAGTAATCGTCAGCTCCAGCCTCCATGGCCGTCAGTAGATCCTGCTTCCGGTTCTTTGCCGTGAGCATCACGGTGTAGGTGTACGTCCCATTCTTTCCAAGTTTTCTGATCTGGCGGCATACATCGATGCCATCGAGACCAGGAAGCAGCCAGTCGAGTAGAACCAGATTGGGCGGGTCAGGAGCTTCCAGCATCTTGACCGCTTCTGTGCCGCTTCCGAGAGCTACGTAGTCGAGTCCCCACTCGGTCAAGTGTCTGCCGACCTCGTATCTTTCGATGACTGAGTCTTCCACCAGCAGGATCTTCATGCCCTCGCCCCCCGCTTGGATGTTCTCAGTCCGTTGGGGCCTTCGCAAGGTCACGAGCGGCGAACGAAAGGCCAGGCACCCCCGCTCAGGTCCCGCCTCTGCTTTGTTGGTTGGCAATTGACGTTTGGCAAGAAGGCTGGTTCATCAGCAGGTGCGCGGTTCCACACGGCGGCGCGCGCCTTTTCGCAATCGGTGCTAAACGAATCTTGACTGTTGCTCCATCTGTTCCTGGTTAGCGAAATATGTATCGTCCGCCGCCGAACTGAAAGAGAAATTGGGTTGGACGAGAAGCAGTCTGCGAAAATGTATCCTGCCTCCAGTGCAGAGTGGTCTCCGGGCGCATCATGATGATCCGCGCGGGCCCGTCCTTGATAATCGCCACGGTTGTGAAAACCATATTTCGACGCAGGTTCTCGGGCACGGCAGACGCAGGTCGCAGCGCCCTTCACCAAAGCCCGTAACGAAAACGACCCGGTATGCGTTGAAACTCCACGAGTGGCAGCGGGGAAGCATGACAATGCAGGGGTGCTGCTGGCAGCGAGCAACGTCCTGTAGAAGCTCGTCTCCGATTTTACGGTCCTTCAAAGCTGAACGCGTGATCGGCCTTTGCCTTGCGAAGCGCAGCGCTTACCAGCCGGACTAAGTTTTCGCCGCTCCTGATTAGTTCGAGTTTTCGATTTCTCGATATACGCCATCGCGCCCGCTTCGTTCAGTTTGTCAGCGTTACTTTGGGGGAGACTGCTAACGACGATCACCGGAATGCGGGTTGTCGCCAGGTCTTGCCGGAGAGCTTTCAGCACGTGTTCGCCTCCCAACTTGGGCAACAGCATGTCCAGAATGATGAGGTCGGGTTGACTCTCCCAAACCAGCCGTAGAGCCTCTTCTCTGTCCCTGGCCTCCACGACACTGAAACCGACTTCAGTCAGGATGTGCCTGCTTGTCATCCTCAGGAACCGGCTGTCCTAGACCAGAAGAGGCTTTGCCGTCATGGGTTATCTCCGAATCGTTGGCCTTCCTGGCGCTCGCGTTTGTGCCGATATCATGGTCTGACGGGGCTCGTGCGAACGGCAATTGACATGCACGCCCAAAAGTTCGTTTGCTCGCATCAGTGAGTGCAAAGTTACTTTCGGCACTAATGCGAAACCTCATGTCACTTAATTCGCGGGCAAATTGACGAGCGAATGGGTAACTGCGTGTACCGACAATTGGATGCGGCTGTGCACTCCAACTTTGCGCATCATTTTCGCAATGTGTGCCTTCACAGTACGCTCTACAATACCGAGTGGTTCCCCAATTTCCTTGTTGGAAAGCCCCGCCACCAACATGTTTAGGACCTGTTTCTCACGCTCGGTGATAACCTCGTTGGGTCCGGGCGACATTCGCTTCGGTTGAGTAGTGGCAAGTTCTATGAACATCGAGACCACCCGTCGCGGAGCCCAAACTAGCCCTTGGCTTACCACGCGAATCGCCCGCGCAAATTCGCTGGGCGGCGCTCCATCAAACACATAGCCTTTCGCTCCGCAAACAATGGCATTGAGCATGATCTCGTCATTTGGGCTGGCGCCGACCACAATGATCGGTACATTGGGGCGCATCATTGTGAGGCTGGACATTGTGGCGAGCAGGTTATGCCCCGGACGATCTCCTATTAGCACCACGTCAATGTTCGCCTGAATTGCGATTTCCGGGAGCGAGGCAGCAATCAGTTCTAAGTCCGATTCTGATTCCAAGAGGGCGCGGAAACCTACTAACCGCAAGGGATCGCTTTCGACGAGAGCAACACGAAGTTTTGGTTTCGTGGTTGTCGAGGTTTTCATTGGAAGTCTTTGCTGTTCGCATTTTTGTGTCGCAATCCGAAGGCCTTCTGACAGTACGCGACAGGTACCTTAGTGCTTGCGTGTAAGACTGGATGCTTCAACTACGTAGGGCACGCAATTCGGAGGCGTGCTGGTAGCGTAAATTTCTGTCCTTCTCCAAAGCGTTGGAGATGATCCGTTCCAACTCCGCTGGCAGGTCGCGATTGAAACGAATCGGGGCAGTGGATCGGAATCGAGGGTTGCTTTGAAAATAAGCGCGGAGGTCTCGCCATGGAACGGCAAGGCACGTGTCGCCATCTCGTAGAGCGCCGCCCCGGACTGGCAGATGTTCGGATGGTTGGAAGCTCTGGACTTGAAACGCTATATTCGCCGTGATAAGTGAAGAGAGCAGGGCTAACGTTCAATTACCAGATCGGGCTCGCATCTGGCTTCCTCGTCAGGCGTTGCCCTTGCCGTCCGAGACGGAGCGCCCTCGCTTAGGTCAGCCAATTCAAGCCTTAAGTTTCCGGGGTTGGTAGCATAGGCCAGTCCTGTTTCGAGATCGATAGTCCCGGCTCGGATCAGCTTCTCAATCTCTCCATCGAAGTGCTGCATGCCCTCCGTATCCCCATCCCTCATGGCGTCCAGCAGAGTCTTGCCTTCTTGTTCGCCCCTCTCCACGTACTCTCGTGTCCGGAGCGTCGACTTGAGGACTTCTATCCCGGCGATACGACCGCCACCGTCCTTCCGGGGTATGAGACGTTGCGAAACGATGGTACCGGAAACTTTTCGCGAGGCGGTTCCGAATGATGTTCTGCTCCGCCAAGGGAAAGACTCCAACAATACGCTCGACCGTCTTTGAGGCGTCAATCGTATGCAGCGTGGAAAGGACGAGGTGACCGGTCTCGGCGGCTTCTAAGGCGATCTCAATCGTCTCTTTGTCCCGCATTTCGCCTACGAGTATCACTTTCGGAGCCTGCCGCAAGGCGGCCCGCAGGGCAAGGGCGAAGCTGGGAGTGTCACTGTGCAGTTCTCGCTGGTGAATGATCGACCGCTTGTGACGATGCAAGAATTCAATGGGATCTTCGATGGTGATGATGTGATACGCCTGAGTTTCGTTGATTCTGTCGAGAATCGCTGCCATGGTAGAGGATTTCCCGGAGCCGGTTGGGCCCGTAACCAGCACGATGCCGTTTCTCAGACCGGTAATCTCGGACAGTTGCGGAGGCAACTTAAGATCCGCGAAACTGGGAATACCCTTGGGGACGACTCGCATCACGATGGCGTGGCTCCCCCGCTGCACGAAAATGTTCACGCGAAACCGACATTGGCCCGGGAGGCTATATGAAATGTCGCAGGATCCCTGTTCCTGTAGCGCCGCTGTGGCCTGTTTGTTGCTGCCAATAAGTTCGGCAGATATGCGACGAGTGTCTTCAGGAGCTAGCACCTGTAACGCTGGGATTTTCACCTGAACCAACTGGCCGCTCACTTCGACGTGGGGCAAGCTGCCCGGCGAAAGAATTAGGTCACTGACGCGGTTCGAGACATGGAGCATCGCCAAGAGCAACGCTGGCGTGGGCATAACTGGCCTCTTGGCAGCAACAGTATCAGCAACAGGAGGGCAAGCCGGTATATCCACAATGTCCTCCTTGGTTGTCATCGTCAACTTCTGTGCCGTCGCTTTCGTCTTTCGGAGGCTTGAACTGATTCCGGGCAGCACACTCTCAGGTGCTAGTAAGCTGTCCCGGCGATAATGAAAGCACGGATCGAAGCGCCTATGCCCGATCAGTTGAACCCCGTGCTGGTTTTACAGATACTCGGCAAGGGAACACTGCTTACGAAGTCACCGGAACAGCTTACTAGTCCTGCCAAACATGGTTACCGCAGGTGCAGAGCACGGTATCGGTAGGCCGTCGCTTGGTTAGTTGTTGTTTGCAGACCGGGCAAGATTTGGTCATTACGTACGTCATATGCTGTCTCCTAAGGTTAGGCTAAGCCGCTGGTTCAGTTGCCGTGCACGCCGCGTACCAAAATACGTGACGCTCTTGAACGCGGCTGCCGAGACAGAGTAGGGCGCGGCGCATCCGGCTATGACAGGGGTCAGTATCCAGTCCATACGCGAGTACTAAAGTACCTGCCACCACCCTAAGCCTGCCAGAAGAAGTGTCGATACAGATGGTCCGGCACGGCTATGGCTATCCCTTCTCCTATGCCAAGTGTCGGCATGGCAGACATTATTCCAAGATTCATACGGCACCTCGGTTCTGCACCGATGAACCAACTACCGACAAATGGAGTGCAGTCAGGGAATTGGGTCTCATGATCGAGTTTGGCCCACGACGTGCCATCCGATCAGGGGCGAACTCATGAAAAAGCAAGTTCGACTCGACGGTTCGCTGTTCAGCGGTGACGCACAGGCACAATTCGAACACTCCGCTGCGCAGCCATTGCGGTGGATCTCGCGGCAGATCTTGAGGGATTTAACAAGTTGTTTTTCAAACCTTGGCACCGGGGCCGGAAGAACACTCACTAGGAGTTCGCGCTGGAAAGTAAACACATAGCACTGAGATTGGGCATGGCATTTGCTGTGTTGATTGCCATGTTGGTGGGGATCGGGCAGTCAGGACTCCGCCGAATGAAAGAGATCGATGAAAGCCTTAGCGACATCACTGGCAGGAGATCAGACAAACTAGAGCTATCACGGCAAGCGTTGAGGTTGTCCAATCACAACAGTCGTATCACGATGGAAATATTTCTCGTGCAAGATAGAGCACAGACCAACGTGTTGTTGGCTACAAGGGCCGAGAATACCAAGAAGATTTCGGCATTAGTGGCGGAGATCGCAAGCCGCTGTGAGTCAGCGGAGGAGAGGCAGCGGCTATCGGCGGTGGAAGCAACGAGAAAACCATATATCGATAGCTACCTACGAGCTTTGCATTTGCTTGTCGATAAACGGGAACGCGACGCAGCGGTAGCGGTCATGGTCAACGAAACACTTCCGGCACTGGTCAAATATCACGCTGCTTGGGAGGAGTTCGTTGACTTTCAGAGAGACCAAATGATCATCGCTAACAAGCAAGCTGAGGTTGAGTACGCCAAGGCCCGTCGTCTTGCCTACTTACTGCTTGTGCTAGCAGTGGCCGTTGCTGTTGCTATTGCAGTGTTCACGACCCGCGAGACGGCCCGCGAGATTGCCGCGCGAATTGACGCAGAGAAAGAAGTTAGTAAGCTCAATGCTGGTCTCGAAGAAAGAGTGATGCAACGTACCAGCGAGCTCAGCAAAGCAGTCAAGCATCTAAATTTGCAGGCTGCGGCTTTGGAAGCCGCTGCCAATGCCATCGTGATCACAGATTTCCACGGCACAATCATGTGGGTGAATCATGCGTTTACGACCATGACTGGCTATAGCAAAGAAGAGGTATTGGGCAAGAACCCTCGTTGTTGAAATCCGGAAAGCAGCCCGAAAGCTACTATGGAGAGTCTGTGGTCAACCATCTCGTCAGGCAAGGTCTGGCAAGGCGAGATTGTCAACAGGCGGAAAGACGGGACAACCTACACCGAAGAGATGACGATCACCTCGGTGAGCCCGAAGGCGTCGGCAATCCGACCAATACTTACTTCATCGCCATCAAGCAGGACATCACTGAACGCAAGGCCGCTGAGAAACAGGTTCAATTCCTAGCCTACTACGATGCCCTTACGGGACTGCCCAATCGGACTCTTCTTCAGGATCGATTGACCAAGGCGCTTGCCGGTGCTCGTCGGCGAAAGGACAAAATTGCGCTTCTGTTCCTTGATCTCGACCGGTTCAAAATCATTAACGACTCGCTCGGGCACTCGGTCGGCGACCTTCTTCTGCAAGCAGGTTGCAGAACGGCTTAAGAAATGGGGGCGTGAACAGGACACCGTGGCCCGGGTCGGCGGCGACGAATTCCTGATCGTGCTGACTCACGTAAAGGACATCGCCGACGCAGCCGTTGCCGCTGAGCGGCTCATGGATGCGATGACCGCTGAATTCGTCGTTCAAGGTCACTCCCTTCAGCATTAGTTGCAGCATCGGCATCAGCATTTTCCCGGAACACGGCACGGACGGCGAAACCCTGATCAAGAATGCCGATGCGGCCATGTATTGCGCCAAAGAGAGCGGACGTAACAACTTTCGGTTCTTTACCGAGGACATGAATGCTCAGGCTGTGGAGCGATTGACCTTGGAGAACAGCTTGCGGCTGGCACTCGACAGAAAAGAACTCTTTCTGGTGTATCAACCGCAGATGGATATTGCCACGGGAAGGATCACCGGGCTGGAAGCACTCCTCCGCTGGCAACACCCGGAATTGGGCCTTGTGCCGCCCGATAAGTTCATACGAATTGCCGAGAACAGCGGCCTGATCATGCCAATCGGTGAATGGGTGCTCAGGACCGCCTGCTCTCAGGCCCGGAAATGGCAAGACGAAGGGCTTCCCGCGGTGCCGGTGGCGGTAAATGTATCAGCGGTACAGTTTCGCCAAGAGGACTTCTGCGAACTCATCAGAAGGGTGCTCCGCGAGACTGGCCTCGCCCCGCAATACCTCGAACTGGAGCTAACAGAAAGCCTCTTGCTAGCTAACGCAGACGTGACGTTATCAGTTCTTCAGGAATTAAAGGCCATGGGGTTGACGCTGGCGATTGACGACTTCGGGACCGGCTATTCCAGCTTCAGCTACTTGAGACAGTTTCGGGTCAGCAAGCTCAAAATCGACCGCTCGTTTATTCGGGATGTCGCCGTGAATCCTGATGACGCGGCGATCACAACCGCAATCATCAGCATGGCGAAAAGCCTGAATCTCAAGGTGATTGCCGAAGGCGTCGAAAATGAAGCGCAAATGTCATTCCTGCGGGCACATCAGTGCGACGAAATTCAAGGCTACTACTTCAGCAAGCCTTTAGCGGTTGACGAAGTTGCCG
>CAVRYC010000007.1:0-165561 GCA_963725245.1 uncultured Acidobacteriaceae bacterium | reverse complement strand
GTGGAGTGTGTCGCGTGCCACATCGGGCCGGGCGCATCGTGGTTTGTGCGATCGAAGCTTTCCGGTCTGCGGCAGGTCTTCGCGGTAACCTTCCACACTTATTCGCGCCCATTCCTTCGCCGGTAAAGTATCTCCGCCCGGCACGCGAGACCTGTGAGCAATGTCACTGGCCGCAACGCTTTACCGGAGGCAAGTTCCTGGTGAATACCAGCTACAAGGACGACGAAAAAAACACACCGCAGAAGGACGTCTTGCTGCTGAAAGTGGGCGGAGGCACCTGGCGGGGTTCGGTCGGCATCCACGGGCGCCACCTCGCCGACAACGCCCGCATCCGCTACATTTCGACCGACGCCGAGCGCCAGTCTATCCCGGCCGTGTTTTACACCGACGATAAGGGGAAGACCACCGAATTCATTTCCAGCGATGCCAAGCCCACCAAAGAACAATTGGACAAGGGAGAGCATCGTGTGATGGATTGCGTGGATTGCCACAACCGGCCTACGCACGCCTTCGACGTGCCCGAAAATGCGGTGGACAAGCAAATGTCGAGCGGGCGCATTAGCCCCGAGCTCCCTTTCATCAGAAAAAAGGCGGTCGAGGTTCTCAAGGTGGATTATCCCACCCGCGATGTGGCACAGCAGCGCATCATTGGCGAGCTCAACAATTTCTATCGGACCAATTACCCGCAGATCTACGCGACGCGGCGCACACTGGTGGAGCAAGCTGGCCAGGAAGTAGCGAATATCTACCTGCGCAACGTCTTCCCAGACATGCGTCTGACCTGGGGTACTCACCCGAATAATCTTGGGCACAACGATTCGCCGGGCTGCTTCCGCTGCCACGATGGCAGTCATACCAGTGCCGATGGCCAGACCATCACCAACGATTGTTCCGCGTGCCATGACGTTCTAGCATCGGGGGAAGAAAATCCCAAGGTTCTGTCCGACCTGGGAATGCAGTAAGCATTGCTGGAAGCTGGATAGGTTTTGGGAAGGGCACGGCTTCAGCCGTGCCGTTTAAAGCTCGGGAGAATTGGGGGCTTTAGCCCCTGAGGGACGAGCCTTCCGACTTGCAAGGCATTTATGAAACCAGCCCGAAAGTTTGACATGGCTGAAATAAGAATGGCTGAAACAAGAAATGTGCGAAGCAAGTGCCGCGCCGGTCTGAGAATTATCCTTGCGACGCTCGTCGCCGCGGTGTTCTCCCTGCTGTTTGCGGCATGCCCCGCCCGCGCCGCCGACCAGCCCGGAGCGGAATGTCTCGCCTGCCACGGCGACAAGAGCATGAGCACGACGCGAGCCGGCAAAACGGTTTCGCTGTACGTGGAGGGGAAGAAATTTGCGACTTCCATCCATGGCAGCTTGGGGTGCACGGGCTGCCACGCCGACCTGGAAGGGAAGGATTTTCCGCACGAGAAACCGGCGCCGGTAAAGTGCGGCACGTGCCACTCGACCGAGCAGGAGCAACATGCGCGGTCGCTTCACGGGAAGGCGGTTGCGCGCGGCGATCCGCTGGCGCCTCGCTGTGTGAATTGTCACGGGAACCACGATATCGTTCCGGTGAAGGACCCGCGATCAGCGGTGGCGCCAATGAAAGTGCCCTTCATTTGCGGCCAGTGCCATCGCGAAGGAACTGCTGTTTCGCGCAATCGCGATATCGCCCAGAGCAATATTTTGGAGAACTACTCCGAGAGCATCCACGGCGAGGCGTTGCTAAAGAAGGGACTGGCGGTGGCCCCGACCTGCGCCACTTGCCACACCCCGCACTCGATCCTGCCGCATACCGACCCCGCTTCCTCGATCAATCGCCGGAATATTGCCGCCACCTGCACCAAATGCCATACCCAAATCGAAGCGGTCCACCGCAAGACTATTCGTGGAGAGCTTTGGGAAAAACAGGCCAACGTCCTACCCGCCTGCCCGGACTGCCACCAACCTCACAAGATCCGGAACGTCTTCTATGAACTGGGTATGGCCAACGCGGACTGCCTGCGTTGCCACGCCGACGAGAAACTGCGGCGCGCGCGAGACGGGCAATCCATGTACGTCAGCGTAGGCGAGGTGAGCCATTCGCGCCACAACAAGGTTGCCTGCAGCCAGTGCCACTCGGAAGTAAACGCCTCCCGAGTGCGGGCTTGTGAGACCATCACCCACGCCGTGGACTGCACCGCTTGCCACGATGAAATTGGCAAGCAGTACGTGGCCAGCATCCATGGACAGCAGGTTGCCAAGCACGATCCGAATGCTCCGATCTGCAAGGAATGCCATGGCACGCACGCCATCCTTGGCAAACAAGACCCGCAGTCGGCGACCTTCGCGACCAACGTTCCCGGGCTTTGCGCTCGTTGTCACCGCGAGGGCCAGAAGGCTGCCGTGCGCTACACCGGATTGCAGCACGAAATCATCACCAACTACACCGAGAGCATTCACGGAACTCTACTCAAGAACGGCCTGACGGTGACAGCGACCTGCACCAGTTGCCACACCGCTCACCACATCCTTCCCCGAACCGATCCGGCATCGAGCGTGAACGCAAACAACGTGCCGGACACCTGTGGCCAGTGCCATCACGGCATCGAGCAGCAGTTTGAGAACAGCATCCATGCCAAGCGAGTGAGCGGATACAGTAAGCCACTCCCGGTTTGCAACGATTGCCACACGGCTCATGCCATTCATCGCACGGATGAGAATAGCTTCCGGCTGACCGTGATGGGGACGTGCGGACGCTGCCACGAGGAGATCGCCAAGACTTATTTTGATACCTATCACGGCAAGGTCTCGAAGCTGGGATACACCAAGGCGGCAAAGTGCTATGACTGCCATGGAGCTCACGACGTGCTCAAGGTGACGGATCCACGCTCCCACCTTAGCCGGGCCAACGTCGCGGCGACCTGCGGTAAGTGCCATGCCGGCGCGACCCGGCGCTTTGCCGGATACCTCACCCACGCCACTCACCACGACCCGAAAAAGTACCCGTTCCTCTTCTACACCTTCTGGGGCATGACTACGCTGCTCCTGGTGACATTCGTGGTCGGTGGCATGCATACGCTGCTCTGGTTGCCCAGAGCTTTCCAGATGCGTCAGGAGCTGCGCGCCGCGGAAGCGAAACTCGCGGCAACGCCCGAAACTCACGCCGCCAAGGAAATCGTTAAGGAGGGCTCGGATGCCTAAGGGCGAAGTTCCAGAACGCCAGTTCGTCCGGTTCTCCCGGCTGCAGCGCATCCTGCACATCTGCATGGTCGTGAGCTTCATGTGCCTGGCGCTGACGGGGTTGACCCTGAAGTTCTCCTACACGAAATGGGCCGCGGTGCTTTCTCATCTGCTCGGTGGATTCGAAAGCGCGGGCAACCTTCACCGCAGTGCCGCCCTCGTGATGTTCGGAGTTTTCGTTACCCATCTGGTGGACTTGTACCGCCAGAAGAAAAGGGAGCACGGTTCGTGGCTCGCGATGCTCTTTGGACCGGGCAGCATGATGCCGAACCGCAGGGACCTGACTGAGTTCGTGGGCACGCTGAAGTGGTTTGTGGGTCTGGGCCAGCGGCCTGCCTATGGCCGCTGGACGTACTGGGAAAAGTTCGATTATTTCGCTGTGTTTTGGGGAATCGCGGTGATCGGTTCCACCGGCCTCACCCTGTGGTTTCCGGTGTTCTTCACGCGCTTTTTGCCGGGATCGTTCCTCAACGTCGCCACCATCATTCACAGCGACGAGGCGCTGCTGGCCACCGGCTTCATCTTTACCGTGCATTTCTTCAATACTCACCTGCGCCCAGAAAAGTTCCCCATGGACATCACCGTATTCACCGGGCGCATGCCGCTGGAAGAATTAGAAAGAGACAAGCCCAGAGAGTATGAAGCCCTAGTCGCCAGCGGCCAACTGGAAGAACACATGGAGGAGGCTTATCAACCAATCGTCACCCGCACGATTCGAGCCTTCGCCTGGGCAGCGCTGACCGTGGGATTCTTCATTGTGCTGTGGATCATTTATGCGATGTTGTTCGCATACCGTTAGCAGTCCATGGTGCTAAGATTCCATGGCGCAGATTCGTATCGGGTCATCGCTTTAGCGATGCCGCAAATGCTGCGGTACGAACGCGCCTTCAGGCGCTGCGGCCGGAGATTCAAGTTTCACCGCAGGTCGCTAGATTTGCGGTTGAATTAAGGAGAAAGGTCTGGAAATGCGCGCAACTCGGGTTGCTTTGATTTACCTGGCTGTGATTCTGACGTCGGCTGTGGCCGCGGCTCGGCCGCCGCCGACCAGGAATGTCTGGCCTGCCATGGCGAAGCGGGAATGAAGTCCGCCGCCGGAAAAAGCATTTCCATCGACCCGGCCAAGCATGCCGCCAGCGCCCACGGAGTTCTCGGCTGCAAGGACTGCCACACCACCATCAAAGAGTTCCCCCATCCCGCCAAAATCGCCAAAGTGCAATGCGCCACCTGCCATGCGGACGAGGCCAAAGCCTTCCCCGCCAGCGCCCACTCCATCCTCGGCGAGTCCGCGTGCGCAACGTGTCACGGCAGCGTGCACGACCTCACCACGGCGGAAAACCTGATTCCCGGAAAGTGCACGGAGTGTCACGCGGACGAAGTGAAGGACCTCGCGTCCAGCATTCACGGCCAGGTCGCGAAACACGGCGACAAAGACGCTCCCAAATGCGTGTCCTGTCACGGTCCCATCCATGCCGTGAAAGCCTCCAGCGAAGCCGGACTCGACTGTGGCCCGCAAGAATCTAGCGGATACCTGCGCCAAGTGCCACAGCGATGCCGGCTTTTTGTCGCGGCACAACATTCCCGTGGCGCATCCGGTGGCTTCCTACAAGGCCAGCGTTCACGGGCGCGCGGTCGCGCTCGGCAAGGATGCCGCAACCTGTTCCAGTTGTCATGGCAGTCACGGCATCTATCCCGCCACCGATGAGCGATCGAAGGTCAATCACTGGAAAGTGCCCGAGACCTGCGGCCAATGCCACAAAGAAATCGCTCGCGAGTTCAACGAGAGTGTCCACGGCGTAGCGGTCAAGTCCGGCGTGCGGGATGCGCCCGTTTGCATCGACTGCCACGGCGAGCACCTGATCATGGACCCGAGCAATCCGGCCTCCCCCTTGAATGCCGAGAATGTTTCCGCCCAGACCTGCGGCCGTTGCCATGGCGATCCCCGCCTCGCCCTGCGCTATGATTTGCCGGCCGATCGCCTGCCCTCCTACGCCGGCAGTTATCACGGCCTGGCCCTGCAAGAAGGCAAAGTGAGAGCGGCGAATTGCGCCTCGTGCCATGGCGTGCATTCCATTCTTCGCTCCAGCGACCCGCGCTCAACCGTCAATGCCGCCAACCTGCCGAAAACGTGCGGGGCATGTCACCAAGGCGTGGCCGAAGCCAAATTCGCCATCGGTCCCATCCATGTGCAGACCGGCGCGGGCCCGAATAACCCTGTGGTCGAGTACATTCGCTGGACCTATCTGGTGCTGATCCCGGTGACGCTGGGCTTCATGCTGTTGCACAATTTGCTCGACTTTCTGACGAAGCTCATTCGCCGCCGCCCGCGCCGGGAATCCGGCGAGATGGTGTTGCGGATGAACTTGTGGTTCCGCATCGCGCACTGGGGCATCATGGTGAGTTTCCCGACGCTTGGTGTTCACCGGATTTGCCTTGAAGTATCCGGAATTCTGGTGGTCCAAGCCGCTCCTGCTCTGGGAGTCCGCCGCCGGTTGGCGCGGCGGCCTGCACCGCACCGCAGCCGTCGTCATGCTCCTGGCCATCGCTCTACCACTTCGTGCATCTGGCGCTGAAGAAGCCCGATCGCGCTTTCCTGTGGGCCATGATCCCGACCATCAAGGACGCCACCGACATGCTGGACGTCTTCCGCTACAACCTCGGTCTCACCAAACAGGAGCCGAAGTTTGCGAAATTCAACTATGCGGAGAAGATGGAATACTTGGCCTTCATGTGGGGATCCGTCGTCATGGCCGTCTCCGGTTTCCTGCTGTGGTTCAACAATTTTGCCCTGCGCCACTTTCCAAAGTGGGTGACGGACGCAGCCACCGCAGTGCATTGGTATGAGGCGATCCTGGCCACGTTCTCGATCCTTATCTGGCACTTTTATATGGTGATCTTCGACCCCACCGTCTATCCCATGGATACCGCCTGGCTCGACGGCAAAATCCCAGCCGACCATTACCGCCATTCCCGCCCAGAATATTTCCGAGCCCTGGAACGGGCCCACCAGGTCGAGCTACCCACCGAGCCTTCCGGCTACCGAGACGAGCAGGGAGCTGTCGAGGATCACCCTTCGTACAAACCAGGTGACTGATCACCCACGATAGAAGTAGCGCGCTGCGGGCATTTGTATCGATTGCGCTGGTTTTTGCCTACCGTGCAAGGGGGTACCTCTTCGGGCTTTGGCATGAACGCACTCCGCTTTGGGCCTAAGCGGACGGATCAATCCCTGCTCTGTTACAATCTACACGCGGGGCAGGGACAGATGCTCCGGGTCGTAAGGCTCGCTTCGGGAACTGGATGGCAATACATCCTTACAATTTCCGGTCGATAAAGGGTTTCCCGCTAACCCGATGAAAACAAGCTGGGGACGTAGTTCAGTTGGTTAGAACGCTGCCCTGTCACGGCAGAGGTCGCGAGTTCGAGTCCCGTCGTCCCCGCCATTCCTTTCAATCGCTTACGAGATGCCCCTTCGGGGCATTTCCTGTCCATTTTGAAGACTGGGCCCGTTTCTCGGAAGGTCGACACGAAATTGCTGGCGCGTTCGCGAGTGCGCAGCTTGAGCACCGAGTGCGATAGACGGAACGCGGTCGGGCGATTCAGATAAAGCCAGTCGCTTGTCGTTGGTCGGTAGTCGTTCGCGAACCACCATCGACTAACGACCATCGACTATCTTCCCCGGCCGAGAGGCGTTCATGCTCCTGCTTTCGCAGCTTGCCTTGCTTCTCTCTCTTTTCTCTTGGCCGGAACGAGACCCCAGCGTCCTGCGCCGTACGCTTCTCATTGATTGACGCTCTGGGCGTAGTGTCTAGGGCGACGCGGATCGTGCGTATGCGGACCGTCGAATGCGCCTGCGCCACGATCTGGCGCGCTCGAACCAACCTCTCACGGGTAAACTGAAACCGAAGGTGAAGCAGGGGGCCTCCGGGGCCAAGCCGGTCTCGGAGATTCCGACGTCGAACAATCGACGGCGACGACCAATCGACGACGAACAGTCAATGATAATGATGAGGATCTTCATGCGTGTCCCGGAGCTGCATGCTTTAGAGTATGAGACGCCACGCCGGGCTGGCTGTCGAGAGCCGCCCGCCTGATTGCGACCTGGTTCTCGCAAGCTGGCTTAAAAAAAGGAGCTTCAATTTGAGTAAGAGTAACAGGACGATCGGCAGGAATTTGCTCCATTTGAGCATGCCGGGAAGCGACTCGGCAGAAAGATACAGCGACGACGCCCCCCCGTTGCGGGCTGCGCTGTTCAGCGCCGATCAGATGCAGCAGCATGGCAAGAACTTGGCGGGCTCACACCAGGTGAGCCCGGGAGGCGCTCCGAACCGGCTTCTGGCGCGGCTGGCTGAAAATGAAGGCGTTCTGCTCGGAGTCCGCGAGTTGCTGACGGCCGCGGTTAAGACGAACCGCCGCATCACGCCGGCCGGGGAATGGCTCCTCGACAACTTCTATCTGATCGAAGAGCAGATTCGCATGTCCGAGAAACATTTGCCGAGGGCTTACAGCCGGGAACTGCCACGCTTGCTGAACGGCCCTTCGGCCGGCCTTCCGCGGGTGTATGACATCGCGCTGGAGACCATCTCGCACGGCGATGGGCGACTGGATCCGGAGAGTCTCAGCAGCTTCGTAGCGTCCTACCAGACGGTCACCGCCCTCAACATAGGCGAGCTGTGGGCGCTTCCCATCATGCTGCGTCTGGCGCTGATCGAAAATCTTCGACGGGTTGGAGCCCGGATTTCCGCCGACAGGATCGGCCGAAACCGCGCCGATTATTGGGCGGACAAAATAGCGGAGACCGCCGAAACGGACCCCAAGAGCCTGATCCTGGTGATCGCCGACATGGCGCGGTCGAGCCCGCCGATGGTGGGCTCGTTCGTTGCGGAATTTGCGCGCCGGTTGCAGGGGCAAGGCCCCGCCTTGGCCTTGCCGCTCACCTGGATTGAGCAGCGACTTTCCGAATCCGGGCGGACCATCAAGCAGTTGGTGCAGTCGGAGAACCAGCAACAGGCGGCCGATCAGGTCTCGATGAGCAACAGCATCGGCAGCCTCCGTGTCTTGGGCGCGATGAACTGGCGCGAGTTTGTCGAGACCTTGAGCGCCGTCGAACAGGTTCTTCTTGAAGACCCAAGCGGATTCTACGGCAAGATGGACTTCGCGACGCGTGACCGTTACCGGCACACGGTGGAGAAGATCGCCAAGAACAGCCGCCGATCCGAGCCCGAGGTGGCGCGCGCAGCGATCCAACTGGCGCGTGAAGGCGCGGCCAGGAAGGGCAGCGACGATCGCGCGCAGCATGTCGGCTTCTACCTGATCGACAAGGGATTGGAGCAACTTGAGCGCAAAGTGGAGGTCCGCTTATCTCCCGCTGAAGCGTTTCGGAGTGTGGGCCGCGAATTTCCTTTGCTGCTGTACCTGGGCGCGATCACGCTCATAACGATGATCGTTGCCGGAACCCTGGTGGCGAAAGCGCATGACAGTGTCTTTCCCAGCGCTTTGCATAGTGCCTTTCACGGTTGGGCGCTCGGTCTGTTCGGCATCCTCTCGCTGGTGTGCGCCAGTCAGCTGGCCGTGTCCCTGGTCAACTGGCTGGTGTCGTTACTCGCGACTCCGCATCGGCTCCCTCGCATGGACTTCTCCGACGGGATTCCGCCGGAGCACCGTGCTCTGGTGGTGGTCCCCACAATCTTCGTGAGCGCTCAAAACGTCGAGGACCTGATCGAGGCGCTGGAGGTCCGGTTCCTCGCCAATCGGGACGACAACCTGCACTTCGGCCTGCTGACTGATTTTCGCGACGCGCACCAGGAAACGCTACCGGAAGATGAATCGCTGTTGCGCCTGGCTCAGAAAAAAATCGAAGGGTTAAATCAGAGGTACGAGAGTGCGGACGACAACCTGTTCTTTCTCTTCCACCGTCCGCGCCAATGGAACCCGCAGGAGCGAATATGGATGGGTTACGAGCGGAAGCGAGGGAAGCTTGCGGAATTGAATTCATTCTTGCGCGGCGGTTCCAGGGATCGCTTCTCGCTCGTCGTTGGCGACACCTCGATCCTCGCCAACGTGAAGTATGTCATTTCCCTGGACACGGATACGCAGTTGCCGCGCGATTCGGCGCGGCAGCTGGTGGGAGCGATGGCGCACCCTCTGAATCGTGCGCGCTACGACGAAGACAAGCAGCGGGTCTCTGAATGGGTACAGCATCCTTCAGCCCGGGGTCGGCGCGAGCCTGTCGGGAGCGAACCAGTCGAGATATGCACGCCTGTTCGGAAGTGAACCAGGCATCGATCCGTATACTCGCGTTGTCTCCGACGTTTACCAGGACCTCTTCGGCGAGGGTTCATTCATTGGCAAAGGGATTTATGAGGTCGATGCGTTCGAGAAGGCATCTGGAGGGGCGTTTCCCCGAGAATCGGATACTCAGCCACGATCTTCTGGAAGGGTGCTACGCGCGGTCGGGGCTGCTGAGCGATGTGCATTTGTACGAGGAATATCCGTCTCGATATAGCGCGGACGTGAGCCGCCGCCACCGTTGGATTCGCGGGGATTGGCAACTGGTGCGGTGGCTGCTGCCGCGGGTTCCGGGCTTTGGCGGGCGTCGCCTGAAGAATCCGCTTTCCGTGCTCTCGCTCTGGAAGATCTTTGATAATCTTCGCCGCAGTCTGATACCCGCGGCCTTGACGCTGCTGTTGCTGCTGGGCTGGACGGTTTTGTCACCGCTGTGGTTTTGGACCCCGGCGGCGATCGGAATCATCCTGATTCCGCATTTGGTTGCCTGCGTCCTGGACCTGCTGCAAAAGCCAAGCGATGTACGTTTGAATCAACACCTCGCTGCCACCATGGGCTCCGCATCCAAGCACTTCGCGCAGGCTGCATTTACGCTCGCGTGCCTTCCTTACGAGGCATTCTTCAGCCTGGATGCTATTGTGCGAACCGTCGGGCGAATGCTGTTCACGCACCGGCGGCTTCTCGAATGGATGCCGTCGGGCGACCTGGATGGGAATAGTCGCCGGGACGGGGACCTCGCCCGCTTCTGCCGGAGGATGTGGGTTGCGCCGGCGTTGGCTACGGCCGCCGCGATCTATCTAACGATCTCGAGACCAGCCGCATGGGGTGCGGCTGGGCCCATACTGGGACTCTGGTTTGCCTCGCCCGTTATCGCGTGGTGGATCAGCCGGCCGCTGGCTCGCCGCGCCGCGCGCCTAACCACCGGCCAGACCGTCTTTCTCCGCAAGCTTTCCCGGAAGACCTGGAAGTACTTCGAGACCTTCGTCGGTCCGCGAGGATCATTGGCTGCCGCCCGACAATTACCAGGAGCGTCCCGTCGCCAGACTCGGTCATCGCACCTCACCAACCAACATTGGACTTGCGCTACTCGCGAACTTGTCGGCGTACGACTTCGGTTACATTTCGGCCGGACAACTCATCGAGCGCACGGCGAATGCATTCGACACGATGGAAATGTTGGAACGCCACCGCGGCCACTTCTACAACTGGTACGACACACAGTCCTTGAAACCGCTGTTGCCCATGTACATTTCGACCGTAGACAGCGGGAACCTCGTAGGTCACCTGCTGACACTGCGACCGGGGCTGCTCGCGATTCCCGATCAGAAGATCCTGGGTGCGCGATTGTTTGAGGGTCTCAATGACACGTTAAGTGTCCTCCTGGACGCAGCCAGAGAAGACGGCCAACAGACTGGCCAGAGAAGCCGCGGCCCGAGAAACGGACCCTGTCCAACTTACCCGACTCCAGAAGGATTTGAAATCCGCATGCGACTCCCCGCCAGCTTCACCCGCGGAGGCGCGGCGCAGCCTCGGCCGGCTGGCGGCGTCCGCCGCGGAATTCGCCAGCAGCCTCACCGCCGATTCTGAGAGCGAGGCGAAGTGGTGGGCAAGGGCATTCGCTTGCCAGTGCCAGAGCGCCCTGGATGAGCTGACGTTTCTCGCTCCAGATGCACTCGAAGAGATCCCGACGTTGCGCCAGTTGGCTAGTCTCGCGGGGGACCTCACGCATAGCCAACGCGCCGCGTCGAGAATTGCTGCCATCGAAAATCTCGCGCGCAAATGCGGAGAATTTGCCCTTGTGGACTATGACTTCCTGTTCGACGAGGCTCGTCATCTACTTACCATTGGTTACAACGCCGGGGAGCACCGGCCGGACCCGAGTTACTACGATCTGCTCGCTTCGGAAGCAAGATTATGCAGTTTTGTGGGGATTGCTCAGGGACAACTGCCGCAAGAGAACTGGTTTGCTCTGGGCCGCCTCCTCACCACCGCCGGTGGAGATCCGATTCTCCTTTCCTGGAGCGGTTCGATGTTCGAATACCTCATGCCGCTCATCGTGATGCCGACCTACGAAAACACGCTGCTCGATCAGACCTACCGGGCCGCCGTGGCCAGACAGATCGAGTACGGGACCAAGCGCGGAGTGCCTTGGGGTATTTCGGAATCCGGCTACAACTCCATCGACGCTCGTCTCAACTATCAGTACCGCGCGTTTGGCGTACCGGGCATGGGTTTCAAACGCGGGCTCGCGGACGATCTGGTGATTGCGCCCTATGCCTCGGCGTTGGCGCTGATGGTAGCGCCCGAGGAGGCCTGCCTGAATCTTCAGGCACTCGCCGCGGACGGCTTCGAGGGGGAATACGGCTTGTATGAAGCGATCGACTACACTCCTTCGCGTGTGCCCCGCGGGCAATCGAACGTCGTGGTTCGGTCGTTCATGGCGCATCACCAGGGCATGAGCTTGCTGTCGTTGGCCTACCTGCTTCTTGATCGTCCCATGCAAAAGCGATTCGAGTCGGATCCCGCTTTCCAGGCGGCTGCGCTCTTGCTCCAGGAGCGGGTGCCCAAGGCCATAGCATCTTATTCGCACCTGGCCGAACTCTCCGACGTAGGTGCGGCTGCCACCGGTTCGGAAGCGCCAGTACGCACTTTCACCAGTCCTGACACGCCGATGCCGGAACTGCAGTTGCTCTCGAACGGCAGATATCATGTCATGATCACAAACGCCGGTGGCGGCTACAGTCGCTGGAAGAACATTGCGGTGACGCGCTGGCGCGAAGACGGTACCTGCGACAACTGGGGTACATTTTGCTATATCCGTGCCGTCGCCAGCGGCGAGTTCTGGTCCGCCACATTTCAGCCGGCGCTCGAAGCGGCGGACAGCTACGAAGCCATCTTCTCCGAGGGGCGCGTGGAGTTCCGCCGCCGCGACCACCAGTTCGACACCTATACAGAAATAGCGGTTTCGCCTGAGGATGACATCGAGGTGCGCCGCATCACCATCACGAACTCCTCGCGAGCGCGCAGAGCCATCGAGGTCACCAGTTACGCCGAGGTCGTTCTCGGATCGCCTGCGGCGGATGCGCTTCACCCCGCCTTTAGTAATCTGTTCGTGCAGACTGAGATCATCCGCGACAAGCGGACGATTCTCTGCACTCGCCGGCCCCGCTCTCCGGAAGAGCAGCCGCCATGGATGTTCCACTTAATGGCCGTTCATGGCGCGAAGATCGAAGAAATATCCTACGAAACTGACCGCATGCGCTTCATCGGGCGGGGACGCACTATCGCCAATCCACAAGCCATGGCCGATCACACGCCGCTCTCCGGCCGCGAGGGATCAGTGCTCGATCCGATCGTCGCCATCCGTCATGAAATCGTGCTCAATCCGGAAGAAAAGGTAACCATCGACATCGTGTCCGGCATCGGCGAGACGCGCGACGCCTGTTTGGGTCTGGCTGAAAAATACCAAGACCGGCGTCTCGCGGATCGCGTCTTCGGTCTCGCCTGGACACATAGCCAGGTGCTCTTGCGGCAGATCAATGCCACAGAGGCCGACGCACAACTCTATGGACACATGGCTGGCTCGATCGTGTTCGCCAATTCCTCGCTCCGCGCTGACGCGAGCGTCCTCATGAAGAACCGCCGTGGACAGTCCGATCTGTGGGGCTACTCCATTTCCGGCGACCTGCCAATCGTGCTGCTCGAGATCGGAGATCCGGCCAACATCGACCTCGCCCGCCAACTCATCCAGGCCCACGGTTACTGGCGCCTGAAAGGACTGGCGGTGGACCTGCTGATCTGGAACGAAGATCACTCCGGCTACCGGCAGGTTCTGCAAGACCAGATCACGGGACTGATTTCCGCAGGGGTTGAAGCCACCTTGACCGATCAACCGGGCAGCATCTTTGTGAGACCCGGGGACCAGATATCGAGCGAGGACCGCATTCTGTTCCAGTCGGTCGCCCGCGCCATCCTCTCGGACAGCCGCGGATCGCTGGTGGACCAGTTGATGCGCCGCCGCGCCCAAGAAGTCACCGTTCCGCAACTTCCCGTCTCCCGAGTGCAGCGGCCCGAGCCCGCTGCCGTAGCCGCCGCACCTCGCTCCGATCTGATTTTCTTCAACGGAATGGGCGGATTCACCCCCGACGGCCGCGAGTACATCATTACCACCACCGAGCGGGAAACGACTCCGACGCCATGGGTCAATGTGCTGGCGAACGCGAGCTTCGGAACCGTCATTTCAGAAAGCGGTCTGGCCTGCACCTGGAGTGAAAATGCCCACGAGTTCCGCCTCACTCCCTGGAGCAACGATCCGGTGAGCGATTCGAGCGGAGAGGCGTTCTATATCCGCGATGAAGATAGCGGCCACTTCTGGTCACCCACGCCGATGCCCAGACCCGGCGCGTCACCTTATACCATCCGGCACGGATTCGGCTACAGTGTCTTCGAACACACCGAAGGCGGCATCCGCTCCGAAATGTCGGTTTACGTGGCCATCGACGCGGCCATCAAGTTTACGGTGTTGAAAGTGCGAAATGAATCGGGCCGATCACGCCGGCTCTCCGCCACCGGATACGTGGAATGGGTTCTCGGCGACCTGCGGCCGAAATCGGCGTTGCACGTGGTCACCGAAATTGACCCCGACGGCGGAGCGCTGTTCGCGCGGAACGCCTACAACACGGAGTTCGCCGACCGGGTTGCCTTTTTCAACGTAAACGATCGCAGCCGCACCATGACCGGCGATCGGACAGAGTTCCTGGGCCGCAACGGCACGCTTCGGAATGCGGCGGCTATGAGCCGGTCCCGGCTTTCCGGGAGAGCGGGGGGTGCTTTGGACCCCTGTGCCGCGATCCAGGTTCCGTTCGAGTTGGCCGACGGGCAAGAGCGTGAAATCGTCTTCACTCTCGGCGTAGGCCGTGGCGAAGATGAGGCTCACAACCTGGCAGGTCGTTTCTGCGAATCGGCTGCCGCCCATGATGAACTCGAAGCGGTATGGCAATACTGGAAGCACACGCTGGGCGCGGTGCAGGTGGAAACACCCGACCAGTCCCTCGACGTCCTGGCTAACGGCTGGCTCCTCTACCAAACTCTGGCCTGCCGTTTTTGGGCGCGGAGCGCATTCTACCAGCCGGGGGGCGCCTTCGGTTTCCGCGACCAGTTGCAGGACGCGATGGCGCTGATCCATGCCGCGCCGCACCTGCTTCGTGAGCATCTGCTCCTCTGCGCGTCCCGTCAGTTTCGCGAGGGCGATGTCCAGCATTGGTGGCATCCCCCATCCGGCCGAGGCGTGCGCACCCACTGCTCGGACGATTACCTCTGGCTTCCCCTGGCGACATCCCGGTACGTTCTCAACACGGGCGATACCGGGGTATTGGACGAACCGATACCCTTCCTCGATGGCCGTCCGGTTAACGCGGAAGAGGACTCGTATTACGATCTGCCCAACCGGTTTGGAGAGACGGCCAGCTTATACGAACACTGTAAGCGCGCCATCCTGAGGGGTTTGCGCTTTGGGGAACATGGCCTGCCGCTTATGGGTTCCGGTGACTGGAACGATGGCATGAACCTGGTCGGCCAACACGGCAAAGGCGAAAGCGTCTGGTTGGGGTTCTTCCTCTATGACGTGCTTCTGCGCTTCGCTGAGGTTGCGGGCGTGCGTGGCGACGCGCCCTTTGCCGAACGCTGCCGCCGCGAGGCGGCTCAGGTACGTCAGAACATTGAACTGCACGGCTGGGATGGCGAGTGGTACCGCCGCGCCTACTTCGACGACGGCTCCCCGCTGGGATCGGCCAGCAACCCCGAATGCCAGATCGATTCGATTGCGCAAAGCTGGTCCGTTCTATCCGGAGCAGGCGATGCCGAGCGCACGCGCATCGCAATGCGGGCAGTGGATCAGCGCCTCGTTCACCGCGACTGGCGGTTAGTCCAACTTCTGGATCCGCCGTTCGACAAGTCGGATTTGAATCCCGGCTACATCAAGGGATACCTTCCGGGCGTGCGAGAGAATGGCGGCCAATACACTCATGCGGCCATCTGGGCGGCGATGGCGTTCGCCCAATTGGGAGACAGCCAGCGAGCCTGGGAACTCTTCGCCCTGATCAACCCCGTGAACCACGCGGCATCTGCGGAAGCGATTGCGACCTACAAAGTGGAACCGTACGTCGTGGCTGCTGATGTCTACGCCCTGTCGCCGCACATTGGCCGCGGGGGATGGACATGGTACACAGGGTCGGCCGGATGGATGTACCGCCTGATTGTGGAATCGCTCTTAGGGCTGAGGCTGGACGTGGACAAACTCCACTTTGCTCCCTGCCTTCCCGACAATTGGAAAGACTTCAAAGTGCATTACCGATATCGTGAGACGGTTTATCACATCGCCATCGTGCAAGAGCCGGTCGGGGATGACGAGACGAGTGTTACGGTGGACGGCGTCCAGCGGGAAGGCAACGTCATTCAACTGGTTGACGATCAGCAGGAGCACGCGGTCGAGCTGAGACTGAACACTTCCAACAGCGGTGCTGAGGCACAGCCCAACATCCCCAACGTCCCCGATGTCAACGACAAGGAAGAAGACCGCCTGTCTGACGCTTCCTGATTAAGCTTGAGAACAGAAGGCGGCATGGAAGCCAACATACTAACGCGATTGAAGAGCGTAGCGGCCAGGCAGACCGTGACGCTGACCCATTACGGTCGTAAGTCCGGCAAGCCTTACGATGTCACGATCTGGTTCGTCGTGGACGGCGACAAAGTCTATATCGGAACCGCGAACGTGAATCGCCAGTGGGTGCGCAACGTGCAAAAGACGCCGCAAGTCAAGTTGTCCATCGGGGGTGAGGCGTTCAACGGCACAGCACGCTTCCTCACCGACCGCGCCGAGCATGAACGCGCCATGGCGGCGATTCGAAGGAAGTACTGGATGTATCGCCCAATCATCGCGCTCGGTCAGGTTCTTACGGCTATCGGAGCGATGCGCGACACGACCGGAGCGTTCGAGGTAACGTTGGCGGAATAGAGAAGACGGACGCAATAAGACCGTGCGGAAGCCTGCGTCAAGCCCTGTACCTCAAGCGGCTCGAATCTTGTTCCAGCTGACTACATCAAGATCGTACCGGCTCTTCGACCCTATATCCACCAAATAACGGGAGTCGTGTGGGCTGCATCGTGGAGACGGGATGTCCGCTAGGGGATATTCCATCACCTGCTCTCCCCTATCCCGGCAGGCAGCACAGAGAACCTTTCGTTCCAACAGCCAGTAAGCTTTGGCTTGGGGCCTGTGGCTCACAGCGATTGCCTGGGCGACCTGTTCTTCGCCGTTCAACCACCCGCTCAGTTCCTCGGTGCCGTCCTCAAGGACAATTCTGACCTGATATTCACTACCATGGTCGTGCGCCATGTGTTTCTCCCGATGTGTTTTGTCCCTGGCGCTAGGGACGGATTCGAATTTCTTGGTTCAAATGCTACTTTGGACCGTAGGGCCAGTCAATACTGGGAACCTTGTATCGCAACGGACTTTTTTAAGCCCTCAACTCACCACCACCCCGCGCCCCGGGTGGCGGCCGGGCCGCAACCAGCCACAGCTGGTGCCCCAGCCCCGGAGCCGCGCACGTTGGTAACTTTGAGCGATTCGGCCTGCGAGTCGACAATATCAATAGACGCTGCAACCCCTCTTCTCTCGCGACCACCGGGGGGCGGTGCAGGGAAGGCTATGTCCTCAAAGCAGGTGAAATTCATGGCGACAACCAAGATTGAAAGAGCAGGTATTTCCTTTGACATTGGCCGGCACGGTGGATCGATCGTACTCGAAGTTCGCCCCCACCACGACACCATTTCCGCACTCAGGGGCGTTCAGTTTGGTTTTGAACTGCTGAACGGAATCACCGTCCAGCAAGCGAAGAAAATCCTGGATGTGCTGAACGAGAACGTAATCGGCGCGTTTGTCATTACCGCGTCGGATGACAAGCAGCAAGCGGCGTCAATCTGACGAAGTGCGACCAAACTCTGAAACCGTAAATGACACCTATGGATGATCGCAGTGATGGATGATCGCAGGAGCGAACGTTTCGGGCGATACGAGATCCTCTCCGAGTTGGGGCGGGGAGCCATGGGTGTTGTCTATAAAGCGCGCGATCCCAAGATCAACCGAGTCGTCGCCGTAAAGACCATTTCGCTGGCCGGTCAACCCCCGGAAGAGGAACGCGAGTATCGCGAGCGCTTCTTTCGCGAAGCGGAAGCGGCCGGCCGCCTCTCCCATCCCGGAATCGTAACCATCTTCGATGTGGGCGAGGAACCAGAGACCCGCGTGCCCTACATCGTAATGGAATTTGTTGGCGGGCAGTCCCTCGACAAGTTGCTGTCGCGGGACGACCACAAGTTACCGCTGGAGACAGCCCTACAGCTAACCATCGAACTGGCGGAAGCGCTGGATTGCGCCCACGGTCAAGGCGTGGTTCACCGCGATCTAAAGCCCGCGAATATCCTGTTGACCGAAGACGGCCACGCCAAAATCGCCGACTTCGGAGTGGCGAAACTCAACCTCGCCAACCACACTCTGGCGGGACGTGCGTACGGCACACCCGCTTACATGTCGCCCGAACAATTGAATGGCGAAGCGGTGGATGGGCGGTCGGACTTGTTTTCCCTGGGGGTGATCCTATACACGGTCCTCACGGGTTACCGGCCGTTTCAAGGCAACAGCGCCCTCACAGTCTCGTTCAAGGTAGTCAACCACGAACCGGTACCGGCGACCGTTCTCGATATTGAGTTGCCGCAGGGGCTCGATCACATCATTGCCCGCGCGATGGCGAAAGATCCCGCCGAACGTTATCAACGCGGCACGGAGATGGTGCAAGACATCCAAAATCTGCGGGAAGGTCGAGAGCCTTCGAGCAAGACCAAGGCAAAACTGCCAGGTTTGCCCGCGGGCGGAAGCGCACCCCAAACGGTTGCCGCCAAACCCCAGCCAAGCGCGCACTCTCTGCTCCCGTGGCACGGCGCATCCGGGAAGTTGCTGGAGCAGATCCGGGAGAGGTCTGTTGCCGGCGTCTTGGTATTGGCCGGACTTTTCATCCTTGGGCTCTGGGCCATTTCACTTGGCCCCCAAGGAGTGCGATCGAGAGCCGCCGGGCGGTTGCCACTCGCCGGTGAGGTTGCGACACACAAGACAGCGGCAACGCCGACGGACCCAGCCGCGCCGCTTCCTTCGATTGCCAAAGCGCCGGCGCCAGTCAATGGAAAAGCTTCCGAAGCCGGTTCCAGCAGGCCGAACTCATCCGTCGCGAACGAAAGTGGCCCGCGCCAGCTCACCAATGGTTTCTCCAGCAGCAGCTTCGCCGGCCACTTCGCCAGATACTTCTCCGGCAACTGCTCCGGCCACTGCTCCAGCCACCTTGGAAATCGAGGTGGAGCACCGTTTCGCGGAGGCCCAACTGTCAATCTGGGTGGATGATCGCTTGACTTATACGCACCAGTTGGAAGGAACAGACAAGAAACATCTGGTCGTGTTCCACCATGTCCAGGGCCATGAATTCCATGCCATGCAGGTGTCACCAGGGAAACATAGTCTTAAGGTGCAGGTGACCTCTGCTGGGGACACCACCTATGACCAGTCCGCGACAGTGGCGGGCGAGTTTGTCAGCGGGCAGGAAAACATGCTGCGAATCAACTTCAGTAAGCACGGCGAGATTAACCTGAGCCTGCAATAGTTAGAGCTTTGCGTTCCCCATACGTCATTCATGCATTGTCCAACTTACATTGTCCAACTTACATTGTCCGACACGCAGTGTCCGAGACTGCGCATGGCAGTGCCGTTGTCATCCTGAGCGCAGCAGGAACTTCACGAAGTGAAGTCCCTGCGGAGTCGAAGGACCCCTACCCCTCCAGGAATGCCGTTGACTTCGCGAGCTATTTTTTGCTGTACTTGATCTGCTAATCACGGTGAAGGAGTTCACCGCCAACCGCTGTCCCAAATCTTAAGCCGGGCCCAGCTGATGACTCCTGACAAGCGGATTTCTTTGTCGCGGAGTTATGGCGCCGGCAGCGATCCGCAGAACGAGTGAGGTGGCGCTTCATGGAGAACATGTGGGTGCTGGCCGCTGTGTGGGTCGGCCTGGCTCTGATCGCGACGCTGATCGCCATCTGGTTCAAGATCTCGACCGCACTCAGCGAGATTGTTGTCGGCACGGTGGCCCAACTGGCGATCGGCCTGCTTTTCGTGCATGCCGATCTGGGCGGCAAGACCGGCTGGATCGGCTTTCTCGCCGGCACGGGCGCCATTGTTCTTACCTTTCTGGCCGGGGCCGAACTTGATCCCCAGATCTTCCGCACGAAATGGAAAGAAGCGACGGTGATTGGACTCGTGGGTTTCTTCGGGCCGTTTTTTGGGTGCACGGCGGTTGCCCACTACATCCTGCATTGGACGGTACGCTCGAGTTGGCTGGCCGGCGTCGCCCTCTCGACCACTTCCGTCGCAGTCGTTTATGCGGTGATGTTGGAACTCGGTTTCAACGTCACCGATTTTGGGAAGACGGTGCTGGCCGCCTGCTTCATCAACGATCTGGGAACCGTGATTGCTCTGGGAATGATCTTCTCGCCATTTACCATCAGGACGCTGATTTTTGTTGTCGTCAGCGTGGTTGTGTTCGTTGTCCTTCCTTTTCTGACGCCGCGATTCTTCAAGAAATATGGCGGGCGCGTTTCCGAAATTGAGGCCAAATATCTGCTCTTCATGCTGTTCGCCATGGGAGGATTGGCGGTTTGGTCCGGCAGTGAAGCAGTCTTGCCGGCCTATATCATCGGAATGGTGCTGGCGGGCAGTGTTGGTAAGGATCACATTCTCATAAGGCGTCTGCGCACCCTGACCTTCGGATTGCTGACTCCGTTTTACTTCATTCGGGCGGGATCGTTTGTGTCCGTGCCTGCACTGATCGCGGCCCCGCTCGTATTTGCTGTATTGTTTTTCGCCAAGATGCTGTCGAAGGTAATTCCTCTGTTCCCCACAGTGAAGGCATTTGACTATAAGAAGGAAGAAGGACTGTACTTTACGCTGATGATGTCTACCGGCCTGACGTTTGGAACTATTTCTGCGCTCTTCGGCCTGAATCACGGTGTCATTACTCAGGCGCAGTATTCCTACTTGGTCGCTACGGTAATCGGCAGCGCCGTGATGCCTACTATGATCGCCAATGCTTGGTTCATGCCGAGGCACTTGCTGGCCACTAAGAAAGAAGAGAAGTCGAACTTATCTCAAGCCATAGAGCGAGAAGGCAACCAAGGAGGGAGCATGACGGGACAGCGGCACAACGCACATTTTCGGAAGTTGCTGGTTGGTTACGACGGGTCTCCGCAATCGGATAAAGCCGTGGATATAGCCTTTTCGCTGGCAAAGTGTCTGGATGCGACGGTGCTGATCTTTGCCGTTGCGCGGCCGCCGGAACCGTCGATTTCGGTCGAATTAGAAGCCGTGCTGGACGACGCGAAGGAACATTTCGAAGAAGGATTTAAGAAGATTCTGGAGAAGGCCCGTTCCCTTGATCTGGAGGTGAAGATGGACATGGCAGTTGGACATCCGGCAGAACAAATCATCCACCGGGCAGAGACCGACGGCGTTGACCTCATCATTTTGGGCCGGCGGGGACGATCCATGATCTCGAGGATGATGTTAGGTTCGGTCTCCGAGCGGGCTTTGAGATACGCGCACTGTCCGGTGATGGTCGTGCACTAAGTGGGATGAGAGGAATACCCAGGATTGGCGCATGCTACCCCGCCGCATCGCCGAGAGATCGCATGATGCCGGAATTCATCTTTGACCGGGAAGAAGAAACACAAGGCATCAGGCAGCGCCTGGCGAAGAAGCGTCCCTTCCTTATTCATGGCCCCGCGGGCGTCGGCAAAACTCTCCTGCTGCGCAGTTTGTTGCCGGAATTTCCATCGATTCTATACTGTGAGGATTCCGCAACGACGCACGTCGTATTCCGCAGTCTCGCCCGCAGCTTGCTGAGGCTGCGCAATCCACGCGCACAGACCGCTTTTCGAAGTGAGGAAGCCATCAAGACGAAGTCGGCGGTCTCCCTGAAACGGATTGTGATGGATGCGTTGCATGAGGGCGAGCACTCGATTGTACTGGATCACCTGAAGCGCCCCTCGCATTCTTTTGCGGCTGCGGTGCGCGAAATCATGGGCTGGGGCTCCACGCCGGTAAGCGCAGTGGCCCGGTCGAGTCACATGGAAGACACCGGCTTTCTTCAGCCGTTCTATTTGGACCGCTCCGAGAAGTATGAACTCCGCAACTTCGAGACCTCGGTCGCCGATCAATTCGCTCGCGAGCTGGTCAAGCGGGCTGGCCTATCGGCGCCAAACCTGGGCGAGTTCCTCGACAAGGTACTGGAGTTCAGCAGCGGGAACCCAGGAGCGATTGGGACCCTGATAGAGATGGCGAGCTACCCAAAGTATCGCTCCGATAGCCACATTAAGGTCACTCCGCTCTACATAGACTTTCGTATGAATTGGAAGGTGTGAGGCGAATGCTAACATGACTTTTTTGGTCGCTAACTGGACGGGCCTGTTCTTTTTGGAATGGTCGTCAGGCCTACCCGCCGGCTTCAAGCGTTGACCTCAGCCCCCCTCATAGCCATAATTGCTCTGGGTGTTGGAGTTCGCCCTTAACCGCCCAACGGGCAAATGACTCCTACGAAGAGGGGAAAGTTTCTTGGTAGGGGTGTCGGTGCCGTTTCCCTCAATCCAAGAGGTTTCCAATCTTCAGTTGCGTAAACCATTCGCGCAAGGCAGTTGCGTAAAGTCTAAGGTCTAAAAGAGGCGCCTGCTTGCGTCTTGAGAGAGCAGGTGATGCGACGCGATGCCTGAAGAGTCGGCAAATTCGCTCAACTCGAATCATGAGCGGCGTCTGAGCGTAACCTGCCGCTACATCGACAAACTGCTTGCGGATATGGAGAGCATACTAAGTATCTCCTCGTCCAAGCTGGCTTTCCCGCAGTACACTCCCGATCTCACTTCCGCCCAAAGGCGCGTGGTTGAGGACTACATCAGCCGCATCCGGGCGCAGCTGATTCGGGTGCTGGATGGGCAACACATCGAACGCCGCCGGCCGATATTCCCGTGGCACGGTCACTCCATTCGACGCTTACCTTCGTAGACATCACGTTGAGGAGTTGAGGCCCGATACATGCGCGGCTACGTGGTCCCGTCCCAGCGCGGTCGACTAACAGCAGCCGGCGAACTCCAGTGCCTGGTCAGAGAACTGGATCGGTATCTAATGCGTGGTGCGGGAGAGAACCGGCAGCAGCGTCTGCAGAAGCTGGAGCAACCGGGAGACGAGGCGCCACTTCTCCAAAGGGAAAAGTTGGGAACGATCGTCGCAGAAGACGAGCGGGTGGAATTTCGGTCCACATCCACGTTGCCCTTGGCATCGGTAGCATCCGGGGAGCAGCAGGGCGCTCCCGAAGATTCTCACGGTGAGTCATCGCTTTTGCGCCTGGCCGAGTTGGCTGAGGAGTTTGACGCCGAGCAAGTTGCTGCCGATGCGCGGTCCGTGGCGGAACGGGTATCCGAGGGACGTTTCTATGTTGCCTGTATCGGTCAGTTCAAGCGCGGCAAATCCTCTGTCCTGAATGCGCTGGTGGGCGACAGCGTGCTGCCCACTGGGGTCGTGCCAGTTACTACCGTGCCGACGATCGTCCGCCACGGCCCCCATGCTGCCGCTCGCGTGCGCTTTGAGGCCGCCGCCGGAGGGTGGACAGATATTCCGGTTAAAACCGTCGACGAATATGTCTCTGAAGAGAAGAACCCCGAGAATGCGAAGCATGTCGCCGGATTGGAGATCTTTGTGCCCAGTCCGCTGCTTGTGACCGGCATGTGTTTCGTGGACACACCAGGATTGGGATCGGTGTTTACCAACAATACGGCAGCAACCCAGGCCTTCATTCCCCATATCGACGCAGCGCTGGTCGTGATCGGGGCGGATCCTCCGCTGGCAGGGGAAGAACTGGTACTGGTTGAGGCAGTCGCCCAGCACGTTCAGGATCTCATCTTCACAGTGAACAAGGCGGATCGGACCACGGATGCAGAACGAGCCGCAGCGGTGGCCTTCGCACGACGGCAACTCGAAAAGCGACTGCAACATTCTATTGGGCCTTTGTTCGAGGTAAGCGCGGCGGAACAACTTGGACATAGGGGCACAGGTCGGGACTGGGACAAGCTGGTCGCGGCGCTCAAACATTTGGTCGAAGGCTCGGGCCGGCGCCTGATCCGGGCAGCCTGCGAACGCGGAGTTGAGCGGATCAGCGAGCAGCTTCTCGTGATCGTCACGGAAGAGCGCGAGGCCCTTCAGCGGCCTATCGAAGAGTCGGAGAGCCGTATCGCTGTCATGAAGCAGACCATCGCCGATGCAGAGCGGTCGATGCGGGAACTCGGGTATCTCTTCATGGCTGAGCAACAGCATCTCTCAGACATGTTTGTCGACCGGCATAAGTCGTTTCTTGTGCGAGTAAGTCCGCAGGCAAGCAAGGAGTTAGATGTTGCACTACAGTCCATATCTCGCTGGCTAGGTCCATCTTACCGACGTCGTATCTTCCGCGAGGCGCAGGAAATCGCAAGACGTCATATCGCGCCGTGGTTGAAACCCGAGCAAGAAGAAGCAGAGAAAGAATATCGGCGGGTTGCTTTGCGATTCGTGGAAATGGCAAACGAGTTTCTCCAGAAACTCGCGAATGCCGGCATTCCCGAGCTGGCGCGTATGCCTCACGCTCTCGATCCGGAAAGCGGATTTCGCGTTCGCTCGGAATTCACTTTCTTGGAGTTCATTGAAGTCGCGCAGCCTGCTTCACCGCTGCGCTGGCTGGCTGACCTGACTCTTGGCCTGATGGGCGCCCGAAAGATCATCAAGAACGATGCGCAAAGGTTTCTCGCCAGGCTGCTCGAATTCAACAGCACCCGTGTGCAGAGCGATATTCTCAACCGGGTTCAGGAGAGCCGAGGGAAGTTAGAAACTGAGATTCGCAAGTTGTTACACGAAGTCAGCCGCATCGCCGAACAGGCGCTCGCCCGCGCCAAAAGAGTACGTGAAGAGGGTGCGCCGGCAGTTGCAGCGGAGTTACGGCGCCTCGACTCCCTGGAACAGGAGGTTCGCGAACTTGGTTCGCCAGAAATCTCATGAAATTGATGGGAGAAACACTTCCACCGAAGGACGAGAGAACGACGAGCATTGCGTCCGCGCTGTACGATGGCTGTAGCCTTTGAATCCCACGGAGCGTGTCATGATCCCTGCACTCGCGAACCTGCAACCTGAACCAGTATGGAAGCACTTCGACAAATTGGCGGCGATTCCTCGCGCCTCCACCAAGGAGGCCGCCGCGCGCGACTACGTCTGGGTGCTGGCCACCAAGCTGGGTCTCGAATCCGTGCAGGACGATGCTGGCAATCTCGTGATCCGGAAACCTGCCCGGCCGGGACGCGAGGGAGCGCCGATGGCCCTCTTACAGGGTCACCTCGACATGGTATGCGAGAAGAACGAAGCAACTGTTCATGACTTCGATTCCGATCCTATCAAGGTAGTAAGAGACGGCGACTGGCTGAAGGCAGATGGCACGACCCTGGGCTCCGATAACGGAGTCGGCGTGGCCGCCGCACTGGCCGTGATGGAGAGCAATAACATTGCCCATGGTCCCCTGGAATTCCTTTTCACCATTGACGAGGAGACCGGGCTAACGGGCGCTTCGGCATTCAAGGGTGGCTTGCTGAAGTCCAAGTATTTTCTCAACCTAGACAACGAAGAGAAGGGAACGCTCTGTATCGGTTGTTCAGGCGGCGTCAAGACGACTGCTCGACGTAAAGTTGCGCTTCGTCCTGCAGGCGCAGGATCGGCTTGGCGGATCAAGGTGTCTGGCCTGAAGGGTGGCCACTCCGGTGTCGATATCCATCAAGGCCGCGGCAATGCCCTGCGGATCATGGGTGGGGTTCTTCAGGTCTTGCTGGATCGCCTTCCGATCGAAATCGCCGAGATCAACGGGGGAAGCGCGCAGAATGCCATTCCGCGCGAAGCTGCGGCCTTGGTGGTAGCCGACCCCTCGCGCGAGAGTGAACTCAAATCGCTGGTAGCCACCGCCGAAGCTGGATACAAAGCCGACTTGGGAGGATTCGATTCCGGACTGCAGATCACGGTCGAGAAAGCCGAACGCCCGGGAAATGTGCTGGACGCGAACCGACGCGAAACAAACGGTAGCGCTGCTCGCGAGCTTGCATCATGGCGTGCTGGCCATGAGTCCCGACGTTGCCGGCTTAGTCCAGACCTCCACGAACCTGGCGACTGTCAATACCAAGGGAGACGTGGTGGAGATTGTTACCAGTCAGCGGAGTGCGATCGAGAGCAGCATGCTGGCCGCCGCCCGCATGGTTGCGACCGTATGCCGTCTGGCGGGGTTCGAAGTCGAGCACGGAGGCAAATACCCCGGCTGGAAACCGGAGCCCAACAGCGACATCGTGCGCAAGCTCCAGGAAGTGCACACGAAACTCTTCGGCGAACCGGCAAAGCTGATCGCCATGCACGCTGGCTTGGAGTGTGGCGTCATTGGCGAGAAATATCCCGGCATGCAGATGGTGTCTTTTGGTCCGACGATCGTGGATCCTCACAGCCCGAACGAGCGCGTGCAGATATCGTCGGTAGAAAGTTTCTGGAACTACCTTAAGCTGGTACTCGAGAACCTGTGAGCAGGAACTGGGGTCAAGCCAACTGGCCGAAGCTGTGTGAGCCTCGGGATTGGCATATACGAATCCATCATTCCGGTTGCGGTCGCGACCCTAGTGTCGCAAGCTGCCGCAACCGCGCCGTCCATCAACTTACGAAATTTTCACGGCGGGCTATTAACTTTTGTGGTTCATTGGGAGCGTCGTCATGGGAAGTTGTACGATAATTCGACTAATTAGCTAACTATCTTTTCGGTGGCTGCGCAGATCGCTACAATCCCGATATTCATAGAAATGAGAAGACGGCTCGTTTCGAGCCACAGGAATGAGGGCTTTACAGTTTGCTGACAAACTCATTTTCGGACTCTTCGTTGTTGATAACGAGTTCTTCAGATTCGGCTCCAGTCGCGGGTTTCCGACCTGTTGCCGAAGAAGGCTCTGTTGCCGAACTTGGTATTTTTCAGCAAACTGTTTAGCCCCGGAGTGGGGCAGCATCCGTCTCCAGAAATCCATACATTAGACGCGTTCAAATGAGCGAGCGCGCTTTGCTCTGCTCGTGTATTGACTATCGTGATGCCAAATACGACGTTATGTGACCGGCGTCACAGATTCGCCAGCCAAAACAACGTAGATTTCGACCCCATGTTCTGGGCCGAAGGTCTGAGCCAAGCCTGAACGAGGAGACATCATCTATGTTGAAGCTGAAAAAGTGGTTGTTGAGCCTACTTGCGATGGCCGTCATAGCCGTGCCGGTCATGGCGGGAACGAACGACGCGAAAACGGCAAATGGAAATACCGCGAACGCAACCAGCGCAGAAGCGAGCCCCGCTGCGCCGAGCCCAATCCTAACCTCGACCACAGTCGATGCGAATGTCTCGACCTCAAGCCCGGATCCCGATCCCGCGCCGCAAGCTGGCGCTAAGCCGATGGGGGCTCCTCCGCCCGTCCCACCTCCGGCGGTAATCCCGGCGGTTGCTCCGACCCGCGTGCTTCCCGTCGATCCACCCAGGAGAGACGGTCTGGTCCCAGCGTTCAAGGTGGGCGCTGTCAGAGTGACGCCCTACGGATTTATCAAGTCCACGGCGGCGCATGATTCCAGCGCCCCCAACGGCGATGACTTCCCCTTCATCGGCCTGTTTACAGCTAACAGCCACTGGGACTACGAACACGGGCCCTACGAAAGACCCCGAATTCCACATCAAGGCGCGTGCCTCGCGTTTTGGCGCAAACTTTGAGTGGCCAGATGCGTCCCCGAAGCTGACTTTTACGGGCCGGGTCGAAGCCGACTTTGAAGGCAACTTCAGCGTCGTGGATAACCGCAACGTCTCTTCGATTCGAAGCAACGCCTTCCAATTGCGCTTGGCCTACGTGCGCATGGATTATGCCGCCAGCGACAAGTCTGACTTCTATTTTGAAGGCGGACAGGACTGGACGCTCTTCGGATCGAGCGTTCTGCCCAACCTCCTCGAAACCACATTCCTAGCCGCTTACTATGGCGACGTCTATGAACGTTCCCCGCAGATGATGGTCGGCTGGGTTCAGAAGCTGGGCAGTTCGCTGAATCTCAAGATTTCTCCCGCCTTCGCGATCATGATGCCGAGCTCAGCTCAAGTCGAGAAGTCGGCCGCCAACACGTTCACTACTGCCGGAGCGGTCAATGGCCTCGCGGACCAGCTTGGACAGGGCGAGCGCGAGGGCGCCGACTCCGACCGCCCCGAATACGAAGGCAGACTGGCCATCCAGTGGCAGCTTGACAAAGCGCCAGGAGTTGCGCCTGCGCAACTCATCTGGAGCGGCTTCTACGCCAAGCGTACGTCGATCGTCACCGGCGCCGTCATGAAACCTGCTGGGGACCTGCTACCGGCAACTTGTACCGGGACCCCGGCGGAAGTCGCTCTGTGCGCTTCTTACGCAGCCGCCCTCCCGGATGGCTATACCGCTACCAGCAAGATGTATGGCGACCAGCTTGCCCTGAGTTTGCCCACTCGCTGGTTCACGCTGGTGGCGAGCGCTTATAAGGGCGGCGACATGCGCTTCATGTTCGGTGGCCAAGCCAATTCCTTCAACACCGACTTGGCAGGGCTGAGTGGCTCCATCAAGTTCGAAACCATTGACGGTCTCGGCAACGCAGCTGTGGCTTGCAGTGTCACTCCAGACCCTGTGACCGGCTGCCCCGCCGCCAATGTTGTGGTTGCTCCGG
Source organism: uncultured Acidobacteriaceae bacterium (assembly GCA_963725245.1). GTDB lineage: Bacteria > Acidobacteriota > Terriglobia > Terriglobales > Acidobacteriaceae > Acidiflorens. Next base: position 137,178 of record CAVRYC010000007.1, on the reverse strand, counting down.
AACGGCCAATTCGCTCGTTTGGCGGTTTCATCAATCTCGGCCTTCCGCTCTCCCGGTGGTTCAACGCCAATCCGAAAGGCCACAATGCTGGCTGGCAGCTCTTTCTGCACGCCGGTAAAGACCAGATGGTGCATCGTGACATATCGACCGAGACTTTGACAGGGTCAAACGCGCTCTTGATGGGCAAACTCTTTGCCGCAACCCTGTACTACAAAGTCAACCCCTGGTGCATGTTCGCCATCGAGCAGTCGACGTATGCTACGCGCCTAAAAAATAACGGGCACTATTTGATTGCCGGTGCGGAGAGCAACGAGTGGCAGGATCATCGGACGGAGTTCGGGCCCGTCTTTACGTTCTAGAAGGTTGTTGAAGAACTTGGATTGTCCTCCCCAAGCGAGGGATCCGCAGTTTGTCAGAAATCGGCGAAACCTGCGGATCCTTCGTCGCCTTCGCTCGGCGGAAGGCCAAGGAAGTGTTCTTCTCAACAAGCTCCTGGATTTGCGTTTGGTTAGAAATGTTCGGCTTTACCCATGATTCATACGGTGGAGGGATGGGCGTATCGCCCGTCCAGCCGGGCGGGGACGCCCGGCTCTCCATTAGATAGCGGCTACGACGGAGTGCGGGGACTGATTCATTTCGACGCTGAGGTGACACGAGGAACGATCCTGTCCCCAGCTTCAAGAGCTGGAAAGGCACTATGGGCGCGTGGCGTAACCTTCCGGGGCTGGTGTCGGCGTTGTTGTTGCTCAACGTCATGTTCGCCAACGCCCTGTTCGCCGATGATGTCGCGTCCCACTCCCAGCTTCGGCTCACAGTTCTGAGTGCTGACTCTCATGCGCTGAACTCAGGAACCCCGGTGCCGAAGGATTGCGATCTTGCGAATTTCTCGGCGTACTGCAACGAGAGTAAGAACCCGACCGGGCAAAACGTCTTGCTGGTGCGGGACGCCGATGGAAGGTCCTACACCATCGCATGCACCGTGGACTCGCGTTGGTCCAAGTGCGAATCGCTGGCTGTGGGGGAGACTTATGAGGCGCGAAAAGACAAACACGGGATCACGGTTTTCTACCGGGATGCAAAGGGCAAGGAAAGGAAGCAGCTCTATCAGTTGGTAGCCTCGGTTTCAGCGCCCCAGTCCGGCGCAGCTGCCAACCCCCAGCCGCACGTGGCGGCGCCGCCGCAGAATTCACCGGCCCCCGCGCCCGCCCCGCACGTGGCGGCACCGGTGCAAAATCCACCAGCCGCCGCGCCCGTCCCACCGCCTGTCGCCGCGCCGGGAGTGCTTAAGGAGAAGGTGAAGTGTAAGTTCAGTTCGACACCCTCCGGGGCGGACATCACCATTGACGACTGGAAATATGTGGGCAGCACGCCATCCGAGATCAGCCTTAGTACTGGGACGCACGTCGTCGTCATTTCCATGCCAGGGTTTGCCGAGTGGAAGCGGGAGCTTACGGTAGAGCCGGATTCAGTAGTGAATGTGACGGCTACTTTGGAAAAGAAGCAGCCGTGAGCCGGATTGCGGCTGCCGAACATTTGAGCTAAGGCGCCGAATGCGCGATGGCGTAAAGGGATAAAAGGTTCGACTGTAACGCGCAAAGTATCTGTATTCGTTCTCTCGCATTATGGGTTCCACCTTCTGCCTAAGGTTGGAGCGCCGTTCGATATCGAGAGAAAGCTGTACCACGTCGGGCAGGACCAGCGGGCCGAGTTTGGGCCGCTCTTCACCTTTACCTTTTTGGCAAAGTTACTCCGTGCGTCGTCAACAGCAATCGGGGGTAATCGTTTAGTGCGTGCTTGAGGCGTTGGTCAATTAGAAAAAGCCAGCGCCAGATCCAGGATCGGTGGCCACGGCCGTCTTGAAGCGATACTTTGGCCCCGGTTTCATTTCATATTTCTGTAAAGGAGAAAAACTGTGGCTAACGCAGATGTTGCATCCACCCACTTAAATCGGTGGTGGCACGTCGTCGGTGGGGTCTCCATGAACCTGGCGCTGGGCTCGCTGTATGCCTGGAGCGTATTTGTGGCCCCGCTGGAAAAGGAATTCCACTGGAAGCGCGCTGATACTTCCAATGTGTTCATCATCGCGGTGGTGGTCTTCGCGCTGACGTTCATTGTCGCTGGCCGGCTGCAGGATAAACTTGGACCTTTCAAGATTTCCCTGGTTGGCGCCATACTGGTAAGCTTGGGCTTTTTCCTCTGTTCTCAGGCCGACAGCCTCACCAAGTTCTTCATCTTCTTCGGCGTCCTCGGGGGATTGGGCAACGGCTTTCGGCTACTCCGACTCCAATTCCAGTGATGGCCAAGTGGTTTCCCGGACAAGCGTGGATTGGCGGTAGGGTTGGCGGTAGGCGGATACGGCGCAGGGTCGGCAATCTTTGGGCCACTGGCCGCGAACTACCTGATCCCGCACTTTGGCTGGCGCACCACCTTTCAAGTTCTGGGCGGGATCTTCTTTGTGATGACGGTATTTGGCGCCTTCCTGCTGCGTAATCCTCCGGTCGGATACAGGCCCCCCGGTTGGACGCCCGCGCCCGCGTCCAAGGCTGCCGCTACCACCTATGACTTCACCGCCGGCGAGGTGCTGCGTACACCGACGTTCTACCTTATGTGGGTCGCCTATGCGTTTGGCTGTGCGGCCGGTCTGATGGTCATCAGCCAGTTGGTGCCGTTCGCCAAGAGCGTGGGCATCCCCACCACCACCCTGGCTGCTTATGGCTTGGTGGTGGGAGCGGTGGGCAATGCTTCCGGCCGCATTCTATCCGGCTGGATGTCAGACCACCTTGGCCGGATTAACGTGTTGCGCCTAATGATTGGCATTTCCATGGTTGCCATGCCCATTCTGTATTTCGTGGGAGGCAACGTCCTGGGACTGTTCGTGATGCTGTTCATCGTGTACTGGTGCTACGGCACGCAATTGTCGGTCAATGGCGCCGCCGCCGCTGATTTCTGGGGCACGAAGAATGCGGGCATAAACTACGGGATGTTGTTTACTGCTTGGGGTGTGGCCGGGCTGCTCGGTGGCCGCATCGGCGGTTTGCTCTACGACAAGTACAAGAACTACCAGATGGCGTTCTACACGGCGGCGGGTCTGGCGCTAATTGCCCTGATCTGCGAACTGTTAGCCAGACGCCCGACCGTGCCGGAAGGCGCGGCCGGAAGGAAGTCGGTGGCAGCCTAGCTTCCGGAAGACTCTGCAGTCCGGAACAGGATGTTTCATCATTATGGGACTTGGGGTGTGAGGGCGCTTTCAGCCACGAGCGCTCACGCGCCCCCAGGGCCCGGCGGAAAACTCAGGTTCTTGATTTGCTTTGAAGGGGCGCGTCTTCAGTCGCGCCACAGCGCCGCAAAATCATGGCGGCTTACAGCTGCGGAAAAACTCAGGTTTCGTATCAGGGTATCGCTTCAGCGATCCACAAATTCTCCCAAATCAGACGCCCCTTTAGGGGCTGGCCATCGACATCTGACCTTTTCCGCAGCCTCTCAGCCGCCGACAGCGACTCGGCGCCTACAGTAGGATCTATTTCGTTGCCTCGATTTCCCCCGACATTTCCAAATCCACATTTACCACCGGCTTCACTCTTAACAGGAAATTGCTCGGGTTTTTGATCCCCCACTTCACGTACGGCACCTCGAATTTGCTGGTTCCCCTCCAGCGATCTCCCATCAACTCCGCGTGAACCAGCGCGGTGAGATCATGGTCCGCGCCATGAATGGAAAAAACACCGCTTATCTTTACCTCCGACGCCCCAGACTGCCCCACTTTGCCCTCCACTTGCCTTGGACGGAAGACCACGTCGGGATATTTTGCCGTCTCCAAAATCTCCTTGTGCATGCGCGCATCGCGTGAGCCATTCCCACTTTCACCGCTCGCCGCGGAGACCACAATCTCGCCGCCAGCCTTCCCGGTTTCTGGATCGAAATGTACGGTTCCGCTCTTCACGGCGAACGTGCCGTGCACCGCGTGCAGCGTGCTGTCCAATGTCCAATGAACCGCTGATTGTGCCGGGTCGAGCGTCAGCACAATTTCGGAGGCGGCGGCTGGCGTGGCTTGCTGCTGAGGCAGAGTCGGCGCAGCCGAGAGAAACAGGGCTAAGCTGAGGACGGCCAAGGCTCCAACGCGTAGGGATTTCAAGTCTTTCCCCGTGAGGGCTCTACCGCGGATCGGCCCACCTCTACAGTATTCTCCCGAGTTCCCGTGCATTCCTTCCCTAGGGACATCCCGATTCTACTGCGAATAAGACGTTTCTAGGATTCAACCAGTTCGAAATAAGGTCCGAAAACAAGGTTCGAAATAAACTTCGGTTCCGCTGCGACGGTCCTAACCGAATCGTCATCCAATACAAACGCTGGCGAATGCTCGTCCGTGCGGCCCCCCTTTTGTGGGGATCGTCGGACGAGCACTCGCCAGTCCAATCCTGAGTCGGATCTTCGTATCGGATCTTCGGGTCAGACCGAGAGCGTCGAATGCGTGCTGCAGAAAAAGGCTTGCTGGTGACTGACGAGCTCACGGAGCGCGCGTCTGATGCTCGCCGCCGAAGCGATGCTCTCTTTAATCTGTTGCGCGAGGACGCATTCTATGAACGGCCAATTCCGGAGCGCCACCGCATCATCTTTTATGTTGGTCACCTCGAAGCATTCGATTGGAATTTACTGAAAGAATTACAGCCGGGACTGAAGAGTGCTCATCCGGAGTTTGATCGCCTGTTCGCCTTCGGCATCGATCCAGTTGGCGGCGGACTTCCCACCGATTTGCCATCCGATTGGCCCTCCTTGGATGTCGTCCGCGATTACGTGAACCATGTCCGCGACACTCTCGATAAGAATCTTGCCAACATAATTCTCGAACCAAACTCTCAGACGCGCGACGGTTTTCCACCACGCACCTTGTTCAACGTGGCAATTGAGCATCGGCTGATGCATGTTGAAACGCTGGCCTACATGCTGCATCAGTTGCCGCTCGACGCGAAAGTGCGGCAGCCCAATTCACTCCACTCTGGCCGGGCCGCCCATCGTCCAGCGGATGGTGTCGATCCCTGCCGGAGTGGTAACGCTGGGTCTCGCTCGGAGCCCTGAAAAGTTTGGCTGGGACAATGAGTATGCCGCTCACACGGTGGAAGTTCCAGCGTTTGAGATTGATCGGCACAAGGTGACCAACCGCCAGTATCTCGAGTTCATGGCGGCTGGCGGCTATGAGACGCGTGCATTCTGGGACGAGGATGACTGGAACTGGAAAACTGCTCACGGAATTTTTCACCCCTTGTTCTGGAAAAGGGAAGGCAATCGGCCGTCCAGCCAGATGTCGGGCCAAAAGTCCGGCCAGAAGTCCGGCCACACCTGGCTGTGGCAGACCATGTTTGACGAAGTCCCGCTGCCGCTCGATTGGCCCGTGTATGTGAGCCAGGCTGAGGCCGCGGCCTACGCGCGCTGGGCAGGGAAGTCGCTCCCTACCGAAGCGGAGTGGCAGCGCGCCGCCTACGGCACCGTCGAAGCGCCGCACGGCGCCGTCGAAGAGACAAGACCGTACCCGTGGGGCAACGGGGACGAGGCGCCCAATGCCCAACTCGGCAATTTTGACTTTCACCGTTGGGACCCGGTGCCGGTGAACGCGTTCCCCGACGGCCAGAGCGCTTTCGGCGTTCACGGTCTGCTCGGCAACGGGTGGGAATGGACCTCCACCGCTTTCGGTCCGTTTCCTGATTTCGAGCCGTTTCCGTTTTACCGCGGGTACTCGGCTGATTTCTTTGATGGCAAGCATTTCGTCATGAAGGGTGGCTCGGCGCGCACGGCTGCGTGCATGTTGCGATCCACGTTTCGTAACTGGTTCCAGGCGCACTACCAATATGTGTACGCGGGTTTTCGCTGCGTTAACCGCTGATGGTCGAGCTCACGCTGGAAGGGGATTTCAGAAATGCTGCTTCACACGATTAACTCCCACACCATTAACGCTCACGCGCTTAACTTTCACGCGATTAGCAGTGTCGCTTACGAATTCGCCTCCGATGTGCGTCAAGGGCTCACGCTGCCGGGACAAAAGGAACTCCCCTCCAAGTACCTCTATGACGACGTGGGCTCGGCGCTGTTTCGAAGTGATCAGCCGTCTGCCCGAGTACGGACTCACCCGAGCCGATGAACGTTTGCTGCAACGTCACGCGTGTGAGATCGTGGACCGCCTGGACGCTCCCGTCGCCGTGGCCGAACTGGGCAGCGGCAGCGGCAAAAAGACCCGATGGATACTGGAGGCGATCGGCCGGCGGCAGCGGACATTTTACTATCCGGTCGAAATATCACGCTCCGCTCTGCTCATGTGCCAGCGCGAACTTAGCGATATTGATTCCATCAGCATTGTAGGTTTTGAGCGCGAGTATCTTGACGGGTTGCAGGAGGTGGCCGCGCACCGGCAGCGCAGCCAACACTTGTTAGTGTTGTTTCTGGGCAGCACGATCGGGAACTTCGATCGTCCCGCCGGCATAAAATTCCTGGCGGAAGTGCGGCGCATTCTAGAGCCTGGAGATTCACTTCTTCTGGGAACAGACCTGGAAAAGCCCTGTGCGCAACTGCTCAAGGCCTACGACGACGAACTGGGAGTGACTGCTGCGTTTAATCTCAACCTGCTGGCCCGCATCAATCGCGAACTCGATGCCGATTTTGACCTGGGCCAGTTTGCCCACTCGGCCCGGATCAATCGCCAAGCCCGTAGCGTCGAAATGCATCTCGAATCAAAGCGGCGCCAAACCGTGCGCATTCCGGCAGCCGATCTGCGCCTCGAATTTGCGGAGGGCGAGACCATCTGGACCGAGAGTAGCCACAAGTATTCGGCGGAAGAGGTCTTCCAGATGGCGAGCGCCGCCGGCTTCTGCTGCCAGGCACAATGGATAGACGAGCAGTGGCCCTTTGCGGAGAATCTGCTCATCGCGGAATAAGTTTGTTCGTCTACTTCTCGTAACTCGTCTTCTCGTAACTCGTCTTCTCGTAACTCGTCATCGATGCGTGACCGCCCGCCGTTACTGCGTTTATCGGCCTACGGCAGCAGCCCGAACACTCCCACCCCATTCGTCGTTCCCACATACACCTTACCGTTCGCAATTGTCGGCGTGATGAACTTGTTTCCGTTTCCAAAGTTGTCGCGCCCGTCTGCCGCCTGGCTCGAGTTATATAACTCCACGCTAAGGTTATTCGCGTTGTACGCGTGCAGCACGGCTGGCGAGGTATTTTCCGTGGCCCACAAAATCAAAGTGCTTGCCGAGCCCCCCGAGATGCTGGGCGTAGCCCCCGGGAAGCCAAACTGTGTGCCTGTCGCCGATGCCGGTGTGGAATTCAGCAAGCCGCTGGCGTTGAACGAGAACGCCTTGATCTTATCCCCCACAGCGCCATAGTAGATTTTATGGCCGTCAAATGCCGGCGCCGAATACACTGGTCCGGCCAGCGCGCCGCTCAATTCCTGGTAAATCTGATTATTGTTGTTCGGATTAAACTTCCCCATGTTAGTCCGGTTCGCCAAATAGATGTTCGCGTCCTTTCCGGCGCCCACAACCAGTTCGCGCAGCACTCCGTTAGAGTCCTTGAAATTCGGCACCACCAGCGCGCCGCCCGATCCCAGATCCCTGTCCGCATCCGATTCGCTCACCGTGTTGTACATGTTGAAGTAGTCGGTCACCGCCAGCTTTCCTTTCTTGGTCGAGAGCTTTATGATCGCGTTCCCATAGTCGCCGTTTGCCGGCAGCCCGTTCGCATCCATCGTCGTATCGAACGTTCCATTCGCGTCGAGAAAGTAAATGTTTCCATTCGCATCGGCCGCCGGCCCCGCACCCGCCGCCCAAATTGCGCCTTCACTCCCGTTCGGAGTCACGTTGAGCACTGACTCCTGCGCCAAAGTCTTTGCGTTGTAACTGATGATCCATCCCGTATAAGGCCGGAGTAGTCACAATGCGACGCCCACGACGTATACACAATATGATTCAGTAATAACAACCCAGCCCGTTCTTTATACTGCTTAGGATCGAAAATCACGTATCCACCCTGGCTGTTATCGCCCGTCCCAGGGTACTGAGCCGCAATTTCCGCAGGTCCGCCAAATTCCTCCGCGCCGCTGGTAATGTCCAGTGCATGCAGCCGCTGGTGATAGTTAGAACTGGAGTCCTTACTCATAGCGACCACATAAATCGTTCCATGCGTCCCAGCCGTAAGATCGATTACCGGAGTAGAAGTAACTCCGATCTCCGGCGTAACCTGGCCGCAACCGTGGTTATCCGAAGAAGTCTCACCCGCCGCGAGCGTGGTCACATGCCAAAGGGCCGAGCCGCTGTCTGCGTCAAACCCGTACACCGTCCCATGTTCAGTCGCCACAAACAGCACGTTGTGCGTGCCATTTCCCGGAATACTGACATCAGGGGCATACAAAGGCTGCGCGTCCACCAGTCCGTCTGTAGGGATTACAAACAACTTCCCAAACCTTGTGGAGTTCACGTTCTTGAGCGTGAGCAGGGTTTCGCTCAAATTCCGTCCCGTGCGCATGTTGTCGTTGTGATATGTAAGGACGCCCTTAAACGCAGGCGCAGCCCTCACTAACATTTCACGACGGAAAATCAGCGCCGAAAGAAGCGAGAGAATCAGAATTGCAACTGGAAGCAGAAAGCTTCGCGCAGGCAGAGCTCGTCTCATGACGCACCTCGGGGGTAACATCCGTACTTCGAAAGGTAGTAGCGAACCAAAGTAGCGCACCGAACAATTCTACCCGACTATGGCGCCAGAAATCGCCTCACAAAGACCCGGAAACGCCGCCGGGTGGACCTGTGCTGCTGCCTCATTTCGATCATGTTGACCAAGGCTCTAAACATACTCAGATAACGATCTCAGGCGACAATCTCAGGCAACGGTCCTCACGTCAAAGGTTTCTGTCCCGCATTTCTCTGTGTTCCGCTGTGTCCTCTGTGATTAAGATTTTATCGACCACAAGCGCCAATTCATCTGGCATCCGCACGCGCTCTTGAGTATTCTCGTGGAGATGGCCACCGTCTCCTTGAGCGAACTGTTGGGCTCGACCGTTTATGACGCCTCCGGCGTCGCCAGCGGCCGGGTGCGCGAGGTGGCCCTCGCTCCGCAGGAGGATCGCTCCCGCGTCGCTCTGCTCATCGTCAAAACGCCCGCCGGAAACCGCGTGTTGCCCTTGACGGCCGTTTCCACGATCAATGGCGGTATTCGGGCCTCCACCGCAGCCGCGGAATGGACCGCAGCCGATGGCTCCGAAGGCCTGTTGTTGCTCAGTCGAGATCTGCTCGACCAGCAGGTGATTGACGTCCACGGCCGCAAAGTTGTGCGCGTGAACGACGTGGATTTTCACCACGACATCGCGGAGAATCGCTCAGTTTTAAAAGTTGGCGGTGTGGATGTGGGCGCGCGGGGCGCGGTTCGCCGCCTTCTCAAAGGCATGGTCCCAGCGGCTGCCCTTCGTGCCTTGCTATTGCGTATCCCTCCCCGCGATATTCCCTGGGACTTCATCGATCTCATCGAGACTGATCCCGCCCGGCGCGTCCGGCTGAAGATTTCGCATGAGCGCTTGGGCAAACTCCATCCCGCCGACATTGCCGACATTGTCGAAGATCTGGCTCCCGATGAGCGCGAAGCCGTGTTCGAGACGCTGGACGAAGGCGTCGCCGCCGGCGCGTTGGAAGAGCTCGAGCCCAAGGTACAGAAATCGGTCCTGGAATCCCTCGATTCCGACCGCGCCGCCGACATTGTCGAAGAGATGGAACCGGACGCGGCTGCCGACCTTTTGGGTGATCTCTCCCATGAGCGGTCGGAGGAAATCCTGGTGCAGATGCAGCCCGAAGAGCGCCAGGAAGTCGCCGACCTGCTCGAATTCAAAGAGAATACGGCCGCCGGCCGCATGACCACCGAGTTCATTGCCCTGCCGGTGACGGCCACAGCCCACGACGCGATCGAGTTCATGCGCACTTTTGAAGGCCGCATGGAAAACATGAGCATCATTTACCTGACCGATTCTCACGGAACCCTGGCCGGCGCGGTCCCGTTGGTCAAGATCGTTCTGTCGACCTCTTCGACTCCCCTCCTGGCCTTGTCCCAGGAACCCCTCATTTCCTGCCACGAAGATGCGAAAGAAAGGGAATTCGCCGAACTGTTTGACAAGTACAACCTGCTGACATTGCCGGTGATCGACGAGCACAGCCAACTGACCGGCGTGATCACCCCCGATGACGTAATCGCGATGCTGCGCGCCAAGCTGTAAGAAGTTCTGATTAAGCCTCGGGGGCCTCCGTGTACCCGGTGTTTAATTGTCTTACTTTGAACTTGACGTTGCGGACACGGCCGGCAAGCTCCACGTATCGGACACCGATCAGGGGGATTTGAGTGTAACCGCGATTTTTCGCCAATATAGAACGGGCGTTTTAGAATACACGCAGCCGTTGCGGCAGTAAGGAGGAACTGGTTGAGGTACATGCTGCTGGCTCAACTGCTCGTTCTCTCATCCGCGGCGTTGGGCGGCGATAAACCTGTTTCATGCGAGCTTGCAAGTAAGAGCATCATGAGCCGTTCTTCCTCTGGGCTCGCTCAGGTCAGCAATCTGGGGGACATCCAGATCAGATGCCACGTCCCGGCCCGACCGTTCCCGACCAAGCCGGGTGAGGTCCAATACATGCCCAGAGTGGCAACTTCCGCATACAAAGTTTCCCCGGACGGCACAAGGCAACTGGTGCCTTCAGAGGTGAAACAATCCGGCGGCGGATCCGACTCGGGACAGGAATGGGTTGACTTCCTCGTTCACATTCCTCTCGATCCTGCAGAGCGCGATGAGGAGGCTAGCCGGTATCTTGCCAAGATCGAGAAATCGACACGGGCGCAAATCACAGAGGAGGTCCACCAACGAGCGCTGCAAGGACTCCTCGAGTTTGTTTACCAGCATCGGGTGGGCCATTTTCAAGTGGAGTGCCGCATCTTGGACGGTGATCGCGTGATGGGCGTTGGCGTCGTCGAGCTTGAAGTATTATTCAAGGGCCGTTTCTCTGACGTCGGGCTGCCCGCCCAACCCCCAGCTTAGAGTTTCAGAACGAACATTTCGAGTAGGAATCTCGAACGCTCACCACATTCTCGATTGACGAAACCAGCGTTTACACATGTTTGCGCCGTTGTTAGGCCCCTTCGTTGTGCCCAAACCTCCTGCTACGGCCTGATGGTAGCGGCCCTATCGGACAGCGTGCCGTGCAAGGGTCAAGTCGTGGCTATTACACTTTAATGCCTTTTGCCGACCCTTAGTCAGAGTTTCCCAATTTATCCGCGAGGAAACTGCAGGGTCCGTAACTCGCGAAAAACTTCCCAAGTTTGCAGATTCACCTATCCAGACGGCACTTTCAGCGTTTATTCTGATCGTTCTGTTTCGCCAATTAGATCGTGCCTGTGGCCTGTGCGCATGAAATTCCTGAGAACCTGGAAGTTCCGGCTCCTGCTGTTGTTTGCCGTGGTAGGGCCGGGCTTCATCACCGCGAATGTCGACAACGATGCCAACGGCATCCTGACGTATTCGCAGGCCGGCGCTCAGTTCGGCTACATGCTCTTGTGGACGATGATCCCGACTACGGTCGCCCTGATCGTAGTGCAGGAGATGTGCGCCCGCATGGGAGCGGTTACGGGCAAGGGCCTGAGCGATCTGATCCGGGAAGAATACGGCCTGCGGATCACCTTCCTCATGATGCTCGGCATTCTGATTACAAATTTCGGAAACGTTGTGGGCGAGTTTGTCGGCATTGCGGGAAGCATGGAGCTGTTCGGGGTCTCAAGGTACTACTCGGTGCCGATCTGCGCCGTGGTCGTTTGGTTGATCGCGGTAAAAGGTCAGTACAAGAGCGTTGAGAAAGTTTTTCTGGTGGCTTCATTCTTCTACATCACTTACATATTTGCCGGAGTGCTGGCCAAGCCCGCGTGGATGGAGGCCGTTAAGGCCACGGTGAAGCCTCCGGGGATGGCGGCCTTCAAGCACGGCCCGTATCTCTACATGGTCATTGGCGTGGTCGGAACTACGATCGCGCCCTGGATGCAGTTCTATCTGCAGTCGTCGGTCGTGGAAAAAGGAATCACGCGGCGCCAATACAAAGCCTCGCAGCTCGACGTGATTGTGGGCTGCATCTTCACCGACGTGGTTGCCTGGTTCATCATTGTCGCTTGCGCGGCCACGCTCTACCTGCATGGCAATCGTGACATTCGTGACGCTGCCGACGCTGCCCAGTCGCTGCGTCCGTTGGCGGGCGACTGGGCGTACATACTGTTTGCGCTCGGGCTTTTCAATGCGTCGCTGTTTGCGGCTTCGATTCTGCCGCTCTCGACGGCCTACACGGTTTGTGAAGGATTAGGTTTCGAGTCAGGCGTAGAACGCAAATTTTCCGAAGCCCCCGTCTTTTACTGGCTCTATACGGCGCTCATCGTTGCAGGAGGAGCCGTGATCCTGATACCAGGGCTTCCGTATATAAAGATCGCTGTATTTTCGCAAGTGGTCAACGGCGCAGTGTTGCCCTTCGTGCTGATTTTCATGTTGTTTCTGATCAACAAAAAAGAACTCATGGGCGAATACGTAAATAAACCCACGTTCAATATCATCGCCTGGGCGACCACCGTGATTATGATCGGCTTGACGGTGTTGCTAGTTTACGGCACCCTGCGCGGTGGAGCGGGATAGTTCAAGGCAACTAAGGGCCAAGCGAGATGAGCCACCAGGCTCGGCAGCGCGTCGCAGAGAAACGCTGAAGAGAAACCGTATATGCACAGATTGGCTCTGTGCATCCCTGAGTCCGGCGATCGAGATCTGCGATACTCGACTCTGGTTGAGCTTCGCCGGTCGCAATTTCTCGAACTCGCTCAGCCTCCCCGCGATGCGACGTTCGGTGCTAGCTTTCACAGGATCTTTCCCGCCGCCAGATTGTTCACCAGTCCCAAGTCGGCTTCAAGAAAATCCAGTCCCAGCAGCTCCTGCCGCGTCACCCAGCGGATTTCGCGAAAAATTCGGTTCTCAATTTCGCCCTGGTATTTGCGCACGTCGTAGAAACGGAGTTCCACCGATCCGCCGCCCGGGTATTGATGGACGATGCGGGCGACCTCAGCGCCGATCTCCGCCACGATACCTAGTTCTTCCTCCAGTTCCCGGCGCATGGCATCGCGAGGCTGTTCGCCTTCTTCGATTTTGCCTCCGGGAAATTCCCATTTCAGCGGCATAGGCTGGTGCCGCGTCCTCTGGCAGGCGAGGATGAGGTCATCTTTCAGAATCAGCGCGGCGACGACTCGTTTCATGGGTGTTGAAAAATATGTTGAGAAACATATTTAGAAATATGTTTCGAAATGCGGGCGGCGTGGCGATGGCTTACTTGCGCTCCAGTCGCTTGCCCACGAGCTGCGCGCAATATTCAACCAGTTCACGATCTTCGTCGCCGAACGCCGCCAGGAAGTGACTGTCGATATCGAGTTCGCCGGCCACCTTGCCGTGCACAAAGATCGGAACGACGATCTCCGACTTGGTTTCCAGCGAGCAGGCCAGATAGCGTGGATCCTTCTTCACGTCATCCACCACCACCGTCTTCCCCGACGATGCCGCCGCACCGCAGATGCCCTGGTTCAGCGCAATGCGGGTGTGCACCGTCATCGCTCCCTGGTAGCGCCCCAGGACCAGCGCAGGCGGATTGGCTCCAGCTTCCAGCATGTAGAAGCCTACCCAGTTGTACTTCAGCATTTGTTTGTTCAGCAGAAGGGAGATGCTTTCCATCAGTTGATCCGCCGAGCGCGCTTCGGAACTCAAGCGGTCCGCCGCCGTGCGCACTTCGTCGACTTTGCGAGGATTGGATGTAGTGGCCATGACGACAATCCTAAACCATGATGCAACCGCTGTTCATCTTCTCCCCGCGACTTCCCCAAGGGCAGGCGTACGCCGCATGGCAATCGCGCATTACAATCACAATGTGTATTCCGCCGAACTCCTGGACCATTTCCAGAACCCCCGAAACGCCGGCCAGATCGAAGCCCCCGACCGCGCCGCGCGCCTGGAAAACCCCGCCTGCGGAGACATTCTGGAACTCACCCTGAAGCTGGAAGGCAGTCGCATCGCCGACATTCGCTTTCGCGCCAAGGGCTGCGTTCCCGCCATGGCCTGCGGCTCGGCGATCACCGAGCTGGCGAAAGGCAAAAATATAGACCAAGCCCGCCAGCTGAGCAGGGAAGAGTTGGTTCAGAAAGTCGGAGGCCTGCCCCCAGCCTCCGCCCACGCCAGCCACCTGGCAATAGACACGCTCGCCGCGCTCTTGCGCAACCTCTGAGCGAGCGTGAATTCTTATGCCTGCAAATCGAGGTCGTAAACCCTGCCGCAAACCCCACCAGGATATTATCCGGCCCTCGGGTAACGACTATTTTTTCTCCAACAACCTCGTCCTCCGCCGCGGGCTCGCATACCCGGTATTGAGCGCCGCCCGTGCGATCAGGCTGCTCAACATCGAGTCCAACGTTGCTTCGCCATCGCGGAACTCCACACCATCGTCGCTCTCCAGCAGATCGTCATACTCGCAGCCTTCGACCGTGGACCAAGCCGAAGCCCCAAGCGGACGCCGCTCCACGCACTCCGGATCGATCACCACCCGCGTCGGTTCTGGCTCAAACGAGGTCATTCTCAGGTTGGCCGATGCGGTTTGCAGCGCATACAGCATCAGGGCCCCGGTCCGGTGATCGATCTCCGGGTTACGAGGCGAAACATCACTTCGGCTAGTCCGATCTGGATCGCATTGGCGTCCTCGAGGATCGGCAGCCCTGACATCTCCCGCTTCCGGAGAGCCTCATTGAACTTCGATGCTCTTCCGCGCCATCGCATGTGGAAGTAACAACATTTCTCCTCGCGCAGCGCCGGCGATCCGCACTGCGTCCCATTGACTTTGATGTGTTGACAGCGACGAATATTTGCTGGATATGAAGACATTTTGCGGCTCCTATTTCGTGTATGAAGGTATGAAATGTCTGTCGGCTGCGCTTAGTGTTAACCAGTTAGTATCGGGTACCCCCCCTCCCCCCTATCTTGTAGAATCATGGGGTTAGGAAGAAATTCCCGCAAAATCTTTGGGTTTAAAGGACTTATAGGTAAAATATTTAAGAATCAGTGACTTAGCGGGATTCGAGGGTTTTGGCCAGCGGGCTTACTCCGGCTGAGCGCCTCAACTTTCGGTTGTCAAAGAGCGCGGACGATTGGCCTGGCGCAGCCTCGGTGGCCTTGGTTGGGGTTGGCACACCTCGGCTGCGACAGATCGTCACCTATTATCTCGGCAAGCGGGTGGAATGTATGTGATGGCGTACACCGGCTGATTGTGATGAATCGGGGTCGTCCCTTTCGTTACCTCTCGGCATCAAAAGAGGTGGAAATTATGCCGTTCAGACGGCTAGAGTTGAGTTGTGAGGTACACTAGCGTGTCGCCTGTGACGAAAAGAAAGGCTCCGCAGCATGTCGGCACTCCCAGTTCCGCCTCCCGAGTCAAAGCGGCGCGCTCCTCGCAAGGATGGACTCAGGAAGATTGCGCGACTTCTGGAAGAGCAGATGGACGAGATGGGCTTGTCCGAAGAAGAGAAGAACGCGAAGATCGTTCCACAAGGTTGCCCGAAAAGGAATTCTCACGCAGTGTCTAAAGCCCACATTCTTTGTAGCTCTGGACGGCACGGCTAAAGCCGTGCCCTTCCCGAACCGTCGCCCTCGGGATAAGTGAGCGATTCTGCACAGCACTGCTCCAGCAAATAAGCGAATCTATAGGCTGTCTCCACAGGCAGAAGAGGTTGTCTGGCCAGGCAGAAGTTGCTCATTCTCACGGATTCAATTTAGATCCGATCAAAGGACAAATATGAAAACGCATAAATTGTTTCTTACCTTGCTCACGCTGCTTGCCGCCGGAATTCTGGCGGGATGCTCGGGGCCGGCTGCATCACCCGACGTTGCCGGCAGTATTCAAAAATCGCTCGATCAAGCAGGCTTGAAAAGCGTCGCCGTCAGTCAGGATCGCGCCAAGGGCGTCGTGACCCTCAGCGGACAAGTGGCCAGTGAGAGTGACAAGTTACGAGCCGAATCGCTGGCAAAGTCGCTCGCCGGCGCGCAGGTGGTCGCGGATCAGATTGCCGTGATTCCCGTGGGCGGAGAAAAAGATGCCAGGGCCGTGAACTCCGATCTGGACAAAGGCATCGAGGAGAATCTGGACGCGGCGCTGATCCAGAACAAGTTGCACGACCACGTGAAATACGCAGTAAAGAGCGGTGTAGTCACGCTAACCGGAGAAGTGAACTCGGAAGCCAAGCGCGCGCTCGCCGCGCAGGTGGCGACTGGAGTGCCCAACGTTCAGCAAGTGGTGAACGATCTGCAGGTTAAAAATCAGAAAGCCACTTCATCGCAGTAGAAACTGCGAAGTTGGTGCATGCCAATTTATGCATGCCCGAAGACGCAAACCGCCACGGCGGACTCGATAAGGAGACACTATGTCGTTCGGACTGTACGCGATTGGGTTCGCGATCTTGATCGGCGGACTGATTTACGCCGCGCACCTGGTGCACATGCCCGCGCACTGGATTGTCGTGGGCGCGATCGTACTCTTAGGCGTTGGAATTCTGTCAGGCGTAAAGGCCACGCGTCAGAAAGATCCTTCGCAATAATTGTTGGGGCACGGAAGCTAGTCGTGGAGAACGACACTTAGAAGTGAACTATGAACTTGCACCCCACTCCCGCAATAGTCAACTTCAATCCTCGCCCGCGGCTGCCGTCTTTACGTCCTCAAACTGGGTAATCTCGACGGTTCCTTCCGGGAACTTGGCGGTGATTTTTAGTTCTCCGCCCATGGCTTTGACGAAATCTTGGAGCGTGCTTACGTACATATCCGCGCGGCGCTCGAGCTTGGATACGGCGGCCTGGTTGACTCTGAGAATTTTGGCGAGATGCACTTGGGTCATATCGCGCGCTTGGCGAAGTTCGTCGAGAGCCATGCCGGAGCGATAGTTGGCCGCCAGACGACGGGAACGTTCCTGAGCTGCGGGAGACATCTTTGCGCGGAGTGAATTGAAGTTCTTGGGCACCGTACTCTCCTGTTGGGGGTCAGCCGACCCTGATGTGCTGCTTATCGTTGTTGCTTACCTATGCCGTTTCCGTTCGAGTTGCCTTAGATGTCGATCGAACAAATCGTCGGCAATGGGCACAAATTTGTCGTACCACTTTGGATCGCCCGTCTTATCGCCGCCGAGCAAGAGCAACGCCGTGCGGCGCGGATCAAACGCGTAGAGCACTCTCAGGTGACGGTCTTCTGCCTTAGCACGTAACTCCTTCATGTTGGCGTGGCGGGAAGTGGAAACCACGTCGGCATAAGGCCGGGGCAGGGTTGGGCCGCTCTCCTGCAACAGTTCAACCTTGGCGCTGATTTCGACTTGTTCGTCATCGGACAAGGAGTTCCACCAGCTCTCGAACTGGCTGGTGAACTCGACGTCCCATGCCATATACACACTATTCCATAAAAGGAATAGTCTGTCAAGGGAATAATCGCCGAAGGGATTAAACGCACAACTTTTTTACCATCTCTACCTTCTCATAACTCTTACCTCTTACCAAATCTTCCTAGTAAAAAACTACTACTCCACAACTCTCTACAACTTACAATATCAAAACATCCCAAAAACTAACACCTCTTACCACTCTTCTATACCAAAAACTACTAATATCTATTATACAATATTAACCACTATCTCCCAGCTCAAGTAGTCCTCAATCAACTTTTTGATCTCTTCACCGCGCAGGGTATTCTTCATTCTTCGTCTCAAGATTCACTCAGATCTCCTGCAAAACCTGCGCACTCAGGACACCTTGCCCCTTTTTCCACAAATGCTCAATCAGTTGGCGGGCTCTTTCTTGCTTGAGACCCTCGGCGCGGTCATCCGCTTAAATCAGAATGTTCTTGTTCACCAAATACTCCCCATTCTCACCCCCTCATCTCTTCCCAGATCCACTCTCTTAAAGCTCATCGCGCCACCTCTCCGAGTCCAGCCCAGTTTCATCCCCGCGCGCAGTCCACACAGCGCGCCCCCGCGCGAACCATCATAGCTCTTGCGCTCTCGCACTATTTGCTCCAGGCGCGCCGCCAACAGAGCGCTTATCGAAGTACCTTCTTCGGCAGCGAGCATGCGAATCTCTCGCAAGAGAGAAGCGTCAAGTTTCAAAGTAATATTCTTTTTCATCTCACATTCACTCACACTATACTCTAACCCTTTCTATTCGACTTCCGCTCGCGTCCGGCTGATAAACCGTCCAGCCGTTGGCGAGCGCGATCTCTTTCAGATCCGGATTGGGGTTGATGGCGAATGGATGCTTGGACATGGCTAGCATCTCGCGGTCCCAGATGGCGTTGCCGAAGGCGCAATCGGGCCTGTGATCGGGAGACGAGTTGAGCACAGATCGAATCGCCTCCACCTTGCCGGGGCCGCTGGGAACTCGAATCAGACGGCCGGTGATCTATGCCATTGTCGATCGCCACTTCGGCGGCCAGGATGCGATTTTGCGGGATGCCGAAGTACCTCATGGCGGAGCGGATGATCCACTGGTTCGAAGAAGAAACGGCCCAGACGTCGCATCCGCATCGGATGCACGCAGGCGCTCGACCAGTTCGCGCATCTCCGGGAAAATGTTGGGGGCGATTGCATTTGGCAAAGTATGTGTCGCAGGCCTGCTGGACGACTTCTTCTTGCAGTCCGCGATGCATGGTGACCATTTCTCCGCACATGACTTCTTCGGCGACTTTGCCCGCTCTGTAGTCGGCGTAGCGGGCACGAGCCCAGCTGACGATCTCTTCCGACACCAGGCCCTGCTCCAGTTCCCAGGAGAAGAAGCCTTCGCCGGCGTCTCCGGACCAGAGCGTGCCGTCGCAGTCGAAGGTGGCGATGCGGGGTTTGAGGGTGAGTACGGTTTCTACGAATTCGGTTTGGTGAGGTGTAGAGACGGTCATGAAAGTGATATCGAGCCTCTGAGGGCATCTGGGAACTAAGCCGCTAGCGAATTCAACTTGAGGTTGCAGAAGCTGCGGCGGCAAATTCAGAGCTGCATACTGCTCCGGCGTATCCACGTTGACGGCTACCAACGGGTCGTCGATGGGAACGTACTCGATTTCAGCTTGGTGCGCATGCTCGACTTCGCGGGCATTCGAGGTTTCGGGAGCTCGCAGAAACGCTTCCAGCATCTCGCGGCCGGCGAGAATTGGATGTCCGTGTTCTCCCTGGTATTCGGGGATCACCGCCCATTTCCGTGTGTGTTGTGGCGCGGTTCGAACGCCACTTCGAGTGTCTCCATGGTTTCCATCCGGACTGGCGGCCGATCGACGAGCGTGATCATGGCGGCATCGCGGCCACGGCTCAGGACCTCCTGCAGGCCGACCCGCAACGAGCTGAACTGGCCGCGCTCCGGGCTCGGGATTCACCACCAGCGACGCGCCATTGGCATAGACCACGGGGGCCAAGGCGGCTTCATTCTTGCCGGCCACGACCAGCACCACATCAACGTGGGAGAAGAAGAGACGGATGGCAGCGGAGAGGAACGTATCGGTCGTTGTTGATTGTGGTCGCCGAACCAGCGGCTGGTGGAGGCCACGGCAGTAATGCCTTGTCGCGGCCCATGCGCGAGGACTCTCCCGCCGCTAGAATTACTCCGCAAAAAGCCGGGGTTCGCCCCATGAGGGCACGATAGCAAACTGCCGGGAGTCTGCCAAGGACGGGGGTCACGCAGCTCCTTAAGAGCCCGGGGCGAAACTTGATTTCTAAGATCGGCTCTGAAGCGGATCGGTCTAAAGCTGATGGCACGCCTGAAGGCGTGCCCTGATACGAATCGCTGTGCACCGGCGTATTGAGGTTCTCTAACTGAAAGTTGGCAGCTTGACCAGATCGTCGTTGGGAACGCGTTCCACCGGGTGTCCGGCTTTGCGCCAGGCGCGCAGACCGCCGGCGATTACGAATACTTTGAATCCGAGATCCTGTAATTGGCGCGCCACACGGGCGCTGGTGGCTTCGCGCTGCTCAAGTGCAGTAGAGATAAATCTCTCGATCCTTGGGCAGGTTCTTGATTTCTTCAATCAGATTGTTGGGTTCAATGCGGATCGATCCGGCAATGCGTTCGGAGTCGGCATCGTAGTAGCCGTGGCTGCGGACATCGGCGATCAGCATGTTGCGGGCGGCATCGGAGGCCAGCCGTTTGGCGAGTTCCTCCGCCGGTACGCGGGGAATCACGTCGAGCAGGCGGTACTTGCGATACACCCAGATGCGATAGACGATGTAGGCGGCGAGTCCGATACCGAAAACGACCTCGGCGGCGAAGCCGGCGGAGCGCAGGCCGCGGGTGATGGCGCGCAGCGCGTCGCTGAAGAAATATCCGAGGACGGCGTAGGCGCCCACGTATAAGGCCGCCCCGAGGACATCGAATTGCAGAAAATCTCCCAGCCGCATTTTCATGCTCCCGGCGAGTGGCGGAGACATGGTGTTGATGCCGGGGATGAATTTGGCGAAGAGCAGGGTCTGCTTGCCGCGCCGGTAAAAATATTCCGCGGAACGCAGAATGCAAGTTTCCGGATTCGCCGAAAGGCGGCACAGCAGGCCCAGCAAGGCCCATCCGCTGACCCGGCCCATGAAGTAGAGAAAGAGATCGCCGCTGATCATGGCCAGCACGCCTACGCCGAATACCAAATAGAGATGCAGGTCGCCAAAGGCAGCGACTGCGCCGGCGGTCAGGATGGCGAGCGCGGCGGGCAGCGGAAGACCGATGGCCTCCGCTAAGCACACCAGGGCTAAGAAAAGGTAGCCATGGTGCGAAATGGATGAGAGCAAGTTGTTCATGGGGAAAACAGGTGTGTTTAGTATAGCAATCCCGCCACGACGCTACTGTGGTCGACCTGGCGCAAGAACTCCTGATAGAGTGTACGACCTCAGATGTTACGAATTCAGGAGAATCCTTTGTCAGCCCAGAGCCGCCGCTACATCAATCTTCCGAATCGTCCCGCGGGCCTTCCTTTCAGCGACGCCGTGCTGGTGGGCGATACGCTGTACATCTCCGGGCGGATCGGCCTCGATCCGGCAACGGGCGAGGCGCCCGCGAATATTGATTCCGAAATTGAACTCTTGTTTGACGGCTTCCAGGCGGTGCTGCGGGAAGCGGACATGACCATGGACGACTTGGTATGGGTGCAGGTTTATTCCCCGGATGTTTCTTTGTGGCAACAGTTCAACTCGGCGTATGTGAAGCTGTTTTCGCGCGAATTTCCTGCGCGCGCGTTTCTGGGATCGGGGCGGCTGCTGCTGAACGGGCGGTTTGAGATGATGGGGATTGCGGTGAAGGGCTAGGAGCGCATCTCAGGTTTCAGTGCTCACTGGCATCTCCGACCTGAGCTCGGCATGGACGGCCGGCGGCGGCAGATCCCTCCACGAGAAACTCTAAAATGCCGGTCGCTATTTCTCTCTCGCCACCACGAACTCCGGCGCCCATAACAGCGCTCGCTTGATCTCAGAGTCGGGAAAGATGCAGATGGCTTGACGCGCTGACTCGGCGTAGCGGGCGGCCTCTTTGGAGGCGTATTCGAGCGAACCATAACGGTTCAGGATGGTCAGGATATCGGCGTGGGTGACGCCATTGAAGGCGCGGTCGTGCAGGACGGTTTCGATTTGGCGGCGCTCGGCGGCGGTGCAGTGCTCGAGCGCGTGAATGACGGCCATGGTGGCTTTGCCTTCGCGCAGGTCGCTGGCCACGGGCTTGCCCAGCACACTCTCTGAAGCGGTGAGGTCGAGCACGTCGTCCACGATCTGGAAGGCTAAGCCGAGATCGCGTCCGTACTGGCCGAGGCGTTCTTCCTGTGCTCGGTGGCGCCGCCGAGGATGCCGCCGACTCGCATGCACACCGAGAACAGGCAGGCCGTCTTGCGATAGATCAGATCGAGATGCTCCTGCAGTGAGATCAGCTTGCCGAGTTTCTCCATCTGGAGCAGTTCGCCTTCGACCATCTGCTGCGTCAGTTCGATGAGCACGTCGAGGATGCGGAAATTGCGCTCCTGCACCGCGATCTTGAAGGCCTGCATGTAGAGCCAGTCGCCGGCCAGCACGCACATCGAATTGCCCCACTGCGTGTTGGCGGCGGGACGGCCGCGGCGGATCTGGGCTTCGTCAATGATGTCGTCGTGGACGAGGGTCGCGGTGTGGATGATCTCGACGACGGTAGCGAGCTTTACCGCGCCTTCGCCCTTGTAGCCGAGAAGCTTGGCCGAAAGCAGCAACAGCGCGGGACGGATGCGCTTGCCCCCGCCGGCGCGCAGGTACTCGCCGATCTCCGTGATCGCGGCGACGTTCGAGACCGTGTCGCGTCCGAATTGTTCTTCGATCGCGGCAATGTCGTCGCGCAGAAGATCGAAGATTTCTTTCCCGTTGATGGACGTCGTCGTACTCACATTTCACTCAGTTGGTCCGGTAATTCGTGAACTGCAGATCGATGCCAAAATCCTGCTGCTTGACCATGGCGATGATTTCCTGCAGCGTATCGCGATCCTTGCTGCTGATCCGCACTACGTCGCCCTGAATCGAGGCTTGCGCTTTTTTCTTCGAATTCTTGACCAGCTTCACGATCTCCCGCGCTTTTTCGATCGGGATCCCCTGCTGCAGGGTGATTTTTTGTTTTACCGTGCTTCCGGCGGCTGGCTCCAGCGCGCCGTAGGTCAAGCCTTTCAGGGGAACGCCGCGTTTGACCAGCTTTTGCTGGAAGACGTCGTTGACCGCCTTCATCTTGAATTCATCGGCGGAGTGCAGCATGATCGCGTCGGTGCCCTCCATGGCGATCTGGGACTTCGAGTCCTTCAGATCGAAGCGCGTGCTGACTTCTTTCATCGCCTGCTGGATGGCGTTGGAGACTTCCGCGAGGTCGATTTTGCTGACGATATCGAAACTGTTATCGGGCATGGAATGTCACGGTCAGAATCACGGTCAAGATATATGACGGCCTTTGAAATCTTCAGATTGTCATGCTGCGGAGGGTATCCGCCCGAAAACTCAGAGCCCACGGATCGCCCACCCCAAACTGTACCCCTGAGGGTAACAGAAGAGGCATTATCTGCGAAGGCTGGATTCCGTGGGACGACCAAATTTTATAAATTGTCATCCCGAACGAAGTGAGGGATCTGCATTCTTGCGCAAAATGCAGATCCCTCACTTCGTTCGGGATGACAAAATCTCGCGAAGAGATAGTTAGAGTTAAAGTGCGGGCTTTGCAGTGTCCGGGGCGAGCCCGAAAAACTTGTAGAAATTCTGTGTGGTTCGCGAGCCGATCTCTTCTGCGGACAAGCCGCGCAGTTCGCCGATCTGGCGGGCCACTTCCTTTACAAACGCCGGTTCGTTGCGCTGGCCGCGATGCGGAATCGGCGCCAGGTAGGGCGAGTCGGTTTCGATCAGCATGCGGTCGAGCGGAACCATTTGCGCCGCGTCGCGGATGGGCTGCGCCTTGGGAAAAGTGATGTTGCCGGCGAAGGAAATCATGAAGCCCATATCGAGCGCGCGGCGCGCATGCTCGACGCTTCCGGTGAAGCAATGCAGAATGCCGCCGAATCCGCTGGAACGTCCAATGTTCAGCGATCAGCGTCAGGCAGTCGTCCCAGGCGTTCTCGCTGTTGTCGGAAGGGCGGCAATGGATGATGATGGGCAACTTCGCGGTCTGCGCCAGTTCCATCTGCCGCAGGAAGACCGCCTTCTGTATTTCCCGCGGCGAATGGTCGTAAAAATAGTCGAGGCCGATTTCTCCCCAGGCAATTACTTTGGGATGACGTGCCCATTGCAGCATCTGGGCATCGGCGGCTTCGTTGCGAGGCTGGCTTCGTGGGGATGGATTCCGACGCTGGCCCAGATTTGCGGATATTCCGGCTTCCCGTCGTATTTCTCTGCCAACCGGATGCCGCAATCGGCCGTGTCGGGTCCGTCGCCGTTGCCGATTGCGAGATAGGCTTCGATGCCGTTCTGCTTCGCGCGCGCCAACACTTCGTCGCGATCAGCGTCGTAACGCTTGCCTTCGAGATGGGCGTGAGAGTCGATGAACATCAGCGTTAGTCGTGGAGATAGTGTGGGGACGGGCGCCCTCGCCCGTCCATGCCGAGCGAAGCTCGGCAGCTATTTCAGCCGCGTCCCAGGGCACATCTTCCAGAAAGCTCGCCAGCACCGGCTTTCCGCCTTCGGGCGAGGCGGCGACGATCATGCCGTTCGATTCCAGTCCGCGCAGCTTGCGGGGCGCGAGGTTCGCCACGATCACCACTTTGCGGCCGATCAGAGTTTCCGGCTCATAGGCCTCGGCGATCCCAGCCACCAGTTGGCGGACTTCGGTTCCGAGATCGACTTCCAGTCGCAGCAGTTTGTCGGCGCCTTTTACTCGCTCGGCGGTCTTTACCTGGGCTACGCGCAATTCTACTTTCGCGAAGTCATCGATGGTGATTTTGCCGTCGGGAATGCGCGGCCGGCTTGGCTGGGGCGGTGGTGCTCGGCCGCTGCCGCAGGCTGCCGAGCTTCGCTCGGCTGGACGGGCGAGGCGCCCGTCCCCACACTTGGATCTCTGTCTTCCATTTTTTGCATCCTCTCGACTCCGATTTGTCCGCCCGCGGAAACACCGCCTGCACCTCGCCCAACTTTGTGCCGAGTTGCAGTTGTCCCCACTGCAATTTGGTCAGGTCGAATTTCGTGATGTCTCCGAGGCCGATCTGGGCCCAGATTTTTGCGGTGGCGTCGGGCATCACCGGATGGGCCAGAGCGGTCACGATTCGCAGCGCTTCGGCGCTGGTGTAGAGCACGGTGGCCAGCCGCGCGCGGCTCTCCTCGTCCTTCTTTTTCGCCCAGCGCCCAGGGCTCGTTTTCGACGATGTATTTGTCGACGGCGCCGACCAGTCCCCAGGCGGTTTCGAGCGCGCGCGAGAACTGGAACTGGTCAAAGAGCGTGCCGAAGTCGGCGATCGCTTTTCTTGCCGCCTCCGCAATTGCTGCATCCGCCGGCGTGTGCGCGGCGTTTGACGGATACGGCACTTCTCCCTTGAAATAGCGCGCGATCATGGTCAGGGTGCGGCTGGCGAGATTGCCGAGGCCATTCGCCAGATCGGAGTTATAGCGCTGCACCAGCGCATCGAAACTGAACGATCCATCCTGTCCGAAGACGACTTCGCGCAGCAGGAAGTAGCGCAGGGCGTCGGTGCCGAGCACATCCACGATGGTTTCGGCGCGCACGATATTGCCGCGCGACTTCGACATTTTGCTTTCTTCAAACAGCAGCCAGCCATGCGCCGTGATGCTCTTGGGCAGCGGCAATCCGGCGGCCAGCAGAAACGCCGGCCAGTAGACGCAATGGAAGCGCACGATCTCTTTGCCGATCATGTGCACGTCGGCGGGCCAGTACTTGTCGAACTTGCTGGTGTCACTTGAGCCGTAGCCGAGCGCGGTTATGTAGTTTGCCAGCGCGTCGAGCCAGACGTAGACGACGTGCTTGGGATCGTCCGGCACGGGGATGCCCCAGGAGAAGGTCGAGCGGCTGATGGAAAGATCGCGCAGGCCGCCGCGCACGAACGAGAGCACTTCATTGCGTCGCGTTTCAGGGCGGATGAAATCCGGCTGCTGGGTGTAGAGACGGATCAGCTGCTCCTGGAATGCCGAGAGCTTGAAGTAATAATTCTCTTCGTGGACGGTTTCGGTTGGACGGCCACAATCGGGACAGGGAGCGCCCGGCTCCGCATCGACGTAAAGCTCGTCGAAGACACAGTATTGACCGGTGTAGGTCCCTTTGTAGATGTGGCCGTTATCGCGAATCTTCCGCCACAATGCCTGCACGCCCTGTTTGTGCCGCTCGGAGGTGGTGCGGATGAAATCGTCCGGCGTCAGACCCATGCGCTTCCAGAGCGCACGGAATTCCGCGGAAATTTCATCGGTGAGTTGCTGCGGCGTCTTGCCCGCAGCCTGCGCTGCCCGCTCGATCTTTTGCCCGTGTTCGTCGGTGCCGGTCAGAAACCACGTGTCATCGCCTAACATGCGGTGGCGCCGCGCGATCGTGTCGCAGGCAATCGTGGTGTAAGCGTGTCCGATGTGCGGACGCGCGTTGACGTAGTAGATCGGGGTCGTGATGTAAAACTTCTTGCTCATTCCTGTCCTGTGTCCTGGGAGTCGAAATCCTACCTCAGCGGCCAAAGCCGACTCTGAAAAGAAGCCAGTTATCGCAGCGGCGAACCGCTCCACCCCATCACGCCAAAACCGGGCGTGCTGGGGACCCCGGCGCTGCGCCACCAAAAATCAGGTGAAAGCTTAAGCGGCGTTCGTCGCATTCGATCGGATGTCGTCAACTTTGATTCCGATGTGTTGTAAGTGGTGCAACATATGCGCGACATAATCCTCGAATACGAACTGGAGTGTCAGCGGTTCCGAGCCGGCAACGGTAAGCGTCCGCGACCAGGCAGAGTCTGGCACTGCTTCGGCGGCTGCCAGCAATTGCCGGTTGAGTGCCTGCCACAAGTCGATCAGCTCTCTCCAGTCGCGGCGCTGGTAATCATGCAGAGCTACCCATCCACTCTGGTCATAGCCGGGCATGGCCGGGTTGTTTTCCAATTGCGCGCGAACGATCCGTTGATGATTGTTGGCGGCGGAATCGAGCAGGTGCCCTAGTTCCTCCTTCGGAGACCAGCCTGATGGCGTTGGCTTGCTTCCGGCCGTGTCTTGGGAAAGTTTATCGAGGCGGCCTGGTACGCGCTGTAAAAGGTCACGCAACAAAATAAGCGTTGGCATGAAATCCTCCTAACTTATGCCCGTGGACGTCGGACTCTACTTTTGCAACTCCGCGAGCGCCGACAACACTTCGGCACTGTGCTCATTCGGTTTTACCTCCGTGTATACCTTCACAATCTTGCCCTCTGGATTGATGATGAAGGTGTGCCGGGCAGCGACCTTGACCAGCCCGAAGTTCATCACCGAGTCGTACTCACTGGACACTTTGTGGTCGGTGTCGGCCAGCAACTTAAAGTTCAGCCCTTCCTTGGCGCAGAACTGCTTGTGCGAGTCGGCGCTATCCACGCTGACTCCAAGGATTACGACGTTCTTCTGTTCATACTGCGACAGGTCGCGCTGAAAGTTGTGCGCCTCTATGGTGCAGCCGCTGGTGAAGTCCTTGGGGTAGAAATACAAGACTACCCACTTGCCGCGATAGTCCTTAAGACTGACCGGCGTGCCTTCCTGCGAGTTGAGCGTGAATTCGGGAGCCATGGTGCCCACCGACGGAGCCGACCCGGCGAAGCTGAGAAGCGTGGTTACCGCGAAGAGAGTCACGCAAAGTGCAATCATCCTGTAACTTCTCACCATATACAACCTCCTGATTGATTTAGGCAGCCCCTAAAGGGGCGTCCAACTTGAGGATCGCTAAAGCGATGCCCTGATACGAAGCAGATGTCCTGATCCGAAACAGCGGCCCTGATCCGAAAGCGATGGCCTGATCCGAAACAGCAGACCTGATCCGAAACAGCGGCCCTGATATACAAACCGATGGCCTGATACAAAACCGATGGCCTGATCCGAAACCGATGGCCTGATACGGAACAGATGCCCCTGCTACGAAACCTGGTTCATGCTTTTCGCTCGCCTCGAAGATACTGCTGGATGGCTTCCTGCATCACCGTCCGGAGGGGCACATGCTGCGCCTCCGCCAGCGCCCGGCAGTCTTCATATTCCGGCGCGTAGTTGGAGACGCTGCCATTCATATTGGCGATCTTGATCCGCACCGGACCCCACGCCGTATCTACCGTTTCCCAGCGTCGCGAGAGCGTCTGCCGCTGTTCCTCGCGGCGGCGAACGCCCAGAGTTGTGGTCTCGGCAAAGATCAGTTTGGTCAAGCGATTCGCATCTTCCATTTTCGCCAGCACCGTGAGCAACGCGCCGGGGCGGCTTTTCTTCATTTGCACCGGGACGCTGAACACATCGAGCGCCCCTTCGGCCAGCAAGCGCTCCATCGCGTAGGCCAGCACCTGCGGGCTCAGGTCATCGAGATTCGCTTCGAGCACCATGATCCTCTCATTCATGATCTTCTCATTCATGATCTTTTCATCGATGATCTTCTCATTGGCGATCTTTTCATTGACGATCAGTCTCATTCGATGTTGGCGATGCGGCGAGCGACGCAGCCGCGCCATCCGCCATCCTAACTTCCGCCAGCCCCGCTTCTCCGATGGTCAGCCGAAGCAGGTTCGGGTGCTCGGAGAATTCTCGAGTTCCCGCGCCGTATCCGGCTTTTTCGATCTTCATTGCCGGAAACGCCGCAAAGCGGCGGCTCAGCGTCTTCACGATCGCTGCGCCCGTGGGCGTTACCAGTTCGACCTGTGGCCCCGACGAATATACCGGCGCATCCCGGAGCAACCTCAACGTTGCCGGCGCCGGTACGGGAAGCGTTCCGTGCGCGCACTTGACGGTTCCACCGCCAACGTTCAGCGGCGAGCATACCCATTCTTCGACGGCCAGAGATTCCGCTCCCACCGCGGCGCAGACAATATCCACCAGGGCATCGACGGCGCCGATTTCGTGAAAGTGGACGCGCTCGACGGAGGTATTGTGAATCTCGGCCTCGGCCTCGCCCAGCGTCTCGAAGATGCGAATCGCGGTTGCCTTCGCCGTGCTACTGATGGCTGACTTCTCGATAATCT
Source organism: uncultured Acidobacteriaceae bacterium (assembly GCA_963725245.1). Classification (GTDB taxonomy): domain Bacteria; phylum Acidobacteriota; class Terriglobia; order Terriglobales; family Acidobacteriaceae; genus Acidiflorens. Next base: position 108,472 of record CAVRYC010000007.1, on the reverse strand, counting down.
CGCGAATTTCCGTCAGGCTGCGACCGTGTTTGTGGTTATGTTGTGTGGGGACGGGGCTTTGCCCCGTCCTGGGGTGGGCAGAGCCCCGCCCCCACACGGTCTGTTCCTCCTGCTGCTCCCAGAAAACTTCGCGCGGCAGATCTTTTTCGCCGTTGGCGTACACATCCACTTTGGTCGCGGAAATTCCGCCCCGCAGCACCCGCGAAATCTCCAGCCGGGCGCCGATATCGAGCGCCGCGACCGTGTCTTCCAGAAGCTTCGGAGAAACCCCGGCATCCACCAGCGCGCCCAGAAACATGTCGCCGCTGATGCCGGAAAAACAGTCGAGGTAGGCTATGCGCATGTTGAAAATCGCTATCTGGCTTTTAGCTTTTGGCTCTTAGCTGAAGGCGCAATGAGTCCGAATGACCAACGACGAACACCACGACTGCCTTTTCGCTACATTGTCGAGTTTTCATCATAGGGGCCCCTGCGCATCTCCGTCAAACCCGCCGCCTGTCGCGAGTTTGTTAGAATCACTGTTTCTTCAATAGTTTAGAGGGCATCTTGTATCGATATCTGGAACGCCGCTGGTCGAACATCTGCGCGAGTTTCTGCGTCGTACTTACGACCTGGAAAGCGCGAACATCGTCGTCGAGCAGCCGCCGAAAATCGAATTTGGCGAGTACGCGCTGCCGATCGCTTTCGAACTCGCCCGGAAACTCCGCAAGGCGCCGCGCAAGATTGCCGAAGAGATCGTCGCCGGGGTCGGTGCGATTCCTGGCTTTGAAAAATTCGAGGTGGCCGGCGGCGGGTACATCAACGTTCGCGTAAGCCGCGCCGAGCTGGCCGCGGCGCTCGCCGCCGACGAAGAACCCGCCGCGGATGTTCCCACCGGCAAAGTGCTGGTCGAGCATTCGAGCATCAATCCCAACAAGGCGGCGCATATCGGGCACCTGCGCAACGCCATTCTCGGCGATACCTTCGTCCGCCTGCTGCGCTTTGCGGGCAGGGAAGTGGACGTCCAGAACTACATCGACAACACCGGAGTGCAGGTCGCCGACGTGGTGGTTGGATTCCTGCATATCGAACAGAAGTCGCGCGCTCAGATTGAAGCGCTCGCCGCCGCGCCCCGCTTCGATTACTACTGCTGGGATCTCTATGCCCGCGTCTCCCAGTGGTATGAAGAGGACAAGTCGAACCTGCATGCGCGCGCCGCGATGCTGCGCTTGATTGAAGAAGGGAACAACGAGACGGCGGCGATTGCGGATTTGATTTCGACTGCCGTTCTTAAGCGCCATCTCGAAACCATGGACCGGCTCGACATTGAGTACGACTTCCTGCCGCGCGAGAGCGAGATACTTCACCTGCATTTTTGGGATGCGGCGTTTGCCAAGCTGAAGGAAGCCGGCGTGCTTACTTACGAGACCGAAGGCAAGAACAAAGGCTGCTGGGTGATGCGGCGCGCGGGAACGCGCAAAAGCCTGAAACCGCGGAGGGCGCTGAGAACGCAGAGGACGACAAGATCACGGAGGAAGACCAGAAAGTCATCGTCCGCTCCAACGGCACGGTCGGTTACGTCGGCAAAGACATTGCCTATCACATGTGGAAATTCGGCCTGCTTGGGCGCGATTTCGGCTATCGGAAATTCTATCGCTATCCCAATGCGCACGACTGCTGGATCTCAACCACCGACGGCGAGAAAGATCATCCTCACTTTGGCGATGTGGCCGAGATCTACAACGTCATCGATGCGCGCCAATCCGAGGCGCAGAACACGGTGATCGAAGCTTTGCGCGGACTCGGCCACGGCGAAGCTGCCGATCGCTACACCCACTTCTCCTACGAAATGGTCGCGCTCACGCCGCGCTGCGCCGCCGAACTTGGCTACCAACTGAGCGAAGAAGATAAGGCGCGGCCGTGGATCGAGGTTTCTGGCCGCAAGGGCTTCGGCGTGAAGGCGGACGATCTTCTGGATGCACTCATCGCCTCGGCTGCGCAAGGAAGTGGATGCGCGTCATCCCGAATTGAGTGAAGCGGAGCGCGCCAGCATTGCTACGCAGATCGCCATCGGGGCGCTGCGCTACTTCATGCTGAAGTTCACGAAGCCCTCGGTGATCGCCTTCGATTTCAAGGACGCTTTGAGTTTCGAGGGCGACACGGGCCCCTACGCACAGTATGCCGTCGTCCGCGCTTCGAACATTTTCCGCAAGGGTGGACTCGATCCGGAGAGTTTCTGTCGAGACGCGTCCCCGGGCAACCTGTCCTCGATCAACTCGGGTGCGGCGGGAGACGAGGCAAGCCTCGTCTCTACAGAAGATTTCGCTCAAGTACCTTGCTGGCGAATCCGGCAACGACATTTGGGAGCTCTGGCTGGCGGCGGCGAAAACCTCTTACATCGTGGGCCAGTGCATCGCGACGACCGAGCCTGCGTATCTCGCCAAGCATGCCTTTCAACTGGCGCAGCTCTTTAATACCTTCTATCACCGCTATCCCATCCTGAGCGAAGCGGATGAGGGCCGGAGAAAGTTCCTGCTGGCAACCGCAGCCGTGGTTCGCCGCGAGCTTATTCGGGTTCTGGCGGCGATGGGGATCGGTGTTCCGCCGGTAATGTGAGCGGTTGCGCAATCTTGCGAATTAGCGGCCGACCATCTCTAATACGGCCCCGATACTCGTCTCCAGGGTTTCGACCGGCATGCCCGGCCGCTCCAGGCGGAGCACCGCTTTCGCCAGGCTGTTGTTGGCGACTTCAAAGCTGCCGGTACAATCGGTCTTCACGTAGGGAAGACGATGGATGCTCGGGCCAGCGCCAGCGATCGCTGCTTCCAATCGGAATCCATCTTTCGTCGAACATCGAAAATTCCACCGCAATTCATCGGGATCCCTTCTGATCTCCTGCAGATTCCGGAATTCGTGCGCCTTCCCCTCATGCCACAGCACCGCTTTGCGAAAGACCAGCCCGAATGGCATTTCGTATACCAAGGCTTCGAAGGTGCTCGCTTGCGCTTTCGCTGCGCTCGTCAACGCCCGTCGGAACGGGGAAAATAGGCATGGGTCCAAGTCCAGAAGTTGCGATGCCGGTATCCGCAGTTGTGTCCTTGCACTCCGAACCCCAAAGGGTTCCCCTCAAAACTCCGGCCATCCAGCGTGACGTGGCCGGAAAAAAGCGCGTCGGAATGCGGGGTGCGCGAGAATCCGATCCAGCCCTTGTTGGCTCAGCGTGACGCGAAATGCGGAAGAGTATTGCAGGTCCCATGAAATCGCGTGCCCTGCCAACGGCCAACGCTCCCCGGCAGGAGCTCTCGCCGATTTCATTGCCGCCGATTCGGAACTGAAATGGATTTTGCCTTCGGGCGCTGAGGTCCAGACCCTCCAGGGGAAATCCTTGAATGAAGCTTTGCGGCTTGCCATCCTGCGGAAACCATGTGGCCCACACTTGTACGGGCATCCCGCGGGGGTCGCCTGCGCAACCGGAGCGGCCAGGATTCATCAGCAAATATCGGAACCACCACGCCCCGCCACCGTCCGCCAGTCCCAGACGAACAAACCAAACTTCGTAACGGCGCCGGGCAGAGAGTGATGAATATAGTTCGTTCAGCGTCTTCACGGTCGTAAGCATCATTTCAGGTCATTTCAGGTCATTTCAGAACTATGGGCAACGGCTGGTCATAGGGTTGAATCGCGACGGTCAGGGACTTGCGCCGATCGAAGGCTTCCTTGGTGACCTTGAAACCGACAATGATTACTCCTCGGCGTTCGGTTCCGGCTAGCAGCTTGGTTTCGGGCGAAAGCGGCGGCTCGGAATTTTGTTTCAACGCCGGAAACGCCTGGAAATAGCGGTCGAGATCCACGGCGGAGGCGGCTTCATCGTCGAAGGTTTTGTCGTCGGCGGTGGTGAGCTGCGCTTTGAGGGTGTGAATCCACAGCGGTCTTGGCGCGGTATTCCGGAGGGTCAGGGTGATGGCGGCCAGGATCATGTTCTGGCCGGGCACTTCGGCCGCGGTCACCAAATCGATCGAACCCGCGCCCTGCGGTTTCGGCCGTTCCGTGAAAGCGAAGATTCCCACAATCACAGCGACGGCAGCGATGCAGATCAGGACAATGCCGGCGGGCGGAAGATTGCGCTTGGCGGTTCCGAATTCATCTCCGATGTGAAATGGGGTGATCGGGCCGGGCGGTGGTGGGGGCTGCGGCCGAGGAGGCACGGGCTGATTGGACATGGTTGTAATTGTAGACGACCTCTAACTTCCGGCATCGCAGTACCCACTGCGTCCGCACGTCCGCAATTTGGCGCCGACCGGGGTACGCTCTCGGAGAGGGGTATTACGTCCTTACGGTGTCGTGACTTTGGTTACCTTGCCACCTGTGACGGATGCTGCGACGATGCGGAAGATTTCCTTTTGGAGGTACTCGGCGGTGAATCGTCAAACTCTCTTTAGTGCGTTGGCTTGTGCGTTGCTGGTGTTCAGCATGGGCTGCGGATCGACTAACAACTTGCAGTCCATTACGCTTATCGGCTTCGAACACGGACGCGAACGCGGGTCACTGCGTTCGTATTGAATCCGGGGTCGCCGGTACAAATGTATACGTGGGGGAACTACAGCAGCGGGAAGCAAAAGCTTCTTTACGGGCAATAACCTTGCCTATCAGATAGCGATTACCCCGTTTGGTCATGCTGAAAGCGGCACGTTCGGCGACCCGAACGCCACCCCGCCGCAGACCGTCCAGTTGAGCGCGGACGGACAGCTCACGCCCATTACGCCCCCTGCCTGCTCCTATGTGGATGTCGCGCAGCCCCCGGCGACCACTCCGGCCTTTCAAACGACAGGTTGGTATATTGTTACGGCTACCTATCTTGGGTTCACTACCCCGCCCGGCGCTGTCTATATGGCTACTGCGGGTCTCCCCGCTACTACCACAACCCGACCGGAGAATGCGGTGCGCAGCCGTCTATTAGTTCTAGTCATCGTGTTGGCGATTTTTTGATCTGCGGGGACGGCTGCATGGCTGCCGTCCCCGTCTCCATTTAGATCTGCCCTGACTTAGATCTGCCCTGGCGAAGCCTGCCATTTTCAGGCCATCCGTTTGAGCGTCCTGCTCCGCAACCCTTATAATCCTAAGTTTGCGCCGTGAAGCGCGATCGTTGCCTATGCTTGTCATTCCCGCAATCCAAGTCGTGATCGGATGAAGGTGCGCGCCGGAATTGAAGTATCGAGCCAGTCCGACATCGGCTGCGTGCGCCAGGATAACGAGGATTCGTTTGGCTATTGGGAGCCGGAGGACGACCAGCAGTTCCTGCGCAAGGGGCGGTTGGCGATTGTAGCGGACGGCATGGGCGGCTACGAAGGCGGTCAGGAAGCGAGCCGGCTGGCGGTGGAAACGCTGGTGGCCGTGTATCGCGACTTTGGCGGCGACGATCCGCAGGCCGCGCTGGTCCAGGCTTTGCAGGTGGCGCACGAGCAGATACTGCAATACAGCTTTACCCATCCGGAATTGCGCGGCATGGGAACGACCTGCACGGCGGTGGCGATCGTTGCGACAGGGGCAACGAGCGCTCTATTACGTGCATGTTGGCGACACCCGGCTTTACCTGATCCGCGACGGCCAGATTACGAGGGTAACGCGCGACCACTCCTATGTGGGACGGCTGGTGGAGTCGGGATTGATCAGCGCGGAACAGGCGGAGAGTCATCCGCAGCGAAACATTCTGACCGCAGCTTTAGGCACGAACCCCGATCTGGTTATGGACTCGCCCGGACGGCCGGAGCCTCTGCGCCCGGAGGACGTGCTCCTGATCTGCAGCGACGGATTGTGGGGGCTGGTACGCGACGCGGAGATTCTGAGCGCAGTGAAAAACAAAAGCGCGGAACAAGCAGGCCGCGAGCTGATCGAACTGGCCCGGGAACGCGGGGGACCGGATAACATCACGGTCGAGATTCTGCGTTTGCGCTGAGGCGGTTCGCGATCCTGAAAGCAGCGTCCGGCACGGGAAATCCCATCTTCCGAAAGTGCAAAGCCTTGCACAAGGCGCAGCGGTGCGACGTCCCTCTCCCAGCCGTAACTTGATGAAATCACAGGACCAGTCCGAGGCGGAGCATTTATTGCTTTGGCAGTGCGCTTGCATTTTCTATAATGCCTATTAGTAGCCATAGAGATACTCGGGAGCGAGGCGCGATGAAGGTTTCCCAAAAAGGGCTGTATGCGTTGCAGGCGATGATGGTGCTGACCCGGCGTTATAACCAGGGTGCGATCCGGATTCGCGACATTGCCTACGAAGAAAATCTGCCGGAAAAATTTCTGGAGCTGATTCTTCTGGAACTGAAGAACGCGCGCATGGTGGAGAGCGTGCGCGGCGCCAAGGGCGGATACCGTTTGCGCCGGGCGCCGTCGGAGATCCGGTTGAGCGAAATTATCCGTTTGATTGACGGGCCGCTGGCGCCCTTTGGAGATGCCGATCAGTTGCGAGATCTGATCGATCGCGATTCCGACCACAGCGCTTTCTACAAAGTGTTTCTGGAAGTGCGGGATGCGGCCGCCAAGATTCTGGAGAATACGACGCTGGCCGACTTGATCAGCCGTGGGCCAGCCGATGCTTCCTATCCGAAAGCCATCAACCGGAAGGGCAGCCGGAAGAAGAAATCGGAGTCCAACGTGCTGCCGATGTTGGCGCGAGGCGCGGGCAATGATTAAGCGTAGTTTCTGCGCTTGCGCCGGTTTGCTTTTTTTACTGGGTGCATGGGCCGGGGCCGAGACCGTGATTCACGTGGGCGCATTTCCTAATATCACGCATCCGCAGGCGATGGTGGGCAAGAACAACGGGTGGTTCGAGAAAGCGATGGGGCCCCAGGTCAAGATCGAGTGGAAAAGCTTCAACGCCGGGCCGTCGGCGATTGAAGCCTTATTTGCGGGGCGATTGACATGACCTATATCGGCCCGAATCCGGCCATCTCCGGCTACGTTCGCTCCAATGGAGAAGCGCTGCGAATTGTGGCGGGCGCGACCAGTGGCGGAGCGTCGCTGGTGGTGCGCAACGATTCCGGCATTCAAAAGCCGGAAGATTTTCACGGCAAGAAGGTCGCCTCACCGCAGATGGGCAACACGCAGGACGTTGCCTTGCGCGCATGGTTGAAAGCGCACGGCATGAAAACGACGGACAAGGGCGGAGACGTGCAGGTAATTCCGCTGGCGAATCCCGACCAGCTGACGCTGTTTCTAAAGAAAGAGTTGGACGGCGCGTGGGCGCCCGAGCCCTGGGCAACGCGCTTGATCAAAGAAGGCAATGGACGCTTGTTCCTGGACGAGCGGACGCTCTGGCCGAATGGTCAGTTTATTGCCGCTCATCTGATCGTCAGAACGCAATTCCTGAAGGAACATCCCGATCTGGTAAAGGACTGGATCCGCGCGCACGTGGAATTGACCGACTGGATCAACGGCCATTTGCCCGAGGCCAAAAAACTTCTCAACCAGCAGATCGCCAAAGAGACGGGCAAGGGGTTCCCAGACGCCGTGCTGGATGAGGCTTTTGGACGCATGCAGGCGACCTATGACCCGCTGCGCGGGTCGCTGATGAATGCCGCCAAGTCCGCATTTGACGCGGGTTTTCTCGGACGCCAAATGCCCGATCTGTCGAGTCTGTACGATCTTTCGCTCCTCAACCAGGTGTTAGCGGAAAAAGGGAAGAAGGCAATCCAATGAGCGCGAGTCCTCATAATGCGTATCCTGCGGCAGTCCCCTCTGTTCCTCGCACGGCGACTGCGCGCGAATGTGTTTCGCGGGAAACCGGTTTCCTCGGTAACCATGTTTCCGGCGCGCCCCGTCTCCGAGGTGGTGGTCCCAAAAGTCGCGCTCGATGCCATCTCGCTGAGCTACAAGACAACCTCAGGCGAGCGGTCTACTGGCGCTCGACAATGTCAGCCTGGAAGTGAAGCCGGGAGAATTTCTCTGCATCGTCGGTCCTTCGGGATGCGGCAAGTCCACGCTCTTGCACCTGATCGCGGGGCTGCAGCCGCAGACCTCGGGGAAGGATTCTCGTGGATGGCGCGCCGGTGAGTGGGCCGGGGACCGATCGCATCCTGATCTTCCAGGAACTCGGACTGTTTCCCTGGCTGACGGTCGGCGGCAACGTCGAGTTTGGGATGAAGATGAAGAACGTCAGCAAGGCCGAGCGCGAGGAGAAGGTGCAGTACTACTTGCGCCTTGTCCATCTTTTGAATTTCCGGGACAGCTACATCCATCAACTCTCGGGCGGCATGCGGCAAAGAGTGGCATTGGCGCGGGCACTGGCCACCGAGCCCGATGTCCTGCTGATGGACGAGCCCTTCGGGGCGCTGGACGCCCAGACTCGCGATCTGCTGCACGACGAGTTGGAGCGCCTGTGGGCCGAAACCGGCCGCACCATCATTTTCGTCACCCACAATGTGCGCGAAGCGGCAAGGCTGGGCGATCGCGTGCTGCTGCTGACATTTCGCCCGGGGCGGGTGAAGCAAGAGTTCTCGGTGAACCTGCCGCGGCCACGTCAGATGGAACAACCCTATGTTGCGCGCATGGCGCGGGACATTATGGATTGCCTGCGCGATGAGATCAACAAGTCCCTGGAAGAGGAGTACGCCGATGAAAAAGCTCGCTAAGCAGGTAATCTTCTATTCCGTCCTTCTCGGCGTCTGGGCCCTTTTAGCGAAACTGCGTATCTGGCCGCCATATCTTTTTCCTCCGCCGTGGGGGTGGGACACGCCCTGTGGGACGGCTTTGCCGACCACAGCTTCTGGATTGGCATCGCCGTCACTATGAAGCGCATGCTCATCGGCTACAGCTTATCGGTCGTGCTCGGGATGATTCTTGGGTTAGCCGTGTCGAGCAACAAGTTTTTGGAAGAGACTCTGGGCGGTCTGCTGGTGAGTCTGCAATCTCTGCCGAGCATCTGCTGGATTCCGCTCGCCGTTCTCTGGTTTGGGTTGACGGAAAAAGCCATCCTGTTTGTCGTGCTGATGGGCTCGCTGCTCTCGGTGACCATTGCGATGGAGGACGGACGCAAGCAGATGCCCAAGATCTACGGCCTGGCCGGGCGCAATCTGGGAGCAAGCGGCTTCCGCCTCTTCTGGTCAGTGCTGTTGCCGGCGAGCTTGCCATTTATCGTGAATGGGATGAAGCAAGGCTGGGCGTTCGCATGGCGCTCGCTGATTCAAGCCGAAATGATTTTTCTCAGTCTCGGACTGGGCCAATTGCTGATGATGGGTCGCGACCTGAGCGATATGAACCAGGTCATGGCGGTGATGATCCTGATCGTCATCCTCGGCTACATGGTGGACGGCCTGATTTTCCGCACCATGGAGCGGCGTCTGCAAGAGAAATATGGCCTGACGCCAGCGTAGAAGCAGTGCTCGCAGGTTCAGACCGTTCAGACTCACTGCAATCGGTGGCGCTACGTGCTCTGCGCCGATGTCCTGACACCTGACACTGATTCTCGTAAGATTTCCTGTGCTCGTCTTCTGGATTCTTTTCAACCTGTTTGTGGTGGCGATGCTGGCGCTCGATCTGGGCGCGCTGAATCGCCGCTCCCACCGCGTCGGGTTTCGCGAAGCGCTGGCCTGGTCGGGAGTCTGGATCGCGCTGGCGGCGGCGTTTGCGGTGCTGGTATTGTTCTGGCAAGGGCGGGCTCAGGCGCTCCAGTTCGTGACCGGCTACGTCATCGAACTGTCGCTCAGCGTCGACAACCTTTTCGTATTTCTGGTCATTTTCCGCTATTTCAAGGTACCCGACGAGCACCAGCACAAGGTGCTGTTCTGCGGGAATCTTCGGGGCGCTGCTCATGCGGGGTGTGTTCGTCCTGGCGGGCGTGGGCCTGATCGGCCGCTTCAGTTGGATCACCTACGCATTCGGCGCTTTGCTCGTTTATTCGGGATTGAAGCTGCTACGCAGCGGCGAAACGGAAATTCATCCCGAGAAAAACCCTGTTCTCCGCCTGTTCCGTCGAGCTTTTCCAGTGACGGAAGAATATGTGGGCGGACAGTTCTTTACGCGGCGATTGTGCGGGACAGAAAGAGCGGACTTTACGCCACTCCGCTGCTGGTGGCGCTATTGGTGGTCGAGACCAGCGACATTCTTCTTGCCGTGGATTCGATTCCGGCGGTGCTCGCCATCACGCTGAACGCCTTTATTGTCTATACCTCGAATGTGTTTGCCATTCTCGGCCTGCGCTCGATGTACTTTGCGCTGGCGGGAATGATGGATCTGTTTCACTACCTTCATTACGGACTGTCGGTGGTGCTGATTTTCGTCGGCCTTAAAATGCTGGGGTCGCACTACGTCTACATTCCAACCGAATGGGTACTGGCGATCGTGCTTTTTGTTTTGGCAGCTTCCATCGTCGCCTCGCTGGTGAATCCGCAAAAGAAACTGGCCGAGTAACCGGGCGCGTAGCGCGGACACTCTTGTCCGCGAAAGCGCGCACGACGCAAACGTCTGCGGACAAGAGTGTCCGCGCCATATCTGCGCCCTCTCACTCCAACGAAGAGACACGGCTTGCCCATACGCTATGATGAATGTTCATGATTAGCGTTCCCGTCGCCACGCCGTCGCGCTCCTATGAAGTGCTCATCGGAAGAGGCCTGCTCGCCCGTGCCGGAGAATGCCTCGGCAAGTTTCTTGAAAATCGCCGCGCGTTTGTGGTCACCGTCCCGCCGGTGCGGCGGCGCTGGGCGAAAGTCCTGCTGAAATCGCTGGCCGCCTCGGGAGTCGAAACCGGCCTGCTCGAAATGCCCGATGGCGAGCGCTCGAAACGTCTTGCGACACTGGAGAAGCTGGCGGAGAAGCTGGTGAAGCAGGGCGCGGATCGCGGGGTCACGCTGATTGCGCTCGGCGGCGGCGTAGTCGGCGACGTGACCGGGTTTCTGGCCTCGATCTATATGCGAGGCGTGGATGTCATCCAGGTGCCGACGACCGTGTTGGCGCAGGTGGATGCGGCAATCGGCGGGAAGACGGGCGTCAACCTCGTGTCGGGAAAGAATCTGCTGGGAACTTTCCACCAGCCGCGCGTGGTGCTGGTCGACCCCGCCGTTCTGGAGACGCTGCCTTCGCGTGAATACCACGCCGGCCTGTACGAGTCGCTGAAGTGCGGCATTATCGGAGATCCGGGACTGTTCAAGCTTTTTGAAGAGCGGCGCCGCGAGATTCTGGATCGCGACCCGGTGGTGGTTGAGAAAGTGATTGCCGATTCGGTGCGCCTGAAGGCGTCGATAGTGAGTGCCGACGAACGCGAAGGCGGTTTGCGGCAAGTGCTCAATCTCGGCCACACGATCGGACACGCGCTTGAGGCCGAGACCCGCTATACGCAGTTGCTCCACGGAGAGGCCGTGGCTTGGGGCATGATCGCGGCGACGCACATCGCGCTCTCCACGGGCAAACTGGATAGTGTGACGGCGGGACGCATTTCGAACGCGGTTCTTGGCTTTGGCAGGCTGCCTCGCATGACGTTGCAGACCGCGAACATCCTGAAACGGCTGCGCTCCGACAAGAAAACGCGGCACGGAGTGGTGCACTTTATTCTGCCGCGGGAGATCGGCAAGGTTGAGATCACGAGCGACGTGCCGGAAGCAATCGTGCGCTCGGCGGTCGACGAGATTCGGAAGCTGGCGCGAAACTAGTACTGTTACCGACGGTGGAGCGACGGCGTCGCGCGAGCCTGCCCGGTTTTGCCGAAGCCCCGAGCGCAGTCGACCGGGAAGTCGAAGGGTCCAGCGGTACGGCGGCCGGGCGGGGACGCCCGGCTCTCCACTTGCAAAAATCATATGGATCGAGAGGTGAATCAGCGGATCGTGGGCGCGGCTCCCGCCGGTGCGCGCGGACCGCGAGTCGGCGGCGCGCGGCCGTCCGGGAGATGTTCACCTCGATTGCGCCGCGCTACGACCTGCTGAATCACGTTCTTTCGTTCAACATTGACCGCTGGTGGTGGTGGCGCACCGCGCGCAAGTTCGATGCGATTCTGAAGCGTCCCGAGGCGCGCGTGCTGGATCTTTGTTGCGGCACCGGAGACATGACTTTCGCTTTACGCCGTCGCGCCGGCTCGGGAGCTGCGCAGATTCTGGGCGCGGATTTTTCTCACGCCATGCTGCAGCGCGCAGCGGCGAAGGCGGCGGAGAAGGCGCCCGACAAGGGAAGATCCGCGACGCTCTGCTGGATCGAAGCCGACGCGCTTCGGCTGCCGTTTCCCGATGGACATTTCAATCTGGTGACGTCGGCATTCGGTTTTCGAAACCTGGCCGACTACGACGCGGGATTGCGTGAAATTGCGCGGGTGCTCGCTCCCGGCGGAGAATGCGGCATCCTCGATTTCGGAGAGCCGGGCGGCTTGATCGGACAGTGTTATCGCGTCTACTTCAAGAAAGTTCTTCCCGCGGTCGGGACGATGATTTCGGGAGTGCGCGGTCCGTACGCCTATCTGCCCGCGTCGGTCGAGCGCTTTCCGGCGCCGGATGAAATGCTCGGGCGCATGCGTCAGGCGGGGTTTCGCGAGGCTTCGTGGACTCCGTACACGTTTGGCATTGCGGGGCTTTACCGGGGAGTGAAGAGCGTTTAACCGCCGAGACGCCGAGGACGCCGAGGAGTTCTGAGAAAAACGCTCTAACCTGAACTAGTATGATGCAGCAGCGCTTCCGCATATTCGACTCGCGAGGAAGTTATGGCGATGCTTGAGACAGTTCTGAAGCGTTTTGAAGAGGCCGACGAAGTACGAGTGTTCGAAAAAGGAAAATTCGAACTCGTTCGCATCGGGGGCATGACCATCGGCCGCGCCACGTACCAGCCCGGATGGAAGTGGTCCGTTCACGTCGGGCCCAGCTTGGGCGCGTCGCGCTGCAACGTCGAGCATGTTGGGCTGGTGCTCTCCGGCTGCGCCACGGCTGCGATGGAGGACGGCACGATCCACGAACTCCGCGCCGGCATGCTCTTTTACATTCCACCCGGACCTCCCGGCCACGATAGTTGGGTGGTGGGCGATGCAGCCCTGACGGTACGCATCTCGCTGACATTCCTCGGTACTCGGCGCTCGGCGTGAACTCAGCTGACGAACCGAACACCTGAATAGTTCTCGCAATCACCTCGCTCGCAAGTTTTCACCGGTCGTGCATGGTACTCGGTCATGTAGGGACGCGTCTTGTGGTGGTCATGCGCCTAGTTTCATTACATTCTCGTACCGTCAATAGGCGTTCACTCTGGCGTACTCGGCGTCTCGGCGGTGAACTTAGTTTTTCGGGAACGAATCCGCGAACGCCTCGGAATTGGTTTTCTCAATCACCCGCTCGTAGTCGTCGCCGAGAAATTTCTTCAGCCGGTCGGTGTTCATGATGTACTGGCCGGTCATGTAAGGGACGGCGTCCGGCGGAATCGTCGAAATGTTCCAGTCCCACAAGAACTGCAGAATGCGGCGCATGGCCCACAGTCCGGGGACGCGCAGCAATTTGGCGTGCGCCATCTCGAAACACTGCGCGAAGGTCAAAGGATCGCCGCGTCCGGCAACGTTCAGGATGGTCAGCCGTTGCGCTTCCGGTTCCCGCGTCAGGATCCACGCGATCAGCCGGGCCATGTCGTCGACGTGGAGGAACTGGATTTTGTTATCCAAATACTTCTGGCCGAAGGGCAGCATGGCGGGCAGGCGTTGCCCCGACTGGCGCATGCGGGCGGCGCGCGGCCCCTTCCCGTTGGGCGTTCCGCGGAACGCTCCCATCAAGTAATTTTCGACGGTGGCTCCGGCAAAAATGTGGGGACGCAGGATGAACACTCCGCACCCGCGCAGCGAAGGCGCGCGCTGCTGCACCACCAGATCGCTTTCTTTCTTGTGGACCGCGTAGGGCAGCGTGTGCGCGTTGAGCGGCGCGTCTTCCGCGACCGGTGCGGGCAAATCGGGGCCATACGCCGACACGCTGCTGGGAAAAATGAACTGCCGAATGGTGGTTTCGGGATTGCGGTTGGCTTCTGCAATGGCTTCCATCACCCGCGCGGTGCCGGCCACGTTGATCCGCCACATCCGGTCGACGTCCAGAACCCCGGAGCGGTGGGGATCGATCACGAACGCCAGATGCACAACGGACGCAGGCTGCAACTCGCGCAGCAGCAGCAGCAACTCGCGGGTGGATTCTTCTCTTCCCAGGTCGAGCGCTACAAAGCGGTCAACCGGGGAATGCGTGGGGGGCGTGACGTCGATGCCCACCACTTTGAAATCCGAGAGCTGCGGCAACAGCCGCTGGCCCAGATTGCCCGAAACGCCGGTAACGACAATGGTTGGTTTTGCCGTATCCATTTAGTCGCGGTCGTCTCGCTCTTGGGCAGGCGGCTTTGCTCCCCGTGGAGGTGGCGGCATGGCTGGATTCCGGGTGGGGCCGAAGTAGGCATCGTTCAAGTCGATATTGCCCTGAAAACTTTGCATGCTATCGCGATAGCGCTGGCTGGAAATAACTTTGATGATCTCCGGTTTCGCCGCATCCAGAGATAAGGTCTCTTTGCCGACCATCTTATAGATGTAGTAACCGCTATTGGGATCGGAGATCAATTCCGACACTTCGCCGGGCTTCAGGTCCATGACCGCTTGATGGTTCGCAGGCAGCGCGGCGCGGCGCAATTTCTCCATCTTTGTGTTAGGAGCATTTCCCGGGAGTCCAGCGGCGGCGTAGGCCTCTTCTTCCAGTTTGTCGGGGTCTTCACCCTTGGCGGCGCGGTCACGGAGATCGGCGGCGACTTTTTTCATCGCTTCTGCGGCAGCTTTCTTTTGCTCCTCGGTTGGAGGCTGCTCGTGCATTGGCTGTCGCAGCGCTCTTAGCACCGGCCTCAGTATCGGCCTTTGGTTTTGCGGCTGCGAGGTGCGATTTGCTTTGCGCGGGGAATGTAAATCCGCGCAAAGGTGGCTTGCTCGTAGGACGCTTCGTTCTTCTTGTAATAGTCTTCGATATCGGCGTCGCTGACCTTATTGGAATCGTCTTGCAGCGCGCGGCCGAGCTCCTGGGAAAGAATTTGCATGCGCGCAAAGTACATCTTTTCTTCGAACGTGGGCCCTTTGTCGAGGCCGCGCTTTTCCGCTGCGGCGGACATCTTCAGGACCTGCGAATACCGGGTTGCGAGTTGGCGACGAAGGCCGACGGCATTCCCGGCTGCAGCGCTTCGACGAGCTTTTCAAATTGCGCGCGGGTGATCGCGGTTTTGCAGGCGTCGCCCTGTTGGGTAGCGTCGGCGCAGAAACCCTTCAGCGTAATCACCGTATCGTCGGGCCCAACGTTTACTTCGGGGGCCTTTTCGGGCGCGGCGGAGGTGCTTTGCTCCGCCTTCGCTCCGGCGGCGGGAGGTGTAGCCGGTTGCGCCGCCTGTCCGTAAGCCAAGCCGGCAAGCAGCACACACACGAGGCACTGGGAACGCATGAATCAATATCCTCCAGGGAGAAATTACGATGAATGTCATCGTAGCATGTCCCGCTGGACGCCCGGGCAAGGGGTCTAGGGGTTGGCGGCGGGCGAATCCAAAGCGATAATGATTTTCATGGCATTCAGTTCTCAGTCGATGCGCCGGGAAAAGCGAGCCGTTGCCGGGAACTCAGTGCTGGCGGCGCTTGTAATCACCAGCCTGAAAATTGTTGTCGGGATCGCGACCGGCTCGCTGGGGATTTTATCGGAGGCCGCACATTCTGGATTGGATCTGATCGCAGCCCTGGTGACATTTTTTTCGGTGCGGGTTTCCGACAAGCCGGCGGATGCCGATCACCAGTACGGACACGGCAAGTTCGAAAATTTTTCCGCCTTCATCGAAACCGGTCTGCTGCTGGTGGCCTGCGTCTGGATCGTCTATGAATCGATGAGGCGGCTGTTCTTTCACAGCGTGGAAATTGAGCCGACCGTGGCTGCCTTCCTGGTCATGCTCCTTTCGATCGCGGTCGACGCCTGGCGCTCCCGCGCCCTTGGGCGCATTGCGACGAAGTACGACAGTCAGGCGCTGGAAGCCGATGCGCTGCATTTTTCCACGGATATCTGGTCGAGCGGAGTCGTGATCGTGGGCCTGGCGCTGGTCTGGTTGGGGCGCAGCTATCGGGTGGGATGGCTGCGCCAGGCCGATCCGATTTCCGCGCTGTTCGTGGCGGGCGTGGTGATTACCGTGAGCTGGCGGTTGGCGCGGAAAACGGTGGATGCGCTGCTCGATGCGGCGCCGGCCGGCGTGCGCAGCCAGATCCTCGATCGGATCAGGACCGTCGATGGCGTGCTGGAAGTGGAGCGGGTCCGGTTCCGGAAAGCTGGGAACCGCTACTTCGCGGACGTTTCGGTGGGGCTGGAACGCAATTTCACCTTCCAGCGCTCCGAGCAGGTGTCCGATGCGGTGAAGTCGCGGGTGCGCGAGATTTTGCCCGGCGCTGACGTGATGATGCACACGGTTCCGCGGGCCCGGCGCACGGAAAATATTTTTGACCGCATCCGCGCCGTGGCTACCCGCTACAACTTCAATGTGCACGACATCAGCGTGCAGGACCTGAACGGGCAGTTGCACGTGGAGCAGCATCTGGAACTCGACGAGCAACTCAGCATGAAGCAGGCGCACGATGAAGTTACCCGGCTGGAAACGGAGATGCGCAGCGAGGTCCCGGAAATTGCGACCATCCTTACGCACATTGAAAGTGAGCCGGCGACGATTGAAAGGGGACAGGAGATTGTTCGCGAGCCGGAATTGGAACAGCGGCTCAAGGATATTGTGAAGGAGTTTCCCGAGGTGATGGACGTGCACGAATTCCAGTTCAAGAAGGTGCGCGCGCGGCTGTATGTTTCCTGCCACTGCACGCTGCCTGACGATATGCCGCTTTCGCGAGTGCACGACGTTCAAACTTCGCTCGAGATTCGCTTCAAACACGACGCGCCGGAACTGTTCCGCGTGCTGATTCATCCCGAGCCGATGACGGATAACCGGCGGTAGCGAAGATGCAGCGGCGGGATGCGGAGTTATCGGACGCGATTCGCTATTCGCTGTTCGCCGATCGCCATACTCTGGCGCCGCGAACAGCGAACGACGAATAGCGATCAGCGGAGCAACGAAAGGCCACCATGATTGAAGCTTCAGTGAACTGGACGGACAAAGAACGATACGTAGGCGCGGCATCTTCACGACACTCGATCGTGATGGATACCGCCGCCGAAAAAACCGCCAACAGCCCGATGGAGTTAGTGCTGCTCGCTCTGTGCGGCTGCACGGCATCGGACGTAGTGGGAATTCTCCGCAAGAAACGCGAGCCGTTCACCGGGCTCGAAGTGCGGGCCGAAGCCGAAAGAGCGGACGGCTATCCCGCCGTCTATACCTCGATTCACTTGACCTATCTGGTTCGCGGGCAGGTGTCGCAGAAAGCCGTGGAAGACGCGGTGCGGCTTTCGAAAGAGAAGTATTGCTCGGTCTCCGCCATGCTGGAGAAGACGGCGAAGATCACCTACACCATCGAGCACGTTCCGTGAAGGCTGGTCGTTCATCAGGGCATCAGCTGGCCCTCATCCGCTGCGCGGTTACTTCTATATCGGGAGTGCGGCCCTGCTGTGGGGAATTTCGGCGACGCTCGGTCGCGCGGCATTCACCGGGCATCTGCTGCCGGGCGGGTTGTCGCTTGGTACTTCGCTAAACTAAGAAAGATCGATCCGCTGATCCTGTCGCAGAGCCGTGCAACGTTGTCGCTGGCGGTGCTTCTACCGGTGCTGCTGGCACGGAGAGGAGCGTCCGCGCTGCGCGTTCCCGGTCGCGACCTGGTGCGGTTTTTCCTGCTTGGAATTCTGGGAGTCGCGGCGTCGAACTATCTCTACTACCTCGCAATTCAACGGACGAACGTGGCGACGGCCATCATCCTGCAATACACGGCGCCGGTCTGGGTGCTGCTCTATACGGTGGCGCGCGGAGCGCAGCGGCCGTCGTGGCGGAGAAGCGCGGCGGTGGGACTGGCCGTGGTGGGTTGTGCGCTGGCGGTCGGCTTTGTCGGCTCGAGCGGCTTCCGCATGGACGCGGTCGGAGTCACGGCCGCGCTGCTGGCGGCATTTTCCTTTGCGTTTTATAACGTCGGCGGACACAGCGTGCTGGCGCGCTACGACCGCTGGAAAGTACTGCTGTGGGTGTTGGTGGCGACGTCAACATTTTGGATCTTCGTGAATCCTCCGTGGAAAATTGTTGCCGCTCACTATGGCCGCGAGCAGTGGGGATTCATGCTGGTGTTTTCGCTGGTCTCCGTGCTCGGGCCATTTTCCTGTTACTTCGCCGGGCTGCAGCACCTGGAGCCGACCCGCGCCATTGTGGCCAGTTGCCTGGAGCCGGTGTTCAGCATCTTGATCGCGGCGCTTGTACTGGGCGAGTTACTGCGGCCGATGCAGACCGTTGGAATCGTTCTGGTGCTGGTAGCGATTGTGCTGATCCAGTTGCCGGAGCGGGCTGCTCGGGGCGAGGAGTTGGTGGTCGAGCCGATCGAGTGAGAAGTGTCGATGGTCGTGCTTGGGGGAAAAGAAGTCGATCTCAAATCCTATGCCTGCGTCTCATGAACATGTAGATCTTCAGTACGGGGACACCATACCAGTAGGTCTTTCGTATGAAATTAAGGTTAAGCTTGGCGGCCCACGTATCCGCCACGTCCTCCTTTTCAGTATGTTCGGGGCGAATTGTGCTGTGAATGTGATGGCCCAGTTCGTGGAAAAGCACGTGGCCGAAGGCCACGTGCCTTAGAGACGGAATAGGAATTGCCCATCTTTCCAAGGAGGCAATGATCTTGTCCACTCGAAGCTCAATATAAGGCAAGGAATTGCGAGAGGCGTAATGGTATAGGCCCCGCACGCGTGACTTATCGACTCGGCGTTTGCGGGACCAGATTCCTCCTACGCGGTCTTTACGAGACAGAGCGACCCCATTCGTGAGTACGACGCAGTCTAGTCCAATTAGGTACTTCTCTGAACGGTGCGCAAGAGCCTACGAACGATAGCTGACGCGTTAAATTGACGAGCGTACTGCCGGTATGCCGTTGATCCTGATTTCGCTTTCGGGTGGCATTGTCAATCGTCCCATCTTAGGAAAAAAGTTTCCCAGCTAAGAACGAACCCCTGCCCGCCCCAGCCGCCGCAAATACTTCTGCGCCTTCCGCACGTCCCGCCCGATCTGCTCTTTCAGCGCTTCGACGGAAGGGAACTTGATCTCGTCGCGCAGGCGATCCAGGAAATGAATTTCGACTTCCGTTTCCGCCGAAAGTTCGATGCGGATGAAAATTCAGCAGGTGAGTTTCGATGGCAAAAGAATCGGCGCCAAACGTGGGGCGGTTTCCAACGTTCGTGACCGAATCGAAACATTCGTTCTTATGACCGCTGCCGATTCGCGTGCGGGTGATGTACACGCCATCCTTGGGCACGAGTTCTTCGTAGTGCGCCAGATTGATGGTCGGGACGGTATATTTCGCCCCATAGCCGCGCCCTCGGCCGGCGGTGGAGAGAATGCTGAACGGACGCGCCAGCAAGTGGCGTGCCCGGCTCACTCGGCCTTCGGAAAGCAACTTTCGGATGTGGCTGCTCGAAACCCGCTCTCCGCGCAGGCGCATCTCGGGATAATCGTGGACCTCAAATCCCATCTCTTTCTCCCTGCCCAGTTCGCGCAGCATTTCAATGTTTCCCGCCGCCTTGTGTCCGAAGCGGAAGTTGTAGCCTTCGTGAACTTCGCGGGCATGCAGGCGCTTCTTCAGAATTTCATGGGCAAACTGGTGCGGCGTCATCAGCGAAAGATCGCGCGAGAAGGGGAGCAACAGAACCGCGTCGATGCCGGTGGCTTCGAGCAGGCGCAGTTTTTCCGGAAGCGGAGTCAGCAGTTTCAGGTTGTGATCGGGACGCAGGATGCGGGAGGGGTGGGGCTCGAAGGTGACCACCACCGACTGCGCGCTCCCAGCTTTCGCCCGCCGCACGATTTCGTCGAGAACATAGCGGTGAGCGCGGTGCACGCCGTCGAAGTTGCCGACGCTGACGATCGCGGGACCGAAGTCGCGGGGAATATCGTCGAGTTTGTGGAAAGTTCGCATCCGCAATGTTCACGTAGGAACGTACGCTTCGTCCGTCACCGCCGAGCGAAGCGCCGCAGCTTACTCTGTGCGCACGGAAACCAGGCGAGCTGCCTCGCTTGCCCGGACGAAATGCGTCCGGCGTCTACGGCAGTTGCTCTAAATTTCAAACTCCAGCTTCATTCCGTCAAACGCCAGCCGCACGTCGGGCGGCAACGCGGCGTTGGTGGCCTCGTGCGGCAGGTCGTGGCAGATGTGCGTGAAAAACGTGCGCTTCGGTTTCACCGCGTCCACGATCTTCAGCGACTGCTCGACGGTCGAATGCGTGGGATGCGGCTTGTAGCGCAGCGCGTCCAGAAACAGGATGTCGAGGTCGCGCAGCTTCTCCAGCGTTTCGGCCGGGACCTCGCTGTGATCGGTCAGGTAGGCGGCCGATCCGAAACGGAAACCAAGGATCGGAGTTTCGCCGTGGATCACCGTCACCGGCTCGAAGCGCGCGCCGAACAACTCGACGGGGCCCTCGATCGGATGCAGCTCCACCAGTGGCAGTCCGCCAAACTTATACTCAGCTTCAAAAATGTAGCGAAACATGTTGCGCAGGAATTCACAGTTTCGCGGCGTGGCATAAAGAGGCAGCTTGCCCGGCTTGTGCCGATAAGTCAGGGGGCGCAGGTCGTCGATTCCGAGGATGTGGTCGGCATGCGTGTGGGTGTAGAGCACGGCATCGAGTTGCGTAATGTTTTCGCGCAGCGCCTGCTCGCGAAAGTCAGGCGTGCTGTCGATCATGACGTGGCGGGCATGGTCGTGAGATCACGTAGCCGATCATCACGGAGGGGCGAGTGCGGCGGTCGCGCGGGTCTTGCGAACGGCAGACGGCGCAGTCGCAGCCGATGGTGGGCACGCCCATCGACGTGCCGCTGCCTAATACCGTCAGAGTCGCATGCATCAGCCGTTTGTACCTGTAATTGGGCCGGGCGCCTGCGGAGGATGCGCCAGAGCGTTGGTTACTTCCACGTAGGCCATGCGCAGTTCATAGAGGCAGTTCTGCAGAAAACCCTGCTCCTTCGGAGTGAGATTGCCCTTGGTTTTCTCGGCGATCATGCCCAGCGTGTCGATGGTTTGCCGCGCGCCGATCAAGTCGACTCCGGGCTGGCCGCCCTGTTCGTGCATCAGGCCGAGCTGCATCATGGCGGTCATGTAGAGCGAAGCCATGAAGCGCTCAAAACTCATTTCGAGTTCTTTCGCCGAGTGTCCGCTCAGTTCGACTCGCGAATCCAGATCGCGCGACGACTGCTTGTAGGCATCGTGCTGCGCCTGCTGCTCGGAGGCGGTGGGAGGTTCCGGGATATCCGATTCGGGCTGTGGGCGGCGCGGCTGTGGGCGCGGCCTCCGCGATCGTTGAAACGGGCGCGGGAGTGGCGTCGCAGGCGCGGTTGCGGCCGCGGCGGGGCTGGAGGAGCCGCTTGCTCTTCTTCGACGGAATCCGATCTCAGTTCTCCGTCGGCGGTGAACAAGCGCTTGTCGCTTACTTTGAATTCGCTTTCTTCTTTTCTTTTTTGAGCCATATCGTTTACCTGGTTTCTTGAAATTCGCGTTCTTTTGAAATTCAGACGATCGGGAGCGATGCCGGTTTCAGCTTCGCCGTTCCCGCACGCAAATCTTTTCCAGCGGCCTCGCGTCGCAGATAACCCAGTGCGACCGGGCGATCTCCGCCGGGCAGAGGCAAAATCGCGCTGCTTGTGATCTCGCCGACTTCTTTCTCGTCTTTCTCCGAGGCCACAATCTTCGCGCCCGGTTCGGGCAGCGTGCCCTCGACCGCGAACGCGGTGAACTGCCGATGCACCGCGCCGCGGGAGCGGACGCGCTCCACGATCTCCTGCCCGAGATAGCACCCTTTGGTGAAATTCAACGCGCGCGTCTGCCCGGTTTCCTGCGGCAGATCGCGCTCGCGGATGTCCACGCCAAATTGCGGGATGCCGAAACTAATTCGCCGAAGCTCCAGCGCGCGGGCACCAACGGCGGTTGCGCCTGCTGCGACCAAGGCGTCCCAAGTGGATTTCAGTTTGTCCGGCGCCAGCCAGATTTGATACGACCCTCCCGCGGGATCGTCGCCTCTCACCAGCGATGCATTGCAGGCAGTCACACGCGCAATCACATTTCGGCACGCAAAACTCTAACGGCGCGAGATCGGGGGCATGGATTCCCGCTGTGCGCAGCACGAGCTGCGTTTGCGGCCCGCTCAGGCCGAGCGCGGTGAGTTTGTCGCTGATGTCGGCGATCTCAACATCGTCGGAGATGATGTAGTGATCGAACAGCTGCAATATTTTGTCTCGCTGCCCGCGTTCCGTATCCACCAGCAGCGAGTCTCCGCGCTGGAAGACGTAGAGGTCGGCCTGAATGTGTCCCTGCGCGTTCAGCAGGAAAGCATAGACGCCGTGGCCCGGGGCAAGATCGCGAACGTTGTTCGAGACCATGCCGTTCAGCCAGCGGACGCGGTCGCCGCCGGTCACCGCGATCTTGGCACGCCAGCTCAGGTCATAGAGGCCGCAGCCTGAGAGCAAGGCCTGGAACTCGGCGCGAGTATCGCCGAAGTCGGACGCAGTGGCGCCGACCGCGCCGCTGTGCTCACGTCGGGTTCGCCCCATGAAGTGTTGTCGAAGTCATAGGCTCAACCTTTGATTATAACGAACGGCCGTGACTCGGACTGGCGGCCGCCCTTACGCCGAGTCGATCTCCGGTAGAGACGCGGCTTGCCGCGTCTCGGCCGCCAGTGAGACGGGGCAAGCCCCGTCTCTACACAGACACTTCACGGCTGTGCTAACGTTGCGAGCGTGAGCGTGACAAAGCGTATTGCCGTGATTCCCGGTGACGGAATCGGAAAAGAAGTTATTCCGCAGGCTGTAAAAGTCATGCAGGCCGCCGGTGCTGCAGTCGAATTAACCCCGTTCGACTGGGGAGCCGACCGCTATCTCGCCGACAAAGTTACGGTCCCGCCGGACGGCTTCGCCACCCTGGCCCGGGATTTCGACGCCATCCTGGTCGGCGCCTTCGGCGATCCGCGCGTGCCCTCCAACATTCACGCGAAGGAAATCCTGCTGGGCATGCGCTGCAAGATGGACCTCTACGCCAATGTCCGCCCGGTGCGGTTGCTGGATGCGTCGCTTTGCCCGCTCAAAGGCATCGAACCAAAAGACCTCGATTTCGTCGTGATTCGCGAAAATACCGAGGGCGTTTACGGCGACCTCGGAGGAGTTTTCAAGCAGGGAACGCCGGACGAAGTTGCGATCCAGGAAGACATCAACACGCGCAAGGGAGTCGAGCGCATCATCCGCTACGCGTTTGAGTACTGCGCGAGCAACCGGAAGCTGGATGGTTCGTCCGCGGCGGCGCGTGCTGATGTGCGACAAGTCGAACGCCATGACGCACGCCGGCGGCCTGTGGCAGCGCGTGTTCAAAGAAGTGGCGGCAGAGTATCCAGATCAAAGATCGAGACGCAGCACATGTACGTGGACGCGCTCTGCATGCAGATGGTGCACGATCCGCGCGGGTTCGATGTCATCGTCACCAACAACATGTTTGGCGACATCATCACCGATCTCGCGGCGGGATTGCAGGGCGGGCTGGGGATGGCCGCGAGCGGCAATCTGCGTCCGGGGCACACTTCACTGGGGCAAATCGGGATGTTCGAGCCCGTGCATGGTTCAGCGCCGTCGATTGCGGGGAAAAACATTGCCAATCCCTTCGGCGCGATTCTGACGGCGGCGATGATGCTGGCGCATCTGGGAATGTCCGGCGAGGCGCAGAAGATCGAAGCCGCCGTGCTCGAAGCGGTGCGGCAGAAAAAAACGACGGCCGACATCGGCGGAACGCTGGGGACGCGCGAGGCGGGCGAGTGGGTGGCGGAGAGAGTATCTCATCGCTGACGTATCGTCGACTGGCAGGGACGATCGGGTCATCGGATGATCGGGCCATCGGGCCATCTAGAATCAAAGGCCCTTGATCTTCGATCACCCGATGGCCCGATCATCCGATGGCCCGATGATCCGATGACCCCATTCTCCCTGCGGAGTGCATCGAGCTTCTCTCGCGCCCTTCCGGCTTACTCCCGCCTGCCCGCCAGCAGCGCCAGTTCCCGCCATTTCCAGTGACAATCCACGTCGGCGAATCCGATCTCGCGCAGCCACTGCAACTGGGTCTCGACATCGAGGAGCTGGTTTGAAGGATCTTCGGTTTCAGGTGTAAGGCCGCTCTGGCGCAAGAATTCCTCGTGCAGGCTGGGCGTGGGCGAGGCGACGTGTTCCAGATTGCAGAAGACGCCACCGGCATTCAGCAGTTCGTGGATTTCGGAGTAGAGCGCGCGCTTGCGCTCGTGCGCGACATGATGGATCGCGAAGCTGGAGATGACAGCGTCAAACTTGCCCAGGTCGGGAAGTGGGTCATCGAGGTTGTGGGTTATGACGGCAACCGAGGAATCGCCGGCAAAGCGCTTCCTGGCAGCCTCAAGCATGGCAGGAGAGAAGTCAATGGCGACGGCTTCCGTGTTCGGATGCTCGCGTTTCACCTGTTCGCGTAACACCAGGGCCAGCAGCCGCCCATCTCCGGTGCCCAGGTCGAGAATGCGGCGCGTGGTTTGCGGAATGAACTCGAGCAACGACGATTCGCCTTCTGTGCGATGCGCTATGGAGTCGGCTCGTCCGAGGTAGTCGAGGGCGTGATCGGTTTTAGTCCAGAGATTGACGGGCATGGGATTGACGGGCATGAGATTGACTGGCATGGGACAGTATAAACTCGATGCCAATGGACAATGTCAAGGTAGTTGCGCAGAAGCTCCGAGGATGGTTTTGCGAAAGCTGGTTCTGCAAAAGCTCGTTTTGCGAACTTGCGCTGCTCGTGCTCCTGGCGGGCACGCTGTGGGGACAAGCAGCGGGCGGGGCGGCTGGGGCATCGCAGGATCAGGCATCGCACGATCAGGCGCCGCAGGATCAGGCGCCGCACGATCAGAGCCCCGCGGGCGAGGGCGCCCGCGCCACACCGGAAACCATTGTTTCGCCCAAAGAGGCGAAGGAACTTTTTCGCTCGGTGGACGAGATCCTGCAGTTTGCCAGCGAGGATACGGGCCTGCCGATCAAGCACAAGGTGAAGCGCAGGCTGACCAAGCGCGACGAGGTGGAGTCCTATCTCAAGAAGAGCATGAAGGACGACAAGGACGCGAAGCGACTGGAGCGGTCTTCGGCGGTGCTGAAGAAGTTCGGGTTGCTGCCGCGCAACTTCGACCTGGGCACCTTTCTGGTGACGATGCTGCGCGAGCAGGTGGCGGGATACTACGATGAAAAAACAAAAACTGTGAATTTGCTGAACTGGTTGGACGTGGAACAGCAGAAGCCGGTGCTGGCGCACGAACTGACGCACGCGCTCCAGGACCAATCGTTCGGCATCGAGAAATGGATGAAGGGATCGGCGAAAGACGCTGATAACAAGAAAGATGACCCGAGTCACAGCCGACATTGAAAATGACGAGGAAAGCGCTGCGCGGCAGGCGGTGGTGGAGGGACAGGCGATGGCGGTGCTGCTGGATTATTCGCTGGCGCCGACCGGAAAGACGCTGCTCGACTCGCCCCAGATTGTCGAATGCGCTCAAGCAGGGCATGCTGGTCGGGACGGCGGATTCTCCCGCGTTTCGCGATGCACCGATTTTTTTGAAAGAGGAGCTGACGTTCCCGTATCGCTACGGACTCGACTTTACCGTCGCGCTCCTCGAGGCGGGCGGGAAGGAACTGGCTTACGCGGGCGCGTTCAAGGATCCGCCGAAGACGACGCGCGAAATCATGGAACCAGAGACGTACCTGGCGCACGAGACGCTTGCCGCCGATGAAGATGATCGACATGGAGAAAGACTTCAAAGGCTACGATGCCTTCGATATCGGCGCGATGGGAGAGTTTGACGTTGACGTGTTGGTCGAGCAGTATGCAGGCCGGGATGAGGCCAAGGCGATCTATCCGGAGTGGCGCGGCGGTTATTACTTTGCCGGCAAGCCGAAGGCAGACAAATCGGCGCCGATCGGAGTGCTGTATGTTTCCCGCTGGTCGAGCGCGGCGAAAGCGGCGGAGTTCGCGGCGGTGTATGCGAAATCGCTGGCCCAGCGCTATCAAAAGCGGCAAGGCGCTGGGAACGGACGGCAAAGTTGCGGCAGACGCGCCCCCGGCGGATTCCTGGCGAACGTTGCGCGGACGCCATGCCTGGCTGACAGAAGAGGGAGTGGTAGTGATTGAAGTCCGGGGCGACGCGGTACTGATCAGCGAGAGTCTGGATGACGAGACGACGAAGCGGGTGGAGGAAGACTTCTGGCCGCAGGAAAAACCGCTAGACAAAGCCGCGCCCGCTAAGCCGTGAGTTTCCGTCTTGTATAATCAGCAGTTCCGCAGTCATTCCATTAACGTTCGGATCAGCCCAATCAGGAGCGCATTTGAAGCAGGCAGAGATTGGCATTATCGGCGGCAGCGGTCTGTACCACATGCCGGGATTCGCCGACGCGCACGAGGTCGAGCAGCAGACTCCATTTGGAGATCCTTCGGATGCCTACATTCTGGGGACGCTCGCGGGCCGCAAGGTGGCATTTCTCGCGCGCCATGCCCGCGGGCACAAACTCTTGCCGAGCGAACTGAATTTCCGGGCCAACATTTACGGCTTTAAGCAGTTGGGAGTGGAGCGCATTATTTCGGTTTCGGCGGTGGGCTCGCTGAAGGAAGAGCACAAGCCGCTCGATTTCGTGATCCCGAACCAGTTTTTCGACCGCACCCGGCACCGCGTGGACACTTTCTTCGGCGACGGCATTGTGGCGCACATTGGATTTGGCGATCCGGTGTGCAGCGAAATGACGAAGGTGGTCCGCGGCGCATGCCAGGCTGCAGGCGTAACCGCGCAGCGCGGTGGCACCTACGTTTGCATGGAGGGTCCGCAGTTTTCTACCAAGGCCGAGTCGAATGTGTATCGCAGTTGGGGCGCGGATGTGATCGGCATGACTAATCTGCAGGAAGCAAAACTCGCGCGCGAAGCGGAGATTTGCTACGTCACCATCGCCATGGTGACCGATTATGACTGCTGGCATCCGCATCATGATTCCGTGACGGTAGAGCAGATTATTTCCGTGCTGGCAAAGAACGCCGAGAACGCCGCCAAAGTTGTGCAGGCCACGGTGTCGACGATGCCGAAAACGCGCTCCTGCAAATGCGGATCGGCGCTGGCGAATGCCATTCTGACCGACCCGGCCAAGATTCCGGCTGCGACAAAAGAGAAGCTGCAGTTGATATTGGGAAAGTATTTGAAGTAGTCGTTGGTCATTGGTCGTCGGTCGTCAGTCGTTAGCGAACCTCAATCAGACGATTCCCGGACGTGCTCGCCAACGACTGACCAACGACTAACGACCAACGACTAACGACTCATCCACGGAGCCTCATGAGCATTCTCGTAGTAGGTTCGGTTGCCTTCGACACCATCGCCACGCCTTCCGGCCGAGTAAGCGACATTCTCGGAGGGGCGGCCACTTATTTCGCGCTGGCCGCAAGTTACTTCACCGAGGTGCGGATGGTCGCGGTGGTAGGCGAAGACTTTACGTCCGAACACGAAGCCGTGCTGAAAAAACGCGGCGTGGACACGCGCGGCATCGAGCGCACCGAGGGGAAGACCTTTCGCTGGGGCGGACAGTATATCGACAACCTGAACGAGGCCAAGACTGAATTCACGGAACTGAACGTGTTCGATAAATTTCAGCCGCGCATTCCAAAAGAGTATTCGGACACGCAGTTCCTGTTCCTCGCAAACATCCAGCCCACACTACAATCGGCGGTTCGATTGGAGATGGATGGTGTGCGCCTGACGGGCTGCGACACCATGAATTTCTGGATCCAGGGCACGCCCAAGGAGTTGGCGGAGACGTTGAAGCTGGTGGATGTCCTCCTGATCAACGACACCGAGACTAAGATGCTGGCGCGGGAGAAGAATCTTCCGCGCGCGGCAAGAAAAGTTCTTGCCCTGGGACCGAGCGCTCTGGTGGTGAAGCACGGCGAGTACGGAGCGACCATCTTTTTCCGCGAGGGAGCCTTCGGCATCGGATCGCATCCTTTTCGCGCGCCGGCGCTGCCCATTGAAGAAGTAAAAGACCCGACCGGAGCCGGCGACTCGTTTGCCGGCGGATTCATGGGTTACATCGCGTCCCAGGGCGAGATCAATCGCGAGGTGCTGAAGCGCGCCTTGTTTTATGGCGGAGTGATGGGATCGTTTGCCGTGGAACGCTTCGGGACGGAGCGGCTGCAGAATCTTACGCGCGGAGAAATCGACGCGCGCTTTCAGGTGTTCCGCGAACTGACGCACTTGGAATAGGACATTGCGTTTATCTCGTCCCGGCAATCTTAGCGGCCTCAATGATACAATGTCAGGTTCGTATCAGGGTCATGCCTGATCAAGCGATGGACCATATGTGTTCTGACGCTGACAAGAGCGCTTCAGGCGCTGCGTCGCTCGGAGATTGACATATTCGGACCGTTATCGATGGACAGTGTCAGAGCCATGACAGAGCGACGAGAGAGTGAGGTGAAAGACAGCCGCCGTTCCCGACTTCAGCGCGGCCCGCGTGGCCGGGATCGCTGTCCTCGTTTCTCTGTTTTCCTTTCTTTACTACCTTCGACACAGCGACCTTCTGCTCTATGGCGACGCGATCGCGCACATTAATATTGCGCGGCGCGTGTTCGATTCCGAGACTCCCGGTCTGCTGCAATTGGGCAGGGTTTGGTTGCCCCTGCCTCATCTGCTGCTGATCCCGTTCATTTGGTCGAAGGCGATGTGGCAGAACGGAACCGGCGGTTCCATCCCTTCGATGATCGCCTACGTGTTCGGAGTCGTGGGAATATTTCGCCTGGTGCGCGGCATGTTGCAAGCCGATCTTTCCAAGGAAGCGGACCAGGAAGCGGGCACGAAACCGGCGGCTGGCGTGGGCGCATGGGCCGCGGCATTCGCTTATGGAGCCAATCCGAACCTGATCTACATGCAGGCAACGGCCATGACGGAGTCAATTTATCTGGCGCTGTTTATCTGGGCGGTCGTGTACTTCGCGGAATTTCTCCGCGCGCTGAACTAGCCATGGAGCGAAAAAGTGCTCAGAGGAGACCGCAAGCCTCGAGCCAGGCGTCGCACCAGCGCTCTGACGCGCTGCGCCTGGTGTCTGGCGGGTGCGGAACTCACGCGCTACGACGGATGGTTTCTGGCGGGTGTGATGGGCGCGGCGGTCGTCGTCATCGCGCTGCGGCGATGGCAGAATCGATCCCGACTACTCGCGCACTTGCGCCGCGTTGCAGCGAAGTTCCTGTTGGGCATTGCGGTGGTTCCCGTCCTGTGGCTGGCTTACAACGGGGTGGTGTATGGGAACGCGCTGGACTTCGCGAACGGTCCATACTCGGCGAAGGCGATTGAGCAGCGCGTAGGTGCGCCGAATCCGGCGCTCCACCATGCCGGAGTCGCGGCCATCTATTTCTTGAAATCGGCGCAGTTGAATATGGCGAACGGGAACTGGGGCCGGTTCTGGCTGGCGGCGGCCTTTGTGGCGCTCGTAATCGCAGCCTGGAAACTGCGGGCGCAATCGGCGGCGCTGCTGTTGTTGTGGGTTCCGCTGCTGTTCTATGCATTTTCGATTGCGTACGGCTCGGTGCCGCTTCATGTCTACACCTGGTGGCCATTTGCCACCTTCAACCAGCGCTACGGACTCCAGTTGCTGCCGATGTTTGCGGTTTCGACCGGAGTGCTGGCGGCTTCTGTCTTTCTACTGGGCACGGGCGGGCGGCATAAAGGGAAAATGGTCGCCGTGATTCTGGCGCTGGTGGTGGGCAGCTATGCGTCGGTGTGGAAGGCGGAGCCTCAATGCTTGGCAGAAGCGCGGAGGAACTGGGTGATCCGCAATCCCTTGAATTCCGCGGTGCAGCGCGTGCTCGCTCGATTACCGCGGAACTCGCGCTTTCTGATGGACATCAGCGAACATGTGGGCGTCATGGAGCAGGCGGGCATCCCGCTGCGCCAGGTGGTGAATAACGAAAATCACCGCGTGTGGAAGCGGCCGTCGGATCCCGAAGGCCTGTGGGAGCGCGCGCTGGCCGATCCGCCGCGCTACGTGGATTTTGTGATTGCCTTCGATGGCGATGCGGTGGACCAAGGCGCGAATCTGACCAATCTTACGGAGCTGATCGAAATTCACGCGACCGGGCAGCCCCATGCGCGCATCTACGCGGCGCGGAGCGCCCCGAATCAATCGCGTTAACCCCTCCCGCCCAGCGACACAGAAAGCGCCTGATGGCGGTGATAGAATCCGCTCCGTGGTCCCCAGACCGCGCGTTTTGCGGGCTAGGGAATCGAGGCCGGGTGCTGCTATGAACCCAATCCATCAAATCATCCAACTGCTGCGGAATGAACTGGGCGTGGTGCTGAGTTCGACGCTGGCGCGCTTGCTGCTGGCGGCGATACTGGGCGGCATCATCGGCCTGGAACGGCAACTGCGGCACAAGCCGGCGGGGCTGCGCACGAACATGTTCATCTGTTTTGGCGCGGCGATGTTCACGGTTCTATCGGCGCAACTCGCGGGCACGCCGACGGACAGCGCACGGATCGCGGCACAGATCATCCCGGGCATAGGCTTCATCGGCGCAGGCTCGATTCTGCACGCGAAGGCATCGGTGACCGGGCTGACCACGGCGGCGACTCTGTTTGTGGTGGCGTCGGTGGGGATGGCAGCGGGCGGCGGCCTGTATCTGACTGCGTGCTTTGCCACGGTCATCATTCTGATTGCGCTGGTGCTGCTGGGACGAATGGAGCGCGCGTTTTCGCTGAAGTTGTTTGTTACCACCTACGAAGTGACGGGCCGCAACGTGGATGAGATGTTGCGGGAAGTGAACCGCCTCCTGGACTCCGAGCAACTCACCATGCACAGCGTGCACATCGCGTCCGCGGACCCCGATTTTCGCATGGTGTTCTCGGTGGATTGCGAGCATGAACGAGCAGAGTGTGTTTTCCATCCGCTTGCATGAATCGACCGCCTTTGCCACCGTGACATCACTCGGGGCCACGGAACACGAATGAGCCGACCGCGGAAACAGAGCTATCAGAACGCGAAAATTCCTTTTACAAAGGCGTCGGCTTGTGGCAACGATTTTCTGATCGTGGAAGGTGCGTACGCCTTCGGCGATCTGAGTGCGCTCAGCCACCGCTTGTGCGATCGCCATCGCGGAGTGGGCGCCGACGGCGTGGAATGGCTGTTTCCGGATGCGGACGCTGACGCGAGGCGCGCCTGATTAACGCAGATGGCTCGGAGGCGGAAATTTCCGGCAACGGCACGCGCTGTGTGGCGGCGGAAATTTGTTCGCGAGAGGGCAAAACGGAAGTTGTGGTTCGCACCGGCGCCGGACTGAAGACGTGCCGGCTCGTTGGTCCGCAAGGCGGGCGGCAAGGCTCCACCTTTGAGTTCGAAGCGGAGATGGGCCAGCCGGAGGTCGGCGGCGAGTTGTCGATTGAGACGATGTCGGGTGCGGGTGGTGGGGACGAAAGTTTCGATGGGGAATCCGCATTACGTAATTTTCGTGGAGAACTTTCAGGATGGATGGCAGCGGCAGGCGGCGCTGATCGGAACGCAGCCGCAGTTTCCGCACGGCACGAACGTGGAGTATGTGGTGGTGCGCCAAACGAATAAAGGCGCGAACAAAGGTGCGAATGAAGGCGCGAATGAAATCGAGATCCGGTTGTTTGAACGTGGAGTGGGAGAGACCGAGTCTTCCGGCACGGGATCGTGCGCGTCAGCGGTAGCTGCGATTGCGAGCGGGCGCGTGGCTTCGCCGGTGACGGTGATTGCGCCGGGAGGCGCGCAGACAGTGCGCTGGGAGGATCAAGTTTATCTGCGGGGTCCGGCGACTCTCGTCTGCCGCGGAGAATTCTTCATTTAAGATCAAGTCAAGTAGAGCTGTCGTGTAGCGTGAGCTTACGTATCAGGGCATGCGTTCTTAGGCATGCTCGCAAGCGCAGTGAGCATCAACGCGCCTTTAGGCGCTGGATTCCGCAGATTCGAGCTTCGCCGCAGATTCGCTAGACAAGATCGAGTCCACATGGTTTCCGCTTCCCAAAACCCGCGAATCAAGCCGCGCGCGCTCCGTCCGGGCGACAAGGTGGGAATCGTTGCGCCCGCGTCGAACGTGAAGCGCGAAATGCTGGAGGCGGGCTGCGACGGTCTTCGCCGCGCCGGCTATGAGCCGTTTTATTTCGAGTCGATCCTGGAACGCGATCTCTACTTTGCCGGCTCGGCGGAGCGCCGGGCGCGGGAACTGGAAGACATGTTCGTGCGCGACGATATCCGCGCGATTGTTTGTGCGCGAGGAGGATATGGGTCGAACTATCTGCCGCTGCTGCTCGATCCGACGAAGATCGTTTCGCATCCCAAAATTCTGGTGGGCTACAGCGATATTACGACGCTGCTGTGCTGCATTTCGGACTCGGCGAACTTCGTGACCTTCCACGGCCCGATGGTGGCCAAGGATTTCGCCGTTGCCGACGGTGTGGATCTGGATTCGTGGCAGAACGCGTTGGGCGGCGCGGAAGAGTGGGAGATTGGCGAAGGCTCAGGAGCGAAACCGCTGTTGGCGGGACAGGCGGAGGGAATCCTCTATGGCGGATGCCTCTCGATGCTGGCGGCGTCGCTGGGCACAGAGCACGAGATTCGAACCGCGGGCACGATTCTTTTCATCGAAGACATCGCGACCAAGCCTTACCAGATCGACCGCATGCTGATGCAACTGAAACTGGCGGGCAAGCTGAAAGATGTGCGCGGCATTGTCTTCGGCGAAATGCTGGATTGCCGGCAGAGTCCGGATCAAGATTACACGCTCGAAGAGGTTGTGCTGCGAGTGGTCGGCGATCTGGGATTCCGGTGGCGTTCGGCTTGCGTTCAGGACATGTCTCGCGCGCGAACATCACGCTGCCGATCGGGGTGAAGGCCCGGCTCGAAGCGTGGATGCGATGAAGTCGAACGGCTGAGAGATTCTGGAGTCGGCGACCGGCAAAAGCCAAGACCAAAGCCAAATGAGCAAGTCTCTTACCGATGAAGCAAACCTAAACACATTCATCTGATCGGCATTTGCGGGACGGCGATGGCTTCGCTGGCCGGCATGCTGCAAGAGCGAGGCTTTCGCGTCACCGGCTCGGATGCAGCGGCGTATCCGCCAATGTCGACGTTTCTGGAATCGTTGGGCATCCCCGTCGCGCAGCCCTTTGCCGAGGCGAACCTGAATCCCCGTCCCGATCTGGTGGTCGTCGGCAACGCGCTCTCGCGCGGAAATGTGGAACTGGAGCGCTTGCTCGACGATCGCATTCCGTTCTGCTCGCTGCCGCAGATTCTGCATGATGAGTTTCTCGTCGGAAAAGACGTGCTGGTGGTTGCCGGAACGCACGGCAAAACGACTACCACGTCGATGCTGGCGTGGATCTTCGAGACCGCTGGCCTCCAGCCTTCGTTCCTAATCGGCGGCATTGCGGAAAATTTCGGCCGCAGTTTTGGGCTGGGCGAAGGCAAGCACTTTATTTTAGAAGGCGACGAGTATGACACGGCATTCTTCGATAAAGGTCCGAAGTTTCTGCACTACTTTCCGGATTCCGTGATTCTCACCTCGGTTGAATTCGACCACGCCGATATCTACAAAGATCTGGACGCGGTGGAGACGGCCTTCAAGCGCCTGGTGAACCTGGTTCCGCGACGCGGGCGAATTGTCGGCTTTGATCCGGGAGGCATCTCGGGCGACAACATCGACCGCTGTCTGAAGAAAGCCTTCTGTCCCGTCGAACGTTACGGCGCGTCGGATCGCGCGGATTGGAGAATCGCAAATATAAAGCTGAACGAGGAACGAACTTCCTGGTCGGTGCTGCGCGATGGAAAGCCGTGGGCCGACTTCGAATTCCCGCTCGGCGGAGAATACAACGTCTGGAATGCGACGGCAGCGGCGGCGCTGGCGGCGAATTATGAAATTTCGAAAGATGCGATTGCGAAGGCTCTCGCAACGTTTCGCAGCGTGAAGCGGCGGCTCGAGTTGAAGGCGCAGGTCAACGGAATAACCATCATCGACGACTTTGCCCATCATCCCACGGCCATCGAGCAGACGATTCGGGCGTTGCGGGCGCGCTATCCGCAATCGCGCCTGTGGGTGGTGCTGGAGCCGCGCTCGAACACCATGCGCCGCAACGTGCTGCAGGATGCCCTCGCCCGCAGCCTGGCGCTAGCCGATCAGGTGGTGATCGCTGCCATCTTCAAGTCGGAGGCGATCCCCGAGGCGGAACGGCTGGATCTGAATCGTGTGGTGGCCGAGATCCAGAAACGCGGAAAGCAGGCGCGCATCTTCGCCGATGCCGATGCCATCGTGAATGCGATCGCGCCCGAACTGCGCGAGCGAGACGTGGTTGCCATTCTCTCCAATGGCGGATTCGGCGGCATCTATGAGAAGCTACCCCAACGCTTGCGCGGGCTCGCGGCGAAAGCATAACAGCCCGTGGTCGAATTGAGATTCGTATCAGGGCAGCTTCAGGCGTGCCGCAAGTGCATTGGTATCGACCGCGCCGTCAGGCGCTGGATTTCGAAATTCGAGTTTCACCACGGACCGATAAGTGTTTCGCACCATTCTCATGCTGGTGTTTTGGGCCGCCGCGCTGCCCTTCGCCGCGCTCGTGGGCTTTCCCTGGACCTATCTGACCAAAGACATCAACTTTTTGTACCGCACCTGCATGTGGTCGGCATTCACCGGCGTGCGCATCGCGGGCGTAAAGGTGCGAACGCTGGGCCTGGAAAAAATCGATCCGGCGCGAACCTATATCTTCATGTCGAATCACATCTCCAATCTCGATCCGCCCATTACCCTTCCGCTGATCCCGCGCCGCACTTCGGTGATGGTGAAGAAGGAACTGTTCAAGGTTCCGATTCTCGGCCAGATCATGCTGATCGGATCGCTCGTGCCCGTCGACCGCGGAAATCGCGATGCGGGCATCGCGGCCGTGCGCGACGCGCTCCGAGCCATCGAGCAGGGCCTGAACATGACCATCTACGTGGAAGGGCAAGCGCTCGTTCGATGGCAAACTGCTGCCCTTCAAGAAAGGTCCGTTCTATCTCGCCGAGGAGTGCAAAGTGCCGGTCGTGCCCATCACGATTTCAGGCACCGAAGCAGTCATGCCAAAAGCGCGCTTTGCGATTCGTCCGGGAACAGTGACAGTGCAGTTTCACGATCCCATCGAGCCCGCCGATTTCGGAGAACGCGATTGCCTGATGGCCAAAGTGCGAGCCGCGATCAACAGCGGCCTTCCGGCGGAGTTGCGGGAGTAGGCTGCCCAAACTATAACCGGGAGAACATAATGGAGCGCGAAGAGAAACGCGAACAATTCCGGGGCAGGCGGCCTTAGCCATCTGGACCCATTTCCAACAACCGCCTGCACCTAGCGAGCCGAGGAAGCCGACGCCTGGCAGGCCAAGCTCGAAGCGGGTAAGGACGCCGCTCCCCTAGATGCCACGACTGAAGAGGAATACCAGGGATTCCGCCTTTTCGTTTTGAAGGCGAAGTGCGCCGCCGTCTCCCTTTCGAGTTTATTCCTGGTTGCCGGGTGCTCCATCCATTTCGCGTACTTTGCGAAAAGGGTGGGTGATGGGGATCATCGGTGCGCGCTACGACCGAGGGCGAGGGCAGGAGTCAGCGAAAGATCACAGGCGGTGGGCGCACAATCCCACCCTTCAGGCTATTGCGTGACAGAATCTGCGCGTCCCGAGACATAACGATATATCTCGGAGACTTCTCCAACAATCGGAATGTCCGTATCTTCGTCGGAGAGGCCCCAGCCGTACGCCACTCCGAGGAAGTCTACGCCTGCGTCCTTAGCTGCCTGCCAGTCCGGTCGTTGGTCGCCGACGATATTGTCCGGCAGGACTGACTTGAAGGACCTTCATAGCGGAAGCAATTGCTTTGCTCTTTGGTACATCGCCCATGCGGTCCTTTGAGAAAATGCAATCGGCGTGGAAACAGTATTGCTCCCGCCGAGCGCGGCTACTACGTTCGCTTTGATGATCGACGTTACAATGCCCATGCGAACGCCGTCATCGTGCAAGGCTTTCAGGGTTTCATGAACGTGGGGAAATGGCGCGGCTTTGTAGGTTGCATGAAATCTCTCCTTGTACCTCACGTCCGCCTTCTTCGCAGACTCGCTCCCGAAGCCAACCGCCAGGAAGAAATACTCCATCGGGCTGATCCGAGTTCCTCCCCGAGCCTTTTCTTTGAATTCGGGCTGGCTAGGAATTTTCAAATTAAGGCCATACTCCCGGCTCAGGTCCTCGCAAATTTCAAGTGCGCCGGCGGGTGGCCCGTCCTATCGTGAAGCGAAGGGCGGGGCTCTTAGGCGCGCCGCCGGATGGTGGGAAAGATTCCCTGCTTTTCGCGTCTGGCTGCTGTCCAGTGCGATTCGATCTCGACCACTCCCTCTTCGCCGGTCAGGTAGTGATGGAAGCTGCTCCATTTCCAATCCTCCGGACGCTCCGCCAATCCACGCTTTACTGGATTACGGTGAATATAACGCACTTTTCGACGCGCTTTTGCTCGCTCCAGACGTTGAAATCGTAATAGCGTGCTTGCCAGAAAGGCTGCGGCTGAACATCCCCGCCCTTCGCTTCGCGATAGGACGGGCCACCCACGGACGGGGGCCGCAGCTTTCGGCAGACCATTTGCTTCAGCATTTGCAGTACGAGCGCGAGATTCTTACGCTCCGGTTCGCTCAATAGCAGGTGCACGTGCTCGGGCATGACCACGTATCCGATCAGCCAGAAGCCGTACCAGCGGCGCACGGTTTCGAGAGTCTGCACAAACATGCCGCGCGCTTGTGGGTCAGCGAGAAGTGGTCTGCGGTGATAGCAACTGAAAGTTACAAAATGGAGCTGACGGGTCTGCTGATAGCGCTTCAGTCCCCAGGGCATGAAGGGAGATTAGGGTCGTCGGCGGTCATGGCGCTGTGACGGCTGAACATGGCCGTTCCGTAACATTGCCCGCCCTTCGCTTCGCGATAGGACGGGGCACCCGGCCGAGTCTATCTGCTGCGAAGGGTGGGGCACTCTGCTCTAACACAGAAGCAGAACGCGCCCACCCTTACTCCCTGGAATCGACTCGACGGCCCCGCGAGGCGACGAGGGGGTCTGCTCTGCAGGACCGGAGAGCCGTGAGAGATGCGGGTCACGATACAGCTACCCGTTCCTCGTGGAGCGGGTTCGCATCTTTTGTTCGGAATTCGTAACAGCAGGCCGGAGGGTGGGCCACTTCAACGGGGAAGTATAACGCGGGTTCGCCCTTTAACATCGACCGAAATAACTGAGGGTGCGCCACTTCTCGCGCTTTTTGAGAAGTGGCCTGCCGCACAGCCGACACCGGCGGGCGGCCCTGCCTTCCCCTTGCCGGCAGCCGGCCTAACGCCCACGTCCAACAACGACGGCGATCTTCACCCCCAGGGCGTGCAGCACAGAATTGATGGTTTCAAAGCGTGGATGTGCGCCCGCACTCAGGGCTTTGTACAGGCTCTCCCGGCAAAGGCCGGAGTCTCTGGCGATCTGCGCCACGCCTCGCGCTTTAACCACTTCGCTGAGCGCGGCCAGGAATACATCGGGGTTTGGGTCTTCGGCGGCGAGCGAAAGATATTCCGCGATGAGCGCATCGTCAAAGAGATACGCCGCCGGCTCGACCCTCGCGTAAGCTGTTTTCCGCTTCAACGTCACTATTGTAGCCGAGTGGCTACATCCCGCAAAGCGCCCCTGAGGCAAGAGGCTGCAAGGCGGGGTCGCCAACCCAAAATAACGATGTGTGTAACAAGTACAGAGTAATAACTGCTCGGTTGTGCCTATTTAACCACAACCATCCCCGAGCATTATCAACGACTTAAAACCCGTCGCACGCGGCAAGGAAAAATATACGCAGGCCAGTTCCGAGGTTTCAACCGCCGAATGTATGTATCTGTACGTACGTACAATAGAGCACAAACGTACATACAATAAAGACAGTACAGTGTTCCACGTGGAACACTTCGACAAAATGGAAACCCGGCTCACTCCCGCTCCGACAACTTTCTTACTGCCTTGGCTATCTCCGGCAGCTTGGCGTAGGCGGCGCAGCACCTTAACCACAATTTGTGATCGATGGCGGGAGCGCCGCTGACCATGGCTCCGGCGGGAACGTCGTGGGGGATGCCGCTTTGGGCTATGGCTATGGCTCCGTCGCCGATTTTTACGTGGCCGCTGACGCCGACTTGTCCGGCCAGGATGACGTTGTTGCCTACGTCGGTAGTGCCGGCCAGGCCTACCTGGGCGCAGAGCGAGCGTGTCGTGGCCTATGGTGCAGCTGTGGCCTATGTGGACGAGGTTGTCTAGTTTTGCGCCTTGTCCGATGCGGGTCTCGCCTATGCTGGCGCGGTCGATGCAGGTGTTGGCTTGGAGTTCGGCATCGCTCTCTACCACTACGTTGCCGGACTGGATGATTTTGTGCCAGTGTCCGCTTGTTCGTCATCTTCATTCTTGGCGAAGCCGAAACCGTCGCAGCCTACTATGGCGCCATTCTGCAGCAAAACGTTGTCTCCCAGTTGGCAGAATTCTCTTACTACGGCGTGGGCGTGGGCGAAGAAATTGTTGCCTATGGTTACTCCGCGATAGATGACTACGTGGGCCAGGAGGACGGCGTTGTCTCCGATTACGACGTCTTCGTCGATTACTACGTAGGGGCCTATGTGCGTATTCTTGCCTAGCTTGGTTCTGGGATGAACTACCGCAGTGGGATGGATTCCGGGGGCGTAGCTTGGCGGGTGGTAGAAAAGCTCGATGGCCTTTGCCCAGGCTAGATACGGGTTCTTGCTGCGCAGCATGCCTGTGTCAATGGCGGGAAAGTTCTCGGCTACTATGACCGCCGAGGCCTTCGTCGACTTCGCGGCGGCGTTGTACTTGGGATTGGACACGAAGGTTAGTTGGCCTGGGCCGGCTTGTTCGATGCCGGCTACGCCGGTGATTTCGGTGTCGGGTGAGGCGTTATCTATGCGGGCTTGTAGGGCTTTGGCTATGTCGGCTAGTTTCATGGCGGTGTCTCGGGGAATTGTAGCGGAAGGCTTGCTTGCGGTGCGGCCGGTTCTTATTTCGCGGCGAGGGCCGAGCTGCGCTCGGCTTGGACGGCCGGGGCGGCCGTCCCCACACGAACTGCGCTCGTGGGACCGACGATCGTCCTCTACGAGCTACTG
Organism: uncultured Acidobacteriaceae bacterium; assembly: GCA_963725245.1. Taxonomy (GTDB): domain Bacteria; phylum Acidobacteriota; class Terriglobia; order Terriglobales; family Acidobacteriaceae; genus Acidiflorens. The sequence goes on along the minus strand of CAVRYC010000007.1, from coordinate 69,173 downwards.
CTCGAACAGGGTTACTTGGCGGGTATCGGGCTGGCCGCCTTTGCGGCGGCGGTTGGCGGCTCCTATTACCGCTAGGACCGTCACTGATGTCAGCGCTTCTCGGGGGACGAACACGCGCTGGGTGTTCGAGCGCAGGTCGGGAGGGTTCACTCAGAAATCCTTCGGCGGGATTTTGCGTCAGGTCGTTGGGCAGGATGCCTTCAATCACTTCGCTGTCCTTGAATTTCAGGCGCACCCACAGGCCTTCGGTGCGGGGGCGGGTGGTGAAAGTCTTGCGGAGCATCAAGTCGGTATCGGAAAACTCGCGGACAAAATAAACGGCCTTGATTTCTCGCAGGTCGATGGCTACCACGTTGCCGGAGGTGTTGAGCAGTTCTAGCTTGCCCTCCACCACAAAGTTGGCGGGCGCGACGTAACCGCTGATCGAGTCGCGGTCGTGTTTCCGCACGATCACTTTCTTGTGGGTCGAGGGCATGGGGGTAAAGAGGTCTTGATGGTTCAGCAAACCCACTCATTCGCACAAAACGCGAATGAGTGGGGCACCCGCAGCTACAGATTGGATTCTCGCACTTTCCCGATGAATTCGGACAGTTTGTGCCTTCACAGTAGCCAAACGGTAAACGTTTATGTTATTTTCTCTGTTTACTGGGATGGCAAGAGTGCGGTATAAGTCTAATGTCTAGAGGGAGTTAGATTCCGCCGACGGGCAGCCCGGCAAGTTTTGAGCGGCTCCCCTGTGGAAAACCTGTGGATAACGCCCCGGTCGAGCCCAGCGAAGGGCCACCGCCAGGCGACTAGGAAGGCATGGCCGATTACATATACACGCTGGAAACCCGGCTCTCGCCGGACCAACAAAAGGCAGTCGCTCTCGTCCTAGACGCCGCCAAGGCGGCGGGGATGAACCTGTATCTGACCGGCGGCGCCATCCGCGACATCATTACCGGCTTTCCCATCCGCGATCTGGATTTCACGGTTCAGGGCAACGCGCTCAAGCTGCAAAAAGATCTGGAGCGGGCGGGAGCGGTGGTGGGTGACGCCGACAACGAGACGCGGAGCCTGCTGCTGACGCTGCCCGGTGGGGTTCGCGCCGAGATTGCGATGGCGCGCTCGGAGCGCTACGACAAGCCGGGCAAGCCTCCGCAGATGGCTCCGGCCACGATCATTGAAGATCTTCGCCGCCGCGATTTCACGGTTAACGCGATGGCCCTGTCGCTGAACGAGGGATCGCGCGGGCTGTTGATGGATCCGTTCAACGGCGTGGCCGACATCGAAGCGAAAGTAATCCGCGTGCTGCATAACTACGCGTTTCTTGAGGATCCGTCGCGGATGATCCGCGCCACGCGCTTTACTACTCGCTTTCACTGGCCGCTCGAGGAGCGGACACAGGCGCGTTACGAATCGGGGAAAGAAAATGGCTATATCGAGTACATACGGAGTTCGAGCATCGGATACGAGATCGAGCAGTTGGCGTATGAGGACGATCCGCTGGGCGTTCTGAAGGCTTATGAAAAAGAGGGATGGCTGAAAGTGCTGAATCCGCGCTGGAGCACGGCCAAAGTGGACACGGCCAGCTTGGGCGCGCTGATGAAAACCCGGCAGCAAATGAACGACCTTGGCTATGCTCCGGAGGTTGCGCCCCTGGTGCTGCATTTCCTCACCGAGCGGCTGGGCGACAAGGATATTTCGGATTTGCGGCGGGCGATTCCGCGCAAGGATCTGGTGGAGGCCTGGAAGGATCTGGATTCGAATGCCCACAGCCTGGCGAAACGCTTGTCGGGCAAGGAAGCGGCTACACCGTCGCGGACGTGGCAATTGCTGTCGTCGGCGCGTCCGGAGATGATTCTGTTTCTGGCGATTACGGCGCGGCAGCAGGCGGTGGTGCAGAAGATCAAGAATTTCTTCACGAAGTGGCGGCAAGTGCAGCAGAAGATTCCGTTGCCGGAGATGACGGAACTCCGCATCACGCCGCAGATGCCGGAGTATCCGAAGATCGCGAACGATGTGTTCATGCTGTTGTTGGATGGCAAGCTGCGTTCGCGGACGGAGACGCTGAAGTTTCTGAAGCCGCTGGCACCGCCACCGCCGCCGCCTCCACCACCTCCGCCGAGCAAGCGGGGCAGAGGAGCCAAGGCTGCGGCGGCTGCTCCTGCGGCGGCTGGCATGAAGACGGGTGCTAAGGGGAAGGGAAAAGTTGCGGTCGCGGCTCCGGCAACCGCGGCACCGATGAAGTCCGCCCCGGCGGCGAAGCCTGTCGTGGCGGCGAAGCCCGCTGCGGCAAAGCCAGCGAAGCCAGCGGCTGCAGCAGCCAGCCAGCCAAGGCTGCCATCAAGAAGCCGGGCAAACCTGCCAAGCCGACGAAGCCGGCCGCTAAAAGGAAGGCGAAGGCCACGGCAAGGCCAAGAAGAAGCGCAAATAATGCGGGTTTTCGGGGCGTTGTGAACCTGGCTTGCGGGCTATTCGGTGCTTAGCCCCTAAAGGGGCATCTTCTTCCGAAGAACTTGCGGTATCGCTAAAGCGATACCCTGATACGAAACCCGCTTAAACCTGAGGCGTCGCTAAAGCGATAGCATGATACGGACCTGACTTGAACTTGCGGTATCGCTAAAACTATTACCCTGATGCGAACCCGACGTGCACTTTCTCCGCATCGAGACGAGTCAAACTGGGCTATAATGTGGGCATGCGGCGCTGGTTGTCCATAGCGACGTTTAGCCTGATTCTGCTTGCGCTGCCTGTGTGGGCGCAACGGCGCGGCGGTGGTGGGGGCGGCGGTGCTCATTTCGCCTCGCGTGGCGGGTCTGCCATGCACTCCTCCGGCGTACATTCCTCGGGCGTACATTTCTCCGGCATGCACTCCTCGGGCATACGCTCCGCGGGCTCGTTTCGCGGCGGTAGTTTTGGGCGCGGCTCCGGGATTCGCATTCGGACTGGAAACCCTTACTACAATCGTCGAGGCTTCTACGGGCGACGGGGCTACCCCTATGGGGGCTACCCGTATTACGGGTATGGGGGATATTATCCCTACGGCTATTACGGCTGGGACGATGATTCTCTCGCTTATGACACGGATGGAGATCAGGATTCGTATGCCGGTGCTCTCTTATCCTGCTCCCTATCCCGAGAACGACAGCGGATTGCAGCGCGATGTGCAAGCGCTGAACGGAAAGATCGACCGGCTGCAAGCCGACGTCGAAGCGCGCAATCGTCCGAAGACAGAGCAGGAACCCGCGACGGCGCTGGTTTTCCGCGATCAGCATATTGAAGAAGTGCGCAATTACGCGATCGCCGGTGGAACGCTCTGGATACTCAATGCGCAAGCCGCGAAGAAAATTCCGCTCGCCCAGCTCGATCTTCCTGCCACGGTCAAGATGAATGACGATCGCGGCGTGGATTTTCAGGTGCCGAGATAGCGCTTCAGTTAGTATGCGCGAAGTAGCGATTCTTGCTGTCTTGTGTTTCTGCTCCCTTGATATTCATGCGCAAGCCATGAATGGGCTCCCGAAGCGCAAGCATGAACTCCAGGCTATCCTCGACTATATTTCTTCCAGTTGGAGCGTCTTAAGCCGTTCAACCGCGACCTGCGAGTCGGTGGCCGACCCCAAGCTGACCGAGGTCGCCACACTCTATCTACCGGCAGACCTGGCAATACCCGCCGCATTAGAGAAACTTCCGCGAGAGTGCAACGTGCGCGTGGAACATCTTCCCCGCATCATTCACGGGCCTGGGCAGGTGACGGGGAACGGGATTCAGCCACCCGGCTTGCTCTTCCTGGAAAATCCCTATGTTGTCCCGGGCGGACGATTCAACGAGATGTATGGCTGGGATAGTTACTTTATTATTCGTGGGCTACTGCGGGCGGGAAAGGTCGAGCTGGCGCGAGGCATGGTGGAAAACTTTTTCTTTGAAATCGAGCACTACGGCGCCGTCTTGAACGCCAATCGAACCTATTACCTCACGCGTTCTCAGCCGCCCTTTCTGAGTTCGATGATCATCGCGCGTGTACGAAGCGGAGAAGGCGCGCGGGCATGAGGATTTGAAATGGCTGGCGAAGGCCTATCACTATGCGAATAGGGACTATGAAATGTGGCTGCGGGCGCCACATTTGGCGGGAGCTACGGGGTTGTCGCGGTACTACGATTTTGGCGAGGGGCCGGTCCCTGAAGGGTTGCACGATGAGACTGGCTATTACCACGACGTGCTCGCATATTTTGTCAAGCAGATGAGGCAAAGTCCGTACCTGGTGGAAGCGGAAACGGCCGAAGCGCTCAAGCACCCGGAGTATTCGCTGCGGCTCTGTGCCGACGATTCGCCCGAGGCCGACTCAAAATGCGTTCAGCTCAAACACGTCGCCCTAAGCGACGAATATTACAAGGGCGATCGCAGCATGCGCGAATCGGGGTTTGATATTTCCTTTCGTTTTGGACCTTATGGGGCGGAGACTCACCATTATGCTCCCGTTTGTCTCAACAGTTTGCTGTACAAGACAGAAACGGACCTGGAGACAATCAGCAAATGGTTGGGGGACCGGCCGGCCGCCGCACAATGGCATCAACGGGCAGAGAAACGCAAAAGGATCATGCGTACACTGCTGTGGGACCGCCGACGCGGTCTATTCTTTGACTACGACTTTCAAAGAAGGAAGCTGTCGTCGTACGAGTATGCCACTACGTTCTACCCACTGTGGGTGGGGCTGGCGACTGCTGCGCAAGCGAAGGCCGTGGTCGAGAACCTTGCAGCTGTTCGAACGGCAAGGGGGGCTAGCCACGAGCACGAAGGAAACCGGCGTGCAATGGGACTATCCGTATGGCTGGGCACCGATTCAGTTGCTCGCCGTCGAAGGATTGCGACGCTATGGGTACAACCTGGAAGCGGACCGCATCTCCTCAGAATTTCTGTCGATGGTGCTGGATAATTTCGCGCGCGACGGGACGATTCGCGAGAAGTATGACGTGGTCTCGGACTCCGCAAACATTCAATTGGCAGAAGGCTACCGGGACAACATCGTGGGGTTCGGATGGACGAATGGGGTGTTTCTGGAGCTGCTGAATGGGCTGACCGCGGAGCGGCTTGGCCGCGGATGGGAACAAGCCCACTGAGCAAACCCATCAGGCTGGAGTGGAAACTGAGCCGCGGCTGGGATTGCACCACTTTCTGTCATTGCGCGATTGCTTCCAGCCGTTAGAATGAAACCCAAGTCTTCATGAGCCAAAATCAATTCGTCCACCTGCATCTGCATAGCGATTACTCTCTGCTCGACGGCGCTTGCGACGTCGAAAAGCTCGTCGACCGGGTTCATCAACTGGGCATGCCCGCGGTGGCCATGACCGACCATGGCAATATTTTTGGCGCGGTGCATTTTGTGAATGCCGCGCACAAGGTTGGGGTCAAACCGATCGTCGGATGCGAACTCTACATCTGCAAGAAAGACGACCACGACATCGCGCGCACTCCGCCCGACGGCGACACTTATAACCACCTGCTGGTGCTGGCCGAAAACGAAGAGGGCTACCGCAACCTGGTGAAGATCACGTCGGAAGCCTCGCTGCACGGCTTCTATTACAAGCCTCGGGTGAGCAAGAAATTTCTGGCGGAGCATTCGAAGGGACTGATTGGGCTTTCCGGATGCCTGAAGGGCGAAGTGGCCGAGCGGCTGACGGAAGGGAACTACGACGCGGCGCGGTCGGCGGCCGGATTCTATCGCGACCTCTTCGGCAAAGAGAACTTCTTCCTTGAGATTCAGGACCAGGGTCTGGAGATGGAGGACCGCATCCGCTCCGGGTTGTTTCAGCTGGAAAAAGATCTCGGACTGCCGATGGTCGCGACCAACGACAGCCACTACCTTTGCGAAGACGACGCGCACGCCCAGGATGTGATGCTGTGCATTCAGACGGGGAAGTCCATCCAGGAAACCAACCGGATGAAGTTCGAGGGCACGCAGTTTTACGTCAAGAACGGCGACGAGATGCTGCGCATGTTCAAGGACGCGCCCCAGGTGCTTTCGCGCACGCTCGATATTGCCGAACGCTGCAACCTTCGACTGGAAAAAGTTCCCAGCCCGTTTCCGCACTTTGACGTTCCGGACGGATTTACTCTCGACAGTTATTTCGAGCACATCACGCGGCAAGGATTCGCGCGGCGGATGGAGAACCTGCGATCGGCGGCGGCAAGCGGCCGACTGAAGCATTCTCTTGCCGACTACGAGCAGAGACTAGCGCGCGAGATCGGCATCATCCAGCAGATGAAGTTCTCGGGCTATTTCCTGATTGTTTGGGACTTCATCCGCTACGCCCGCGAACGCGGCATTCCGGTGGGGCCGGGGCGCGGATCGGCGGCGGGCGCGGTGGTCGCGTATTCGCTGGGGATTACCGACATCGATCCGCTGCAGCATGAACTGCTGTTCGAGCGCTTTCTGAACCCGGAACGCATTTCCATGCCGGATATCGATATCGATTTCTGCATGAACCGGCGCGGCGAGGTGATCGAATACGTCACCCATAAATATGGGCGGGAAAATGTCGCGCAGATCATCACCTTCGGCACGATGGCGGCCAAGGCCGCGATCAAGGATGTTGGCCGCGCCATGGATATGCCCTACAGCGACGTGGACCGCATCGCGAAGATGGTGCCGACCACGCTGAATATCAAGCTGGACGACGCGCTCAAGGAGTCCGTGGCGCTGCAGGAGGCTTACCAGAAAGATCCGCAGGTGCGGCAGTTGCTCGACACGGCGCGGAAGCTGGAAGGTCTGGTGCGGAATTCCGGCGTACACGCGGCGGGCGTGGTGATTTCGCCGCGTCCGCTGATTGAACTGGTGCCGCTGCACAAAACCAAGAACGACGAAATCGTCACCGCCTTCGACATGGTGGCCATCGAAAAGATGGGCCTGCTGAAAATGGATTTTCTCGGGCTGACGACGCTCACCATTCTCGACGACACGTTGAAACTGATCGCGCAGAAGGGCACGAATCTGAAGCTGGACGACATCCCGCTCGAAGACCAGGAGACCTACGAGAAAGTCTTCCATAAGGGATTGACGTCCGGCGTGTTCCAGTTTGAATCGCACGGCATGCGCGACGTTCTGCGGCGTTATCAGCCGAACTCGATTGAACACCTGACAGCGCTCAATGCGCTCTACCGTCCCGGCCCAATGGCCATGATCGACGACTTCATCGAGCGCAAACATGGTCGCCGCAAGATCGAATATGAATTGCCCGAGTTGAACGAGATCCTGCAGGAGACGCTCGGCGTGTTCGTCTATCAGGAACAGGTAATGCAAGCGGCCAACAAACTCGCCGGCTACTCCCTGGGAGAAGCCGATCTGTTGCGGCGTGCGATGGGAAAGAAAAAGCCGGAGGAAATGGCGGCGCAGCGCGAGCGCTTTGTGCAGGGAGCGACGCAGCGCGGTTTTCCGCCGAAGAAGATCGAGAAGATTTTCGATCTGATGGCGCAGTTTGCGGGATACGGTTTCAATAAGTCGCACTCGGCGGCCTACGCGCTGCTGGCGTATCACACGGCGTACTTGAAGACGCATCATCCGGTCGACTTCATGGCGGCGCTGCTGACTTCGATCACGGGCGACACGGATGAGCGTGGTGAAGTACATCAACGAATGCCGCGAGATGGGAATTGCGGTCGAGCCGCCGGATATCAACGTCAGCGATGCGAACTTTACGCCGCACGGGCAGGCGATCCGGTTTGGGCTGGCGGCGGTGAAGAACGTTGGCGGAAATGCGATCGAGTCGATTGTCGCGGCGCGGAAGAAGCTGGGCCGGAATTTCAGGTCGTTTTACGAATTCTGCGAAGAAGTGGACCTGCGGCTGCTTGAACAAGCGCGTGCTGGAGTCGCTGATCAAGAGCGGGGCGATGGATGGTTTTGGGCGCCGGGCGCAGCTCATGCAGGCGCTCGATTCGGCGATCGAGCAGGCCCAGAAGACGCAGCGCGACGCGGAGTCGGGACAGCACGGACTGTTTGGCGTGTTTGCGGATGAAACCGCGCAAGCAGGCGAACGACGCGCTCCCCAACGTGCCCGACTGGGATGAACAGACGCGGCTGGCGGCGGAGAAAGAAATCCTCGGATTTTTTATTACCGGGCATCCGATGGAAAAGTACAAGGAAAAGCTTGCCGACCTGAATGCGCTCTCCACCGAAGATATTGCCGCTATGAAGAAATCGACCGCCAAGGATGAGAACATCACGACGGCGGGATTGATTTCGGGGCTGCGAGTGGCAAAGTCACGAAGAGGCGAGTTGTGGGCGCAAGCGGCGCTGGAAGATATGTGGGGAAAGGTGGAGCTGCTGGTCTTTCCCGAGGCCTACAAGAAACTTGCGGAGAAAGTGAAGCTTGAGGTTCCGGTGCTGATTCGTGGTGGCGTGCGCATTGAAGAAGGCGCGAATCCGAAGGTCACGGCCAACGAGATCATTCCGCTGGACGAAGCTCGCGTGCCGTTGCCGAAGGCGCTGCGCATACGGATTCCTCTCGGGAGCGCGACCGGCAGCACGGTCGATGCGCTGCATGCGCTCTGCAGCGAGCGCAAGGGCGAGGCGAAAGTGCTTTTCGACGTGGAGCGGGAAGGCGATTTCATGGTGGTGATGGAAGCCGAAGGCTATAATGTGATGCCGGACCGCAGTTTCCTGGGCCGTGTGGAAGAGCTGTGCGGGCGCGGCAGCGTGCGCGTCATCAGTTGATCGTGCAACAGGAAGAGCGACGGACTTAAGCTGAGATGGCCCGATGAGACGAGCGAAAATAAAGCGGGCAGAGAAAGTCAGATCGGTGCGACAGCCGCGAACAATGGCGCGGAGAATGCCGCCATCGCCGGTACGGACTTTATGCTCTCGATCGTGGAAGCTCATCATACCCGACAGAATGGGAACGTCATCAAGATGGATTCTGGATTGAAGGCGCAGAAAGAACTGGAAAAAATCGAGGGGCAGATCACGCGGCTGCAGGCGCTGGAGGGGCAGAACGCGGAAACGCTCCGCCAGATCCAGCAATTGCACGAGCGGGTGAACGACCTTCGCCGCGAGATTTCTTCGCAGCTGAACGCGTGGGAGCGCACGGAACTGGCGCGCCATCCGCAGCGCCCCTACACGCTGGATTATGTCGAGCGCATTTTCACCGACTGGAGCGAAATTCGCGGCGATCGCGGCTTCCGCGACGATCCGGCAATTGTTTGCGGGATGGCTCGCTTTCACGGCGAGGAAGTCATCGTAGTCGGCCAGCAGAAAGCGCGCGACGCGAAACAGCGCGTCTATCGAAACTTTGGCATGCCGCACCCGGAGGGATATCGGAAAGCGCTGCGGGTGATGAAGATTGCGGAGAAATTCAAGCGGCCGATTTTTACGTTTGTAGATACCGACGGCGCCTATCCCGGACTGCACGCCGAAGAGCGCGGCCAGGGAGAAGCCATTGCCCGCAACCTGCTGGAGATGGCGCGGCTGGAAGTGCCGATCGTCGCGACCGTGATTGGCGTCGGCGGCAGCGGCGGGGCGCTGGCGATTGCCGTGGCCGACCGCGTGCTGATGCTGGAAAACTCGGTTTACTCGGTGATTTCTCCCGAGGGCTGCGCGTCGATCATGTGGCGCGATGCCAGCAAGAAAGATCTGGCGGCGGAGGCGATGAAGATCACCGCGAAAGATTTAAGCGAACTGGGCTGCATTGACGGCATCATCCCGGAGCCCGCCGGAGGCGCGCATACCGACCATGCGCAGGCAGCGGAGTTGCTGGATGCAGCCCTGCAGCAGCATCTGGCCGCGGTAAAGCAACTGCCGGTCGGCGATCTGCTGGAAGCCCGCTACAAGAAATTCCGCAACATGGCGCAGTTCTTCCAGGTGGAAGCGTAAGAACGGCAAGGTCATATGCCGCTGGTGTTTGAATGGGACTCGCGCAAAGCCAAAAGCAATCTGCGAAAGCATGGAGTCAGTTTTGATGAGGCGTGCACTGTCTTCGAGGATTCTAGGGCGACGATTTTTCCAGACGAGGACCATTCCAATGGCGAGGAACGCGAGATCATCGTGGGCTACTCAATTCTCGACCGTGTGTTGCTGGTGAATTTCACGGAACGTTTCAGGGACCGAGTTCGGATAATCAGTGCTCGAAAAGCTACACGAAGAGAACAGAAGGACTATGAAGAAAACATCGGCAGTTAAGTCGCGTGGATTGCGTCCAGCGAAAGACCTGCGGAGCGAATACCGGTTTGATTATGCGAAAGCTCGACCCAACCGTTTCGCGCGTCGCGCGCGGGCGAAGTCAGTGGTTGTATTGCTTGCTCCTGATGTTGCGAAGGTGTTTAAGACCGGCGAGTCGGTCAACGACGCACTGCGAGCGATCATGAAGGCGGTGCCGCGGCGAAAGGCGGCGACGCCTTCAGACTAAACTGTCTGACAGCCTGTATAGCGCAGTTCTTCCAGGTGGAAGCGTAGTTTCGTTTGCTAGCGATCGGGGGACGGGCGAGGGCGCCCGTCGCTCCACCGCTCTACAGAATCGGCAAATGCAGACAGGGCTGCACCAGGAAATCCAGCTTGTTGATTCGCTGTAATGCCTGCTCCACCAGCGATGCTTTGCATTCCTCCAGCGTAATCAGAAAGGGCAGGTGCGATTTCGGGCAGTCCGGTTTCTGCAGCACGGAGTCGATGTTGATGCCGCACTCGGAGAGAATTGTGGCGAGGCTGGCGATGATGCCCGGCCGGTCCTTCACCAGAAAGCGCAGATAGTGTTTGGCAATGAAATCGGCGGTGACGGTGGGCGTTTTCTCCGCCGGCTGTCCGGCGTAATTCATGGCGGCTTGCTTGGAGCGAGCGATGGCCAAAATGTCGGACACGACCGCGACGGCGGTTGGATTGCCGCCTGCGCCGTGGCCTCCAAAGACGGTCTCGCCACCGTAGGTTCCGGTCGCGACCACCAGATTTTGGCTGCCTTCCACGCCCGCCAAAGGCGAGGAGAGTTCGACGAGCGCGGGCTGGACCGCGGCAAACAAGAGGTCAGCTTTCAAGTTTGGCTTCGACTCGGGCGTTTTCAGCTCAGGCGTTTCTAGCTCAGGCGTTCTTAGGTCAGGTTTTGTGAGCTCAGCCCACGAAATCTGGCGAATCGTGCAACCTAGCTGGTTCGCGTATTCAAAATCGACCGAGTCGATCGCTGCAATTGAGCGGGCCACGATGCTCTCGGGTTTGACATTGCAGTGCAGTCCGACTCGCGCCAGGATGGCGAGTTTGGCCCGCGCGTCCAGGCCTTCGATGTCTTCCGTGGGATCAGCCTCGGCGAAGCCCAACTTCTGCGCCTCGCGCAGAGCCGTGGCGAAGGGAATGCCGTTCGCTCTCGATCTGGCTGAGAATGTAGTTGCAGGTGCCGTTGAGAATGCCGCGGATCTTGAACAGTTCATCGCCGGCCAACCCCTCTTGCAGTCCGGAAATCACAGGCACGCCGCCGGCTACCGACGCGCCAAAAGCGATTTTCTGTTTCATCTGCCGCGCCAGGCTCACCAACTCGAGGCCGCAGTGCGCGATCAACTGCTTGTTGGCGGTGACTACGGATTTGCCCGACTGGAGCGCGCGCCGGATCCAGTCTTCCGTGGGCTGAAGGCCGCCCATCACCTCGACCACGATTTCCACGTCGGAAGATAGAACATCGTCGATCTTCTCGGTCCACTGCACGGAGGAGGGAAGCCAGTCGACTTTCTTCCGCGCCACGTTGCGATTGAGGACGTGCGTCAGGCGCAGGTGGGTGTTCGAGCGCTCGCAAAGAATTCTGGCGACGGAACTTCCGACTGTCCCGAAGCCGACGAGAGCCACTTTGCAGTTTTGTGCGGCAAGGTTTTTAGAGCCAACTTTTGTGGCACCAATTTTTTTTGCGCCAACGACGGCGCGGTTGCCGGTGGAATCGAGTTTAGAGGTACCCGTCATTCGATCTCCCGTGCTTCAGACTAGCTTCCGGACTATGTTTCGGACTATGTGTCGGACTATCGCTTGGTGGGCCGCGGCCCCGTTCCAGCGTTGCGGGCGGCAAACCTGTTTTCCCGCCTCGTTCCATTATCGCCGAAGCGGCACCGGATGCGTCACAATTACGCCGCGATGCTCGGTACGCGTACGATGAAAAAGATTCGCTCCTATGCGCTGGAGCACGACGATGAGGGCGAGGCCTTTCCTAAAGTTTCCGTCCAGCCTGCCGATAGATTGGATTGGCGGAACGCTGTCTGTTGCTCGAACTTAGAGGAGGCGCACTTTGGCTCTAGTTACCTGGGATACGTCCTATAGCGTGAGCGTCAAAAGCTGCGATGCCGAACATCAAAAGCTTTTTGACCTGATCAACAAGTTACACGAGGCGATGCAGTTGGGGCAGGGCAGTGCCATCGTCGCCCCCGTCGTGGATGAACTGGAGAAGTACACGCAGACTCACTTTCGGGCGGAAGAGGCTCTGCTGCAACAGGCATGCTACCCAAAACTGGCCGCGCATCGTTTACAACATCAGAAATTCGTCGCTCAGGTCAAGCAGTTCAAAGAGGACTTGCAAGCGGGCAGGTTGGGTAATTCGATCTCCGTGCTGAAGTTTCTCAAGGATTGGCTGGCGGATCACATCAAGCAGACCGACAAAATGTATTCGGAACATCTGAATTCCCGCGGGATTAAGTAACCCGATCCCGGCATCATTGGTTGCAGAGCCTGCCCGCTCGTTCGCCGGTGGATCGGCATCGCTAAAAGCGATGCCCTGATACGAAGTTTGGCGGCTTGTGAAGGCTGTGCTGCCCTATCCCTGCCTGTTGCTGTTCTGGGTTACGTCCCCTGCTTTCGAGCGCGTATAATCGATACAATAAAGAGTTTTCACTCTTCACTCCGCAAGACTTCCGGGCGATGGGGTTTGCCCGGTCAAACAATTTATTGGGATTAGACCAGAAAGGACAGGGATGGCCACTACCGATGTCGTGCCCCAGGAATTGTCCGGCCAAGTGGGGCAAAGGCGTGTCATTAATGACATGAGCATTCAGGTTGCTACGGTGAATGGTTCGGGATCGCAGAGTTCCAACACGGTTTTGATGCGCAGCATTTTTCAGATGGGCGTGCCGATTTCGGGGAAGAACCTGTTTCCTTCGAACATTGCGGGGCTGCCGACTTGGTTCACGATCCGCGCCAGTAAAGATGGCTACATCGCGCGCAAGAAGGAAATCGACCTGCTCATCGCGATGAATGCGGAGACGGCGCAGGACGATGTGAAGACGCTCGGGGCGGGCGCTTCCGTGCTCTACGACGAACCGCTGGCGCTTGATAAGGTGCGCGACGATCTGATTTATTACGCCGTGCCTTACGACAAGCTGGCGGCGACGGTGGGTGCGGAAGCCAAGCTGCGCAAGCTGATCAAGAACATGATCTATGTCGGAGCGGCGGCGCAATTGCTGGAAATCGATTTTGCCGAGGTGGAGAAGGCGATCCGCAAGCAGTTCGCGAAGAAAGCGAAAGCGGCAACCTTGAACCTGGCGGCTGCCAAGGCGGGGCACGATTATGCCGCCGCTAATTTGAAGAAGCGCGATCCTTTTTATATCGCAGCGCATGGACAAGACGAAGGGCAAGATCATCATCGACGGCAATTCTGCCGCGGCCATGGGATGCATGTTTGCCGGTTGCACCGTGGTGACCTGGTATCCGATCACGCCTTCGTCATCGCTGGTCGAGACGATGATTGAGTACATGAAGGAATACCGCGTCGGGCCGGATGGGAAGGCGACTTTTGCCATCGTGCAAGCCGAAGACGAACTGGCGGCGGTGGGCATGGTGATTGGGGCGGCCTGGGCGGGTGCGCGCTCGATGACGGCGACAGCGGGTCCAGGCATCTCGCTGATGTCTGAGTTCACCGGACTGGCGTATTACGTGGAAGTTCCCGCGGTGATCTGGAACATTCAGCGCGTCGGGCCATCGACCGGCTTACCCACTCGTACGGCGCAAGGCGACGTGCTCTCGACGGCATTTCTGAGCCACGGCGACACCAAGCACATCATGCTGTTTCCGAATTCGGCCAGCGAGTGCTTCACCATGGCGCAGGATGCTTTTGATCTGGCGGAGCGTTTCCAGACGCCGGTGTTCGTCATGTCGGACCTCGACCTGGGGATGAATAACTGGATGTCGGATCCGTTTCCTTATCCCGACAAGCCGATTGATCGCGGAAAAGTTTTGAGCAAGGCGGATCTTGAGAAGATGGGCGGTTTTTCCCGCTACGAGGATGTGGATGGCGATGGCGTCGGCTATCGCACGCTGCCGGGCACGGATCATCCGGCAGCGGCATATTTTACGCGTGGCAGCGGCCACAACGAGAGGGGACAGTACAGCGAGCGTCCAGACGATTTCGAACGCAACATGGAACGGATCAACAAGAAGTTCGAGACCTCCCGGTCGTTCGTTCCGCGACCGGAAGTGGCGGGCGGCGGCACGGCGACAGATCGGCATTATCGCTTATGGCACGTCGCACTGGGCGATCGTCGAGTCGCGCGATCAATTGTTTAAAGAGCACAAGCTGGAAACGGATTATCTTCGGGTGCGGTCGTATCCGTTTACGCGCGAGGTTCACGACTTCATTGAGCGGCACGAGCGCGTGTATGTGGTGGAGCAAAATCGCGACGGGCAGATGGCTAGCCTGCTCAAGCTCGACATCAAGCCGGAATTGACGCCGCGTTTGCGATCGATTTGCCATATCCACGGATTGCCCATCGACGCGCATTCCGTGACCGACGAACTCGTGATGATGGAGGGCAAGTAACATGGGGAACACACCCACTAACACGGCGGCTACAACTCCTACTCCTCCGCTCTACTCCAAAGATTAACCGCATTGGACTGCAGGTGGTCGACTATCGTGGCGGGAAGACGACGCTCTGCGCCGGTTGCGGGCACAACGCGATTTCCGAACGCATCATTGACGCGATGTATGAAATGGGAGTGCAGCCCGAGCGCGTGGCGAAGTTCAGCGGCATCGGCTGCTCGTCGAAGAGCCCGGCTTATTTCATGAACCGCTCGCACAGCTTCAACTCCGTGCATGGCCGCATGCCTTCGGTGGCGACGGGAGCGATGCTGGCGAACAAGAACCTGATCGCACTGGGTGTAACCGGCGACGGCGACACGGTTTCGATCGGAGCGGGGCAGTTTGTCCATTTGATGCGGCGCAATCTGCCGATCATCTACATCATCGAGGACAACGGTTGCTACGGTCTGACGAAAGGGCAGTTCTCCGCGACCGCCGATCTGGGATCGACGCTGAAAAGTGGCGTGGTGAACGACCTTCCTCCGGTTGATACCTGCGCCATGGCCATTCAGTTAGGAGCTACGTTTGTGGGCCGGTCGTTCTCCGGCGACAAACGGCAGCTTCACACCATGCTCAAGGCCGCCATCGCGCACAACGGCACGGTGATGCTGGACGTGGTTTCGCCATGCGTGACCTTCAACGACCACGAAGGCTCGACCAAGTCTTACAAATACATGCAGGCTCATGACGAGCCACTGCAGGAACTAAGCTTTGTGCCGTCGTTTGAGGAAATCAACGTTGACTACGATCATGGGACGACGCTTGAAGTTACGATGCACGACGGATCGAGCCTGCGGCTGCGGAAGCTTGAGCAGGAGTACGATCCGACGGACAAGATTCAGGCGGTGACACGGTTAATGGAATCGCATGCGAAAGGTGAAGTGCTGACCGGCGTGTTCTACATCAATGAAAAAGCGCCGAGCTTTATCGACTTGCTGAACGTCACGGATCAGCCGCTGGCAACTTTGCCGGAATCGGTAACACGGCCGAGCCGGGAAGTGCTGGCGAAGTGCATGGAAGAGCTGCAGTAGAGTTCTGCTACAGATGGCAAGAATTGGGCCGGTCCGGTTTGGGATCGGCTCAAATTGTTTAGCGCGAATCTTTCGCTCGAATCTTTGTCGCGAGTTCAGGATGGCTGTGACGACAGGTGGGCTGCCGAGCTTTGCTCGGCTTGGACGACGGGTGGGCTGCCGTCCCTACGCAAACATGGACGGGCGAGGTCGCCCGTCCCCACACCGAGTGTTGCGAACCTGGCCTACGAGTGCTCGGGGCTGTGGCCGGGCTCGGGGAAATCGCTGTCGGCGCCGTCCTGCATGGGGTCGGGGTTGCGGTGCCCGAGCTGGCCTTGCATGGAGTTGTTGCCGCTTTGGCGTGCGTTCGTCAGGCTCCTGAGAACCCTTTCCGCGGTCGGAATCATTGAGAAGATGATCGCTTTTGCTTTTCGGCATGGCAGGCCTTTCGGCGCGTTAATAAATAATGATTACAGGGTCAGGTTACGCCGAAAGCTCGCAGCGGGCAATGTCCATCTGTGCGGTCGGTTCGGACATGCAAGTTATTGTGATGATTAAGATAGGTAAATTTAATACTCGATTAACCTGATCTTGAATCTAATATAGGATATGACTAGCAATTTTCGTAAACATTATCTGTTTGCCAGCGACTTCGATCAGACGTTGACCTTTAACGATACGGGCTATGTACTGAGCGAACTGCTCGGTATTTCTGTCAAGGAATTCGAGCGCAAGGCCAAGGGCATGGCGAAGCTGAACCTGGTTCAGCAAGGCGCCGAACTTTCTTATTTACTCTTGCATGATCCCGAGTTCCATTCGCGCGTCCGGCGCGATGACCTGTTCGAGGTGGGCAAGCGCATTCGCCTCAAGGAAAACATCAAGCAGATTTACGAGATACTCGACCGTAGGATCGACGGATTTCACTTTGATTTTTACGTGCTCTCGGCGGCGCCGGTAGAGGTGATCCAATCGGCGCTGCGAGGGGATCGTGCCGGAGGACCACATCTTTGGCACCGAGTTCAAGTACAACGCTTCGGGTGAGATCGAAAGCCTGGTGCGAGCTACGGCGGGCTACGGAAAAGTTACGCGGCTGGATCAACTGGAAGAACAGCTTGGCATTCCGGCAGACCATGTGGTCTACGTTGGCGACGGCAGTTCCGACATTCACGTCATGCTGCACGTGAACCGGCGCGATGGCTTCACGGTTGCCGTGTCGGAATCGAAACTGGTAGCGCAGATCGCAAAGCGGACGGTGCTCGGCGACAACGCATTGGCAACGCTGGTGCCGATTCTGGAAGAGATTGCAGGCTGGCAGCGGCCGCAGATCCGGCAGCTATTCGAATCGTATGGCTTCCTGATTCAGGGATGGGATCGGGTGCAGACCGATTGGGTCACGCTGCGGCCGAGCGGCGTGGCGGCGGAGAAGGTTGCTGCGGCGAACGCGGTTTGAGGTCTTACCGAATCAAGGGTTCGTACAACTAATTTTCACGCGTTGGGTTCTTACTGGCCTAGGAGTTCTGTGCTCACAGGTTTGGGCGGAATTCCTGGCTGGTTATTCTGTCTAACTGTTGAGGCGCTCTTATGAGTTTCCCCTTGAGGCCTTCCCGCATTATTCTTGCAGTCTTGGTGGGCGTTTTTGCGGCGCAATGGACCGAGGCGCAGGCACAGCAGCAGCACGACTGGATTCCTAAGGGTATTGAGGCCTTGCGGCAAAGCGCGTCTTCGAAAACTGAGTTTACGCTCGACCACTCCATGCTGGTGTTTGCCGCCAAGATGGATCCGAACAATGAGGATCTTCAGCGTGTGATTGCGGGCGTGAATGGGGTCTCGGTCCACAGCTATCGTTTTCCGCGAACTTGGACCTATGACCCGGCGGCTCTGAGTTCGGTGAAAGACGAGTACGAGGCGGCGGGCTGGAAACGACTGATGAACAAACAAGAGAAGGATGGAGGCCCGGGCGTAACCGATCTCTGGGTCCGCCTGGAGAACAACGCGATCAGCAATGCGGCGGTCCTCCAAGCGAAATCGAATGAGGTCAACTTCATCGTGGTTTCGGGGTCGATCAGCCCGCTTGACCTCGCGCATCTGGGCGGGCATTTCGGTATCCCCAAGCTTGAGGGCGGAGTCGTAGTGCCAAAGACCGAGGCTCACCCATAATTTGCAGTGGCGGAATAGGCCTCGCTCTTCGGCTGGTCGGGACGCCCGCTCTCCACGGGCAAAGCGGCGCTTTACCGGGTTCTTGTTGCCGCTCCCAGTTTGCGCAGCTTGTCTCGCGCTTGTATGGCTTCGTTGGTGCGTGGATAGCGCTGGATGACGTGCTTCAATTCTTGTGTGCCCTCGTCTTCTTTTCCCATTTCTAGGAGCGCGAATCCCTTCTTGAGCTGCGCGGCGGCAGCCTTGTTTCCGCTGGGGAAATTCTGCAGGACCAGATCATAGCTCGCGACCGCTTTCTGGTAATCGCCGGCCTTGAACTGAATTTCGGCGAGATAGAAATATGCGTTTCCGGACAGGTCGGTGTTGGGGTAGAACTTGATGTAGTCGTTGAATTCCTGGGCGGCCAGATCGTTCTTCCCGCCGTTGTAGTCGCGCAGGGCGTTGTTGTAGAGCACGTCGGGCGGAGGCGCCTGAGCGATCGCCTGGGCCTGCTGCTGCGCTTGCGTCTGCTGCGCGGCCATGGACTGCTGCGCCGCTTGCATGTCCTCGAATTCCTTGCTCAGCTTGGCGAGGCGGACTTTGAGTTCGTCCATGGTGTCGTTCAGCGCCTGAATCTGGCCGGAGATCTGGTCGACCTGTGCGGCGCGATCCTGCTGTTGTTTGTTGACGGAAGTTTGCAACTCGCCGATGGCGGCGCTCACTTTGTTGGCGGCGTCGGTGTTGTGCTCGAGCAGATTCTTCATGACGCCCATGCGCTCGTCAAAGGATCGCATCATCGTGGTCATCTGCTGCTGCAACTGGGTGACCTGGGTTTGCAGTTCGATGATTTCCTTGCTGGCGCCGTAGGCGGGGGTGATCCAAATAGTGAGGAAGAGCGCCAGGAACAGCGCAAGAACGAGCCGAATGCGATCGGATTTCATAGTTACTCCATTAATCAAATGTTAGAACCCCGCCGAGCGTCCAGCGGTTTTCGGCGCACAGCCCCTAAAGGGGCATTTCAATTTAAAGAACTCACGGCATCGCTTAAGCGATGCCCTGATACGAAACTCGTGGAGCACGCCGCAGCCGCCCTCAGCGGCTAAAGCCGTCGCTGAAAACAAGCCGGTTATCGCAGCGGTGAAGCGCTGCGCCACCCAAAAGCAAGAGCAAAATCGAGTTTTTCAGCACTCTGCTGAAGCCGCGCCCTCAAACATTGAGTCGAGCCTCGAGCTTCATCGCAGCGTGCTAGGAAGCGAGGACGGGCGAGACGCCCGTCCCTCCACTTCCTCAGTTTATCTTTCGTACACGAAGTGTCCGCGGCGGTTTTGCTGCCAGCAGCTTTCGTTCGACTCGGTGCAGAAGGGTTTCTCTTTGCCGTAGCTGAAGGTCTTGATACGATCGCCGGCTACTCCAGCCTGGATGAGCGCATTCTTTACCGCGTCCGCGCGATTGGTGCCCAGAGCCAGGTTATATTCGGTGGAGCCGCGCTCGTCGCAGTGTCCCTCGATGGTGAAGTGGATGTTGGGATGCTGTTGCAGGAACTGCGCGTCGCGCTGCAAGGAGCCTTGCTCGGAGGCGCGCACATCGTACTTGTCGTAATCGAAGAAAATGTCCTTCACGTTTTGCGCGAAGAGTTCCTGTTCTGTGACATTGGCAACTGGCGGCGGCGGCGCGGGTGCGCGGTTTACGGTCACGCGAGCGGTGGCATCCTGGGTTCCGCCGGCGCCTTTTGCGACCAGATGGTAGGTGGTTGAGTCGGCCGGAGTAACCTGACGCGAGCCGCTTGTGTCCACGGGGCCGATGCCATCGATGCTGACGTCGGTCGCGTTCGTAGTCTGCCAGGTCAAAGTTGTCGATTGGCCCGGGTCGATACTATTCGGGTTCGCGGACAGCGAGGCGGTGGGAGCGGCTACTGTAGGTGGCGGCGGCGGGGGTGGCGGCGGGGCGACTTTCTTGTGGCATGCGCCCAGGAAAACGATCGTGACAAGCGCAAATACGAGGGTAGCCCATCTCGTTGTCGTTGTTGTCGTTGTTATTGCGTGCTTCACTGATTCCTCCAGTTTTCTGTGCGCCCGCACGGTGGCGTGCAATTTGCAGATTCACGATTTGCAGCTTGACGACAGGGCGCACTCAGGGCCAGCCGCAAAACCGTCCTTGTCAACAGCCTGTGGTGAACTCCAAATCTCTGACCGCGGCGCCTTAAGGCGCCTTCATTGCGTAGCTCCTGCGGCACGCCTGAAGAGGTTGCGGAAAGGTTGTTCCCGAGCAAGAACCGCGCCCTCAGCGGCTAAAGCCGCATTCACAACACTGTAGTTATCGCAGCGGTGAACCGCTGCGCCACCCAAAATCCAGTGCAACAGCAAAATCCGGTGCAACAGTAAAATCCAGTGCGACAGCAAAATCCAGGAGCAACAGCAAAATCCAGTGCAACAACAAAATCAGGTGCAGCACTTCTTCCGCAGCCTGTGAAGGCGTGCCCTGATATGAACCTTACCTACCACAGGATGTCAAGCAATCTACTTCCAACTCCAGTTGGGCTGCGTGTTGACGCCCGTAAAAGTCAGTTGCTTCACGTTGGTGCCGTCCGCCAGCATGGTCCAGATCTGGTCGCTGCCCGAGCGGTGAGACTGAAACACAATGTGCCGCCCGTCGGGAGACCAGCAGGGGAAATCGTTGCGCCCCGAGTCGTGGGTGAGTTGCACCCACTGCTTGCTGGCGACGTCCATCAGATAGAGGTCGTTGGAACCCGGCTCTCCCGGCCCGTACTTGCGCATCCAGGAGAAGGTCAGAAACTGGCCATTCGGCGACCAGTTGGGAGAAACCGCGTAGCCTTGATCGGTGACGCGCTGCAGGTTGGTGCCGTCGGCTTCCATGGTATAGATCTGCGGCAGGCCGGTGCGTCCGCTGACGAAAGCGATCTGGGCGCCGGTCTTGCGGTTCCAGGTGGGCGAAACGTCCGGGCCTTTATCGTTGGTCAGGCGGCGCGAGTTTCCTCCGGAGGCATCCACGACGAAAATATTGGGATAGCCGTTGCGCGAGGAGGAGAATGCGATCTTGCCATCGGGCGACCACGAAGGCGAAAGATTCATGCCTCCGAAACGCGGGAAGGCGACCATGCGGTTGAGATCGAATGAGTACATCATGATTTCCCAACCGCCTTTGTTGATCGAGCTGAAGGCCAGCCGCGAACCATCGGGCGAGATGCGCGGCGACAGGGAAATGCTTCCGAGGTGCGTGATCTGCTGCTGGTTGGCGCCGTCGTAGTCCATCATCCAGACTTCTTTGTGGCCGGTGCGCTCGCTGACGAAATAGATCTTGGTTTCGGCGATTCCCGGGACGCCTCCGCCCAGGCGGAATATGATTTCATCGGCGAAACGGTGTGCGATGACGCGCACGGCGTCGGTTGTCGCATTGTCGGTGTACTGCTTGCCGAGCACTTGCGGCGACTTCTCATTCTTTACGTCGTAGAGCCAACCCTGTACCGTAACTTTGCCGGCGGCTGCGCCCAGGTTGCCGAACGCGAGCATGGAGGTGTTGGGCGGCGGGGAATTCCACGCCGTGAAGTTGACTTCGGAGGGTTGGCCCGGCTCCTGGAGCGGATAAAAACTCTTGGAGACAAGATCGAAGATTCCGGCGTTGTCGAGGTCGTTCCAGAGCACGTCGTTGAAGGTCTTCAGCAGGTTGGCGTTGTTGGCGTCGGAGGTCGAGGGCTTGAAGTCGGATGCGGCGAGGCGCACGCGCTCGACGCCGAGGCCGGTGCCGGTGCGAATCCAGTCTTGCGCGGAGCTGGTGGCTGCCAACAGAAGCAGCGAGACAAATGCGATTACAGCGTGACGACGAATTGGTCGAGCCGCGTTACTCAATTTTGTGCTCCTGTTATGCTTCTGTTGAGTCGTTGGTCGTCTGTCGTTGGTCGTTGGCAAGCCGTAGCAAGACTCCAATCTCTGGCCTCAGCGCCTGAAGGCGCTTTCATAACTCAGGCTCTGCGGCACGCCTGAAGGCGTGCCCTGATACGAACCGTATTCGCACTGCGGATCGATTGCAAACCCTCCGAACGACTAGCGACTGGCGACCAACGACTGACAGACTAAAGACTGACCTACCGCTTGTAGTCGAACCAGAATTCTACCGACACTTTGCTTCCCGAGTAATCCGGCGGCAGCGGGCCGAAGCTATCGATGCGTTGAAGCGCCCGGACCGCCGACTGATCCAGCGACGGCACACCGCTCGACTGCTCGATTTGGACATTCAACGGGTGACCGTCGCGTGCGATATCAAATGTCAGATAAACGCGTTTCGCCTCCGCGATGCGCGGGTCCACTTCATACTTCAACCAGTTTTCGGTGACTTTCCGCTGCACGGCTTGTACGTACCAGGAATATCGGCTGCCGAAATCGCCGCCACTTCCGGTAAATCCAAATCCTCCCTTGGCGCCTCCCGCGCTCATGGTGTAGGGGCCGCTGACCGGGCCACCTTCGCCATACGGAATTTGATTCGACGCGGGTGGTTCCGGTTCCGCCTTCCTTTGGGTGGCGCTGGTCACCGGCTTGGGTTTGACCTTCGTGTTCTTGTCGGGAATCGGAATCGCTTCCGGTTCCTTTTCCTGAACCATGGGCTGCGACTTCGAAAGACCCTTGGATTCGGTTGCCAGGACATTTGTTGTCTCGGTGGGATTGGCGGGCAAGGGAACCGAGCTCACGAGGGTTGCTCCCATGGCATCTCCGCCGCCGCCGCTGCCCCAGCCTTCACCACGAAAGCCGTGAATAAACATTGCGTAGAGCGTGACGAAGGCCGCGAATGCCAGATGCAGTCCGAGCGACCAGGCCAGGGGCCGGCGCAGTTGCGCGGGTTCGGAATAAATGTCGAAGTCGTCCATGCGAAGATCAGTCATGTGAAGATCGTCATGTGAAGATCAGTGATGGCCGGCATGGGTATCCATCGGCTGCGTAACGATGCTGACGTTGCTGATGCCCGCCTGCTTGATGGCGTCCATCACGGTGGCGAAGGCGCCAAACGGGACATCTTCGTCGGAGCGCAAAAAGATCGACTGGTGTTGCGGGTCGCGAATCCTCTGCTTCAGGCGCGCTCCGATCTGGTTGATGTTGATGGGATCGTTGCCGAGAAAAACTTTCTGCGATTTGTCGATGCTGATGACCAGCCGTTCTTCGGTGATCTCCTTGACGGTGCGGGTGTGGGGCACGTTGACTTCGATTCCGGACTGCAGTATCGGCGCGGTCACCATGAAAATGATGAGCAGCACGAGGACGACATCCACCAGGGGCGTGATGTTGATGTCGGCGAGCGCGGTCTGCGTGCGTCCGTTGGCGGAGGTGAAGGCCATTAGCGCCGCACCTCGGTGGCCTGTGGGGCCTGTTGGCGCTCGTCGGTCTGTCGCTCCACCAGATTCAGCATCTCCAGCGCGAAGTCGTCGTTGCGCGAGGCCATTTCACGAATGGAGCCAATGATGAGATTGTAGGCGATCACCGCTGGGATGGCGGCAGCCAAGCCGGCGGCGGTGGTAACCAGAGCTTCGGAAATTCCAGGAGCGACCGCGCGCAAAGTCGCCGCACCAGCGGTGCCCAGCCCGTGGAATGCGTCGATGATTCCCCAGACGGTTCCGAACAGTCCAATGAACGGCGTAACGGCGCCCGTGATCGCCAGCCACGGGACATTGCGTTCGAGGCGGGTGACCTCCTCTGAAGACGCGATCTGCATGGCGCGCTGAATGGCCACGAGGTTGTGGATGCCGCCCGTCATTCCCATCTGGCGTTTGAACTCCGCGACTGCGCCTTCAAATACTCCCACCAGCGGGCTGGGACGAAACTGGTCGGCAACCGAGGCAACGTCCTGCATGCGCTGCGCCTTGCGGAAGACGCGGACGAAGCGTCCGCTCTGCCGGCGCGCGCGGCGGATCAGCCGCCACTTGGAAAGAATCACGGCCCAGGAGAGCACGCTGAACACGAGGAGCAGGACAAGGACGGTCTTGGCGACCGGACCGGTCTGAAGGACGAGATCAACGATTTCGCCGCCGACAAACAACAGGAGGAGCGAAGAAAAATGCATCGGTTTTCGGGAGAACCCCTGTTCAAGATTATAGACCAGGGTGGCGGCGCGTCTCGCCAGGGTACCGCATCGGTCAATGCGGTGGTGGGTCAATGAACGATGGTCAAGGCCCGTGGTGGGGTTGCTTGCGTCTGGGTTGGGCTTCGACGGCTATCAGTTCGGAATCACTGCCTTCACTACATTTGAATAAGCGCTTTCCTCGCCTTGGGCATTTACCGCACTTGCGACGTAATAGTAGGTCGTTCCGGCCACAACCGTGTTGTCCGTATAGTTGGTCGAGGCCTCCAAGGCGGTATTGATCATCGCGTAAGGGCCTCCGGAGATGTGCCGCGGAACACGTTGTATCCCACCGGGTTCCCGCCCGCCGCATTCCAGGAAAGAGAGACATAATGGGAACTACTCTGAGCTACGCCTGTACCGGTCAACTGCTCGACGGTGGGCGAGCCTGTTGCATTGCTGGTGAACCCGGCTTGGCCGGAGGCGGCGCCGGAGGCGTTCGGCGTGAATTGAATGGTGACGGGGACGCTCTGTCCAGCTGGAATGGTTACGGGCAGATTCAGCCCGAGCAGGGTAACTCGGAGCTCGACGATCCATCCGACGAGATGGTTACGGCAGCGTTCGAGGCGGTGAGCGTAGCCTGCAGGCTGGCACTCGACCCCACGGTGACGTTACCGAAATTCAGCGTTGCAGGCGTCACTCCCAGTACCGGTACCGCGCTGTTTTTGGACACGCCGGTCCCCGTGAGATCAATTGAGAGTGGAGAATCCTTAGCCGTACTCTGGAGCGTCATGACCCCGGTGGTGGATCCACTGGCAGTCGGCTTGAAGATGACGGGCAACTCGACGCTCGCCCCGGGCTGGATCACGATTGGCAGGGTGAAAGTGCCGTACCAGAACACGCTGCTCCCACCTCTCGATTTGTACGTGATGCTCAGGGTTGTGCTTCCGGTGTTCGTGAGTGCGATGGAATAGGTACTGGAACTGCCAATCGCAACATTACCGAAGGCATAACTGCAAGGGTTGCATTGAAGTTGCTGTGCCGAGGCGAACGCAGGCACCAGCCAAAGGAGCAGGCCTGCGATTAAGACGGGGGAGAATGATCGCATGAATGAATCTTCACCGAGCGCTCGCTCTCGAAGCAAAATCAGAAGTGCATGTCGGCGAATGACTTGTACTAGCCCATTTCGGGCACGGGGCGGCCTGTTTCGCGCACCCCGGCGGAGGCGGTCTGTGCTATACTGCGCGTAAATTATTGATCGCGTAGATTAAAGATTGCCGAATTAAAGCGCTGAATTGAGATTGGCGAATTAGAGATTGTTGTGCATTCAGAGATCGGTATGAACTTCGGTAACTAAAGATCGAAGGACCCTTGTGCTGGCCGAACTTCGACTCGAAAATTATGCGGTGATCGACAATGTCGCGATCGAATTCGCGGCCGGGCTGAATCTTCTGACCGGCGAGACCGGGGCGGGGAAGTCGATTCTGATTGACGCGCTGGGATTGCTGCTGGGGGAAAAAGCGTCCTCGGACGTGATTCGAACGGGCGCGGAGCGGGCCGTGGTCGCGGCGGTGTTTGAGAGCGAGGGAGCGGCGGCGCGTTCCATCGCAGGGATACTGGAGACGAACGGTCTGGACGCGGAGAATGGCTCGCTGATTCTGCGGCGCGAGATTGCTCCCGGCGGCAAGGGGCGCGTCTTCATCAATAATCAGCCCGCGACCGTGGCGGTGCTGAAACAGATTGCGCCGCACCTGGCGGTGATCCACGCGCAGAATGAATCCATCGTAAACTTCGATGCCGCGGCGCGGCAGGATCTGCTCGATGCTTACGCCGGAGTCGAGTTGAAGGAAGTATCCGGCGCGTTCGCGCACTGGAAGCAGATTCGCGGGCGCATCGCGGAGCTCGAACAGGACGAGCAGGATCGTATGCGGCTTCTGGACCTGTGGAATTTCCAGTGCCGTGAAATCGAAGAGGCGCGGCTGCGGGCGGGCGATGTGCACGGGTCCGCAAGAAGACGAGCAACTGGAAGCCGAGAAGCGCGTTTTAGCCAATGCCGAGAAAATTTACGGCGCGGCCATCAATGCCTTCGACCTGCTGTATGAGGGCAACGCCTCCACTTCGTCGAGCCTGCGTGCCGCGCAGAAGCACCTGGAGGAACTGGCTCGTTATGAGCCGAAGTTTCAGGAAGCGCTCGCGGAGTTGGAGTCGGCGCGCATCAGCGTCGAAGATGTGGGAGCGACGTTGCGCGATTATGCCGGAGGAATCCAGGCTTCGCCCGAGCGTCTCGCGGAAATCGAAGAGCGGCTGGCGCTGCTGGATCGTCTGAAGCGCAAGTACGGGCCTACGCTCGCGGAAACCATTGCTTTTGGCGACGACATACGGCGCAAGCTCTTGGAGATGGAGAATAAAGATCAGGTACTACTTGAACTGCGGGCGATGCTCGCCGTGGCTGCCGGCGAGTATCGCAAAGCCGCTCGCAGCGTCTCACGCAAGCGGCTCAGAGGCGGGACGGAAACTGGAGAAGCTGGTCGAGGCGGAGATCAACGACCTTGCCATGCGCGCCAGCTTTCGCATTGCGGTTGAAGAAAACGAAGGCGAAGAACATTGGACTTCTTCGGGCATCAACCAGGTCGTCTATCGCATTACGACCAATGTGGGCGAGACCATGCGCCCGCTGGAGCAGATTGCCTCGGGCGGCGAACTTTCGCGCGTCATGCTGGCGTTGAAGGCGAGCGTTGAAGCGGGGACGAATCCGGCGGGCGATCCGAAGAAGAAGTCGGCGGCGGCGCAACGCACATTAGTTTTCGACGAGATCGATACCGGCATCGGAGGGCGCGCTGCCGAGGCTGTGGGAAAGAAATTGAAGGCGCTCTCCAAAGGCAATCAGGTGCTCTGCGTTACTCACTTGCCGCAGATCGCAACCTTTGCCGATCATCATTACTTGATCGAGAAGCGCGAAGCCGGGGGCCGCGCGAAGACCACCGTTCGGCAGATTACTGGCGAAGAGCGTACTGAGGAAGTGGCGCGCATGTTGTCGGGGGCGAAGCTTACCGAGACTTCGCGGAAACATGCGGAGCAGATGATTCGGGCGAATGGGTGATTGGTTGAAAGAGCCGCTAATGATGGGATCGTTGCCAGTGGCTGTTCAAACTTTGATTAGAAGATGGAAGGACTGGTTGAGGAAATTGGTCGGGCTGACTCTCGCGTCAAACGAAAGCGAAAGAGTATTGCTGCTGGCGAAGAAGATGCTTGCTGTAGAGCGAAACGGCGCGCACTTTCGAGCCGTGCAGGCTCAGTGTGCTGTTGCCATTGAGGCTTACACCGGGGTTATTCAGGTGGTAGCTGCGGAGAATGGGATTGCCGCGGTGTCGTTGGTTCGCACTTTGCTCGAAGCCGTGGTAAGTGCGGTCATCCTGGCAAAACACCAAGAGAAGCTTGACGACTTCAAGAACCACGGGAAGTGGACAACATTTCAAATGGCGCGATCGATTCCTGCTGACTCGCGGTTCCATTCTCCGGGGGTGAAGAAATTCACAGACGACACCACGCCTGAGTGTGATGCGCTTCAGGCCTACTTCAAACCTACGGGGAATTGGCACCTTCTCAAAACTGCAGACGCGTTCGCTGAGGCGGAACTGCCAGAAAACTTCCGCGGCAGATACTATATCCGTGTGTCAGCCATCGCGCACGGTCACCCATTTCCGGTTGTCCAACAATTCGACAGGGAGAGCAAAGATTGGAAAATCCAGGCGGAGCCCGAGGAATGGAAGAAATGGGCCGAGAAAGAACGCATAACGAGCATGCTCTTGATGCTTCACATGATCGAACGACTGTCGAGAATTTTCGCGCTTGGCTTGGAATCAGAAATTGCGCCGGTGAGGCAGGAAGTCGAGGGGACCGCGCGGCAACAGATGCAAGGCTTCTTGCGTCGCTCCGGCTAGAGCCATAATTTACTTATTGATGTAACTACAAATATCTTTTATAGCGTTATGCAGTTGGCGCGTTCGCGTGGTAAATACGACATCACCTTTGCTATCGAACAGGGTGAATTCAAATAACCTGTTCCCGTGTGGATTCGTTCTGTCACCTCCGCCTACTTCAAGAGAGTAGTCCGCCTGCTCATTT
Source organism: uncultured Acidobacteriaceae bacterium (assembly GCA_963725245.1). Classification (GTDB taxonomy): domain Bacteria; phylum Acidobacteriota; class Terriglobia; order Terriglobales; family Acidobacteriaceae; genus Acidiflorens. Next base: position 41,068 of record CAVRYC010000007.1, on the reverse strand, counting down.
CTGGTTATGCCGACGTTGGGACATTTATCTGCCAATTGTTTGACAATGGCTGCTGTTGGCAGTGTAGACGAAGTGAGATTCACCTTCGTCGGCTTTGCTTCTGCAAGAAGGTATGCAGAGGAAAGTATCAATAAAGCCAGCTGCGTTTTCATTTTCTCCCCTTCGGTAACGTCAGGGCCAGCCCGTTGAGGAAATTCAAGGTGGCCATAGATTTATGCGAAACGAATCCGGTTTCATTGCCTGATTATCCCATGTGTTTCGGAAGTGAAAGCCAGTAAAATAAGATGATGGAAACAGTTACCATACGCAAAGCCAAAGCCGACCTTTCGCGACTGATTGAGAGGGCTTGCCGGGGCGAGGACATCGTTATTGCTCGCGGGAAGAATCCGGTCGTGCGCTTGGTTGCGCTTCAGGACGCGCAGGGAAACCGCAAACCGGGAGCTTGGAAGGGGAAGTTGTACAAGCTCGGACGCTTTTGCGCCGCTGACCTCAAGAACTGAAGGATGGGGGGTTCGAGTAGCGGCTGGTGCCCCCGCGCAAAGTGGCCGTCTCAGGCATTTCGATGTTCTTGCGCAGCGCTGAAGCGATGGGCTATTCGATCCCAATTCGCTCCGGGGAGTGCTTTCGGGCATCCGCCCCGTTCACCCGCCCTTTTTCCCCGCCCGCTGCTAATCCTCACAGCCTCAAAGGCTTACATTGACCTTGGGGTGCATCTTTCGATACCCTTGAAGCATCTTTTCTAATCAGAAAGTGTACCCTAGGGGGGTGGGGGATGCGATTTGTCTGAGACCAGGAATTTGCACACTAAGACCTTGCTGCTGTTGAAGCCGCGCGGATTCTGCGCTGGGGTGGTGCGGGCTATCGACATTGTCCGGATTGCGCTGGAGGCGTTTGGGCGGCCGATTTATGTGCGCAAGGAAATCGTCCACAACCGCTTCGTGGTGGAGGAACTGCAGCAGAAGGGCGCAATTTTTGTCGATAGCGTGGACGAAGTGCCGGAGGGCGAACGCGTCATCTACAGCGCCCACGGGGTTTCTCCGGAAGTGCGCGAGGCGAGCAAACTGCGCAAGCTGCGCGTGATTGATGCGACCTGTCCGCTGGTCACCAAGGTGCACGTGGAGGCGGTGAAGTTCGCCAAGGAAGGCTATTCGCTGATCCTGATCGGGCATCGCGATCATGACGAAGTGATTGGCACGCTCGGCGAGGCGCCCGCGGTGACTCAGGTGGTGGGGTCGCCTGCGGAAGTGGCGTCGGTGACGTTGCCCGACCCCAACCGCGTGGCCTACCTGACGCAGACGACGCTTAGCCTGGATGAGACGCGCGACATTATCGCCGCGCTGCGCAAGCGGTTCCCGAACATTAAGGGTCCGGCGGCGCAGGACATCTGCTATGCCACGGAAAACCGGCAGGTGGCCGTGAAGCACGTGGCCTCCGATGCCGATTTGCTGCTGGTGGTTGGCTCCGACAATAGTTCAAATTCCAAGCGGTTGGTGGAAGTGGCGCGCAGTTTGGGCACGGCGGCGCATCTAATTGACGACTGCCGCAATATTCGGCCGCAGTGGTTGCATGGGGTGAAGACGGTGGCCCTGACCGCGGGAGCATCGGCTCCTGAACATCTGGTGCAGGAAGTGGTCGAGTACCTGGCGGGACAGGGCTTTGGCGACGTGCAGGAACTGGAAATCATGCCGGAAAATGTGCGTTTTGGATTGCCGCCGGAGATCGTGGAAACGATTGCCGCGGCGCCGGCCGTGGCGCGTGGAGTCGTAGATGGAAGAATCCTCCCCTTTCAGTTCGGCCTCTGTGCCGCAGATGCGATTTGGAAAGATTGACGACCTGGGGAGCCGGGTCGCGGTCGCCGTCGATGCGGCGCGCAACTATCTTTTTTCGCAGCAGCACGAAGAGGGTTACTGGTGCGGAGAGCTGGAAGCCGATACCACCCTCGAATCCGATTACATCCTGCTGCATGCTCTGCTCGGCACGGGCAACCAGGAACGCATCGACAAGGCGGCTCGCTACATCCTGAACCAGCAGAATGAAGATGGCGGTTGGAGCATCTACCCCGGCGGTCCATCCCACATCGGCGCTTCGGTGAAAGCCTACTTTGGGCTGAAGCTGGCTGGATTCACGGCGGATCATCCGGCGCTGGCGCGCGCCCGCAAGAAGATTCTCGAAATGGGCGGCGTGACCGAAGTCAATACATTCACCAAGATCTATCTCTGTTTCTTTGGGCAGTACGATTACGATGCGGTGCCGGCGGTTCCGCCGGAGATCGTGCTCTTTCCCAACTGGTTCTGGTTCAATATCTACGAGATTTCTTCGTGGTCGCGCGCCATCCTGGTGCCGCTTTCGATCTGCTACGCGAAGAAGCCGTTCAAGAAAATTCCCGACGAAATGGGAGTGGAAGAGCTCTTCGTCGGGCGGACGCGACAAGTCGCGCATGCATTTGCACTGGGCCAAGAAGCGGATTTCCTGGCGCAACTTCTTTTTGGTGCTGGATCGGATTACCCACTGGGCGGAGCGTGTGCACATCCGCCCGCTGCGTTCGCTGGCTCTGAAGAAGGCGGAGAAATGGATGCTGGATCGCTTCGAGATGAGCGATGGGCTGGGAGCGATTTATCCCGGACTATTGAATTCGACCATTGCGCTGCGCTGCCTGGGATATTCCGTCGACGATCCGCAGGTCATTCGAGCCCTTGATGAGTTTGAAAAGCTGGGCATCGAAGAGGGCGATACTTTCCGCATGCAGCCCTGCAAGTCTCCGGTGTGGGATACGGCATACGCGCTGTTTGCCTTGGGCGAGGCGGGGGTTCCGGCGACGGATCCGCGCCTGGTGAAATGCGCCGACTGGATCCTGCAGAAGCAGGTGCGCAAGCCCGGAGACTGGAAGATCAAGAATCCGAAAGGCGAGCCGGGCGGCTGGTACTTCGAGTTCAACAACGAGTTTTATCCCGATGTGGACGACACGGCCATGGTGTGCCTGGCGCTAAGCCGGGTCGAGCATCCGAATGGGCGCTATCAGAGCGAGTCTGTGCAACGGGCGATTGACTGGATTTTGTCGATGCAGTGCAAGGATGGAGGCTGGGCCTCGTTCGACAAAGACAACGACCGCATGGTGTTTCAGTATGTGCCCTTTGCCGATCACAACGCCATGCTTGATCCCGCAACCGTCGACATTACGGGCCGGATTCTGGAGTGTCTTGCGACCTATGGATACGACCAGAACCATCCGGCGGTGAAGCGGGCGATCAAGTTTATTCGTAAACAGCAGGAGCCGGATGGAAGCTGGTTCGGACGCTGGGGCGTGAACTACATCTACGGCACGATGCAGGTGTTGCGCGGTCTGGAAGCGATGGCCGTGGATCGTAACGATCCCATGATCCAGCAGGCGGCGGAGTGGCTGCGATCGGTGCAGAATGCCGATGGCGGCTGGGGGGAGACGGTGGGATCCTATGACGATCCCAACCTTCGCGGGCAGGGCGAAAGCACAGCTTCGCAGACCGCATGGGCAATCATGGGGCTGCTGGCCGTAGGCGACACGCGCAGCGAATGCGTGGCCCGCGGCATGGTTTATCTGCTGCGCACGCAAAAAAAAGACGGCTCGTGGGACGAGCCTTTCTTCACCGGAACCGGTTTCCCGCGCGTGTTCTATCTGATATATCACCTGTACCGCGAATATTTTCCGCTGATCGCGCTCACGACTTATTCGAAGGTGATGGCGGAGAAGGGCGCGAGCTAGTTCTCAGTTCCCAGTTCGTCAGTTCTCAGAAAAGTCAGCGTGATTTGGTTTTTCTGGGGTTCTCACTGAGAACTGAGAACTGAGAACTGAGAACTGGTTTTGAAAGCTTTTGTTACCGGCGCCACGGGATTTCTGGGCAGTCATGTTGCGCGCGTTCTGGCGGAACAGGGAGCCGAGTTGCGGCTGCTGGTGCGGCCGACCAGCGATCTGCGCAACCTTGACGGCCTGAATGCCGATCGAGTTGTGGGCGACCTGCGCGACGCGGCTTCGATTGAGAAGGCGCTTTCCGGCTGCGACGTCGTATTTCACGTTGCGGCGGATTATCGGCTGTGGGTGCGCGGGCGCGATCCCGTCGAGATGTATCGCTCGAATGTCGAGGGCACGCGCTCCTTGCTCGAAGCGGCGCGGAAACAAGGCGTGCGGCGCGTGGTGTACACGTCGAGTGTCGCGACCATGGGCTTTATCTCGAACGACGCAGCTGCCGAGCTGCGCTCGGCTTGGACGGGCGAGGGCGCCCGTCCCCACACATCACGAGCACGGTGGCGGACGAAGCAGAGTCCGGTGTCGCTGGCGGATATGATCGGGCACTACAAGCGTTCGAAGTTCATGGCGGAGCAAGTGGCAGTCGAGGCCGCGCGATCGGGAGTCGATGTGGTGATTGTGAATCCCACGACGCCGATCGGCGAGCGCGATATCAAGCCGACTCCGACCGGGAGAATCGTACTGGATTTTCTGAAGCGAAAATTTCCGGCGTACGTGGAAACCGGTTTGAATCTGGTGGATGCGACCGAATGCGCCCGCGGTCATATTCAGGCGCTGGAGAAGGGAAGATCGGGCGAGCGCTACATCCTGGGTGGAGAGAATCTTACGCTGAAGCAGATTCTGGACCGGCTGGCCGCGATCACGGGCTTGCCGTCGCCGACCGTGAAGCTGCCTTACATTTTTGCGCTGGCGGCTGGAGTTGTGGACGAGATGGTGACCGGCCGGGTTCTGGGCCGCGAGCCGCGCGCGACGATTGACACCGTGCGCATGGGACGCAAGATGATGTTTGTGAGTTCAGCGAAAGCAGAACGCGAACTGGGCTGGCGGTCGGTTCCGGTCGATGGGGCGCTGCGGCGGTCGGTAGAGTGGTTCCGGGCGAACGGCTATGTCTAGGACTGCGATGATTCTGCTGACATCCAGATCGGTTTGCCGCGTGGAGTGAGTAGGGGTGCTTCGACTGCGGTTGAGCTTCGCGTTGCGAAGCTCAGTCCTCGCTCAGCATGACAGGGGTTGTTGGGATGTCAGCAAAGCCAATTGCCATTATCGCCGCGATGGAACGCGAGGTGCGCCCGCTGATTCGAAGGTGGAAGGTCAGGATGATGGAACACGGCGGACGACGATATCGTCTTTTTGAAAATGGCGAAGCAGCTCTGGTGTGCGGCGGGATTGGAGCCGAAGCGGCGCGCCGCGCGACCGAAGCGGTGATTCGGGAAGTGCATCCCGTGCGAGTGGTATCAGCCGGTTTTGCCGGAGCGCTGGATGGTGCTTTGCAGGTCGGGCATGTTCTTGAGCCGCGCACGGTGATCAACTCTGCCGACGGCGCCCGAACAGAAGTCGGCTCGGGCGAGGGAATTCTGGTGAGTTCCGCGACCGTTGCCGATAAGGCGCAGAAGATTCGATTCGGCAAAGCGTATGGAGCGATTGCGGTGGACATGGAAGCTGCAGCCGTGGCGCAAGGAGCGCAGGCGCGGGGAGTCGAGTTCGGAGTTCTGAAAGCCATCTCTGACGCCGCCGATTTCAACCTGCCGGCGCTGGATCGCTTTGTGGCGAAGGACGGGAGCTTTCACTCCGCCAGGTTTGCGTGTCATGTGGCGCTGCGCCCTTGGCTGTGGGGGACTACCATTGCCTTGGCGCGGAATAGTTCCAAGGCAAGCCAGGCTCTTTGTGCAGCGCTTGCGAGTTATCTCGACCGTGAGCATCTCGGTTTGGCCACGAACGAGCTTGGATCGACAGTGGCAACAGGCACGTTGTCGCGACACTAGATCTCCGACCGCGTAATTTCGAGCGTTCAGGTTTGAATCCCAGGTCTCAAAATCGAGACCTGGGGCACCCATTTCGTACAGGGTCAAGCGGTCAGAGACCTACGCTGAGGGACAGGAATAAGGTCTGCTATGGCAATTGCTCGGACATCGACGTTGGCCGTTGAGAACGAAAGGCACGAGATTCCTTCCACGATGAGGGCCGCGGTGTATCGTGGCGTGAACGATGTGCGCCTGGAAGAAGTGCCTGTGCCTGAAATCGGGCCCGGGGAGATTCTGGTTCGCGTCCACACTTGCGGAATCTGCGGGACCGATCTTAAGAAGATCGCTACTGGCTCCCACTCCGCGCCTCGTATTTTTGGTCACGAAACTTCAGGGGTCGTCGCGAAAGTGGGAGAAGGCGTTCGCAAGTTCAGCGTCGGCGAACGCGTAGTCGTGTTTCATCACATCCCCTGCGGAGAATGTTATTACTGCCGCCACAAGACCTTCGCCCAGTGCGCCACTTACAAGAAGGTCGGATGCACGGCTGGGTTCGAGCCGTCGGGTGGAGGATTTGCGGAATACGTCCGGGTGATGGACTGGATTGTGGAGAAGGGAACGGTGCGCATCCCGGACGGCGTCAGTTTTGAGCAGGCATGTTTTGTCGAGCCGGTGAATACCTGCATCAAAGGTATTGAGACCCTTCGTCTGGAAGCGGGGGAGACGGTGCTGGTGATTGGGCAGGGTCCGATTGGCCTGATCCTGGCGAACTTGGCGAAGCGGGCGGGGGCTCGGGTGATTACTTCCGATTTGTATCCGGCGAGGCTTACAATAGCTAGATAGCTTCGGCCTGAAACTGACAATTGACGCTTCCAAGGCTGACGCCGGACAAACGGTGCGCGGAATGACGGAAGGGCGCGGGGCTGACGCCGTGATTTTGGCAGTCGGCGGGAACGGCCTGATTCGGCCTGCCATGGATGCCACCCGTCCGGGAGGTCGTGTGTTGCTGTTTGCGCAGACGGTGCGGGGCGAGGCCACGATTGATCCGGCGGCGGTGTGCGTGGACGAAAAGGCTTTGCTGGGATCCTACAGCGCATCTTTTGAATTGCAGGAGGAGTCAGTGCGCTTCGTCATGAACCGTGAAATGGATCTGGAACGGCTTATCAGCCACCGTTTCCCGCTCGAAAGCGGCGTGGAAGCGCTGAATCTGGCTGCCCATCCTCGACCGGACTCGATGAAGATCGTCATCCAGCCGGGCAGGCCAGCGGTTCTGGGGAAGGACATCAATTGTGACTGGCAAGATGACGGCAGCCGTCCTTTACGGCAAAGAAGATATCAAGATTGAAAGGGTGCCGATCCCGCGCGTGGGTGAGGGCGAAGTTCTGGTCAAGGTCCACGTGGCGCTCACCTGCGGCACGGATTTGAAGGTGTATCAGCGCGGCTATCACGCCCGCATGATTGTGCCGCCGGCGTTGTTCGGGCATGAACTGGCCGGCACGGTCGAGGAAGTCGGCGAGGGCGTGCGCGGCTTCAAGAAGGGGATGCGCGTGGTCGCGCTCAACTCGGCTCCCTGCGGCATGTGCTTCTATTGCTCCAAGCACCAGTTGAACCTCTGCGAAGATCTGCTGTTCAACAATGGCGCCTACGCGGAGTACATCCGGATTCCGCGGCGCATTGTGGAAACCAATATGCTCGTCGTGCCTTCGAATGTCACCTTCGAGGATGCGGCGATGACCGAGCCGCTGGCCTGCGTGCTGCGCGGCCTGCATGAAACCGGAGTCGAGATCGGCGACACCGTGGCGGTGATTGGCGGCGGACCGATTGGCCTGATGTTTGTGCAGGTGGCCAAAGCCATCGGCTGCAATGTGATTGCGGTCGTCAAGCGCGACTCGCAGGTCACACTGGCGCGCAAGAAGGGTGCGCACGAGGTGGTGCAGATTACCAAGGTGAAAGATCCGGTGGAGGCGGTGCGCGAGTTGAGTCCGGAGAGGCGCGGCGCCGATGTGGCGATCGAAGCGGTAGGCCGCCCGGAAGCCTGGGAGTGGGCCGTGCAGATGGTGCGCAAGGGCGGCACGGTGAATTTCTTCGGCGGGTGCGCTTCCGGAACCAAGGTGCAGTTGGACACCAACCGCTTGCACTACTCGGAAATCACTTTGAAGGCGACTTTCCATCACACGCCGGAGACGGTGCGCCGGGCCTTCGGTTTGATTGCCGAGAAGAAAGTTTGCGGCACCGACTACATTACCGGCGAAGCGCCGCTTTCCCGTTTGCACGATGTGCTGCGCCACATGCTGAACCGCAACGGGGATATCAAGACTGCGATTATCCCAGGTCACTAGCGTCGCATCCGTAGATTCGGGACATACATTTGAGTTGTCATCCTGAGCGCAGCGAAGGACCTGTTGCTTTCGCGGTGCTAAAGAAAGCAGGTCCTTCGCTTCGCTCAGGATGACAATTTGATTTATTGGCCATTTATTAATGACTGCTGCCAGCCATCCCCCGACTGCGCCGCTCTCCTCCGCTTGGAGTGCGCTGCCGCCGGAGTACGCCATCCCCGACCATGCTCCTTCGGAAGCCGAAGCGCGCGAATATTGCCGCCGCCTGGCGCGCTCGCATTACGAGAATTTTTCGGTTGCGTCCTGGTTTCTTCCGGAGCACCTGCGCCAGCACTTCTTCAACGTCTACGCGTATTGCCGCATCTCGGACGATCTGGGAGACGAGGTCGGCGACAGCGCCGCATCTCTGCAGTTGCTCGAGCAGTGGGAGAACGAGTTAAACGCGTGCTACGACGGCATCATGCCGCCCCCGGCATCCCGTATTTGTCGCGCTCGCCGAAACCGTGCGCGAGTTTGAAATTCCGAAACATGAATTCGCGGATTTGCTGACCGCTTTCCGGCAGGATCAAAGTATCGGCCGCTACGAAACGTTCAACGATCTGCTGGGCTATTGCCGGTATTCGGCGAATCCGGTGGGCCACCTTGTGCTTTATGTCTGCGGATACCGCGATGCCGAGCGCCAACAGTTTTCCGATTACACCTGCACCGCGCTGCAGCTCGCGAACTTCTGGCAAGACGTGAGCGCGGATTTTGCCAAAGGACGAATTTATCTTCCCCTCGAAGACCTGCGCCGCTTCGGCGTGAGCGAAGCAGTAATCCGCAACGGCGAAAACACTTCCGCGTTCTGCGAGATGATGAAGTTTGAAGTCGAACGCGCGCGGGAATGGTTTGCGCAAGGCGAGCCGCTGATCGGGAAAGTCGATCGCGCACTGGCCACCGACATCGAACTCTTCAGCCGCGGCGGGCAGGAAATTCTGAACGCCATCGAACGCCAAGGCTTCGCGGTGCTGGGCAGGCGTCCCGCAATTTCGAAAGCCCGGAAGCTGGCCCTGGTCGCTCGCGCCGCGCTGGGGAAACTGCTGGAGAAGCCGCTGGAGAAGGCGCGGAGAAGGAACGATGAGCAGCGCCGTGGGAAATGCGCCCGTGCAGTTTGCGCCTACCGCTTCGCAGCTCGATATGGCGTACTCCGTTTGCCGGAGCATCGCCCGCTCCGCGGCCAAAAATTTCTACTACGGGTTTGCGGTGCTTCCACGGCGGAAACGCAATGCGTTGAGCGCAGTGTACGCCTACATGCGGCGGTGCGACGACATCGTTGACGACAACACGCTCAGCCCCGATGATCGTCACAACAAGCTGGCGGAATGGCTGAATAAAGTCCACCGCGCTTTGGCGGCACAGCCAACGGATGATCCGGTGCTGCTGGCGCTGACCGATGCGCAGCGCACTTACCAGATTCCATTGGGGCTTCTCGACCAGCTCGCCTTTGGCACGGCCGCGGATCTCGATTACGGCCAACCAGAGCCCTCCGCCGGTGCGCCGCTGAGCGCGCGTTACCAGACTTTTGAAGAGCTGCGCCAGTATTGCTACGGTGTGGCATCGGTCGTTGGATTAGTGTGCATCAAGATCTTTGGGTATAGCGATCCTGCCGCGGAGCCGCTGGCCGAACGCTGCGGTCTGGCATTTCAGCTTACGAATATCATTCGCGACGTCAAAGAAGACGTGGCCATGGGCCGGGTTTATCTTCCGCAAGAGGACCTGGCGCAGTGCGGGCTCTCGGCCTGCCGATCTGGCCGCGCCACAGATTGATGTTGCCCGCATCCGTCCGCTGCTGGCGATGGAGGCCGACCGCGCTCGCGAGTGCTACAGCGCAGGAGAAGAGCTGATCCCGCTGGTGAATGAAGATAGTCAGCCCGCGCCTGTGGGTTCTGATTACCATCTATCGCCGGCTGCTCGAAAAGATTGCTTCGAACCAGTATGACGTTTTCAGTGAGCGCGTCCGATTAACTGTCCCCGAAAAGCTCACTGTCCTCGGAAAAGGAATTCTGAAGCGACTGGTGTGATGCCGCCCACGAACGTTTCTACGTCGAGCGATCCTAATCCGACCTATCCATAGACACAACTCCTCCTACAGTCGCTATCGCCGGAGGCGGATTGGCCGGGCTCGCCGCTGGATGCGCCCTGGCTGAAGCCGGTTTTCGCGTTTCGCTTTTTGAGCGCCGTCCTTATCTTGGCGGGCGGGCGTCTTCTTATCAGCATCCCGGCACCGGCGAAATTGTCGACAATTGCCAGCATGTGTTGCTCGGTTGCTGCACCAACCTGCTCGATTTCTATCGGCGCGCGGGAGTTCAGGACAAGATTCGCTGGTATGAGAAGCTGACTTTCCTCGAGCCTGGAGGGCGCGCATCCGTGATCGCCCCGTCCGGCCTCCCCGCTCCGCTGCATACCGCGCTGGCATTTCTGCGGGCCGACTGTTTGAATTTTCGCGACAAGATGGCCATAGCCGCGCCATGGCGGCGCTTGCTCCTGGTATTCCGGCGGATCGTGGTGAGTCGTTCCTCGACTGGCTCAAACGTCACGGACAAACCGGGCAAGCGATCGAGCGTTTCTGGAAGACGATTCTGGTCAGCGCCTTGAATGAAGATCTCGATCGGATTTCCGTCCCCTATGCGGCCCAGGTGGTGCGCGAGTCGTTTCTTAAATCGGCGGCTGCCGGGCGCATGGGAATTCCAACCGTGCCGCTCACCGACTTGTACGGCACAACCGGCGACTACATCCGGGCGCGTGGCGGAGAGATCCAGTTTCGCGCGAGCGTGGAGTCGTTTCGAGCCGAAGGCTCCCAGGTAACGGTGACGACGAACGGACAGGAACAGAAATTCGACTATCTGGTGCTGGCTGTTCCTTTTGATGTCCTGGGGCGCATGTTGCCGGAGATTCAGTCCGCTGCGCCGCTGGCCGCGGCACTCGGCCAATTCTCGACGTCGCCGATCACCGGCATCCATCTCTGGTTCGATCGTCAAATCAGCGAGCTCGATCACGCCGTTCTGCTCGACCGCACCATCCAGTGGATGTTTCACAAATCGCGGCTCATTGAATCTCGCTACAACGAAAGTCGCAACAACGAGTCTCGCAACAACGAAAGTCGCAACCACGAATCTGGGGATAGCGGCAACGGCAGCTACATTGAGCTGGTCGTAAGCTGCTCCCGGAGCCTGGTGGAAAAGTCGAAGGCGGAGATCGTCGACATGGCGGTGAAAGAAGCGCAAGAGTTTTTCCCCGCTGCACGCGAAGCGAAACTGCTGAAATCGACCGTGATCAAAGAAGTGCATGCGACGTATTCGCCGCGCCCGGGAATCGACCAGCATCGGCCTAAGCCAGAGACCGCATGGCCGCGAGTCTTTCTGGCCGGCGATTGGACCGCGACCGGCTGGCCAGCCACCATGGAGGGCGCGGTTCGCAGCGGCTATCTGGCGGCGGAAGCGCTGGCGCGGGGCGTCTTTCAGGGCGGCAAGAGCGCCAGCTTTCTCGTCCCCGATCTGGCCCCGAGTGGCTTGATGAGGCTGTTTGGATGAGAGTTATTTCGACGACTTCAATTACTTCGGTTTCCAACCCTGGGTTACGTTGATGCCGCTCTCAAGGAACCTTGCGCGACATACGATCTTATAGACATGCCTGAGCGCACGGATGCGGACATTGATTGCGGAGACATTGATTGCCGAGCCAAGGATCGCCGCCATAGCCCGCGATTCAAATGCGGTGGTGAGGCGAAGATTAGTCGCCTCCCATCAGACGGCATCTTCGTTCCGGGGAAGATATTCGATCTGAGCCTCGGCGGGTGCTGCATCGATACCACTCTGCCCATTGATTGCGGCGTGCGAGCTGAAATCGTCGTGCGCGTCAACGCGGCTTCATTCCGAGCCGTGGGTGAGGTGAGGGCGATTCGGAGCCGCTTCGGAGCGGGCATAGAGTTCGTCCACTTGAGTGCTGGCGGAAAACACACGCTCGCGGACCTGGTGACGGAGTTGGCGAGGTTGCAGGCGGTCATGAATAAGCTCAAGGCTGCCCGCCGCGAGATAAATGCGGAGTCGTTCAGAAAACAACTGGAGGAGGGAAAACATCAGGCGGCGATGTTGAGCGAGCGGTTTCCTTTTCTGGGGACAATACTGCGTGCGGAGAGTTCAAGGAAGGTCAGAGAAAGTCCGGGAGAGAGTTCGGGAGAAAGTACGGAAGCGGACCAGGTTGCATCCGCTGGTAAGCATCGGATCGTGGAAGCGCAGCCGCTCGTGATCCGCGTCGACTTATTCGGCTAGGGCTATTCAAACCGCCATCAGGACCACGCCACCCGCTACCAGCAATGCCGCAATCCAACGCCGGCGCCCCACGCGCTCGTGCAGGAAAATGCGCGCGGCTACCGCGTTGGCCACAAAAGTGAGCGAGGCGGAAGCGGGCACGACCAAACTAAGATTACCCCACGAAAGGCCAAAGAGCAGGCTGTAGAACGCAATCCCCATCGCCATCAAGCCGAGAGCAAACGTGGGCGTTCGAAGCACGCGCCCGAGCACCGCGAGTACCCCGCGCCGCTTCCGGAGTTCACCGACGTCACCGACTCGTTTCATGGAGTGGGCGAGCAGCACGTCCCCGGTGGTCGAGGTTAGAACGATGAGCCCAATCGCCGCCCAGGCGTAGATGTCTTTCATAATTTCACTTCCTGAGAAACAGGGTCGCCGGAAGCTTCGTGGGAACTAAGGTGTTGGCGACTGGGCGTAACCGACGGGCCGGCGGCCACGAAGCCCACGCCGGCAGCGATCAGCGCGATGCCAAGCCAGCGCGTTGGCGAGATTTCTTCATGAAAACCGAAGCGAGCAATCAGCGCAACGAGCACATATCCGAGCGATGTGGCAGGCAGGACATAGGTGAGGTCCGCCCACGAAAGCGCGGACATGTAGCAAGCGAAAAACGCCAGCAGCAACAGGATTCCCGCAGCTACCCAGGGATTGAGGATGGCCAGCAGCAGGCCGCTGAGATTGTGCAGCGAGACATTTATATTGCCGAGTTGTTTCATGCCGCGCGCCAGCAGGGAATCGCCCGCGGTGGCGCATACGGTGATTCCTGCCAGGACGAGGTATTTTCGAAAGGTCACTTAGCGTATCTAACTCCGGGATGTCAACTCCAGCCATCGAGACTTCGGAAAAAGTAGACTACGGAGCAGGAGGCGTGCCCTCAGCGGTCTAAATGCCGTCGATGATTCATAAGCCAGTCATCGCAGCGGTGATCCGCTGCGCCACCCAAAATCGAGTGTAAACCCCCTTTTTTTGCGCAGCCTGTCAGGCCTTGGCCGGTTCCGGGGCAGGGGCTTCTTCCTTGCGGTTTTCCTTGACCCACTTGTGGCGCTGGGCGCGCAGTTTAAGGAAAGTTCGCGCTTCATGGTACAAGCGCTTGCGTTCGGAGTTGTCGAACATCGCTTTCCTCAAGATGCGGTACGCAGCCTTGGGACGGAAATAATACGCGTCGTAGAAGTCATGAACTGCGGCGAGAATTTCCGTCGCGGGCAGGCCCGGATACTCGATCTGCACCATCTGGTGTCCGAGGTCGTCCACCATTTTTGTGTCGCTGGTCATGAAGCCGTTCTTTATCGCGGATTCGTGCAGTTCCGTTCCAGGGAAAGCATGCGCCACCGAAACCTGAATCGTCTCCACGTCGAGTTCCTTGGCGAATTTGATCGTATTCTTGATGGTCTCGCGAGTTTCTCCCGGCAAGCCCATGATGAAATCTCCGTGGATCACCAGTCCCAGCTTGTGGCAATCCTTGGTGAACTGGCGGGCGCGCTCGATGGTTGCGCCTTTCTTGATGTTTTTCAGAATCTGCTGATCCCCCGATTCGTAGCCCACAATCAGGAGCCGGCATCCCGCGTCTTTCATGGCCTTGAGGGTTTCGAAGTCGGTGGTGACTCGCGACGTGCACGACCAGGTCAGGCCCAGCGGTTTCAACTTGGCGCACAATTCGATGGTGCGAGCCTTCTGCAGATTGAAGGTATCGTCGTCGAAGAAAAATTCCTTCACGTAGGGCCAGTAATCTTTTGCCTTGGCCATTTCACGCGCCACGTCGTCGGTGGAGCGTTTGCGCCAGGGGTGTCCGCTGAGGGTCTGCGGCCAGAGGCAGAAGGTGCACTGCGCCGGGCATCCGCGGGTCGTGTACAGCGATACGAACGGATTAAGCAGGAATGGCACGTTGTAGCGGCGGACGTCCAAGTCGCGCCGGTAAACATCGGTCACGTGCGGCAGGGAGTCCAGATTCTCGATGGTTGGCCGGTCGGGATTATGCACCACGTGCCCATTCTTGCGATAGGAAACGCCGAGAATGTCTTCGATGGGCTTGCCTTGGGCGTATTCGACGATGGAGTAGTCGAATTCCTTTCGGCAGGCTACGTCAATTACCTTCGCCTCCATCAAAGACTTCTCGGGCTGCACGCTGACGTGGGGTCCGACGAAGGCGATTTTGATGTGAGGATTGCTGTCTTTGATGGCCTCGGCTATGCGGACGTCGCCGGCGAACCCCGGCGTGCTGGTAAACAGCACGAGCAATTCGTAATCTTTGCAGGTACGGATCGTCTCTTCCGCCGTGACGTGGTGCGGCGGGGCGTCGAGCAGGCGCGCGCCCTCGAGCATCCCGGTCGGATAAGCGAGCCAGACCGGATACCAGTACGATTCGATTTCACGCGTCGCGGGCCAGCGCGAGCCAGCGCCTCCGTCGAAATTCTCAAACGAAGGCGGATTCAAGAACAGTGTTTTTAATGGCATATTGGGAATCTCTATCTTAACATTGTTAGATGCGCGCACACCCCAGCCGACGCTACCATTCAGGTACGTGCCAAACTGCGTCGAAAGCGTGGAAACCTTTGTCCAAGTGTGCCTTAGCGGGGCTCAAGCCGCAAACGAACCTCGCCGAACGTCGCTTTTGCGCATTAAGACGCGAGAATCGGGTACTGGCTGGATGAGGTGTTTTATGCGTCATTTTGAAGCCGGGGCTTTGAGGCGGTGCCTGGCAGCGCCCATTTCTCCAAATCTCCGGTGGCCCGCAGCAGGTTCATGCGGACCCGCTGGTACTCAAAATCGGCATCCTGGAAGAGCAGATAGCGTTCGGCTGCTTGCACCCGTGCATCGGCCAATTCGTGCAAGGTGCCAGTCTTTGCGTCGATCTTGGTTTGGGCCGCTTCCAGGCCTGACTGTGCCAATTGATATTCCAACTGCGCCACCTCGCGGGCGGCCTCGAGTTGCTCGGCGGCGCGCTGCAGTTTTAGCGTTTCCTCCGCCACCTGGTTGCGAGCCGCGTCCGCTTGCTTCTTCGCCTTGAGGGCTTCCGCCTTGGCCGCGTCGGCTTGGGCGCGCTGGGCGGCGTTGAATAACGGGATCCGGATGGCAAGGCCGATGGTGGCATTGTCAGGCTGAAATTTCCGGTAGTAGTCGTTGTAGTTATTGATGGTGGAGAGTCGCGCATACTGGGCGGAGAAATCCATCGACGGGTACAAAGCGCGATGCTCGCCCACAGCCCGCATCGATTCCGCCAGCGAATGCTGCTCGGCAAACTTGATGGCGGGACTGGAGGCAATCGCTTTTTCCGAAAGATCTTCTTCCGGAGCGACGGGCGGCAAGGCGGGAATTGTTTCGGGCGCGATTTCAATGGAGGAAACCGGCAAACCGGTCAGGGTTGAGAGGTGACGCCGCAGGACATCGGCGTTGCCACGCGCCTCGGCCCGGTGAAGGCGCACGCGGGCTGCGGTGAGCTTGGCTTTGTTTAAGTCCACGGCGCTGTCCACGCCTTCCTGCAAGCGCTCGGCCACCGCTTGTTCCATTTGCTGCGCCTGGGCCTCATCCTGCTGCAAGCGCACGAGTCGCGCTTCCCACTTTGCCAGTTCAGCGTAGGTCAAGGCAACGTCCTGGATGAGGGCATTGCGCTGGTCTTTGTCCTGAAATTCAGAAGCATGCCAGTCCGTTTTCGCTGCCTTTATCAACTGCTGCTGCGCCGGGTTGAAGACCGAACTCTGCGCGACGGCGTTCCCCAGGGCCGGCGCCGCGCCTTCGATGGTGAGCGGGAATCCATAGGACCAGCCGAGGCCCGAACCCATGGCTAGCTGCGGCAGGTAGTTGTTGCGGAGTTCCCGGTAGGAGGCGAAGGCCCGCTGCACGTCGGCATTCGCAATCGCCGAAGTCGTACTGTGCGCGAGCGCGAGCCGAATGGCGCGCTCGAGAGGCAGCGGTTCAGCCTGGCCGCGGGTTGCGATTATCAGTGCGGCAGTAAATAAGGCGAGCAGATTTGTGCGGCGCAACCACCGCGGCAATCGAAGCTTCATCTCGTCACCTGCATCTCATCACCACATGGATCGGGGCGCGGCTGCGCCGCGACGCACAAATTGTAGTGCGCCAGAGGCGAGACGGGACAGTAGCTTTGGAAGTTATCGGAGACGCCGCAAGGCGCAAAGGGAATCTTGGCATCCTCAGGGGGCAACTCGGTTGAGTGCTTGCTGGGCTATAGCGAAGTTCCGGGCCAATGACAACGAAGCCCGGTACTCCTGCGCAGCACCTGCTTTGTCGCCTTGTTTTTCCAGCAACAGACCCAGCAGATAGTGGGCCTTGAATGCCGGCGCTGCCTCAACCGGACCGGCGGCGAGATAGCGGCGCAGCAGTTCCGTGGCGAAAGGATAGCTGCGACCGGTGCGATACAGTATCTCGGAGGCTTCAACCAGCGTATCGGGTTTGGCGATAGGCGCTTGGCTGAGCTTGACGACGGCTTGCTCCATTTCGTCGATGCGCAGCTGGCGGCGGAGAAAAAAGGCCAGGTTGAGCCAGGCTTCCGCCGCACCTTTGCTGAGGTCGATGTACTGGCGATATTCCCGTTCGGCGGTGGCGGCGTCTTTTTTCTGTTCGGCGATGCGGGCATAAATCCAGTGTTCCCGGCCAGGGTTTACAGTTGCAATGGACCGCGCTTGCTCGCGGGCCTTCTGCTCGCCGCCGCCGAGGATGCGGGGCGCCAAAACATAGAACTCCGCCAGATCGAGCCGGGCATCCACGTCGTTCGGATTCAGTTGCACTGCGCGCTCGAATTCTCCGCGAGCCTTTTCGGCCAGGACCCCGGCGGCTAAGAAGATTTGCCCGATCCGCCTTTTCGCCATACACGCGCCCCAGCCACAGATGGAAACGGCTGTTGTCCGGGTCAAGCGAGGCCGCTTTTTTGCAGGAAGATTCCGCGCGCTCCCAATCTTCGAGCGCGTAGTAAGCCCGGCATAGCAGGTTGGAGGATTCCGCGTCCGCCGGGGCAGAAGCGAGATGTGCATTCAATTCGGCGATGGCTTCATCGACCCGCCCGGCCGCCAGCATGTCCTTGGCGGAGTCCGCCGCGCTGGCAGTCAAGGCCGCGATGAGAGTAAGCAAAACGAGCAAAAAAGAGCGTGTCATCATTTAACGTGTGATCATTTAAAACGTGACCTGGGTTCGTTCGCCGATCGGTTTGCCATTCCACGAACCGATCGCCACCACGTCCTTGGCAGAGAGGCCGCGGGTTACCTCAACCTGCGTGAGATTGAAAAGGGAAGTCTCCACATCCCGGCGCTTGAGTTCGTGGCCGGAGACCAGCAAAACATAAGGCTTGGAGTCGTCCATTCGCAGAGCCTCTCGCGGCACCACCAGCACGTTATCGTGCTCGGCGGTGACGATGGTTACTCCGACGTTGATATTGGGCAAGAGTTTCAAATCCTTGTTATCTACGATGCTGGTGGTCTCGCCGACGTTGCGCGAACCGTGCAATTTCACCGTCGACGGGATGTCAGTCACGGTGGTCCGCCAGACGCGTCCGGGGACGGCGTCCCAGGTAATCTCAATCGGATCTCCGAGCGCGAGTCGGGCCACGTCAGGTTCATCGACGAGAGCGCGGACCATTACTTTTCGCAGATCCGCCATTTGCAGCAGGAGCTCTCCGGCCGTGACGTACCCGCCTTGCTTTACGGGCAGCGAGTACACGATGCCATCAAAAGGAGCGCGGACATTGGATTTCGCCAGAACGTCCTCGGCGGCATCGTAGGTGGCCCGCGCCTCAGCTTGTTGCGCCTCGACGCGCGCCAACTCCGCATTCGAATATCGTTTCGTCTGTTTTTGACGGAGAAAGGTGAGTTGGGCATCGGCGCGGGCAAGAGCGTTTTCCGCTTCTCGTACTTCTCCCGCCGAGGCCGCACCCTGCTGCTCAAGTTTTTTCAACGCGACTAAATTGTGCTGTGCCGAATCGCGGTCGGTGCCCGCCTTTACCAGTTGCGCTTCGAGGCTCAACACTTCTTCCTGACTCCCGCCTCGTTCGGCGGCGCTCAGGTCGGCTTGCGCGGCTCTTCAATTGGGTCTGGGCGCGGGCGGCTTGCGCCCGTGCGCCGGCATCGTCCAAAACCAGCAGCAATCGGCCCTTCTTGACGGAGTCGCCTTCTTTGACGAAAACGCGCTGCACATTCGTCGAGACCGGAGCATGGGCCTCAAAGTTGTTGACGGGCTCAATTTTTCCGTTGGTGGAAACCAGGCTGCGGATCGTGGTCTGCTCGACGACGGCGGTTCGCACCGGCACCGGGTTATCGCGGCGGGAGACGAAAGCACCCAGCACAATCACCGCCGCCAAGATCGCCAGCGCCGTTATCCACCAACGCCGCGGCCGGCGTCCCGAACTGTTTCCATTCAATGGCATGCAGAGAAACGCGCCAGCTTCAATGTATATCATCCAGGCGCTACGGGGAGCAGGCAAATGAACGCTTAGGACTTACCTGTTTAGATGCTCCGGGCCGACGGCTTTGCGTCAGCGGGGAGTCGCGGGTCGTTGGTCGTTAGTCGTTAGTCGTTAGTCGTCGGGTCGTCAGTCGTGGGCAAGTCCTCCGAACGACTAACGACTGACGACCAACGACTAACCTAGGAGGCCACGCCCTGAATGCGCAGCAAGGGCGCAAAACAAAGCGCCCCATACTCAGCGAGTCACGGGACGCTCGTTCGAACCGCCCTTAGGGCTATCGGCTGCCAACCTCACTCAGTGATGATCTTCCCAATTGTGCTCAGTCTCCCATCGATGGTCTTTCCCATTCCACCACTGATGATGCTCATTCCAACAACGTTCCCGTTCGGCATTCAAATCTCGCCGCCGTTCATCGGCTTCTCGGCTGTGTTCGCCCCTGTCGTGGATCGCTTTGTCCAGTCTTGCTTCCGCCTTTTCGATGGCATGTTGGCACTTCTCTTTGGCATCGGCGTGCACGAGGGGTGCTGCGACAAATAGCAAAAGAGCCCCCGCCACTACGGCTGCCACTGCTGTTTTTCCAAATCGTCGATTCAAAAGTTTCTCCTCTCTGTTTTCGGGATGACCGCAAACTAAAACTCCGCAGATTTTATCAAAACCTTGCCGCACCTCTCGATACAGTGCATCCGGTAGTTTCTAGCAAGCTAACGAGCAAACCACAACGCGCCCACGAGGCCCGGAGCTAAGCTCCGGAACCCAGTTCCCGCCGCATTCCATGGTTGGAGTTCCTGGCAACTGGCAAAACTGGGTTCAAGGCGCTTGGGACAAGGGGCTGGGTACAATAGGCAAATGCCGAAATCTCGCCCGTTCCCCATCTCCCCGTTACGCTTCTCCCCGGTTACACCGCGGAGCACGCGAGCGCCGGGCTCGATCACGATTTCCCGGAAATTGAAACCTGGCCGAACCAATTTCCAGGTTCTGGTCGATCAGGATACGAGATTGTTGTGGACGATCCTGAATTCACGTCCGTCTGCCCGAAGACTGGCTTGCCGGACTTCGGTAACATCGTGATCCGATACGTGCCGGATCGCCGGTGCCTGGAGTTGAAATCGTTAAAGCAATATCTCCAGGCATATCGAAACCTCGGCATCTTCCAGGAGAACATCGTGAATCAGGTGCTCGCGGATGTTGTGCGCTGGGCCAAGCCGGTGTGGGCGGAGGTGAAAGGGGAGTTCCGTCCGCGCGGGGGATTTCGACCGTGGTGATCGCGAGGTGGCCGCGGGCGAGAAAAGTCAGAGGTAAGAAGTCGGATTGCAGAAGTAGAACTGATGTGGCGCTTTCGATTTACCTCGTGCAATCCGCCTTCTGGCCTCGGCATTCTCTCTGTCATGCTATATTCGCTCGACCTGTGACCCCGGCGAAACTCTATCCTCGCACGGCACTGGCGCTCCTGACGGCGCTGAACCTGCTCAATTACATCGATCGCTCCGTGCTGTTCGCGGTACAGGATCTGGTTAAAGCGGAGTTCCATCGCAGCGACGCGGCCTTCGGCCTGCTCACCAGCGTCTTCTTCATTTTTTATATGTGCGCGGCGCCCTTCATGGGGCCGCTTTCACTGCGCTTCTCGCGCAAGCGCGTCATCGTCGCCGGGGCTTTGGTGTGGAGCGGGGCCACTCTGCTCACCGCCGTCACGACAAACTTTAACCAATTGCTCATTCGTCACACCCTGGTGGGCATCGGCGAAGCCAGCTTTGTCATTCTTTCTCCAACCTTTATCGCAGACTTGTTTCCGGTGGAAAAACGAGGGCGGGTCATGGGAGTGTTTTATCTCGCGCTTCCGGTCGGAACCGCGCTGGGATATCTGCTGGGCGGAATCATGGGTCCAAAGTACGGCTGGCGGGCTCCATTTTATGCTGGAGCTGCGCCCGGAGTGCTGCTGGCGTTGCTGCTTCTGCTGCTTCCGGAGCCGCCGCTCGGCCAATTCGATGCGCCCGAAAGCAAGACTCCAGAGCGAGACACGCTGAGAAGCTTGCTCCACAATCCCGCATTTCTCACGGCGACCCTCGGCATGGCGATGATGGTCTTCGCGCTCGGAGGGCTCCAGGTCTGGATGCCGACGTTTCTGCACCGTGCCCGCGGTTACAGCCTGCTGGATGCGAACATTATTTTTGGTTTGAGCACCATCGTTAACGGCCTGGTTGCGTCACTCGCGGGCGGCTGGATCTCCGATTGGTTGCTGCGTCGAACCCGATCTGCCCACTACCTTGTATCCGCCGTCAGCCTGGGGTTGGGGATTCCAGCCATGTGCGTCGCCTTGTTTGCGAGTGGCAGGGCGATGGTCGTGGGCATTTTTGTTGCCGAGTTCCTGCTGCTCTTGAACACCGGCCCGCTGAACGCAGCGATTATCGATTCGGTCGGACCCCATGTGCGCGCCGCTGCCTTGGCAGCAAGCATTTTTGTTTACCACCTGCTCGGCGATGTGCCATCCCCTGCTCTCATCGGCTACATGTCGGACAAGTATTCGCTGCAACTTGCTTTTCTGGGGCCGGTCATCGCGATCGCGCTGTCTTCTGCCATACTGTTTTACGGCATGCGCTTTGCCCCGCCATTACGCTTGCAGGATGAATCGGCGGCAGCGCAAGTTTCCTCGGGAGTATCTTCCTAAGCAGAATGCATTGGCAAACAGTTTACTGGATTGCAGGCGGCATCCTCGCGCTGGCCTGGTTTTCGCGCATCGTGGAAGCGGCATTCGGCATGCCGCATGTCGCCAATATCGCGCGGCCCGAATGGGATCGCAGGCCAGCGACCCCGAATGGCGAGCCGAGAGTCAGCATTATTGTTCCGGCGCGCAATGAGGAAGAAAGCATTCGCGAGACGCTCGTGCAGTTGCTCGCCCTCGACTATTCCAACTACGAAATTATTGCCGTCAACGACCGCTCGACGGACCGCACCGGCCAGATCATGGATGAGGTTGCGGCAAGTTCTCAATCCCTGGGTTTGCGGAAATTGGGTTTGCCGAAGCTGGGCTTGCTGAAGGTGATCCACATTTCGGAACTGCCAGCGGGCTGGTTGGGCAAAACGCACGCCATGTGGATGGCCGGCCAGCAGGCGAGTGGAGACTGGTTGCTCTTCACCGATGCCGATGTACTCTTCAAGCCCGATTCTCTGCGGCGCGCCGTCGCCTATGCCCAAGCGGAGCGCGCCGACCACGTCGTTCTTTTCCCGCGCATGATCATGAAGGGACCGGGCGAGAGAATGATGATCGCCTTCTTCCAGGTGCTTTTCGTTTTCGGACATCGACCGTGGAAAGTTGCCGATCCCAAAGCGCGCGACCACATGGGGGTGGGCGCTTTCAACCTGGTCCGGCGCCCGGTCTATGACGCGGTCGGCACGTATCGCGCGTTGCGCATGGAAGTGATCGACGACATGAAACTGGGCAAGGTAATCAAGAACGCGGGCTTCGCACAGCGCAATGTTTTTGGGGAGGATCTGATTTCCCTGCGCTGGGCAAAGGGCGCTTTCGGCATCGTCGACAGTCTCACCAAGAATTTTTTTGCCGTGCTTTCCTTCCAGTGGTGGCGAACGGTGGTCACCGTAGTGGGTCTGGGCTTGTCTGAATCTCGGGCCCTTTCTTGGCGTCTGGCTGGCACAGGGATGGGCGCGAGTTCCTTATGCCATCGCGCTCGGTTCGCTGTTTGCGATTTATTGTGGAATCTCGTTCCGGTCGGCAGTCCCGCCATATTATTTTTTTCTGCATCCGGCCGGTACCAGCCTGTTCATGTACATACTGCTGCGCTCCATGTTTCACGCGCTCTGGAATGACGGCATCGTGTGGCGGGGGACGAAGTATTCGCTGGAAGAGTTGCGCAAGGGGATGGTGTGAGGTAAGTCACGAGTAACTGTGACGACTTGCATGTGTCTCTGAGACACATAACATTTTCCGAATGTCAACGTTTCGAGAAAGTCTGCGGTGTTTGAAGTTACAGCCCCGCTTTAACGCAAATAACCCAGGGTTAGTTGTCTGGTTTCCGGCTCAGGCCACATTACTTAGGTGTGTACCATGGCATTGTATTTCTGTGTACCTTGGGTTTGTATTTTTCTGATGCCGGACTCTACGATGGCGTATACTTCAACAAGTATTACAGACATCTAATGAGTGGCACACTTTGTTTGGAGGGAATGCCTGTCCCCGGAACTAGCGGGAGGTAGGCTGAGTTAAATTTCGCAAAGGAGAAAACATGCAGAAGTTTGTTGTTTTAATTGTTTTTCTGGGGCTCCTCGCGCTTCCGTTGATGGCGCAGAAAAGCGGAGGTGTTCGGCGGTTATCAATACTTGCACCTGGTAGCGATCAACAGCAACAACGGCATAGGTCCAATAGCCAGTCAAGCTTTAATGGCTGGGACGCTTCCGTTACCGGCTATTTCAATAAGTACTTTGGTGTGACGGGGGATTTTAGCGGCACCTACGCAACGATCGACATGGGGTCTCCAACGTTCACTACTTTACACTTATACCGGCGGTCCGGTGGTTGGTTTCCGCAAGGGTCCGGTAAACCCATTCGTCCATGTGCTGTTCGGAGGGGTCCATGTGAGCGGCTCGGAATCTGCGGACGGTGTGTCGGTCTCCTTCCAAAAACGGTTTCACGACGCTGTTCGGTGGCGGAGTGGACGTCAAGGTCAACAGGGCGGTCGCGGTTCGCCTCGCTGAATTTGACTGGGTTTACTATCATTTCTCAGACCGGTCAACACAGCAACAACAACGTGAGAATCACAACCGGTATCGTGTTCCGCTTCTAATTTGAGGCGAGTGACGCAGGGCTGCTTCAAGCCGCCAGGTTTGAAGCAGTCTTTTTTTATGGCTCGCTCTGGATCTTCGATCGACATCGGCTCGCGCTGCTTTGTGCCCTTCTTCTTGGGCTCTTTCGGGCGTTTGAACTTTCCGGCACTGTAGTGGCCCGGGCGCTCGACGTCGTAGTCGGTGGGTACCGGAGGAAACAGGAGAAAAGCGCCTTCGCCCAGTTGCTGGGAGCGGCGCAAAATGATCTCTGCGCGTCCGTCGTAGTCCTGGACCGTTCCCTTAATTTCAACCTGCCGGCCTTCGAGCTGGCGAACGTCGCCCATCTTTTTAAGATCGGACGGGAACACGACCACGGTGAAAGGACACGCCTTGTCTTTGCAGAAGTTCAGGATCTTAGTGCCGTTGCGGCCATCTTGCACGTGCAGCACGGTTCCAGTAACGCAAGCGCTCGTGCCCACATGCTTGCTCGCCTCGGCGAATGAGACGCAGTTACTCGGTGAGATATTGCGCGCGGAGCAAACTCCGCTTAGGGTTAGAACGATTCCAAAAAAGAAAATCAGAGTAAGAACACGCATAATAACTTAGGCGCTGGGAAGCGCGCCTTCAGTTTTAATTCTATGCGTGGAGGAGAAGCCCTAGGCTAAGCCGGAAGAAAATTTTCGCGGCAACTTCCCGAAAAGGGAAGTTGCCGGGGTCCCCAGCACGCCCGGTTTTGGCGTGATGGGGTGGAGCGCTGGGGCTCGGCCCCGGCCTGCCACAGTTCTCGCGGCCACAAGCAGTGCGAGCGCGCTACTTGTTGAAAGCCTTTACGCCCGCTGCTTCGTCTTCCTTTACATCGAAGACGGTGTAGAGCTTGGTGATCTGCAGCAGGTCGTGTACTTTCTTGGTGAGGTTGAGCAGCTTGAGTTCGCCACCCTGGTTCTTGGCCGTGGTGAAGGCGCTGACGAGTTCGCCGATGCCTGAGCTATCGATATAGTTCACGTCGGCGAGGTTCAGCAGGATTTTTTTCTGCCCCTTGGAGAGCAGGTCGCGCACCGTTTCGCGCAGAACCACGCTGCCTTCGCCGAGGGTGATGCGGCCGCTGAGGTCGACAATCGTGACGCCATCCACCTGACGCGTACTGGACTTCATGCTCACTGGGGAGCCTCCTTGGAGTCCGCGGGGTTGCCGTGGACGTGCTTGATCATTATAAGTTCGGTGCCCGTTTGGGAGGGGTTAATTTCCACCACATCCATGAACGAGCGTATCAGGAAAATGCCCCGCCCCGATGTCTTCAGCAGGTTCTCCGGCGCCAATGGATCCGGAATTCTGCTGATATCGAGCCCTTTGCCTTGATCGCGGATGACGATGACAAGGTCCCGAGTCGTACGCTCAAACGCGAATGTAACTTTCTTGCTCGGGTCGTAGGCATTGCCATGCAAAACTGCGTTCACGGCGGCTTCTCGCACCGCCATGGAGATCTTCATGACCTCCTCTTCGTCAAAGCCGGCTTCGGCGGCCATGCGGGTCGCCGTCTCTTCGGCATTGTTCACCGTCTCCAACGTCGAATCGAGCGTATAGGAGACGCGGTCTGAGGGCATAGAGTGAATGGTTCCTGAGCCGGCGTTTGCCTCGCTCGCGACGGTGACGCCAGGCTCAAAGTGCTGGCCCGACCACGGTGCACGGGCGAATTGAGAGTTTGCCTGTAGAGCGGGCAAAAGTCAACGCTTCCGCCGGTAGAGACGGGGCAAGCCCCGTCTCTACGCGAAATCGGACGCCCTCGGTGGGCTGGGCAGCGTCCCGAGCCGCGAAAATCTCTGCTGCCGAAGCTGGTCAGGCGTTACAATGGCCCGCCCTCGATCTTTGATCTTTGATGATCTTTGATCTTTAGCGAAATGGTTTCTGCCAGATTGCGGCCGCTGCGCCGGCGCACAAAACATCCTTGGTTCATCGTGTGATTTACGAAGGGGAACACTAGATGGGACGTTTTACTGGCATCCTCGGTCTGCTCACCATGTTGGGCCTCGCCTACGCCTTCTCCACCAACCGCCGCGCCATCAGCAAGAAAACCGTTGCCTGGGGCCTGAGCCTGCAAGTTGTGTTCGCCATCTTCGTCCTGAAGATTGAGTTCGGACGCCGGCTTTTCGAGAAGGCCGGAGACGCCGTCAATCGCCTGCTTAGCTATTCCTTCGAGGGATCGAAGTTCGTTTTCGGCGGGCTTGGTGCGCAAGAAAAGCCAATGGGATTTTTCTTCGCCTTCCAGGTGCTGCCGACGGTCATCTTTATCGCCGCCTTTTTTGCCGTGCTCTATCACTACGGGATCATGCAATTCATCATCAAACTCGCCGCCCAGGTGATGACCCGCTTTATGGGCGCGAGCGGCGCGGAGTCTCTGAACGTGGCGGCCAGCATCTTCATGGGCCAGACGGAAGCTCCGCTCACCATCCGCCCGTTTCTTCCCGACCTCACTCGCTCCGAACTGATGACCGTAATGACCAGCGGCATGGCCCACGTCTCCGGGGGCATCATGGCTGCCTACATCTTCTTCGGCATCGAACCCAAACATCTTCTGAGCGCGGTCATCATGACCGCCCCCGGCGCCATCCTGATTTCAAAGATGCTCGTGCCTGAGACGGAAGTTCCGAAGACGGCCGGTCGTGTGGTCATGAGCGAGGAAGAAGTGAGCGCCGAGAAAAGTGAAAACCTGCTGGGCGCGATTGCGCGCGGCACCACCGACGGTTTAGGCCTCGCACTCAATATCGCGGCCATGCTGATTGCATTCCTCGCGCTGATCGCCCTGGCCAACGGCCTCCTCGGCGGCATTCACAACCGGCTCGGAGTGGTGTGGTTTCCCGCCAGCCTGCAGCAGATCTTCGGCACATTGTTTGCCCCCGTCGCCTGGGTCATCGGAATCCCTTGGCGCGACTGTTCCGCCATCGGCAATCTTCTGGGCACGCGCATGGTGTTGAACGAACTCGTGGCATTCTCGATGCTCGGACCGCAGAAGGCGATGCTCGACCCGCGCTCGTTTACGATTGCGACCTTCGCGCTCTGCGGTTTCGCCAATCTGAGCTCGATTGGAATTCAGTTGGGCGGCATCGGAGCGCTGGCTCCCAACAAGCGCGGCGAGCTGGCGCGTCTGGGAATTCGCGCCATGCTGGCCGGAACCATGGCCAACCTGATGTCGGCTTCGATTGCCGGCATGCTTCTGTGAGCGAACTTCCGCGACTGAAATCGATTTGGGTAGGGCATGGCTTCAGCCATGCCGCTGCAGCGCCAATGAATACGAGAGCTTTAGCCCTCAGGGATAGGGCGGATTATCGAGAGACGGCTTTAGCTTGTGCAGGATTTCGTCGGTCGTGACCAGCGTCGCTCCCAGACTCTGCAATTCAGTCAGTGTTCTGTTCCCAACTTCCGGCGCCAGGGTTTCAATCGCATCGCGGACCACCGCTACCCGCCGCTTGCGCTCCAACAACCCCTTAACCGCGCAACTGACGCAGTATTCCGTCACCACCCCAAACACCACAAATTCCGCGGTGTTGCCTAAACGTTCCACCAACTCATCCGCATGGTGAGTCTCAAAAATATCCAGCGTCTGTTTCTCCAGGATGATCTGCTGATACTTGGAGAGATCCTCGGGCAGCTTCAGGTCTGGGGGTCATTCTCAATTCTGACGTAGTTGTCGGTCAGAGCTTCCGGCAGAAGTTCCGCTCCGGGCGACCCTTTCAGGCAATGGGGAGGAAACTGCTTGAACTCAGGATCGTTGGCCGGATGAAAGTCTCCATGCGAAACCAGAAACACTTCATCGCGCCGCGCCGCATCCGTCAGCTTGCGGATATTCGGGAGCAACTTCTCTGCACCCGGTACATACAGCTTGCCGCCGGGCAGCATGAAATCTGCCTGCACGTCCACTTCCCAGAAAATAAAGTCGCGAGATCGCATTCCACTCTCCGTCGTCTCGAAGCCTGCAACACATTCCTTCCGCGGCTGACAAAACTCAACCCACGATTGCTCTCGCCCCTTTCATTTGTATACTAGAACTCGCAGTGTGCAATCCTGTTCAACGCAATCAGATCAAACAGAACCGGAGAGTCCTGATGCGAACGAAGTTTTTTCTTGCCAGTTTTTTTCTTGCAATGATCGTGTTCTCCTCGCTAGACCTCTGGGCCGCCGACAATATCACACCGCTCAACGTCAAGGAGGGTCTCTGGGAAATGACCGTAACTCATTCCATGAGCGGAATGCCAGCCATCCGAGCCCTCCCTCCCGACGTTCTTGCCAAGATGCCGCCGGAGCAGCGCGCCCGCGTAGAAGCGGCGATGAAGGGCGGGCCGAGCACCGACGTCCGCAAAGAATGCATCACGAAAGAGAAACTTGAAAAGCACTCTGCTTTCAGCAACAACCGCGGGGACTGTACCCGCACCGTCGTGAATTCCACGGGCAGCAAGCTGGAAGTGAAAATTCACTGTGAAGAAAAGCAGACTTCGACCGATGGAACGCTGGTGGTGGAGGCTGTCGGTTCCGATCGCGTCAAGGGGACGATGCAGTCTGCCACCAACGCCAACGGTCATACCATGAACATGAACTTCACCTTCAGCTCCAAATACCTGGGCCCAGCCTGCGGAGATGTCAAGTAGAGTGAAAACAGGCCACCTATCGCAGCGCTGAAGAGTGTGCGTGAGGGCTAAGCCGAGCGTATTCCGATCCGCCTCCGACGAAGTGGACGATCTCCAGCCGGTCTCCATCGTGCAGTGGAGTCTGCGGCCATTGGTCGCGGGGCACGATCTCGCGGTTCAGTTCGATCGCCAGCCGGTCCGGCTTCATGCCGAGCCCCTCGACGAGCGCACCCAGAGTTTCGGCGGATGAGATTTGAGTTTCGCCATTGATCGTCAGGTTCATCGCATCCATTGTCGCATTCCAGAAGAAGTAGCCGACTTCCCGTAGAGACGCGGCTTGCCGCGTCTCGCCATGGACTGGGATTGTCGCGCGGGCCGAGACGGGGCAAGCCCCGTCTCTACAACGCGGCGCGCAGCTGGAACTTGCGGGTCGCAGTTCGTCCGTCGAAATTCGCTTGCACGAGCACGGAGGAATCAGCCAGTGACTTTTCATCCACCTGAACGTTCATCTCGGCGTTGCCCTGGGCGTCGGTGAGAACCTGCGCGTAGTAGGGCGCGGAGTCTGGCCGGGCGAGGCGGAGTGTGAGCCGAGCGCCTTCGACCGTGGCGCCGCCGTCGGTAACGCGGATCTGCATCGTCAAAGCGCCGCTCGAATGCACGGACCTGGCATTGATCCACTCGAGGTCAAGCTCTTTCACCGCCGCCAGCGTTTCCGGTGTCTCCCGCTTGTCGAAGATGGAATCGAGCTTGCCATCGCGGATGGCGTCGAGCACCTCGCGATGCAGCTCGCGCAGCATCTTCTCTTTATCCTGATCGTTTTTCGGCGATAGGTTCGGAGCAGGTTCGAATGTTCGGAGAGTCGTCCTGAGATCTGATTTTGCCCTCCGCCGCGCCGGAGCCATAGGGAACGGCGCGCTTCCCGATGCAGCGGCCGCGGACGAAGACTTGCGTCTGCAGCAACTGCTCGCCTTCGCGCGCTTCGCTCTGCACGTGGTAGATCGTGTCTTCGTGCCGAATGTCGGTATTAAACCCAAAGATCATGCGGTTCAGGCTCTCCCCGGTGCTGTCGTTTTCGTGTCCCAGAGACAGGTTCCACCGGATAAAACTACTGTTAAAACGCGTACTTAGCTTGACACTTCTGCCAGCCAAAACTAAGCTAGAACGTCTACTGTTGTGCTTGGCGCGAAATTATATATAGCTCCCTCCTATGCCGGACAATTATTTCGCCCGCTACCTTCCCCTCCTGATGCACTTCGGCATTGCCACAGCCCTTGCGAGCGCGATTGTGATCCTTTCCCAGTTGGTTGGCCGAGCATAAGCCGGGTCTGGCCAAGATGTCCCCCTATGAGTGCGGGGTCGAGCCCATCGGCGATGCTCGGAGACGATTCTCCGTCAAGTTTTACCTGGTGGCCATGCTCTTTATATTGTTCGACGTGGAGGCCGTTTTCCTTTACCCCTGGGCGGTCATCCTGCGCGAACTGAAGATGTTTGGTTTCTGGGAGATGATGGTGTACATCGCGATCGTGCTGGTCGGCCTCTTCTATGTATGGAAAAAAGGCGTGCATCGACTGGGGGCTCGACGGCCGCCAAGCGGGGAGATTTCTGATGCCGCTGGCTCCCCCCATCACCAATATCGAGCAGTTGAAGTCGCATCCCGCCTTGGGCCGCCTGATGGCATGGAACGCCTCCGTGGTGCAGGCGGCGAAATTCGATCGCGACGAGCTTACGATCTGGGTCGAGAAGGAAGCAATCCGCGAGGCTTGCGCCCTTTTGCGCGACTCCGCCGATTGCCCCTTCAATTATTTGTGCGACCTCACCTGCGTGGATTGGTATCCCTCAGAGCCGCGCTTTGAGGTGGTTTACCATCTGCTTTCGATTCCCCATAAAGAGCGAGTGCGTTTGAAAGCGCGCCTTGACGGTTCCAGTCCGGCGATCGAATCGGTCACTTCGGTCTGGCCCTCGGCCAATTTCTATGAGCGTGAAGTGTTCGATCTGTTTGGCGTGCGCTTCACCGGACATCCCAACCTGAAACGCATCATGATGCCCGATGACTGGGAAGGCCATCCTCTGCGGAAGGACTACCCGGTGGAAGGTTACCGGTAGGTCATGGCGCAATTTCCCCCTACTGTCGCTGAGCCCGGCCAGGATGGGCACGCTGGTCCTGAACATGGGACCGCAACACCCCTCGACGCACGGGGTGCTGCGGCTGGTGCTGGAAATTGACGGGGAAACCATAGTGCGGCTCAGGCCGGAGATCGGCTACCTGCACACGGGCATCGAGAAAACCTGCGAAGCCAAGTTCTACCAGCAAGTGGTGCCGCTGACCGATCGCATCGATTACCTCTGCCCCATGACCAACAATCTTGCTTACTGCCTGGCAGTGGAGAAGCTGTTGGGACTGGAGATTCCTCCGAAAGCGCAGTGGATGCGGGTTCTGATGAATGAGTTGACCCGCATCAATTCGCACCTGGTCTGGCTGGGATCGTCACGCCATGGACCTGGGCGCGATGACGGTCTTTCTCTATTGCTTCCGCGAGCGCGAAGACATTCTGCGCTTCTTCGAGATGGTCAGCGGGCAGCGGATGATGACGTCGTATTTCCGCATTGGCGGGTTGGCGCTGGAGCCGCCGCTGGGATTGTTCGAGAAGATCAAGAAATTCGCCGACCGCTTTCCCGGGAACGTGGATGAATATGAAAACCTGCTGACCGGGAATCCGATTTTCACGATGCGCACCAAGGGCGTCGCTCGCCTGAGCGCGGAAGACGCGATTGCTCTGGGCGCATGCGGTCCAACCTTGCGCGCCAGCGGGGTCGACATTGACCTGCGCCGCGATGCTCCTTACAGCGGCTACGAGAACTTCAAATTCAAGGTGCCGGTCCGCACCGAAGGCGATGTATTCGCACGATACATTTGCCGCGTCGAGGAGTTGCGGGAATCGATTGGCATGGTGCAGCAGGCGCTGGCGGGAATGCCGGAAGGACCCATAAAAGCCGACGCGCCCAAGGTCGTGCTGCCCGACCGCGAAAAGATGAAGACGCAGATGGAAGCCCTCATCTACCACTTCAAGATCATCACCGAGGGCTTCGCGGTTCCGGCGGGCGAAGTTTACGAGGCGATCGAATCGCCGCGCGGCGAGATGGGATACTACGTCGTCAGTGACGGAACGGCCAAGCCGTATCGCGTGCACATGCGCGGGCCGTCCTACGCGAATCTGCAGGCGCTGGCCAAGATGTGCGAAGGAGGGATTATTGCCGACGTGGTCGCGGCCATCGGGTCCATCGACATCGTGCTGGGTGATTGCGACCGGTAGGGAAGTTGCAATTTTGTAATTTGGTAATCGGGTAATTTTGTAATCTAAGACCTTGCGGATTTGGATTTCAAATTACCAAATTCCCGATTACAAAATTACAAAGTTTCAGCTTATGAAATTTTCGGAAGAATTCGAAGCTCGCTTCACCGAGATGCTGACGCACTATCCGACGCGGCGTTCGGCGCTGGTGCCGACGCTGCTCTATGCGCAGGATGAGGCCGGCGCACTGACTGACGAGGTGATCGCGGAACTGGCGGGGCGGCTGGAACTCACCGAACTCGAAGTCCGCAACGTGATCAGTTACTACTCGATGCTGACCACCAAACCGCGCGGAAAGTATAACGTGCAGGTGTGCACCAATATCGCGTGCATGCTCCGCGGCGGCGAGGAACTGCTTGACCATTGCAAGAAGAAGCTGGGCATCGGCCACAAGGGCACGACGCAAGATGGCTTGTTCTCGCTGGAAGAAGTGGAATGCATTGGCGCGTGCAGTTGGGCTCCGGCAGTACAGGTAAATTACGACTTTCACGAGAACCTGACGAACGCGAAGATGGACGAACTGTTGGACGAGTATAAGAAGAAGGGAACGCAGTAGGGATTTTGTAATTTGGTAATTGGGTAATTTTGTAATCTAAAACTGCCGGGTTTAGGTTTGAAATTACCAAATTACCCGATTACAAAATTACAAAATGGCATCTCTGGTTTCCCATCCCGACGAGGTGCGCGTTATCTCGAAGCGCTTTGGCCAGGGCGCTACGGATATCGATCGCTATCTCCAACTGGACGGCTACAAAGCCGTGCAGAAGGCGCTCGCCATGCAACCGGACGCCATCATCAATGAAGTGAAGACCTCCGGCCTGCGCGGACGCGGCGGCGCCGGATTCAGTGCGGGAATGAAGTGGTCGTTTGTCCCGAAGCAATCGGCCAAACCGAAATATGTGCTCTGCAACGGGGACGAGAGCGAGCCCGGCACCTGCAAGGACCGCCTGATTTTCGAACACGATCCGCACTCGATCATTGAAGGCGTCATGATCGCCTCGCTGGCGGTCGGCGCTCATACGGGGTACATCTACATTCGCGGCGAGTATCGCTACCTGTCGGTGATCATGCAGAAGGCGATCAAGGACGCGTACGCGAAAGGGTTCCTCGGCAAGAACATTTTCGGCAGCGGATACGATCTGGATATTCACTGGCACGGTGGAGCGGGAGCGTACGAAGTTGGCGAAGAATCGGCGCTGATGGAATCGCTCGAAGGCAAGCGCGGCATTCCGCGCATCCGCCCGCCTTTTCCGGCCGTGGTTGGACTGTGGGGCGGGCCGACCGTCATTAATAACGCGGAGACGCTCGCCGCCGTGCCGCACATCATTTTGGGCGGCGGGGACTGGTACGCAAAACTGGGCTCGCCGAAGAATGGCGGAACGCGGCTGTTCTGCCTGGCTGGACATCTTAACAAGCCGGGCGTCTATGAACTGCCGATGGGCTACAACCTCAAGAAGATGATCTATGAGGTGGGCGGCGGAATTCCGAACGGGCGCAGTTTGAAAGCCGTGGTTCCGGGCGGATCGTCAACGCCGGTGCTGCTGCCGGAGGAAATCGACGTCGCCATGGATTTCGACTCGGTCGCGAAAGCGGGTTCGATGCTTGGGTCGGGTGGCGTTATGGTGCTCGACGATACTACCTGCATCGTGAAGTTCGCGCTGCGCACCATGAAGTTCTACCGGCATGAAAGCTGCGGCTGGTGCATCCCCTGCCGCGAAGGTACGGACTGGCTGGAGAAAACGTTGACGCGCTTTCATGCCGGCGCGGGGCTGAAGAAAGATATCGACAACATTTATTACCTCGCGGAAAACATGCTGGGGAAGACTTTCTGTCCGCTCGGAGACGCGGCGGCGATGCCGACGATGGCGTTCGTGAAAAAGTTCAGAAAAGAATTTGAAGATCATTTGGATGGCAAGCCGTGCCCGTTTGAGAAAGCGGGCGCGAGAGAAGCTGTATTAGCGTAGGAGATTTGTATTTGGATTTGTAATTTGTAATTGCGTTTGTTCTTAGATTGCCAATTACAAATTACCAATTACAAATTCATGGCTGACGTAACTCTCACTGTCGACGGAAAAAAGATCACGGCCCCCGCGGGGTCGCTGCTGATCGAGGCCTGCAAGAGCGCGGGCATTGAAGTGCCCTCGTTTTGCTACTATCCCGGACTCTCGTTGCAGGGCGCTTGCCGCATGTGCGTCGTGAAGGTCGAGAAGATGCCCAAGCTTCAGACCGCCTGCACGACGGGCGTGACCGAGGGCATGATCGTTTCGACCGACAGCGATGAAGTGCGTCAGGCCCGCAAGGCGATGGTTGAGTTGCTGCTCGGCAACCATCCGCTGGATTGCCCGGTGTGCGACGCCGGCGGCGAATGCGAACT
The DNA here is from genome assembly GCA_963725245.1 of uncultured Acidobacteriaceae bacterium. Lineage (GTDB taxonomy): Bacteria > Acidobacteriota > Terriglobia > Terriglobales > Acidobacteriaceae > Acidiflorens. Next base: position 7,134 of record CAVRYC010000007.1, on the reverse strand, counting down.
GCAGGACATGGCGTTCTCCTATGGCGCCTCCGAATCGAAGTACACGGAGGCCAAGAACCACCGCGAGGAACAGCAGTGGTCTCCGGTGGTGTATTTCGACCGCCCGCGCTGCATCCTGTGCTACCGCTGCGTGCGCGTGTGCGGCGAAGGCATGGACGTTTGGGCGCTGGGCGTGCAGAACCGCGGCGTCAGTTCGATCATCGCGCCCAACCAGGGCGATAGCCTCGACTGCGAAGAGTGCGGCATGTGCATCGACATTTGCCCGGTCGGTGCGCTCACCTCTGGCGCTTACCGCTACAAGACGCGTCCGTGGGAGATGAACCACGTGGGCACGATCTGCACCCACTGCGGCGACGGGTGCAAGACCACGCTGGGCGTGCGCCGCTGCGACACCGGCATGGAGATCGTGCGCGGGGACAATCGTGACAAGAGCGGGATCAATGACGATTTCCTCTGCATCAAGGGCCGCTACGCTTTTGACTTTGCGCATAACAAAGAGCGCCTCACAGAGCCGCTGATTCGCAAGAACGGCAAGCTGACGCCTGCGACCTGGGAAGAAGCTTTTGAACTGATCGGCAAACGGTTTCGCGAAGTTCGCGACGAAGTTAAGAATGAAGACGGCGGAAGCGCGATCGGCGTGATCGGGTCGAATCGCACGACCAACGAAGAAAATTATCTTCTGTCAAAATTCGCCCGCGTCGTGCTCAAGACGAATAACGTCGATCATCATCGGACGGCAGACTATCCTGCCCTCGCGGCGGCGCTTCACGGCAAGCCCGGAAAAACGGCTTCCATGCGCGACGTGTTGAACGCGCCCGCGATTCTCGCTGATCGGCAACGACCCTACGAATCAGCATCCGCTGCTGGCATGGCAGATCCGGACGAACGTCCGGTTGCGCCGGGCGCGGCTTTATGTGATCAACTCCGCGCCCATCAAGTTGCGCCGGCAGGCGGCGGGATTCGCGCTGGTACCGGCGGGCGCGGAAGCGAAGGCAGTCGCATTTCTTGCCGGCGACGATTCTCTGCTCGATTCGCTTGTCGTGTCGTCTTCGGAATCCCAGGCCACCGACGGCATGACGCGCGACGCCTGGATCGCGCTGCGAGAGAAAATCCGCGCCGAACAGAACATGGTCATCGCCTTCGGTTCTGAACTGCGCGGCAAGGACATCGAGAAATTGGTGAGTTTTGCTTCAACCTTGACCGGAGCGAAGCTGATCTGCCTGGGCGATTACGCGAATTCGCGCGGAGCCAGTGAAATGGGGCTTTATCCCGATCTTCTCCCGGGATACGAACCCGTCGCCAGCGCAGACAAGTTCCAACAGGAATGGGGCAAGCTGCCAACCGAAAAAGGCCTGAGCCTGCCGGAGATGGCGGAAGCGGCGAAGGCCGGCAAACTGAAGGCGCTTTACGTGGTGGGCTCCAATCCGATCGGCCGTTTGGGCATTGATCCCTTTGTGTTCTCGAAAAGTTTTGTGGTGGTTCAGGACATGTTCCTGACCGAAACCGCGACCATCGCCGACGTGGTTTTGCCGGCCGCGAACGCGTACGAGAAAACGGGAACTTATACGAACACCTGCGGCGATCTGCAACTGGTGAAGAAGGCGGGCGAAGTCACGAACACCAAGCCGGACTTCGAGATGATCGTGCGCATCGCCGACGCCATGGGCAGCGATGTGAGCGGTCTGGTGCCCTTCGGGAGCGGGACGCACTCCGACATGGGGCAGGCGCGCGGCGCGCAATCGGGCGAGGCGGATCGTCACGCGGTGTGGCTCGAAGCGCACAACCTGGAACCGAAAATGACGCCCTTCGATCCCATGGCGATTCTCGATGAAATCCAGCGCGTGGTTGCGGGGTACGATATTTCGCGGGTGAATCTGCTGGCGGGCAACGATCAGCATCTCGAGATTGCCGAGAGCGGCGCGAGCTTGGTTCAGAAGCCGGAACTGATTGTCCCGGCCAACGATGATTTGTTCAGCTCGGGTACGCTGGGAAAGTATTCCAAGACTTTGAATTCGGTTTTCGAAAACAAGTCCGCAGACGCTGAAGTTGCGGCGGACTAAAAACGTAACAGATCAAAACCACGCGGGCGAGGGCGCCCGCGCCACACTCGAACACGAAAGATATTTCGTTGAGCATAACGACCTTCATCATCATTTCGATCATCAAGTCGGTTGTCGTGGTCGGTCTTCTGCTGTTCGGCGGTGGCCTACAGCGTCTGGCTGGAGCGCAAGGTGGCGGCGCACATTCAGAACCGCTGGGGCCCGACGCGGGTTGGACCTTTCGGCCTGCTGCAACCGCTTGCCGACGGCGTCAAGTTCATCTTCAAAGAAGACCTGACGCAGCCCCATGTCTACAAGCCGCTTTACATTGCGGCGCCCATCATCTCGCTGGTCTTTGCCATTACGTCCATTTCGGTGATCCCGTTTGGCAACTGGGTCGAACGTCGGTCCGTGGGGCACCTATCTGCAGATTACCGACTTGAACATCGGGCTGCTGGTGGTTCTCGGCATTACGTCGATGGGCGTGTACGGTATCGCGCTGGCCGGATGGTCCTCGAACAACAAGTACTCGCTGCTCGGCGGACTGCGCGCCAGCGCCCAGATGGTGAGCTATGAAGTTTCGCTCGGCCTCGCGCTGGTGGGAGTGGTGATCATGTCGGGGAGCCTCAGTTTGCGCGACATTGTGGATTTTCAGGGCGGCCGCTTTTGGGGCTTCATTCCGCGCTGGAATATTTTTCACGGGCAGACGCTGGGGTTTTTCATCTATCTGATTTCCGCGTATGCGGAGACGAACCGCGCGCCCTTCGATCTGCCGGAAGCCGAGTCGGAACTGGTGGCGGGATACCACACCGAGTACAGTTCGATGAAATTCGCGATGTTCTTCATGGCCGAGTACGCCAACATGCTGACGGTCGCATGTCTGGCCACGATAATGTTCCTGGGCGGATGGCACGGGCCGATCTTTGGTCCGCCCATCCTGCAAGCGGTGCTGCCGGTGTTTTGGTTTTGCCTGAAGGTTTTCTTTTTCATGTTTCTGTATGTCTGGGTGCGCTGGACCTTACCGCGCCTTCGCTATGACCAGCTCATGGCGTTCGGGTGGAAAGTTCTGCTGCCCCTGGCGGTCGCCAACATTGTATATACGGCGCTGGTTGTGGCGTGGAGAGCGTAAAGCCAGTTCTTCCGGTTCTCAGTTGCCAGTTTAGTCTGGGCTTACTGAGAGCTGAGTAGCTGAGAGCTAGCACAAATGTTTCATCTAATTTTATTTCTTTTTTTCGGAGCGATCTGCGTGGCGGGGGCGGTCAACCTGCTGGTGCAGAGCCATCCCATCAACAGCGCGCTTTCGCTGATCGCGGTGATGGCCTCGCTCGCTGCCGAGTATCTTCTGTTAGGCGCGGAATTTGTGGCCGCGGTGCAAGTGATCGTCTATGCCGGCGCGATCATGGTGTTGTTTGTGATTACCATCATGCTGCTGAACGCCGGCAAAGAAGAGCGCAGCAAGGGCAGCCGCGTCGCGATCCTGCTCGGCGTTCCCGGAGTGCTGATCGGCGGCGTGCTCGTCGCCTGGACGCTTCTCCAGCGGTCCAACATGCAGGCGGCGGTCCCCATCGGCGCTCTACCGGGCGATCCCAGCGATATTGCCCGGCTTCTCTTCCACAATTTTCTGCTGCCCTTTGAAGTCACGTCGGTGCTGATCCTGATCGCCATCATGGGCGCGGTCGTGCTCGCCAGCCGGCCCGAAGCCGTAGCCCGCGGCCCGAGAAAGGACGAAGGATAAGGATAACGATGGTCCCTCTTTCTTACTATCTCCTGTTGAGCGGAATTCTGTTCGTGTGTGGTGTGCTCGGGTTCCTGATCAAGCGCAACATCATCACGATTTTCATGTCGATCGAGCTGATGCTGAATGGCGTGAACCTTTCGTTCGTGGCCTTCGCCGCGCACTGGCACGCGCTCAGCGGGCAGGTCTTCGTCTTCTTCGTGATGGTGGTGGCCGCCGCTGAGGCCGCGGTGGGCCTGGCGATCATCATTGCCGTCTATCGCACGCGTGAAACTTTGAATGTGGACCAGGTGAACCTGCTCAAGTTATGACGCCGAATCCTTATCTCTGGCTCGTCCCGATTCTTCCCCTGGCCGGGGCGGCGGTCAACGGCTTCTTTGGCCGGCGTTCGTCGAAGAAAGCGATAACGGCGGTCGCGCTCATCTTCTGCGGCGCGGCATTCTTCATGGCGTTGCTGATTGCTGCGAGTTTTTCTTCGGCATCCGCGCCTTACTATTTCAACCTCGCCCACTGGCTCCGCGCCGGAAGCTTTCAAGTTGACTTCAGTTTCTATCTCGACCAGTTATCGCTCGTCATGCTGCTCGTGGTCACCGGTGTCGGCTTCCTCATTCACATCTACTCGGTCGGCTACATGTGGGACGACGACGGATACTACCGCTTCATGTCGTACATGAACCTGTTCATGTTCTTCATGCTGACGCTGGTGCTGGCGAAGAACTATCTGGTCATGTTCATCGGCTGGGAGGGCGTGGGTCTGGCGTCGTACCTGCTGATCGGCTTCTGGTTCACAAAAGACTCGGCGGCGGCGGCCGGTAAGAAAGCATTCATCGTCAACCGGATTGGCGACTTTGGATTCCTGATTGCGCTCTTCCTGATGATCAAGCACTTCGGATCGCTTGACTTCACGCACGTCTTTGCGACGGTGCAGACGTTGCCGACGGAAACTGCCGGCGCCGGGCCTGCTCACGGCGATCGGTCTGCTGCTGATGGTCGGCGCGGCTGGCAAGTCGGCGCAGATTCCTCTTTATGTCTGGCTGCCGGACGCCATGGAAGGCCCCACTCCGGTCTCCGCGTTGATCCATGCGGCAACCATGGTGACGGCGGGCGTTTATATGGTGGCGCGCTCGTCCGCGATCTTCGAGCGCGCGCCGATGGCGATGATGGTGGTCGCCATCATTGGAACGCTCACCGCTCTGTTCGCGGCGACCATCGGCATTGCCCAGACCGACATCAAGAAAGTGCTGGCCTACTCCACCATCTCGCAGCTCGGCTATATGTTCATGGCCTGCGGCGTGGGAGCGTTCTCAGCGGGCATCTTCCACCTGATGACGCACGCGTTCTTCAAGGGCCTGTTGTTCCTCGCGGCTGGTTCGGTAATTCACGGCATCGGCGGCGAGCAGGACATGCGAAAGATGGGCGGGCTGCGGCAGTACATGCCCTGGACCTTCTTGACCATGACCATCGCGACATTTGCCATCGCTGGCTTCCCACCGCTTTGCTGGATTTTTCTCGAAGGACGAGATTCTGTGGAAAGCTTATTCGAGTGAGTACGGAAGTTGGGTGTTTTGGCTGATCGGCGTCATCACCGCGTTTATCACTTCGTTCTACATGTTCCGGCTGTGGTTCCTGACATTTTTTGGCGATTATCGCGGGGCGAGCGCTCATGACGACACGATCGCGGACGGCGGCCCCTCGACTGCTCAGGGCGACCCGCGACCACACGGACACGGGCATGGCCATGGCGATCCGCATGAGAGCCCGTGGGTGATGCTGGGCCCGCTGGTCGTCCTGGCGTTCCTGTCGCTGGTTGGGGGATGGATCGGCATCGGTGGCCGCTTCGAACACTTCCTCGCTCCGGTTTTCCAGAGTGGAACCGCCGCGGAACTGGCGCGCGAAACCGCCGGTGAAGCTGCCGGCACAGGAACTGAAACACTCCTCATGCTGATTTCGGTCGGTGCGGCCTTTCTTGGACTTTTCCTCGCCTGGACACTCTATTTCCGCCGCCCGCAACTGCCCGCGCGCATCGCCGCCAGCCTCGGCGGGCTCTACCAGGCTGTCGCCCACAAGTACTACATCGACGAGCTTTACAACGTCCTGTTCGTCAAGCCGCTGATCGACGGCTCGACCGCGATTCTCTGGCATGGCGTCGACCAGAACGTGATCGATGCCGCAGTCAACGACTCAGCCGACGCGCTGCGCGCCACGTGTCTGACAACGCGCGCCACATGCAATCCGGCAATCTGCGGTCGTACGCTGGCTGGGTCGCCGCTGGAGGGGCAGTGGTGATCGCCTACATGATCTGGATGGGAGTGTGGGTCCGATGAATGTGGGAACCCTCAGTCCATTCATTCTTTCGCTGGTGACCTTCATCCCTGCCGGGGGCGGGCTGCTGATTCTGCTGATCCCGCGCCGCGATCGCGACATCAAGCTATTTGCGCTTGTCATCTCCCTGCTCGCATTTGTAGCCTCTCTGCATTTGCCGGTACACCTGCATCGCGAGATCGGCGCCTTCAAGTTCGAGATCGACAAAGTCTGGATCACGACCCCCAACATTCATTACCACATGGGCATTGACGGAATTTCCGTCTGGCTGGTGGTGCTGACCACGTTCCTCACGCCGCTGTGCGTGCTGATTTCCTGGACTTCGATTCACGAGAGGGTGAAGGAATTTTTCATCCTGCTGCTGATCCTGGAGACGGCTCTGATCGGCGTTTTCACCTCGCTCGATTTGTTCCTGTTCTACTTCTTCTGGGAAGCGACGCTGATTCCGATGGCGCTGCTGATCGGCATGTACGGCCATGGACGCAAGGTCTACGCCGCGGTGAAGTTTTTCCTGTTCACCTTCCTCGGCTCGACGTTCATGCTGGCGGCGATTATTTGGCTGTATGCGAAGACCGGCAGCTTCGATTTTGTGGTCATCCAAAGCGCGATTCGCAACGGCAGCGTGCCCGGTTTCGAAACCGCCTCGCTGTGGTTGTTCCTCGGCTTCTTCATCGCCTTCGCGGTAAAAGTTCCAATTTTCCCTTTTCACACCTGGCTGCCCGACGCGCACGTGGAAGCGCCTACCGCCGGATCGGTGCTGCTGGCCGGCGTGCTGCTAAAGATGGGCACCTACGGCCTGCTGCGCTTCGATGTCGGCCTCTTTCCCGCACAGGCGCACCGCAACGCCCCCTGGATCATGGTGCTGGCGCTGATCGGCATCATCTACGGCGCGCTGGTCTCGCTGGTGCAGCCGAATATGAAAAAGCTGATCGCGTATTCTTCGATCAGCCACCTCGGATTCGTCGTCCTCGGAATCTTCAGTTTCACTACGGCCGGACTGAACGGAGCCGTCTTCGTCATGCTGGCGCACGGCGTCGC
>CAVRYC010000006.1:0-80440 GCA_963725245.1 uncultured Acidobacteriaceae bacterium | reverse complement strand
GCACGATTCGCAGCGGTGGCGTGCCCGGTTTCGAAACCGCCTCGCTGTGGTTGTTCCTCGGCTTCTTCATCGCCTTCGCGGTAAAAGTTCCAATTTTCCCTTTTCACACCTGGCTGCCCGACGCGCACGTGGAAGCGCCCACCGCCGGATCGGTGCTGCTGGCCGGCGTGCTGCTAAAAATGGGCACCTACGGCTTCCTGCGCTTCGATGTCGGCCTCTTTCCCGCACAGGCGCACCGCAACGCGCCTTGGATCATGGTGCTGGCGCTGATCGGCATCATCTACGGCGCGCTGGTCTCGCTGGTGCAGCCGAACATGAAAAAGCTGATCGCGTATTCTTCGATCAGCCACCTCGGATTCGTCGTCCTCGGAATCTTCAGTTTCACTACGGCCGGCCTGAACGGAGCCGTCTTCGTCATGCTGGCGCACGGAGTCGCCACCGGCGGACTCTTTATGCTGGCGGGCCTCCTCTACGAGCGCCGCCACACGTATGAGATCGCCGACTTTGGCGGCTTAGCGACACCCATGCCCAAGTACGCCACCTTCTTTCTGGTCACCGTGCTAGCTTCAGTCGGATTGCCGCTGCTGAACGGTTTCATCGGCGAGTTTCTGGTGCTAAGCGGCGCATTCCAGGCGCGGCCTATTTATGGAATCCTGGCCGCGACCGGCGTGATCTGGAGCGCCTGTTATCTGCTGTGGATGTATCAGCGCGTTTTCTTCGGCAAGGTAACGCATGAAGTCAATGACACGTTGCCCGACCTCAACCTGCGGGAGAAGGCGGCCCTTTGGCCGATCGCGATTGCCGCGCTGGTCATGGGCGTTGCTCCGCTGGTGTGGCTTAGCGCGATTGATCCGGCGGTGCAAGCGGCCCTCGCCCCCTTCACCCAATTGGCCAGCAGGATGGTGGGCCAATGATGGCGGTGATGATCATCGATGACCGCATTCGCGCATTCATTGCCGGTCTGCTGGCGCAGCTGCAGACTTACACGTCGCCGCCAGCCGCCGACTACATTCGCATCCTGCCGGAACTGGTGCTCTCGATTTTCGGCATGCTGATCATGGTCGTCGACCCGCTGCTGGACGAAGAAAGCAGTCACCAATCGCTCGGCACTATCGCGCTGATCGGCACTCTTGCCGCACTGGCGTCGACGTTCTGGATGGCGCAGTATCCCGGAACCGCTTTCTGGAACATGGTTCGGGTGGAAGTCTTCAGCGTCTTTTTCACTTCCTCGTCATCGCGATTGCGGCAGTGGTCATCCTCAGTTCTTTCGAATATTTGCAAGTGCAACGCATCCGCGCCGGGGAATACTACGGGCTGATTCTGTTCGGCACGGTGGGCATGTGTCTGATGTCGTCCGCAATCGAACTTGTACTTATTTTCATCGCGCTGGAGATCTCGTCGATCTCGACTTACGTGCTGGCAGGCTTCCGGCGGCGCGACGCCTCCAGCAGCGAATCTTCGCTGAAGTACTTTCTGCTGGGATCGTTTGCCACCGCGTTCTTCCTCTATGGCGTCGCGCTCATGTTCGGCGCGACCGGTTCCACCAACATTGACGCGATCAGCCAGGTGCTGCGGTCCGGCGAACTGTACCGGTTCTGGCGTATGTTGCGACGGCGTTCATGTTCGTGGGCTTGGGCTTCAAGGTCGCCTCTGCACCCTTCCATGTATGGACTCCCGACGTCTACGAAGGAGCCCCGGCTCCGGTCGTCGGACTGATGTCGACGGGCCCGAAAGCGGCGGCGTTCGCGGTTCTGCTGCGGGTCATGTTCGAAGCGAACGCACCCGGACGCTTCTGGCTGATCTGGGTTTCGGCCGCGCTTTCCATGACGCTGGGAAATGTGTGCGCGCTGGTGCAGGACAACGTCAAGCGCCTGCTCGCCTATTCCTCGATCGCCCACGCCGGATATCTGCTGGTCGCGTTTGCGGCGCAACCCGCGCTAGGCACGTCGGCGGCGATGTTCTACACCGCCGCCTATGCGGCGATGAATGTCGGAGCGTTTGCCGTGGTCAGCCACTTTGCGAACGCGGGCGAAAAGTACGTCGCGCTCGAAGATTACGCGGGCCTCGGCAGGAAGTCCCCGGTGCTGGCCGCGACTTTCACATTCTTCCTGATGTCTTTGATCGGCATTCCGATCACGGGCGGCTTCTTCGCCAAGTTCTACGTATTAAGTGCCGCGCTGAAGTCGAATCTGGTTGGCTTGGCGATCATTCTGGTGCTGAATAGCGCCGTGGGCGCCTATTATTACCTGCGCATTATCGTCATGATGTACATGCGGGAGCCGCGGGGCGAAGTTCCCGTCACTCGCGTGCCCGCGGCGGCAGGACTCGCCATTGCGGTTTGCGTGCTGCTTACGCTTTATCTCGGGGTGCTGCCGGGACGCGTACTCGACTATGCCTCCCATTCCGCCCGCCAACTCGTCAGCGATACGGCGGCCCCGACGGCGTCGTCAGTTTTTCCGGCGACAGAACCGTAGTTTTTATTTGCCAACGAAAGAAAACGAAAAACGAAAAACGAGAAAGAGAACACTGGTACAGCCAGCATCGAGGCTTTGCAAATGCAACCGCTATTATTTGTAAGTTCTCTGAACTCCACGCGGGGCTCGGGTTCTGGCTTCAGCGGTCAGTGCAGTACAGCGTTAAGAAGCTGGTTCCTGCGGCGATTGACAATCGCCGTCCGAGGCGGCATTATTACTACACGAGTTTTCCCGGAAATTGTTTACCCCAGCGGGCGGGAGGATTTCATGATGCAGTTTCTTCGCAAGATTTGCACGGACGATCAAGGGCAGGACATCGCTGAATATGCCGTCATGCTCGCCGTCATCCTGGTATTGGTGATCGGCACCGTGCGGCTGATCGGGGGCAACGCCAACAACGCGTTCTCCAGTGTTGCCAGTTCTCTAGGGACGCAGTAATCCGGTTCCGACCGGTTTTGGAAGGCAGCGGTATTTCAAGAGTTACGGCTCAAGCATCTCTATGACTCGATTTAGCACCTTCCGCCTGTTTAGCCGCTATTGGTTTCCATTTGCGGCGGAGGTGCAGAATCGGAGCCAGTCACCAGGGAAATAGAGACAGCTCAAAGATTCCGCCAAAGCCGCGATAGAATTCGCGGCTTTTGTTTTTTGGCGAGTAATGCAATAAAGAAGGTTATCGCCATGATTGTGAACATGTCCGACAGCGCCACCGAACAGCAGATCGAACACATCATTCAACGCATCCGCGAAGCCGGATTCCAGCCCCACGTCACGCGTGGCACCGAGCGCACCATCGTTGCGGCGGTCGGCAGCGGCGGGCGCCGCCATGAAATCGAGGCGCTTTCGGTCGCGCCCGGGGTGGATAACGTGGTCGCGATCGCCCAGCCCTTTAAGCTCGTCAGCCGTCAAACGCGGCCGCAGCCCTCGGTGGTCGACGTTAGTGGAGTAAAAATCGGCGGCCCCGAAGTGGTCGTGATTGCCGGTCCCTGCTCGGTGGAATCGCGCGAGCAAATGCTGGAGACGGCGCAAGCGGTGAAGCGCGCGGGCGCGACCATGCTGCGCGGCGGAGCCTACAAACCGCGCACCTCCCCGTATGAGTTCCAGGGCCTGGGAATTGAAGCGCTGAAGATTTTGCGCGAAGCTCGCGAACTCACTGGCCTCCCGGTCGTGACCGAGGTCATGAGTACCGAAGACGTGGACCTGATCTGTGAGTACGCCGATATGCTTCAGGTGGGCGCGCGCAACATGCAGAACTTTGCGTTGCTGCGCCGGCTGGCGACCGTCAAGAAGCCGATTCTGCTCAAGCGCGGCCCCTCGGCCACGGTCAAGGAGTGGCTGCTGGCGGCGGAATACCTGCTTTCCGGAGGCAACGATCAGGTCGCCCTTTGCGAGCGCGGAATCAAGACGTTCGAAACCGCCACGCGCAACACTTTCGACCTTTCCGCCGTCGCTCTGGCCAAGGAACTTTCGCACCTGCCGGTAGTGGCCGATCCGTCGCATGGCACCGGCAAGCAGAGCCTGATTGCGGCGGTTTCGCGCGCTGCGATTGCGGTTGGAGCGGACGCCATCATTGTCGAGGTGCATCCTTGTCCGGAGCGCGCGCTTTCTGACGGGCCGCAGTCTCTCGATCTCCCACAGTTCGAGCGCATGATGCGCGGATTGAGCGCCCCTTTACGTCCCGTGCTTGCTCCGGCGCAGGCGTGCTAACCTGATTTCTTGTGGCCCCGTCGTTCAACGGATAGGACTTCAGTTTCCTAAACTGAATATGCAGGTTCGATTCCTGCCGGGGCTACCAGCCGTCATCCGCTCGTGGGATTCACCTTTCCATTTATAATCAACGGTTCGGCTCACCACCGTAATTTCAGTCAGCGGTACCAATTTCGGCAACACAAGGCGAAAACGTGCTCGATTTCTTAGGCGACCTCAGACGAACTCATATGTGCGGAGCCCTTCGGCTCTCCGATGCCGGCAAAAAAGTTGTGCTCATGGGATGGGGCAACCGGCGCCGCGACCTTGGCCAAATCATCTTCGTCGACCTGCGCGACCGCACCGGCGTGACCCAAGTCGTGTTCAACTACGAACTGAACGCCGCCGTTCACGAGAAAGCGGAAGCGCTGCGCAACGAGTTCGTGATCGCCGCCATCGGCACGGTCAAGCGCCGCGATGCCGACACCATCAATCCCAATATCCCCACCGGCGAAGTCGAACTGGTGGTCGAAGAGCTGCGCATTCTGAACGTGTCGAAGCCGCTCCCCTTTCTGCCTTCGGACACGGTGCTCGCGAACGAAGAAATGCGCTTGAAATATCGCTACATCGACCTGCGCCGCGACGCCATGCAGTTCAACATCGAACTGCGGCACAAAGTGGCGCTCGCCATCCGCGACAACCTGGCTTCGCAGGGCTTCTTCGAGATCGAAACGCCCGTTCATGACGCGCTCCACGCCCGAAGGCGCGCGCGATTATCTCGTCCCCAGCCGCGTGCAGCCGGGAATGTTCTACGCCCTGCCGCAATCGCCGCAACTGTTCAAGCAGATCCTGATGATCTCCGGCTTCGACAAATATTTCCAGATCGTGCGCTGCTTCCGCGACGAAGATCTGCGCGCCGACCGCCAGCCCGAATTCACCCAGATCGATCTCGAGATGTCCTATCCGCAGCCGGAGCGGGTTTGGGAAGTGGTCGAAGGCTTTCTGACCGCGGCTTTCAAAGCCGCGGGCCACGAAATCAAGACGCCTTTCCCGCGCATGGATTTCGACGATGCCATCCGCCAGTACGGCATCGATAAGCCCGACCTGCGCGTGCCCGCCTTCACCGATGTGGCCGATTGTTTTGCGCCGGATGAGCTTCAAGGGTTAGCCATAAATAAAGACCTGCCCGTGATTGCCATGCGCATTCCGCACGTGGGCGAGCTTTCGCGCAAGGAGCGCGACGACATCAAGCCGCTGTTTGTCTCGAAGGGCGGAGCGCGCGTGTTCGAAGACTTCAAGCGCATCGAGAACAAGCACCCCGAAGCGGGAGCAAGAGTGCGAGAGAAGGTGCGTGCGAAAACGGGCGCGGCTGCGGCGGACGATCTGCTGGTGCTGGTGGTGGGCTCGGCGCGCTCCGGCGCAACCGGAGACGCGCACCCGGCCAGCAAGCGCAAAGTAACGCCCGCGGAAATGGCCATCTATGCCTCGGCCGGACTGCTGCGCGTGGCGCTGGCGCAGAAATATTCCGACCGGCACAAGCTTTTTCAGAAAGGCGATTACCGTTTTCTGTGGGTGACGAACTTTCCCATGTTCGAGTGGGATGAAAGCGAGAGGCGTTGGAACCCGGCCCATCATCCGTTTACCTCGCCGCACGATGAAGACATGGACAAGCTGGAAAGCGATCCGGCCATGGTGCGCGCGCTTGCCTACGATGTGGTGCTGAATGGGACGGAGTTGGGGTCGGGCTCGATCCGTATTCACCGGCAGGATGTGCAGAGCAGAATCTTTCACGCGCTCGGCATGACCGAAGAAGAAGCGCGCTCGCGTTTCGGTTTCTTCCTGGAAGCGCTAGAATACGGCACTCCCCCGCACGGCGGGATCGCGCTCGGCCTCGATCGCATCGTGATGATTCTGGCGGGAGCGGATAGCCTGCGCGAAGTAATTCCTTTCCCCAAAACCGCCGCCGCCAAAGACCTGATGATGGAAGCGCCAACGCCGGTGGCGGAGGGGCAGTTGCGCGAGTTGGGGATTGGGGTGGTGGTGAAGAAGTAAGTGCAGCGAATTTCTCTCATCGCAAGGGACTCGATGACGGGCACTTGGTCGCCAGAAAAGGCGTCAGAACGTCGCCGAACTTTGGCTCACCCACACGGCTGCTCCACTCGGCAACGAAAGCTGACCATAGAAAGTCTTCTTCGGCGTATTGGAGGTCAGCAGCGGCACGCTGACCGTTTGCTGCAGCATGCCCGGAGAGAACACGAGGGTTTGAGAAGTGGCCACGTAGTCCGTGCCTGGAATCGCGCTTCCGGCAGCAGTCGAAAAGTTCACCGAGACCGATTTCGCAAGCGACGGATTCAACGTCACGGTGAACACCGCCGACGATCCCTGGATGACAGCGTCGCTCGCTGAGAATTGCTGTAGGAGCGAGCCTACCCGCACCCAGCCAAATAATGCCGGCGTCTGTCCCTCGCAATGTTGCTCGAAATCGGCGGCAAAGGACTGCAATGCGCCCGTACTTTTGTTGTACACCGCCTTGAGCACGTCGAAGTTGCCGGTGAGGGTATTGCAGCCGCGCCCTGCTCCATAGACGCTCAGCCCCGGAATGCCCGCAGGCTGGAAAGGATAACGCTGCGCGTTAAGGTATTCGCCTGCGGTCAGACGCGCGCTGCTGGGACCGGCAAAATCCGTCTCCCAGCTGTCGCCGTTGTTTACCGAAATCGTCACCACATTCGCTGAAGTGCTGGGCGTGAAAATCCCGTCGGACTGCGTGATGAGATATTGCTGACCCTGCCCGATGTAATCGCCGGACTGGCTGCTCATCGCGAGTACCTTCTGGGCGATGTTAGGATCGCGAATCAAAACGGACGCGGAAGGGGCACCCAATAGGGCGCCGGCGGGTAACGTCAACGCAATTTTGAATGTCTTGTTGCCCCGCGGCAGCCGGTCCCCGAGGATGGGAACGACAACGGTTTCAGAGGTCGTTCCGACAGGGAAGGTCACCGTTCCCTTCGTGGCCACATAATCGACACTCTGCACGCCCGTGGCATCGGCCGTCGCATACTGCGCCGTGACCACGCTCTGGCTTGGCATCGATAGTGCGACTTCAATCAGACCGTCGCTGGCTCCCGTGTTACCCTTCAGGGTGTAAGCGCTGCCAATTCCCAGCCGTGGTACGGCACTTACTCCTGAGTTATAGCGTAATGAACCGTAGAGAGCGGGGGCTGCTCCTTCGCAATGCTGCTCAAAGTCAATCGCGAGCCGCGCCACCGTTCCATCCGGGGCCAGCGCGAAGTCGGATACCAGGAATTGACCGGTATCCGTGTTACAACCCCGTCCGTCTCCGCCTACATCAATGCCCGGCCGCATCGGCCCGCGGAATGGTGTCCGTTGCGCGCCTACGTATTGACCCTTGACGAATTTCACTGACAGGGGCGAGCCAAAATTCAAATGCCAGGACTGGCTGAAATCCGGTGTGTTGAAAGAAACATTCACGGTGTTGAGACCGTTACTGACCGAGAATGTGCCTTCGGACGGAGTTAATGTCTGCGTAATTCCCTGACCGATGTAGTCGCCCGGTTGGCTATTTAGGTAAAGATAGGTGGTCGCGGTCGACGCGGAGGCAGCGTACGAAAACAAGGATACTAACACAACTATCCATTGAAGACGGCGAGCGTATGAGGACACTCAGATACTCCTTCGAACCTAGTTAGTCTACCAGTATCTTCTCTTGGCTAACAGACGCAATAATATGCATATCTTGCTACATAATTCTGTCATCCCTTAATGGCAACTTGAAACTGTCATCCTATGAACGGGAGACATTTCGATTGAGCCAGAAAGAACTCCAACGAGTGGCCGTTATTTCCAGATGAAGGGGAGTTGGCGTGGCCAAAGCCACCCTACTCCTCTCCTTAGAATGTCTGCCAAGTGAAGCGCTTGAAGAAGCGTATACCGTCAGACTCCGCTTAACGCGGCCGGAGGTCGGATCTTCATCTTAGTACTCCCTACTCATTGACCCTCACCACACCGGCCTTGCCGGGCGCCCCAACTCATCGCGTTCTGTGCGATGAATTACCCGCAACCTGGGATAGAACGGGCACGTGAAGTGGTCATGGCAGAGATGCCCCCCAAAGTTTCGGAGGTGCTGGAGAAAGCTGGCGCTTTCCACCCAAGAGTCGCGGCCCGTTAATCGATCAATTGATTGAGAGCCTCGATGAAGGACCCGCGGAAGAAGGAGTCGAGGAGGCGTGGGACGAAGATCAAGCGCCGCGTCGATGATATTCGAGCTGGCAAGGTCAAGATGATCCCAGGCGAGCGAGAGCTCCGGTAACTCGCCAAAGAGTTCCCTGATGAGAAGTAAGCGGCTCCGGTTTCGCCCTGAGGCAAGGCGGGATTTCAGGGACGCCAAATGGCTCTGATTTTTCTCGTGGTGAGCTTTTTCACCGTTGCATTCTTCAACTCTTGCTGTTGTGAGATTAAACAGTGCCGGCCTTTCGCTTAAGTTACTGATTCCAAGCCGCCACCATGTACTTCCATCGCCAAATACTGAAAACACGAGCTTTGGCCTGTTGCGTTTTCCATCAATACGTTGTTGACAATTTCATCGCAGTGGTCCGCGCCACGAAGCTGCCTTTCGTCTATCCGACTGATTCCACAGGAAATCGCCGCCTGCGGCGCACCCGCTCGCAATTCGCCTCGTCTTGGCATGGCGATTGCCTTTAGAAAAGTGCGAGTGGCTCGCTAGACGGCCCTCCGACGAGGTGACTTATGACAGTCCTACTGGTTCTCTTCTTCTTCGCAACTTTCTTGGCGATTGACTACGTCCGCACCCGCCACGCCTTTGACCGACCGGTGTTGCAGGTTGCCCCAGCAAAGCATGACGCGGTTGCGCCCCGCCTTCAGCCGGCCTTGGTCGGCGGCTTCGCGGTTCCGGAGAACCTGCGCTACCATCCCGGCCACACTTGGGCACTGAGCGAGAGCCCCAACCTGGTGCGGGTCGGCATGGATGATTTTGCCTCTAAGCTCACCGGCACGGTCGAGAACATCACGCTGCCGCAGCGCGGCCAGTGGATTCGCCAAGGCCAGAAGATGTGCACACTTTATCGCGACGACGTTGCCGTCGATATGGTTTCGCCGATCGAGGGCACCGTGTCTGAGATCAACCAGGCGCTCATGAACGATCCTAAACTGGCACTGCGCGATCCCTACGGAGAAGGCTGGCTGGTGACGGTGCAGTCGCCCGACGCCAAGACAAGCTTCAAGAACCTGCTGGGTGGCCCACTCGCCCGCTGGTGGACGGAAGAGTCGGCAAGCCGCCTGCAGCACCGGATGCCGACGCCGCTGGCCATGGGAGCGCTGGCCCAGGACGGTGGAGTAGCCATCAACGACGTAGCAACCCAGATACCCGGCCAGGAGTGGCTGTCGCTGGCGAAAGAGTTCTTCCTGTCATAAGTCGAGCGAGGCGAAACACCTCGACGAGGACCTACGAAACACGGCCGCCGGGATTCAACACCCGGCGGCCGGTGTTTTGTTTGGGAAGGGCACGGCTTTTAGCCGTGCCGCCCAGGTTGTACGTACAATGTTCCACGTGGAACACTTTGCAGGTGTAATTGTACGTATACTTGTATATGTACGTGCAAAAAAGTGGCGGAATTTTGGGCGAGGGGTGGGGTTGCAAGTTATTGATAATGCTGGGTGTCGGTTGTGGTTAAAGAGACACAAGCGGGCACTTATTACGCTGTAATTATTACAAAACTCATTTTCCTGGTGGGCGGGTACCCGGCCGGGTGTCGTCCCACGGGTTGACGATTTGGGTTGCCGTGGGTGCCGGCAGGAGTGGGGCTGGGCAGGATCGAGGGCCGTCTTGTTGGCGGGCAGACCTCTGTCCTGCCACAGGGTCGATCTCCATTGCCGGCGACGGGCGGTTGGGGGTCTGTGATGGTGCGCGCTGGGCGTTTGTGGTGAAGAAAAAATCAAAGGCCCCGCCCAAGCGAAGCTTGGACAGGCCACCCGCCTGAAGTATTGATGAAAGGCCTTTCTCATTGAGGCCCTATGTTACAGCTGAGACTCGTCAAGTCGCAAGAAGTGCTACAGCCCATAACCCTTTGGTGAATCGCCTGCAAGGGGATTCGCTCAAAAGCGCAAGTCACGCGCCCCGAAGCGCCGTGTCAGAAGATTCGTGCCGACGAGATTTGCTTCGTCGGTGTTGCTACGGCTTGGCAGTTCGTGCACAGCGTGCTTTCCTTGAGGTCGATCCATTCCACGGCGTGGGACGGGGCCATGGCGCAGCGGTAGTCTTCGCAGTGCGTCAAACTCACGGTGTGGCCGAGTTCATGGACCGCTTCTTTGAGCGCGCGCTGGCGAAATAGTTTTGGGTCGGGGGGAAGGCCGTAGAACTCCTGGCGCAGGCGGTGCACGGAGACCACGCTGCAGGGTCCACCCATCTGCGCCTCGCCGAAAACGAAGGTAAGAATCGGGATGTACAGATCGACGGCGGTTACGCCCAGCATTCGCCAGGAGTCCGCGGTAAGGAAACTCTGCATGCGCTGCAGGATCTCCGACGAGTGGTACTGCTGCCGCTCTCCGTGGAACGCGAACTCGGGATCCAACCGGACTGGGAGCACTTTACAGGAGACGCGGAAAGTTTCTTCGACGGCGGGCCGCAGATCCTTCAGCAGCCCGTCATCCACATTCCCGATCGGCAACAGTTGCAGCAGCTTCATTAGAGCAGTTCTCAGTTCCCAGTTCTCAGTTCCCAGTCTCTGATTCAGCACTGAGAACTGAGAACTGGGAACTGAGAACTAGCTTTATCGCGTCTCCACCGGAGTCCTCGTCCAGCCGTACTTTTTCAGCTTGTGATAGAGAGTGACCCGGTCGATGTCGAGTATCTCCGCGGCATGGCTCTGATTGCCTCCACACTCCTCGACCACGCGCAGGATGTGGGCACGCTCCATGTCCTCAAGGGTCTTGCCCGCGCCGTTGGCGGCGGCTTGGGGTTTGAAGATGAAGTCCTGTTCCTTGAGTTCCGGCTCTTGGCCCACAACCATGGCGCGCTCCACCGCGTTCTCCAGTTCGCGAACGTTCCCCAGCCAGGGTTGCTGCTGCAATTGATTCATGGCCGCCGGTGAAACCCGGGTGACGCGTTTGTTCATGGCCAGAGAGAATTTTTGCACGAAGTGGTTTACGAGTATGGGGATGTCTTCCTTGCGATCGCGCAGCGGCGGGATCTCGATGCGGAAAACGTTGAGCCGATAGAAAAGATCGGGACGGAACTTACCCTCCTCGATCAGTTTTTCCAGATCCTTGTTGGTGGCGGCGATGCAGCGGAAGTCCACCTTGATGGTTTGGTTGCCGCCCACTCGAGTGATTTCGCGCTCCTGCAATACGCGCAGCAGGTCGGTCTGGGTCTTCAGGGAGATGTCGCCGATTTCGTCCAGGAAAACCGTCCCGCCCTCGGCAATTTCGAACTTGCCTTTCTTGCGGTACTGCGCGCCGGTGAATGCGCCCTTTTCATGCCCGAAGAGCTCGCTTTCGAGAAGCGTCTCGGTCAGAGCGCCGCAGTGAATGACGACCAGTGGATGAAACTTTCGCGGGCTGGCTTGATGGATCGCACGCGCCACCAGTTCCTTCCCGGTGCCGCTCTCGCCGGTGACCAGCACGGTAGCGTCGGTGGGACCAACCGTCTCGATGGCCTCGAAGACCTTGCGCATGGGGCCGCTCTGGCCAACCATGTCTTCCGGACGCGCGACTTCGGCGACGGTCTCGCGCAAAAGGACGTTCTCCTGGGCGGTGCGTTTATGGGACAGCGCCTTCTTCACCAGATGCGCGATTTCGTCCGGGTCGAGGGGCTTGGTCACGTAGTCATAGGCGCCGTTCTTCAGGGCTGCGACCGCGGTTTCGACCGAGGCATAGCCGGTCATGATGATCACCAGGAGCTCGGGATCGATTTCGTGCATGCGGCGTTGCAGCTCGATGCCATCGGTGCCGTGCATCTTGATATCGACCAGAGCCGCATCCCAGCGTTGGGTTCGCCAGCTGGGTGAGGGCATCGTTGGCGTTTTCCAGCGTAGTTACGTCGTAGCCTTCTTCGCGGAACCATTTGCCCAGTGAGTCGCGCACGCTCAATTCATCGTCCACGATCAGAAGTTTTCCCTGTGTGCTCACTTCAATCACCTCACCTTCATTGCGGCATTTCTCGTCGCCGACGGCCGCCAGCGCAGCGTCAGCAGCTTGACTGGGCAGAGTTATGGTGAAAGTCGTACCCCGGCCCAGCTCCGATTCGACTTCGATACGCCCCTTATGCCGCTCCACGATGCCGCGACTGATCGCCAGGCCCAGCCCGACACCGTGGCCGCTTTCCTTTGTCGTCACAAAAGGTTCGAAGATATGCGGCAACACGTCGGGAGCGATGCCCGCTCCGTCGTCGCGCACCTGGATCTCGATTTCCCTCTCAGCGTGGCTCGGCCGAGCCTCGATCCAGAGATTGCCGCCCCGGGGCATGGCATCGATGGCGTTCATGATCAATGCCAGGAGGACTTGTTCAATCTGCGCCGGATCGCAGGGCACGCGCGGCAAGTCATCCGCCAGCTTCAGTTGCACTTCGATTCCGCCCAGCTCCAGTTGATGCCGCACCAGCAGCAGGCAACGATCAATCACGGCATGCAGGTCGGTAGACTGCACGTTCATGGGCGCGGTGCGCGAAAGAGTCAGCAGATTCTTGATCAGGTCGCCGCAGCGCCGGCTTTCGGAGGCGATCAGGTCCAGACATTGCATCGCCTCCTCGCGTTTTTCATGCTCGGTTTGGCCCGATGCCACCCACTTGCGCAGCAGTTTGGCATAGGTAAGAATCCCGGAGAGCGGATTGTTCACCTCGTGCGCCACTACCGCCGCCATCTTTCCGATGGAAGCCATTTTTTCCACGTGCAGCACGTGATCGTGGGCGCGATTGAGTTCCTTCGTCTTCTGCTCGACCCGATCTTCGAGGGTCTTTGCCCAGGTGACGATTTCTTCATTCGCCGCGCGCAACTGCAGGCTCATGTCGTTGAAGGAATGCGCCAGGTCGCCGACTTCGTCCTGGGATCGCACTTCGATCTGGTAACCAAGCTCTCCTCGGGCAAGATGTTCCGTGCCATTCTTGAGCGCCTTGATGGGTTTGCCGACCACTCGCCACACGAATAACCAGCTCAATACCGCCACCATCAGCATTGCTCCCGGCGGTGTAATACAGCATGCGGGCGCTGCTGACAGCGAGTTGCGCGTCGGCTTTTGCCAGCGAAAGATTGGTGTCCAGCACGCCCAGAACCTGCTGGCTGGCAGGATGCGCGTGGCAGTCGGCGTTCGAGCAGCTGGGTTGATTTTCGATGGGAGTGATAATTCCCAGCACGCGCTGCCCGCCATTGCGATAAATGCGAAAGCGGTCGGGGCGATTCAGGCGCGCCAGCGGCTGCGATTGAGTGTGGCAGCCGTAGCAGGCCTCCGCCGTCTTGTCGAGAACGTGGCTGACTTCCGCTGGATCGGTGGAGTAGCTGATCCGCCCCTCCTGGTCAAGGATGCGCACCTTGACCATGCCGGGCTCGTCCGCCATGGTTTGGATCGCGTGGTAGAGTCCCTCGCGATCGTTGCGCAGCATGTAGTAGGTGGTGCTGCGCTTGATTACATCGCTGACCCGCTCGGCGCTGGCCAGCGTGGCTGCTTCCAGGTGCTGGCGATGCAATCGGATATTCAAGTATCCGAGAAGGGCGAAGATCGACGACCATGACCGCCAACAGAGACCCGATCAACTTTGCGCTGATGCTGTGAGTCAGCCGCTTCCATCCCAGCTCGCCGCGAATTGGCTCAGTCTCCCGCATGGCCTAATACCGGCGTAGCAACCACGGGCGCGGTTTCGGTTCGGAGACGCGGCTTCACTGGATGTCGTTCTTCGGGAAAGATAGGCAGGTACTTCACTGCCAACCCGAACAGGGCGAAGCCCATCGCGATAATCATGAGGGTCATCGGAGAACTCCGTCCACTTCGGCATGTAGTGATGCCCGACGTAAGTCTCAAAGCCGATGAGCGCTGATATTGAGGCGGTTGGTGATGAATCCGAGCACGGTACAGATCGAGGCCAGATACAAGCCACTGTGGCGACAGCCTGACCTTCTTGAAGCTGAGCATGGTGATGGGAATCACGAAGGCCAGCGCCAGTTCGAGCCACAGAAAGTACGCTTCGTAGCTGGGCTTAAAGATCTGTCCCAGCAGGCCGCGATGGAAGTAAGTCCTCGAAGCGCAGCAGGGCATTGACCCAGAGAGCAACCAGCAAGGCGCCGCCCAGTTCGACCAGAACCGGAAGTTCAAGGTGACGGCCGAAGGCCTTCGCGCTCTGCGTGGACTCGAAGATCGTCATCGCCAAACCAACCGCAATCGCCGAGCCAAAGAAGAAGAACGGCAGCGCCGGCGTGTACCAGAAGGGATGCAGCTTGCTCGGCATGATCAGATAGAGCGATCCGAGCGAACTCTGGTGCAGGGTGGAGAGCAGGATGCCCAAGACGATCAGCACCGGGTAGATCTTCTTAATCCACTTGATCGGAGTCTTCAGATTGAAGCGCTCGAATACGTTGGGAAGGAATTCGAAGAAGAGCACAGTGGTGTAGGTCATCACGCACATGCCCACCTCGAACATGACCGAGTGCGGGTTCATGTAGATGAGCTGATGCCAGATGTACCAGGGACGGCCCAGGTCGAACAACAGTCCAACGATGAAAAGTACATAGCCCAGGAACGCCGTCAACACCGCCGGGCGCACAACGCTGTGCAGGCGCTCGACGTTGAACAGGTAAACCGCGCCAACCATGCAGAAGCCGCCCGCCGCCAGCATGACCCCGCACAGGCAGTCGAAGCCGATCCAGAGGCCCCAGGGAAACTGGTCCGTCATGTTTGAAACCGCGCCCAAGCCACGGAAATAGCGAATAAATGAGGAGTACAGGCCCAGGCCCATGATCACAATGAATACGACTCTCCAAAAAGTCAGCTTGATCTTCATCGCGCACTCCCGTTCTTCTTCTTTTCTTCTGCTTCAGCGGCGGCTACTTCTTCGCGGCGATGCGAAACCCAATAAATGCCTCCCAACACCAACGTCCACACCGGGATAAAGTCTGGAATTCTCTCCATCACTCGCCCGGTGTATTCCGGCATCGGGGTGTCGCCGATTTTTGCGGACGCGGGATAGCCGTACTCTTCAACGTTCACGCCGGAAAGAATAAAGACCGACGTTCCGCCAACTTCGTTAAGACCATAAATACGAGGCAGGTAGGTGGATGGATTTTGACGGATACGGTCCTGCGCTTCCTTAATGAGGTCGTCGCGCTCGCCGAACTTTGTGGCGCCGGTCGGACAGATCTCGGCACATGCCGTCTGCTTGCCGGCAACCACGCGGTCCGGGCACATAATGCATTTGCGCACGCGCGGATTCAGCGATTGCCATTCGTACTTGGGCTGGGCAAACGCGCAGGCCACCATGCAATAGCGGCAGCCGATGCACTTCCAGACGTCGTATACGACCGGACCCTCCTTGGTCTTATGGAAGGCGCCCACGGGACAAACCGACGCGCAAGCGGGATGCTCACAGTGCATGCACAGCCGGCGCATGAATTTGTCGTCCTTGGTCATAACGACCGTGTATTTATGTGCCGATTGCACCGACTCGGCTGCCACCTTGTCGTCGTACGGCAGCTTGTTCTGCTGCGCGCAGGCGCTTCACACTGTTTGCAGCCGATGCACATCGTCGCGTCATACAGCAGGGCCTTACTCATGGAAATTGCTCCTCGTTGCTCCCAAGCGGGACTTCCGTTCCAGTGGAATGAAGTGACGAGGTAAGCGTACGCTGTGACGGAACAGACTTGGGAACCGTACAGAACACTCTTGGCGACTCGACTGCAAAGAAAGAACCGGGTCCGGAGAGGTGTGCATTCCCGGACCCGGGCGGGCTGTTCCTCTGTGAGAAAGCGAACAGGGGAGAAGCTTTCCGGCTGGCGACGGATCGGCCAGTTTCCGTTCCGTCCGCCGAATTGAGCCGGACATCTCCATACTCACCCTCCGCCTTCTTCAGCCGCTGCCCGCAGTTGCGCGACAGCGGCGTGCGCAAAGAGGAACAGCCAATGACTGACATGCCAATGACTACTTCTGCAGGCTGCGAATGTAAGTCACGACCACTTTCACGTCGTCAGCGGCCAGACTCTTCACCGCGGCCGGGTGCTTCGCCGTCTCCGTGACGGCCTTGGCCAGATCGGCATCCGACTTCTTCTTGGCCTCGTCCGAAATCAGGCTCGGAGCTTTCATTGCGGGCTTGCCAGCTGCATCCGCTCCGTGGCACGTGGCGCATTTTGCTTTGTAGAGAGCGGCTCCGTCATCGTCAGCCCATGACAGATTGGGGATCAGGATGAATAGGGCCACCGCGATTGTCATTACCAGCATCACCAGCTTTGTCGTCTTCATGATTTCGTTTCTTCTCCTTGTGAATTTTGCAACCTGATGAAATTAGCGGTTCTTCTCGCAGTCGTCGCATGTTGCGAAAATAACCACCGATACAACCCTCCAAGAACTGATGTAACAGAACTCAGCAGCTCGTCGCTGCCTATTGAGAGTTTCAACGTTTGGGGGATACAGCCGCAGTGACCCAGGTCACCCTAAATCGTGACTTCTGGGCCATGAGGGACGCGTCCAGGAGAGCCATTCTGGTAACCTGGTCACACCAACCGGTGACCGCGGTCACAGCGTCGCCCGCAAGCAGGCGAGACAATCATACGAGCAGCGAGGTGTAGCTATGCCGATACTCTTGATGGCTCTGCTCGCGTTGTTGGTATTTGGCCTCATTGGAATTCTGCTGTCAGCCGCGGTGATCCTGGAGCATTCCACGCAGCGAACGTAGCCAAAGGTGCCGCCGCACACCCGCCTCCGGCCCTGCCTCCCCCTTAATCCGAAACTTTGGTAAACCGGCGGCGACGCGACAACACGGCGACGCGGCGACAGGAATCCGTCTGCAAAGGAGAAATCTCATGAGCACGCTTGTGCTGGATAATGCAGAAAAAATAAAGACAAGAAAGCCGACCTGGCGGGACCGGGAATCGGCGATTACAAAGAATTGGAAAAGATCCTGCCGCGGGATTACCGGTCGTTGCTGACCCCGAAAGAGACGCAGCAGGCCATCTTCCAGGTGAAACGCTATATCGCAGACAACCTGTGCAAGGAACTCAACCTGATGATGGTCGAAGTGCCGCTCATCGTGGATGTGGAGAGCGGCGTCAACGACATGCTCGATCGCGACGGGTCGCGCACGCCGATTCAGTTCCACATCTCGAACGATCGCAACCTGCATCCCGTCGATGCGCAGGTGGTGCAAGCCGCGACCAAGTGGAAACGCGTCGCTCTCAAGCAATTCGATTGCAAAGTCGGCGAGGGCATCTGCACCGACATGCGCGCCGTCCGCAAGGACTATTTCCTCGATCACGACCATTCCGCTTACGTCGATCAGTGGGATTGGGAGCGCGTCATCACCAGCGAGCAGCGCAACCTGGAATTTCTGAAAGCGGTTGTCGGCAAGATCTGGAAAGTGATTGTGGGAGCGGAAAAGTTTGCGCAATCCCTGTTCCCGCAATTGAAAGACTTCGCGCTATCCGGATCTGCCGGAGGAGTTGACCTTCCTGCATGCCGAGGAAATTCTGGACATGTATCCCGATCTGCCGCGCAAGCAGCGCGAGACCGCGGTGCTGCAAGAAGTATCCGGCGGTTTTTATCGTCGGGATTGGCTGGCCGTTGAAGGACGGCTATCCGCACGAGATGCGCGCCGCCGATTACGACGACTGGGTGACCGACACTCACGATCAAACCGGCAAAGACACGCATGGGCTGAATGGCGACATCCTGGTATGGAACTCGGTTACCAAGCGGCGCCATGAACTGACATCGATGGGCATCCGGGTTACGGCCGAGACCCTGAAACAGCAGCTTACGATGGCCAAGCAACTGGACTTCATGCGGCTGCCCTATCACCAGGCGATCCTGAACAACGAGATTCCGCTCTCGATCGGCGGAGGAATCGGGCAGTCGCGGACATTGATGCTGTTGCTCCGCAAAGCCCATCTTGGGGAAGTCAGCGTCACGGTATGGCCGAAGGTACTGAAGGAGATGTGCGCGGAGAAGAATATTTTCGTGCTGGAGTAGATTGGTTCTTGGTGGGAGAGCTAAAAGGGGGGTGGTCGATGGCGGAGGAAGTTCGGATGTGGGAGGTAGGGACCGAGAACGAATTATTGGACGTCCAGCCCTGGCAATTGGACAAAGAGGAACGAATTGAGGAATGGGTGAAAAGGGATATCTCCATCCTCGACCCTGCGTTGCTGGTGATCGGCCAGCAAGTGGGAACCGCCTTTGGCAAGTTTATTGACCTATTGTGCATGGACTCAGACGGCGGGTTGGTAATCGTGGAATTGAAACGCCGACAGGACGCCACGTGAGGTTACGGCTCAAGCTCTCGACTATGCTTCATGGGTCAAGGATTTGGACGAGGACGAGGTTACCGAAATCGCAACCGCCTACTTCGAGAAGACCAGCTCCAAGTATTCTGACCTTAGGTCCGCATTTGCCGACAAATTTCCAGACTCCGGTTTCCCCGAGGTGATCAACTCAAGCCACGGGATGCGAATCGTAGCCTCAGAAATTGACGACGGCACCGAGCGTATCATCCGCTATCTGTCCGGGACCTATGGTGTGGACATTAACGCCGCTTGCTTTAGGTTCTTCAAAACAAAGGACGGGCGCCAACTGCTGGTACGTACATTCATCGTCGCAAAAGAAGAAGCCGAGGCCAACATCAAGAAGCAACCGGGGAAACGGCACGCGAAGTACACGGAAGCAGAGTTTCTCGCAATGGCAAGGGAAAATCAGACCGAGGAACTCGTCGAAATCTGCCGTCAGATGCGGGATATTTGGCAGGAAAAGTGTACCGGTGCCGGTGGAGGCTCATTTCGTTATTATGCGAATGGGGACAAGACTTATGCAATTAATGTTTCTGGAAAGTTTGCAGATGCGCCTCAAGGTCAACTTGATGTTTGGTTGCCGAAGGAGCTAGCCGAGGCCACCGGCTTGAGCCAAGAAACGATAAGACTCCGGTTCTCGAAGAATTTTGAACCATTCAGAGCCGCGGGAAGAAATTTCATCCGGTTGAAGAACGCAAAAGAAGCCCAACTGTTGATTGGAGAGCTTAAAGCACTTGCTCAAGAACAACCCAAGCGGTCCAGCGCAGTTACCTGAAAACTGAACATTTGAGTAACCCAATCCGGTCCCCCGCTACGCCGAAGCCGGAAACTCGTCGCTTCGCCGCTCCCAGGACGCCGCGCATGTACTCTGATCTGCTTGGACTCGAATTGAATAGCCAATTGGCGCAAAATCTCGATTACACTCAAAATCCTCGGATCGGTGTCCGATACATGGAACCTGGCAGCCCTGTCCGCAAGGTCAAGTTCAAACTAAACAGCTAAGCCTCTACACCTCGAGCGGCAGCGTGATCGCAGCATCGTGCCCGTCAGATGGCTCTTCACGGCCGCAGCCAAACGGCGGATGCCCTCGCGAATCTGCTCCGGAGCGGCGTTGGAAAAGTTCAAGCGCATGTGGCGGGAGCCTTCCTGAGGATCGTTGGCATAGAAGGAATCGCCGGGGACGAACGCCACATTCTGCTCGATTGCCGATTTGAAAAGGGCTTGGATGTCGATTCCTGCGGGCAGAGTTACCCAGAGGAATAGGCCGCCCTTTGGATGAGTCCAGGTCACTTCCGGCGGGAAGAACTCTTCCAGAGCTTGCAGCATTACGTTGCGGCGTTCGCCATAGATCTTACGAATCAGCTTCACGTGTTTGTCGAGGAATCCATCGCGCGCGACTTCGTAGGCCACGAACTGAGTGAAGGTCGAAGTGTGCAGATCGGCACCCTGCTTCAGTTGCGCCAGCTTGCTGATGACCTCGGGAGGAGCGACGATCCATCCCAATCGAAGCCCGGGAGCCAGCGTCTTTGAGAATGTGCTCAGGTAAATTACGTTGCCGATGGAATAGCCGTCGTCGCGGCGCAGGTTCTCGCGGTCGAGCACGACCAGCGATGGGAGGTGCTCGCCTTCATAGCGCAACTGGCCGTACGGGTCATCTTCGATGATCGGAATGCCATACTTGTCCGCCAGCAGCACCAGTTCGTGGCGACGCCCCTCGGATAATGTGGTTCCGGCCGGATTCTGGAAGTTGGGCAGGACGTACATGAACTTGGGGCCGGAACGCAGAGGCTTTTCCAGCAGGTCGGTGCGGAGGCCGTTTTCGTCGATCGGGACGGACACATATTCCGCGCCATACACGTTGAAAGCCTGCAGCGCTCCGAGATAAGTCGGCGCTTCCACCAGCACGCGATCTCCGGCATTGATAAACAGCTTGCCGATCAGGTCGAGCGCCTGCTGCGAGCCGGAAGTGATCAAGACGTTCTCCACCTTCGCCTTGATCCCGTAGCGCGCCATGTTGTTCGCAATCAGTTCGCGCAGGGGCCGGTAACCTTCGGTTTCGCCGTACTGCAAGGCGGAAGCCGCCTGCTCGGTTAGCACTTTGTGGCAGGCTTCTTCGAAGCGCTGGACGGGGAAAACATCGGGAGCGGGCAGGCCTCCGCCGAAGGAGATCATTCCTGGTTTTTGGATGACCTTCAACAACTCTCGGATTTGAGAGCTGGTGACGCTTTTGGTGCGTAGGGCGTAACGAGATGTCCAGCCAGTCGACATTGCAGGCCTCTTCGGATCGTAACTATACGAACTTTGTCATCCCGACAAACTTTGTCATCCCGAGCGGAGCTGCAGATCCCTCACTTGTTCGGGATGACAATTGGGTGAAGTCGCGGGAACAATTCGATTTAAGTCGTTCGGGATGACAATTGGATGAAAGTTATCGGTCATGGGACGCTCCGGACTCGGTTTCCCGTGGGCGTCTAGGCGAAGCCGTCGGGCTGGCTTACCGCGCCAACGTGGGCCTGTTCCTCGATAAACCGTCGGCCGGCAGCGAGCGCTTTGCGGTTAATTTCCAGCATATCGACTTTTTTCACCTTGTCTTCGAGTACGCTCAATGCCGTTCCGGGAGCCAGACACTCCGTGTCTTCGAGCAACGCTCCCAACATTACTATGTTGGCTGCCTTCGTGGAACCGAGTTTGTCGGCGATCTCCGCCGCCGGAATCGCGACCGCCTGTACTTCCGGCGCATAAAAGTCGGCAGGCAAGCTGACGCCGTTATAAAGAATGACTCCGCCACTCACTACCTCGTGGGCAAACTTGCGCAGCGAGAACTCATTCATGGCTACGAGCACATCCGGGCGCGAGACGAGCGGCGACCCGATGCGCTCTTTCGACAAGCACACATGGCAGTGGGCGCTGCCCGAACGCATCTCCGGACCATAGGATGGCAGCCAGCTGACTTCCAGGCCCTCGCGCATGCCCATTTCGATGAGGAGTTGCCCCATTAGCAGCACGCCCTGTCCTCCGAGGCCTGCGATTTTGATTTTAACGTCTTTGAAGCGATGGGCGTGTTTCGGTTTGGACGTATCGTGCGCCCCGTCTTTATATGTTCGGAGTGATCTCAAGCACATCCGCTACGGACCGTTGCGGGGGCTGATTGGTGACGGGAATCTCCGGCTTGCGGTCGCGGAAGACATTCAGGGGGAAGGTTGGCGTCATCTTTTCGAGAACCCAGCGCCGCGCTTCCACCGGGTCCTTGCCCCAAATCGTCGGGCACGGCGACAGGATTTCGACAAACGAGAAGCCCGTGCCATCGCGCTGGATCTCTAGTGCTTTGCGGATCGCCCGCCGCGCTTTCATGATGTTCTTGTTGTCCGATAGCGCCACGCGTTCGACATAGGCGGGCGCTTCGAGCGTGGCGATCAGTTCTGCCATGTGCAGAGGGAAGCCTTCGTTCGACGGCCGACGGCCCCAGGGAGATGTTGTGCTCTTCTGCCCGACCATGGTGGTTGGCGCCATCTGCCCGCCAGTCATCCCGTAGATTGCATTGTTCACGAAAAAGACGGTGATCTTCTCGCCTCGGTTGGCGGCATGAATGATCTCGGCCGTGCCGATTGCCGCCAAGTCGCCGTCTCCTTGATAGGAGATGACGATTTTGTCGGGGCCCGCTCGTTTGATGGCCGTGGCTGCGGCCGGCGCGCGGCCGTGGGCGACCTGTACGTTGCCTACGTCAAAATAATAGTAGGCGAACACCGAGCAGCCTACCGGGCTTACGAAGATCGTTTTGTCCTGTAGCCCCAGGTCCTGCAACGCTTCGGCAATCAGCTTGTGGACCACTCCGTGTCCGCAGCCGGGACAGTAGTGGGTCTGGTGCTTCAGCTCCGACTTGCGCTCGTAGAGGTCATAGAACAGCGGCGACTTGGAGTGGACTAGTTCGTATCCGTTGTTGCTAACGCTGACGCCAAATTTAGGGTCAACAGCGGGGCTGGCTTCCGGCTTAGGTTCGGAAAGCTTAACCTCCGATTTAAGTTCGGACTTAACCTCGGACTTAACCTCTGAATCCACTACGCCGATCACGCTCTCGTTTGCCATTCTCGTCGTCCTTCCAAACCAGATCCTCGTTGGAACTGGTCTCAGACCGCCACGGTCATGCGGGTCAACACCTGTTGCTGCAGCTCTCGGACCGAGGGCACGTTGCCACCTACCCGGCCGTAGAACTCCACCGGCACCTTGCCGTTCAGCGCGAGGCGCACATCTTCTACCATCTGTCCATTGCTCAATTCGACGACCAGGACCTTTTGCACGTTAGCCTGAGCCGCCGCTTCCACCAGAGCCTTCGAAGGATAGGGCCACAGAGTGATGGGGCGGAACAGTCCGGCTTTCACGCCGTCCTTGCGCAGCGCTTCCACTGTAGAGATCAACACTCGCGACACGATGCCGTACCCGACCAGCAGCACTTCGGCGTCCTCGGCGCGGTAGAGCTCCGAGCGCGGTTCGGCTTCTTGCGCGCGGATGTACTTGGCTTCCATTCTGCGCTGGTGCGCTTCGAGTTCGTCGGTTTCGAGATAAATGGAACTGATGAGGTTGGCACGCGTCTCTGGCGTTCCCTTTACCGCCCAGGGTTTTTCCGGCAGCTGAATCTCATGGTCTTTGTCGGGAACTGCGAGCTCTAGCGGCTCCATCATTTGCCCGACGAAGCCGTCGGTCAGCACCACGGCGGGATTGCGGTACTTGTCGGCGAGCTCGAAGGCCAACATGGTGAAGTCGGCCATCTCCTGCACCGAGGCGGGAGCGAGCACGATATTGCGGTAATTGCCATGGCCGCCGCCTTTCACCATCGCGAAGTAGTCGCTTTGTTCCGGCGCGATGTTGCCCAGTCCCGGTCCGCCGCGCATTACATCCACGATCACGCAGGGCAGTTCCGAGCCGGCCAGATAGGACATACCTTCCTGCATCAGGCTGAGGCCGGGGCCGGAGGAGCCAGTCATGGCGCGGACGCCAGCCGCAGCTGCTCCATACACCATGTTGATGGCGGAGACTTCGCTCTCCGCTTGAATAAATGTTCCGCCGACCTGCGGGAAGTAGAGCGCGGCCGCCTCGGCGATTTCGCTGGCTGGAGTAATCGGGTACCCGTAGTAGGCGCGGCACCCGGCGAGGATCGCGCCCTTGACCACCGCCACGTTTCCCTTACAGAGTTGCCGCATGTTCGCCTCCTGGCGCGAGCACCTGCGCCGCCGCCGGTGTCAACGCTTTGGCTTTCGCCTTTATGCGGTAGACGGTAATCGCGCCCGGTTCCGGGCAGCAATAAAAGCAGATTCCGCAACCAGTACAGTCGTGGCCGGTATAGTGCGCCGGGTGAGCTCCGTAAGCATTCAACTCCGGCTCCAGTTCCAGGCACTTCGGCGGGCAGGACTCCACGCATAGCCCACATCCCTTGCATTCTTCGACATCGACCGTGACTTTACCGCGCGCTTGGCCTGCCATCGTTCACCTCGTTGACGTTCGTTCTTTAACGTTCACCTGGATGACGTTCACCTTGTTGCCGCTGGCGCCCCAACTAAAGGCCGCTGCAGCAACCAGGTTTTCTCGGAAAATTGATAAAGTTCTTCTCGAAAATCGGGATGCGCAATTTCGATCAGCGCCTGCGCCCGTTCCCGGATGGTCTTGCCGTGCAGATACGCTACCCCGTATTCGGTCACGATGTAACGGACCAGACCGCGCGAAGTAACCACTCCCGCGCCCGGGCTGAGCATGGGCACGATCCGCGAGATGGCGCCGTCTTTTGCGGTCGAGGAAATGGCGATGATCGGCTTGCCACCCTTGGCGCGCGAAGCTCCGCGCAGAAAATCCACTTGTCCGCCAATGCCGCTATAGAACTGGCTTCCGATCGAATCGGAGCAGACCTGACCGGTGAGATCGACCTGCAGCGCAGAGTTGATCGCCACCATGTTGTCGTTGCGGGCAATGAATCCGGGGTCGTTGGTATAGGACGTGGGATGGAACTCGAAGATGGGGTTGTTGTCCACGAAATCAAACAACTTTTTCGTGCCCAGAGCAAATCCCAGGATGATCTTGCGCGGTTTAAAGTTCTTGCGCGCACCCGTAATCACGCCCGCGTTGATTAAAGGAATCACGCCGTCGGAAACCAATTCGCTGTGGACCGCGAGATCCTTGCGATCCATGAGAAGCGGCAGCACCGCATTCGGGATTCCGCCGATACCAGTCTGCAGCACGGCCCCGTCGTCAATCAAATCAGCGACGTTGCGGGCAATGGCCCTTTGCAGGTCGGTGATTTCCGGGATCTTCAAGGCGCACAGAGGCCGAGAGGAATCCACAATGGCGTCCAGCTCAGTCACATGGATGAAGCTGTCGCCGAAGGTGCGCGGCATTTGATCGTTGATCTGCGCCACTACGTAGTGCGCACATTTGGCGGCCGTGAGCGACGTATCCACGCCCACGCCGAAGCTGCAGAAGCCGTGCGGGTCGGGAGGAGAGAGTTCGAGCAGGGCCACATCAATTGGCATGGCGCCGGTTTCGAACAGTTCTTCGATATCGCTAAGGTAGATCGGCGTGTAGTCGGCCCGGCCTTCGTTGATGGCCTGGCGCACGTTGGCGCCGATAAATACTGCATTGTGCCGGAAGTGCCCGGCCATCTCAGGAGCCACATAAGGGGCGGCTCCCATGGTCATCATGTGCACGATTTCGACGTCCTGCACATCGGGACCACGGCGCATCAGCGCCTCGACCAGAGTCTCAGGTTCAGCGCAGCCCGGCTGAATGTAGACACGCATTCCCGACTGCACACAAGCGAGCGCCTCATCTGCCGTTCGCAACTTTTTCTTGTAATCAAGTTCCCAGGACATCAGTTTTCCCCCTTGCCCGGGCTACCCAACAGCCCCACAGCACCGGACTCATCGCAGGGCGAAATCCCTGTCACAGCGACCGCCTCGCATCTATTACATTCCATTAGAAACGCCTCTCGGTTTTGCGGCGGTGATCTTACGCACAAGTCGCAGTGAGGCGCGTCACATCAAATCCATGCCACTCGCCAGAGGTGCTCAAATGCGCTTGGTCAGATAGCCAGGGAGTGATTGCGCAATATTGTGGACCGCTAGCAGCCGGTGGTGAAACTCTGGCGCCAAGAGCCAGCGCCTAAAGGCGCATTCATAACATGGCACTTGCGGCACGCCTGAAGTCGTGCCCTGATACGAATCGGACTTGCGCCGCGGGGAATCGGACTTGCGCCACGGGCTGCTAGAACGCGTCGTCTATTCGCCGCTCACGAGACCTTCAATGACTCTCGTCCAGGTAGCAGCACGTGCTCCAGACCCTTGACGGCTCGCATGTATTGGGCGCGCTCGAAGGCTCCCGGATCGGGGCAGCGGAGCTGGCTCATGCTGCCTTGCATCTGGTGCACGGATTCATATTCGTGAGCTTCCATCCACTCCCGAACGCCTAGTTCTACGGAACGAAGAAGCCCGACCCCATGGCGCAACAAAGCCGAGCACATCATGGTCACATCGGCGCCGACCATGAGCAGCTTGATTACGTCCTGGGGCCCATGCACACCGCTGGTCGCCGCCAGGTTGGCCCGTATGCGGCCATAAAGAATGCCGATCCAGGTCAGAGGCAGCCGTAAATCCTGGGGGCCGCTGAGCAGCACGTTGGGTTTAATTTCTAATTCTTCCAAGTCGATATCGGGCTGATAGAAGCGGTTGAACAGCACTAGGGCGTCTGCGCCCACCTGGTCCAACTGCTTTGCCATATTGGCCAAATTGCTGAAAAATGGACTGAGCTTGACGGCCACTGGAATGCGAACCGAAGTCTTTACCTCCCGGAGAATGTCGGTGTAGAGCATCTCTGCGTCGGAACCGGAGAGGGCCATATCTGTTGGAATGAAGTAGATATTGCACTCGATGGCGTCGGCTCCGGCTTGCTCGATCTGCTTGGCATACTTGGTCCAACCACCCAGGGTCGCACCGTTGAGGCTGGCGATAATCGGAATCTTCACCGCTTCCTTGGCCTTGCGAATGTGATTCAGATAGCCCTCGGGGCCGAGGTGGTATTCGCCGGCTTGGGGAAAGTAAGTAAGCGATTCGGCAAAGCTCTCCGTGCCGGCGTTGAGATCGCGTTCCAGCTCAAGGGCTTCCTGACGCAGTTGTTCTTCGAACAGGGAGTAGAGGACGACGGCCGAGGCGCCGGCATCTTCGAGGGCGCGGATCCCGTCGATTTCCTGCGAAAGCGGAGATGCGGAGGCGACCAGCGGCGTGCGCAACTGCAGGCCAAGATATTTCGTGCTTAGATCCATGATGTTTCCCTCTTCGAGATGTAAGTCGCTTTGGATTAGTCGCTTTGGTGCGAGCCGCTATTTTCCCGTAATCACTGGTATCTGGACCACTTCCGCGAGAGCCGCAGCCTGTGTGGTTTGCGCTGCGCCATATACTCGTACAGGCGATAGCGCGCCTCAGCATCCTGCTGCGCCTCCTGCCACAGAAGTTTGGCGTGTTCAGGATTGCTCTTCTGGCAGCATCTTGAAGCGCGTCTGCTGCTGCAGATAGTCTTTGACTTTGCGCGTGGGGGTGCGGGAATCGAGTATCAACGGATTCTCGCCAGCGAGGGCGCGCTCCGGATGGTAGCGATAGAGCAGCCACTGTCCCGAATCGACCGCGACTCTCTGGTCCGACATTGCCGTCGTCATGTCGATGCCGTGCGCGATGCAGTGCGAGTAAGCGATGATGAGGCTGGGGCCGTCGTAGGCTTCCGCTTCCAGGAAGGCCTTGAGCGTGTGCTCGTCCTTGGCGCCCATGGCGACGCTGGCCACATAAACATTGCCGTAGGCCATGGCCATCAGCCCGAGGTCTTTCTTTAGGCCCGGCTTGCCTCCCGCCGCGAACTTTGCCACTGCTGCGCGGGGGGTGGATTTCGAGGCTTGGCCTCCGGTGTTCGAATAAACCTCGGTGTCGAGCACCAGCAGGTTCACGTTGCGGCCGCTGGCGATCACATGATCGAGGCCGCCGTAGCCAATGTCATAAGCCCAGCCGTCGCCGCCGACGATCCAAACGCTCTTTTTCACCAGCATGTCGGCGAGCGCCAGCAGTTGCTTGGCATCCGGGGAGTCCTGACCCTTCAGCTTTTCCTTCAGCAGTTCGACGCGCTGCCGCTGCTCGTAAATGTCCGCCTCGTCTTTTTGCGGACTCTCCAGCAGAGCGGTGACCAGTTCGTCTCCGATGGACGCAGACTGACGGCGAACTAACTCGCGGGCGAATTCGGCCTGCTTGTCGATGGAGAGCCTGAATCCCAGGCCGAACTCGGCATTGTCTTCAAACAGGGAATTCGACCAAGCCGGTCCGCGGCCGTCGAGATTCTTGGCCCAAGGCGTGGTCGGCAGGTTGCCGCCGTAGATCGAAGAGCAGCCGGTCGCATTGGCGATCACGGAACGATCTCCGAAGAGTTGGGAAAGCAGCTTCAGATAGGGCGTCTCGCCGCACCCGGAACAAGCTCCCGAAAATTCAAATAAAGGCTCCTGTATCTGTTGCTGGCGGATACTTGTGCTCTTGATCTTCCGGCGATCGAGCTCTGGAATCTTGAGGAAGAAGTCCCAGTTCTCCCGCTCCGGCTCGCGCAGCGGCGGCTGCGGCACCATGTTGATCGCTTTCAGGCGAGTCTCGCTCTTGTTCTTTGCGGGACAGATGTCGACGCAGATGCCGCATCCGGTGCAATCTTCGGGCGCAACCTGGATGGTGTACTTCAGGCCCTGCCAGTCTTTGTCCTTGTCGCGCACCTCGGTAGATTTGAAGGTCGCGGGCGCGCCCTCCAGTTGCTTGGAGTCGTAGACCTTGATGCGGATCACGGCGTGCGGGCAGACCATGGCGCACTTGCCGCACTGAATACAGATCTTCGTATCCCACGCCGGAATTTCGAGCGCGATGTTGCGCTTTTCCCATTTGGCGGTGCCGGTGGGGAAGGTTCCATCGACGGGGAAAGCGCTCACGGGGATCTCGTCGCCGTGGCCGGCGTAGATTACGCCGAGCACATCGCGCTCAAACTGCGGCGCCTGCGGAGAGAACGCCGGCGGCATTTCGGCGTGGCTCGTGACCTTGTCGGGTACGCTGACTTCAAAAAGGTGGGACAGCGTTTCATCCACGGCGTGCAGGTTCTGCTGCACGACCTCGTCACCTTTCTTGCCGTAGGTGTCGCGGATCGACTTGCGAATGGCTTCAATGGCCTGTTCGCCAGGCAGAACCTTGGAGATGGCGAAGAAGCAAGTCTGCAGAATGGTATTCATGCGCGAGCCCATGCCGGTATCGCTCGCCACCTGATAGGCGTCGATGATGAAAAACCGGGCCTTCTTGCGCGATCAATTGCGTCTGGACTTCGCGCGGCAGATGGTCCCAAACTTCGTCCTTATTAAAAGGGCTATTGAGCAGGAAAACGCCACCGGAAACCAGGGCGCTGAGCATGTCGTAGCGCTCGAGGAAAATCCATTGATGGCAGGCCACGAAGTTGGCCTTCGAAATCAGGTAGCTGGAGCGGATCGGCTGCGGCCCGAAACGCAGGTGCGAAACCGTCATCGCGCCCGACTTCTTGGAGTCGTAGACGAAGTATCCCTGCCCGTAGTTGTCGGTGTTTTCGCCGATGATCTTGATCGAGTTCTTGTTCGCGCCCACCGTGCCATCCGCGCCCAGGCCGTAGAACATGGCGCGCACCACGCTCTCGGGCTCGACGGAAAAATCGGAATCGTAATCCAGGCTGCTATGGCTCACGTCGTCTTGAATGCCGACGGTGAAGTGGTCTTTCATCTTTGAACTTGGCTTCGCCAGGTTGTCGTAAACGGCTTTGACCATCGCGGGCGTGAATTCTTTCGAAGAGAGACCGTAACGTCCACCGACGATTTCCGGCGCGACCTTCAGCGTTCCATAGCCCAGCCTGATTCCTTCGTGAATCGCGCTGACGACGTCAAGATAGAGCGGCTCTCTCCCGGCGCCAGCTTCCTTGGTGCGATCGAGAACGGCGATCTGGCGCACGGTTGGCGGAAGAGCTTCGAGGAATCGCTTGACGGAGAACGGGCGGTACAGCCGGACTTTCAGCAGGCCAACTTTCTCGCCGTGCTGGTTCAGATAATCAACCGTCTCGTGGGCGGTCTCTGCGCCGGAGCCCATCATGACGATCACGCGCTCGGCATCGGGCGCGCCCACGTAATCGAAGAGGTGATAGGAACGCCCCACCACCTGGGAAAACTTATCCATCACCGCCTGGACCTTGTCCGGACAGGCGTCGTAGTAAGGATTGCAGGCTTCGCGCGCCTGAAAGTAGACGTCGGGATTTTGCGCGGTGCCGCGCAACACGGGATGGTCCGGAGAAAGCGCCCGCTGCCGATGTTCGACGACGCGATCCATGTTGATGAGGGCGTGCATGTCGTCTTCGGTGAGCATCTCGATCTTGTTGACTTCATGCGAAGTGCGGAAGCCGTCAAAGAAATGCAGGAAAGGGATGCGGGTTTCGAGAGTGGCCGCATGCGCGATGAGCGCCAGGTCCATTGCCTCCTGGACCGAGTTCGACGAGAGCATCGCGAACCCCGTAGTTCTGCAGAACATCACATCCGAGTGATCGCCGAAAATCGAGAGGGCGTGGGTTGCCACCGTGCGCGCGCTGACGTGGAATGCCGTAGCCGTAAGTTCGCCGGCGATCTTGTTCATGTTGGGGATCATCAGCAGCAGGCCTTGCGACGCCGTGAAGGTCGTGGACAGGGCCCCGGTCTGGAGCGCGCCATGAACCGCGCCGGAAGCTCCGCCTTCGCTCTGCATTTCGATCACGTGGGGCACGCTGCCCCAGATGTTGGGCACCTCTTCCGACGCCCATTGGTCCGCCCATTCGCCCATGTTCGACGAGGGGGTGATGGGATAAATGGCGATGACCTCATTGAGGCGGTAGGCGACATAGGCCACTGCCTCGTTGCCGTCCATGGTCTTGAATTTACGCTTCATGAAATCCCCTTCTGCTTTCTCTGTAACCCCGCTCGTTCTGAGGAAATGGTTAGGTAAAGCATGACGGAATAAGGTGATATTGTCGGGAACGCTGCTCACAGCGACGTGTGATTTACGTCACAAATGAGAAGAATAAGGAGCGGCCGGACGGGAAACATCAAGCTGCCTTTTCTTCGTTACCTCGGGCTAAAACCTCAACCAAAAGGCGAGGGTGCGAGCCCAGCCTATCGCTCCGCGTCCTTGGGCAATCTTAAATAGCGCCGATTTTGCTTTCTGTGACTCTGGTCACACTCGTGAAAACGCTGGTCGGAAGCATGCACTTCATGCAAGTGATTCAAGAAAGTCTGCTAGGCATATTTTAAATCCTAAGCGTGATAGAGGCGTTCGAGTTCCACTTGGAGCGCAGTCGGATCGAATAGGATCTTGAAGTGTTCAAAGAAGCCCGCCATTCCAAGCAGTCCCGCAATGCTCAAACTGTCAGAAAACCCAGCAACAGTCTTAATGGGGCCTCCGGGAATGTACAGCGTGATCTCGTGAAGAAAAATATCCTCCGCCCCAGTGATACCCAAAGCCTGATCCTTTGTCCCTTTTTCAATATCCAGTCCAATAGCGCGACCTATTGAAGCATGGAAAAGGCACGCCGATGCTCCAGAGTCTATGATTGCGTCAAACCGTTTTGAACGTGGGGCATTCTTTGCAGGAAGGGCGATATTGACCGGCACCGATGCGGCATAGCAGAACCCGCTGGGAGCATTAGGGGCCGGGTATTTCCTAAGGATGCCCGTTAGTTCGTAGAAAGTAGCGACTCTCAACCCCGGTCATAATGACCGAGGGTAGTTTTTCTGCCAAGAAAAAGGAGAGAGTCGCTATGAGGAGACGATACCAGATCGACCAACAACGCGCGGTGCAACAGTTCCGCCAGTTGGCCCGCGAAGAGAACCCCAGCATCCAGATGATCTTTCCCATGGCCGAGGTCGTGGGACTTCTGCAAGAAGGAGTCGGCCACCTGCTGCGCGAGGCCGGATTGGCGTTGATGAACTTGGTCATGGAGGAGGAAGTTCGGCACCTGGCCGGAGAGCGTCATCAACAGCACCCCGAGCGTCGCGCTCATCGCTGGGGAAAAGAAAACGGTTACTGCGTGGTGGACGGGCAGAAGGTGCCGATTCGGAGAAGCCGTTTGCGCAGCCAGGACAATCGCGAGCAACGGCTGGGCAGTTACGAACTGTTCCAGCGCAGTGGACCGATGGAACACGCGGTATGGGACAAGATGATGCGCGGGCTGTCGACGCGCAACTATGGAGCGGTGGTGAAAGACTTTCACCAAGCCTACGGGGTGGAAAAGTCGGCGGTGAGCGACAACTTCATCGCCTCCAGCCGGGAGAAGTTGCAGGAGTTGATGGAGCGGCCGCTGGGCGAGTTGCGACTGTGTGCGGTGCTGATCGACGGCACGCCGTTCCGGGATCGGCAGATGATCGTTGCCTTGGGCATCAGCACGGACGGGCGCAAAATCGTGTTGGGCTTGCGGGAAGGAGCGACCGAGAATGCCGCAGTGGTCAGTGAGTTACTCGGCGATCTGTCCTCGCGCGGGCTGGACTTCAGCGTGCCTCGGCTGTACGTGCTGGACGGAGGCAAGGCGTTGGCGGCGGCGGTGCGCCGTCATGCCGGCGAGGCGGCTTTCATCCAGCGTTGCCAGGTGCACAAACGGCGCAACGTGGTGGACCACCTACCCGAAGAACATAAGTCGGCGGTCAAGAAGAAGCTGCAGAACGCCTACGCCATGACCGAATACGCCGATGCCAAGCGTGCGCTGGAACGGCTGCATCGCGAACTGATGGAGCTGAATCCAAGCGCCGCCCGCAGCCTGGAGGAAGGCATGGAAGAGACGATCACGATTCATCGTCTGCGGGTGCCGGCCCAGTTGCGTCGCACGCTGGCGAGCACGAACGTGATCGAGTCGGCCTTCTCCATCGTGGAGACGGTTTGCCGCAACGTAAAACGATGGCGTGCGGGAGACCACATCGAGCGTTGGGTCGGTTCCGGCCTGCTGCTGGCCGAGCGCCAGTTCCACAAGGTGCAGGGCTATCGGGAGATTCCGTCGCTCTTGACTGCGCTGGCGAACGCGGTTTCGAAGAAGGCTGTTGCCGAGGCAGTGAAGGTTGCGTAGCCTATGACGGTCGAGAGTCGCTAACTTTCAACGGAATTCCGGGCAACGTCTATTTCCTATATGGAATCTTGAGACTCACACAGACATTGGAAGCCAAACTTTGGGTGTCTTTATGAGAACCGGGTCTGACACTCCGGCACTTTCACTTTTGCTTACAACTTCAGAGTAGGAGTTTCCAATAGCGACTATTTTGCTCTCATCCTCGGACAGGGCCACCCAACTATCGAGAGGGGCCGATTTCAGTGCTTCAAACCGAAGATCGCTGCTCATAGTTTCACCGCTCATATAGAAGCTATAGCGTACTCTACGGTTGCGGAGAGGGCAAGCTTAACGCTTTACTACCGCCGCAACTGACTATAGTAACGGTAGTTTTCGCGGTTCGGGAAATCCAATGACCTAAGGACTACAAAGACCTCCAACACCCAGTCCATCGCATCGTTGGGCCCGGCGATGAAGCCGTCCAGCGACATCGTGACGTGCCAGGGCACCTTGCCCATTAATGTCTCCATTTGTTTTGCGAAAAGTGTTTTGCGAAGACGGTTACAGGTCCAAGGTCGCCCGCAGCGAAGTTAGATCTTCATCCATGCGAATTTGAAAGCCCAGGCGCTTAAAGACGGCTCGCATCGCTACGTTGTCGGGCAACATTTCCGCGGACACTAAAGCTATCTTTTCATCGCGGGCAACCTGGACGACACGGCGGAGTAATTCATATCCCAAACCCCGCCGTTGATACTGATCTGAAACCAGCGCCGCGACCTCCGCTTCATTTCTAGTGTGTAACTTGTTCATACGCCCGACGCCCATGATCCGGCGCTCTCCGGTAGCGGGATCGGTGTTCTCGGCGACCAGCACCATTTCGCGGTCGTAATCGCCGAAACAGATGCGCAACAGGCGTTCATGCGCCACCCGCCGAATCAGGCTGAGGGAGGAGAAGTAGCGCAAATAGACGCTGCGATCGGAAAGCGTCTCGTGAAACTTAACGAACAGCGGTTCGTCTTCGGGGCGGATCGGACGAATGCTAACCTGAGTTCCATCCTGCATTGTCCAGGACGAGACATACTGCGAGGGATAGGGACGGATGGCGGGCTTGGGCAACTGGTCGAGGGTTACGTTGGGCCCATGCAACACGATTCGGGCATCGAGCGCCAGTATGCGCTCCGGTGAAGCCAGCAGAGGATTGATGTCAATTTCCGCGATCCACCGCCGTTCGAGCACGAGCTGGCTGAAGCGGACCAACAGGTTCTCCAGAGCCACCATGTTGACCGGCTTGCGGCCGCGGACGCCCTTGAGCGCGGTGAAGATACGGGTTTGCTCCATCAATCTTTGCGCCAGCGTTGTGTTCAGTGGTGGAAGCGCCAGCGCGCGGTCGCGATACACTTCGACCAGCTGGCCGCCGGAGCCGAAGAGGACGACCGGCCCAAACTGTGGGTCCACGCTGCTGCCGAGGATTAATTCGTAGCCATCGAGCTTCACCATCGGCTGCACGACGACGCCCAAGAATTGCCCTGGGCCGGCTTTCTCCGCAACCGAAGACTCGATGGCGCGATAGGCGGAGCGGACCGCCGCTTCATCCTGCAAGTTCAGTTTGACTCCGCCAACATCCGTCTTGTGGGTGATGGTTTCGGAAAAGACTTTCAGCACCACGGGAAAGCCAAGCTCGGAAGCCAGCGTGACCGCCTCGTCCTCGCTGGCCGCAGCGCGCGTCTCCACCGTGGGGATGCCGTAAAGCGACAACAACTGCTTCGATTCCACCTCGGTGAGCAGAACGCGGCCCTTCCTGCGCGCATTCTGAATGATTTGCCCGACCTGATTGCGGGATGCGCTGTTCACGTCCGACTGATCAGCAAGTGCGGGAGTCTCGTAGAGTCCGCGCAGATTGTAGTTGTAGCGCAACATGTGCGAGAAAGCCCGCGCCGCCGTGTCGGGATAAGGAAAAGTTGGAATGCCCGCCGAATTCAGGACGGCTTCGCCGGCAGCAATGCTGTTGCCTCCCATCCAACTGGCGAGCACGGGCTTGCCATATCCTTTGGCATAAGGTTTCATGCTTTCTGCAACCAGCAAAGGGTCGGCCATGGCTTGCGGGACAAGGATGACCAGCAGTCCATCGCTGTTCGGATCTTGCGAAGCAATTTCGAGGGCGCGAGCATAGCGCTCGGAATCGGTATCGGCGAGAACATCAATAGGATTGCCGTGACTCCAGTGGGCAGGCAGGAACTCATTCAGGCGCCGGAGGGTCTCCGGAGAAAGCTCGGCCAGTTCTCCACCGCTGGCTACCAGCGCGTCCGTGGCCAGGACTGCCGGGCCGCCCGCATTGGTCAGAATCGTAAGCCGCGGACCCTTGGGGCGAGGCTGTCGGCCGAGCACTTCCGCCATATAGAAAAGATCCGAGATGCTGTGCACCCGCAACACTCCGGAGCGGCGGAAGGCTGCCTCCAGCACTTCGTCGCTGCCCGTGAGCGCGCCGGTATGTGAGGCCGCAGCCCGCGAGGCCGCTTCCGAGCGGCCGGCTTTAATCACGATGATCGGCTTGGTGAGTGCGACTTCACGAGCCGCCGACACGAACGACCGCGCATCCCCCACCGATTCCATGTAGAGCAGGATGCTCTTGGTGTGCGGATCGTCGCCCAGGTAGTAGATCAAATCGCCCCAGCCCACATCGAGCATCGAGCCGGTGGAAACGATGGCGCTGAAGCCAACTTGTTCGCGGCCGCTCCAGTCGAGGATCGCGACCAAAAGCGCTCCGCTTTGACTCAGGAACGCGACGTTGCCCGCCTTGGGCGGATCTTTTACGAAAGTGGCATTCAACCCGATGGTCGGGTTCATGATGCCCATGCAGTTTGGGCCCAGCAAGCGCATGGTACCGCGCCGCAACTGTTCTTGAACTTGCTGCTCGAGCGCGGCGCCGTCCGCGCCCCGCTCCCTGAATCCCGCGGAAATCACAGCCGCAGCCTTGGTGCCCGCATCCACACACTCCCCAATGACCTGCGGGACCGTTACTGCCGGGGTGGCAACGATAGCCAAATCCACCTGTCCGGGGATGTCGCGAATGCTCGCGTAGGTTTTGAGCCCCAGCACTTCCGGATTCTTGGCGTTGACGGCATACACTTTTCCCTGAAATTTACCGGACAGCAGGTTCTCCAGAACGGAGCGGCCTACGGTGCCAGGACGACTGGTCGCACCGATGACGGCCACCGAACTGGGAGCGAACATGGCGTCCATGCCGTAGCCCATTGGTGCTGTCTGTTTCTCTTCACGATTCGGCGGTCGTCCCACGAGACCAGCCTCGCTCGAACTCATAATGGTTCCTCATCCCCTTAACTTTGCCGCG
The DNA here is from genome assembly GCA_963725245.1 of uncultured Acidobacteriaceae bacterium. Classification (GTDB taxonomy): domain Bacteria; phylum Acidobacteriota; class Terriglobia; order Terriglobales; family Acidobacteriaceae; genus Acidiflorens. Next base: position 44,312 of record CAVRYC010000006.1, on the reverse strand, counting down.
GCGAAGAATCCGACAGCTTAAAGGATAGACTATGAGGATAGACTAAAACTGATCTCCTAAATGGGTCGGGTAGGGCACGGCTTTCAAAGGATGCGGAAAAAGTCTAGCTTTGCGCCCGCAGCCCCTAAAGGGGCGTCTGATTGCGGAAAACTTACTGCATCGCTGAAGCGATGCCCCGATACGAAACGGTAGACCAGTTCTATGAGGAAAACTATCGGGGAATGTTCAGCCGCGTCTTCTTGGAAGCACGGGCAGCGTCCCGGAGCGGGCAGGGTCCCGGTTTTGAAACTGAGACACTACCGAATCATGCGCCAACCGTTGCGATTGCGCGCGTCAACGTCACAGCGTCTTTGTGGGAAAGCGGGCAAAGGCCGGCTAGTTTCCACTCGTGGTTCACCCACCTGCACGCTTGGTTCAAATCTCTGTTCGAGCGCGAGGGCGCGCGACACCAGGCATTGCTCCTTAGCCTTGTGTAAAAGCTTGATGGCCTGTGCCCGTTCATCTTCCTGCGAAATCGTCAGATTCGCGCGAATCAACACCTCGCCAAAGCTGTATCCGGCGGCACTCTTGCCGATCACACCGTCCGCTTCCACCTGCAGGTCGGTGTACTCGAACTTTGAGTATTCTGCGAGGGTGCGAAAGGTTGTGGTATAGCAACTGGCGACCGCGCAGAGCAGCAAGTCCTCCGGTGTCCACCGGCCCTCCAAGCCGCCAAAAGCAGGCGGCGAAGTGAAGTGGATGGCATTGGGCGCAGAACTGGATTTTGCAATGCCAGTCCGGCCGGAGGCCCACCAGGCCACTACTCGAAACCGATGTCCTTCTGCCATGGTGTCATCACCTTTCTTGTTCCGCATTTGAAAGTCACAGAGGCATCAAGAACGCAGTAGGAAAGCTCGAAATGTTACGACTTTGGCCGCAGCTTCGGGTGCGGGTAGTGGGGGGTGCTCATGGAGGCCTTCATCTGCACAGCTTCCACACACTCCCGTGGTAATAGATTCTGCTCGCAGATGGCTTGCGAGACCATGCGTGAAGTCACGTTCTTTTGTGATCCTGATCACAGTGATCAGTGATACAATTTTGCGCGGAAGACGGTTACGAATGCGCGCGCCCTACGGGCTCAACATCCTCGACAACTGCCTCACCTGCCCGATGCGGGAGGAGTATTTATTCTGCAATCTGCCGGTGGTCGCGCTGCACAGGTTGAATGAGATCCGATCCACCGCGGTCTACCCAAGATCCGCGATGCTGTTTATCGAGGGACAGCAGCCACGCGGGGTATTTGTGCTGTGCACGGGGAAAGCGAAGCTTTCGACTTCATCGGATGAGGGCAAAACCGTCATCACCAAGATCTCCGAAGCGGGAGATGTCCTGGGGCTCAGCGCCACGATTTCCAACCGGCCTTACGAAGTGACCGCCGAGATGATCGAGCCGGGCCAGGCAAATTTCATTACCCGGGATGCCTTGCTGCAATTCATGCGTGAATATGGAGAAGTGGCGGTGCGAGTAGCGGAGCAGCTAAGCCGCAATTACTACACGGCGTATGAAGGGATCCGCGCCCTGGGACTCACCAACTCCCCTTCCGAGAGATTCGCACAATTACTGCTGGGGTGGTCGAATGCCGTGGGCAATGGCGATCCTCTGCAGTTGAAGCTGACCTTGACGCATGAGGAAATCGCCGAAATCATTGGCACGACGCGTGAAACCGTCAGCCGCTTGTTCTCGCAGTTCAAGAAGAAACAACTGGTGCAATTAAAAGGCGCGACCCTGATTATCCGCAACAAAGCCGCGCTGAAAGAAATGGTTCATTCCTGACCACCGGGACTTCCTGTTCCGTGGTTGCGCAAAAGTGGTTGCGCAAAAGCGTGTGCGCAACAAGCCTGTGCGGGCTATTTGCGCTCGGGAACGGTTCGTTCGGCTTCGATCCGGCTGATCTCCCGGCGGAGCCAGTCGCGCAGGGCCTCTTCGATCTCTTCTTGTGTGCCGGTGCGGTAGAGGGAGTCGATCGTCTGACCTTTGTCGTTGAGCGGAATGAATCGGCACGGCACGTCTTTCTTTCGGAATTCCGGGGGAACCAACTGCGTCAGCAGGCAATCAATGCAGGGATGGGGCCGGGCGGCATCCCCAAAGTTCAGGCAGCTTGGAGAATCCTCAAAAATGTAGGGGGCGCGCCAGGGCGCGAAGGGCGTGTCAGCATAGCCGCCCTCTTCCAGGAATTTCAACTCGAGCCGCAGGATTTCAAGAATGTCGCGATTTTTATGTGGCATGGTGTCCATCCAGCCGGACTCCGCGGAGCCGGAGACCTCTCGTTGGAGCCCGCTCTTCTCGTGTATTCGATCCCCTATGACAGCTATAGCGGCCGTCTCCTTATAATACTTTATACTTCCTTGGATGATGCGCCCGTTTCCCTGAGAGCTGGGTTCGCGACCGCCTGTTCGTAACCGACCGAGGCATAGTAAATTGCCCGGTCAAAAAACTGCTCCAGCAACTGCAGCATTTCCAGTTCGCCGAAAACTTCCACCGGGCGATCCAGAATCGATTCTTTCTTGATGAACTCCCACAGGTTATCCTTGGTCAAAACGATCACCCAAATCACCTCGCTCATCGGCACGCGCTGGCCGGCCCGCTGCGCGCCAATTTGCAAATAGCGCTGCTCCAGTTGGAGTTCATCCTTGCCCATGAGCCACTCGCCCAGATGACGGTAGATCTCGCCCACCCGTTCGTTCAGATCTTCAGGTGGGACGTTTTGTTGGAAGTTTGGGTCAACTTGGAATTCCGGACTTGATCGAGAAGGCCAGCAGCGAGTGCTTGGGAGTGGCTCTCGATCAGCCGAACGAGACGATATAACATCATTATGGCAATCCTCCCCTCCCCAACTTGTTTCCAGTCTCAGCGCCCGCAATTTCTGCAGCCATGACGGGCGGTAGCTTCTGTGATGAGTATCGCAGAGGGAATGCCTGGTGGGGAATAGAAAGTGGGAAATAGAAATGAGACCAGACCAGGAGCGCGGTTCCGGGCGGAGTTCTTCTGGCCTATACTTCGGGCGTCAGGGCGTCTACGAAGTGCTGGCAAAGTGAGGTTTCCACGTGCTAGGGAAACTCTGATTAAGTGTGGCAAAAGGCTTAACCACAGGGTACACGGGTGCACGGGGGACCTCGGGGACTTAATCGAACTCCCTAGTGCTGGAGCGTGGCCGGCGGTCAGATATCCGGGGTACGTCCTGACGGGTGTTGGCGGAGGTGACTCCGAGAAATTAAGATACGAAACAGCACGAAATAGAAAGGCTGGATTCGATGACTCCCGTAGCCTCTGTAAACTCCCCGCAGCATCATACTTCCATGCAGCCCCTGACGCCCGAAGAGTTGCGCAAGATCGACGCCTACTGGCGTGCGGCCAACTATCTTTCCGTCGGCCAGATTTATCTGTACGCCAATCCGCTTCTCCGCGAACCGCTGAAGATCGAGCACGTCAAGCCGCGACTGCTCGGCCACTTTGGGACCACGCCCGGTCTGAACTTCATCTACGCCCATTTCAATCGCCTGATCAAGAACTACGATCTGAATGTCATCTACCTGGCCGGCCCCGGCCACGGCGGCCCCGGAATGGTCGCGAATACCTACCTGGAGGGCAGCTACAGCGAGTTTTATCCGAACATCACGCAAAACGAAGAGGGCCTGCAGCGGCTGTTCAAACAATTTTCCTTTCCCGGAGGAATTCCGAGTCATGCAGCGCCTGAAACTCCGGGCTCCATCCACGAAGGTGGGGAACTGGGTTATTCGATCATGCACGCCTGTGGCGCGGTGTTCGACAACCCCGACCTGCTCGCCTGTTGCGTGGTGGGAGACGGCGAGGCGGAAACGGGCCCGCTAGCCACGAGCTGGCATGGCAATAAATTTCTGAATCCCGCGCGTGACGGCGCCGTGTTGCCGATTCTTCATCTCAACGGCTGGAAGATCGCGAATCCAACCGTGCTTGCCCGGATGGATGATCAGGAGCTTACCAATCTCTTCACCGGCTACGGCTGGAAACCCTATTTCGTCGAGGGGCACGTGCCGGAAGAAATGCATCAACTGATGGCCGGAACTTTGGACACGATCGTAAAGGAAATTCGCTCGATTCAAGATAAGCCTACGCTCGCAACGGTGGGGATTCGAGCCTGCCCGCCTGGCCGATGATAGTCCTGCGCAGCCCGAAGGGTTGGACGGGCCCGAAAGTGGTCGATGGAAAGCCCATAGAGGGTACATGGCGCGCGCATCAAGTGCCGGTGGCCGATCTGCAGTCGAAGCCGGAACACCTGAAGATCCTGGAAGACTGGATGAAAAGTTACCGGCCCGAGGAATTGTTTGACAAGAACGGCAAGTTAATTCCGGAACTCGCGGAATTGGCTCCCAAGGGCGAGCGCAGGATGGGGGCGAATCCGCATGCCAACGGCGGCTTGTTGTTGCGCGATTTGGTCATGCCCGACTTTCGCAATTATGCCGTCAAGGTTCCGAAACCTGGCACCGAGAATGCGGAAGCCACGCGCGTGCTCGGCGGATTTTTGCGCGACGTGATGAAGCTGAACGCGGACGCCAAGAACTTCCGCGTCTTCGGCCCGGATGAGACGGCCTCGAACCGGCTGGACGCTCTCTTTGAGGTTACCGACAAGGAATGGATGGAGCCCACCCTCCCGGTGGACGAACATCTCTCGCAGCGCGGCCGCGTGCTGGAGATGCTCAGTGAGCACATGTGCCAGGGCTGGCTGGAAGGCTATCTGCTCACCGGGCGCCATGGCTTCTTCTCCTGCTATGAAGCGTTTATCCACATCATCGATTCCATGTTCAACCAGCACGCCAAATGGCTGAAGGTTACACGCGAGATCGAGTGGCGGCGTCCGATCGCATCCCTCAACTACTTGTTGACTTCTCACGTGTGGCGGCAGGATCACAACGGCTTCACCCATCAGGATCCTGGCTTCATCGATCATGTGATCAATAAGAAAGCCGACATCGTCCGCGTTTACCTTCCGCCCGACGCTAATTGCCTGCTTTCCGTGGGCGATCATTGTCTGCGGAGCCGGCATTATGTCAACGTCATCGTCGCCGGCAAGCAACCTGCATTGCAGTTTCTCGACATGGAGTCGGCCATCGAACACTGCACTACCGGGATTGGCATCTGGGAGTGGGCCAGTACAGACGAGGGGGCCGAACCCGACGTCGTGATGGCGTGCGCGGGCGACGTGCCCACGCTCGAAACCTTGGCGGCGGTCGATCTTTTACGGCAGCATTTTCCCGACATCAAGATTCGCGTGGTCAATGTCGTCGATCTGATGACCATTCAGCCTTCGAGCGAGCATCCCCACGGTCTCTCCGATCTTGATTTCGATTCCATGTTCACGGTGGATAAGCCGATTATCTTCGCCTATCACGGCTATCCCTGGCTGATTCACCGCCTCACCTATCGCCGGCACAATCATGACAATCTCCATGTGCGGGGCTATAAAGAAGAGGGCACAACCACCACCCCGTTCGATATGACGGTGATGAACGATCTTGACCGCTTCCACCTGGCGGGGGATGTGGTGGACCGGGTTCCCAGACTGCAGAAAGTCGGAGGCCACTTCAAGCAGTTGCTGCGCAACAAACTGGTCGCGCATAAGCAATACATTCGCGAACGCGGAGACGATATGCCGGAAATCCGCGACTGGACTTGGCCGTACTAGTGGTCATCTCATCGTGAACCGAACGAATGCTGACTTCCGCGCGCAAGCCCCTAAAGGGGCGTTTGATTTCGAAGGACTTACGGTATCGCTAAAGCGATACCCTGATACGAAACACGAGTTTTTCCGCAGGGTCTGAAGCCGTGCCCTACCCAAACCGAGATGGCATCGAATGAAAGTGCTTGTTCTCAACTCCGGCTCCAGCAGCCAGAAGAGCTGTCTCTACGAAATTGGAGATACCCTCCCGACGATCCACCGGCTTGTGTTTGGGAGGGTAAGATCGAGTGGACGGATCACCAGGCTGAATTCTCGATCAAGAACTCCCGTGGCGTTTCCCGAAAAGACCAGATGTCGGTGGGCTCTCGCGGGGAAGCCATTGAGCGCCTGCTTCAGAGCTTGTGGAGCGGCGAGACGCAAGCGATTTCCGGCCCTTCCGACATCGATGTGGTGGGACACCGGGTGGTCCACGGCGGCCCGCAACATTTCGAGCCTGCGCTGGTTACCGCTGAGGTTAAGTCGGCGATCGAAAGCGTTTCCGTTTTTGCCCCGCTCCACAATCGCGCCGAACTCGAAGGCATGGAGATGGTCGCGAAGTTGCTGGGTCAAGTGCCGCAGATCGCCGTCTTCGACACCGGCTTTCATCGCAACATGCCTTTATCGGCAGTTACCTATCCTGGGCCTTACGAGTGGTTCGAGCAGGGAATTCGCCGCTACGGATTCCACGGGATCAATCATCAATATTGCGCACAGCGAGCGGCGCAGTTGCTGGGCAAGAACCTGAATTCGCTGAAGCTGGTTACTTGCCACCTGGGGAATGGCTGTTCTTTGGCGGCGATTCGCGAAGGCCGAAGCGTGGATACGACCATGGGTTTTACCCCGCTCGAGGGCCTCATGATGGGCACGCGGTCGGGCTCCGTCGATCCCGGCATCCTTACCTATCTGATGCGACAGAGAAAGCTCTCGGGCCAGCAACTTGATGAAGTCCTCAATCAGAAGTCGGGACTACTCGGTGTATCGGGAATTTCGAGCGATATGCGGCAGATTCTTGCCGCCAGCAAGAACGGCGACGAACCCGCAAAAATGGCGCGCGCAAAACTGGCGCTTGATATTTACATCCATCGCCTGCGATCGGGAATCGGCGCCATGATCGCGGTGCTCGGCGGAGTTGACGCCCTCGTTTTCACTGCGGGAGTCGGCGAAAACTCACCCGAAGTTCGCGCTGCGGTGTGTGACAATTTTGCCTTCCTTGGCCTGAAGCTCGACCAGGAGAAGAACGCCTCGCCTTTGAAAAATGATAATGACATCTCCGCTTCCGATGCAGGCGTCCGCGTTTTAGTTATTCACGCCGAGGAAGACTGGATGATCGCTCGGCAGTGCTGGAATCTCGTCAGGCAACAGTCTAGCGGCTAGTGCAATCAGTTGCCCGCGTCTATAATCAGCAGCAGAAAACAAACAGTATAAAATTTCTACGGTTCATATCGCGATTGCCTGGGTGCGGGTTCGTCTGTTATCAAGGGTCAGGCTCCAAGGTATTGATATGAAGCGATTTAGCCGTTTATTTTGAGAACGCGAAATGGCATTCCCCGTGCTTTAAGTAGGAGCGCGACCAGTTCGCAGACTTTTACAGGATCTGAAAACAGATTTCAGCACAGAGCAATATTTGGGCAAGGAGCCCTGAACCTTATGAATCGCACCTCGTTGAGATTGACCCTAATGCTGGCGGCGACACTGCTCGCAACGATCGGATGTTCAACCAAGAATTACGTCCGTCAACAGACCACGCCGCTGATCAATAAGACCAATGAACTCGACGACCTGACCGCGAAGAACTCAAGGGACATCAAGGACGTCGACCAGCGCGCCCAAGCCGGCATCCAGGACGTGCAGACCCGTGCGGCGGCGGCAGACCAGAAGGCTCTGGCTGCGGGAAGCGAAGCCGATAAGGCGCAACTGTCGGCGAATGGCGCGACCCAGCGAGTGGACGCTCTGACCAACGCGGTCGTCAACCTCGATAACTATCGCCCGGTGGTGGAGACGGCGGTGCACTTCGGATTCAACAAAGACAATCTAACGAAGGATGCCAAAGAAGCCATCGACCAGCTTGCCGCCAGCGTCACCACTACCAAGGGATATATCATCACGGTAGAGGGTGCGACCGACTCGGTGGGCAGCGCCGAGTACAACTACGAACTGAGCCAGCGCCGCGCCGATGCCGTAATTCAGTACCTGGCGGCGGAGAAAAGCGTTCCGGCCTACAAGATTTATGTGATCGGGCTGGGTAAGGATAAGCCGGTCGAAACCAATAAAACTCGCCAGCGGCCGCGCCGAGAATCGCCGTGTGAATATCCGCCTGATGACCAACACTGGGGCGGCAACGACACCAGCGCAAGCGCCCAGCAACCAGACGCCGACGGCGAGCGCGAATCCGCCGTCGTTATAAGTACAAGTTTCCCCTCCTCCCCGGAGGACTTTGCCAAACCAGGCCGTCCCTTTTGTGGGCGGCCTGTTTTTTTTGGATTCTGTCTGACGTTTTCGCTTATCGGCCCTTCTCCGCGCGGTTGGCGACAGGAGTGTCAGCGGCAAAGTTCCTGCATCGGTTCCAACTCTGGTTGCATGACTCTGAGACGGTCCACGATAGACTCGAGAAGCTTTTCCCTCTTACGCAGTGCAAGCTTGAATTCGCGATGGTCCGTATGTGAGATCTCTCTCAGCAGTGCACTATGTCTTTCACCAAGAATCTCCAACAAAAGCTCCCGTTCCTCTGCGGTTAACGTGAGTTCCATAATTCCTCCTTGGTGTTAGCGCGACGGTAGCAGATCGCTCGACCCAGAATTGGGTCAAGTGAACTTTGCCAATCGAGGTCCCGAAATCGAGACTCGATCCGCAAATTGATCTTTTCATCTCTAATTTAATTCTAGGCCTGCGCGGTCGCAGACTCAATCCTCTGCAATGTGATCATCGGGGATCACTGTGCCGCGACTAGCGACGCCACTCACGTTTGCGCTCATCGGCCCCACTTCGACCGCGCTCTGCAGCGATACAATTGAGGCGTGCGTATTCGATTCCTGATTGTTTCTTTGGCGCTGCTGACGACTTTTTCGCTGGCGCAGGATGCGTCAGACAAGACGGTTTCGGACAAGACCGCCTCGGACAAGGCTGCCGCCCGCAATCGTGAGGCCGAGGTAAGCTCCAGCCTCGATACAAGAATCGATATCAGCGCGCCCAAGGACGATGCCAAGAACCATCCTGCCAGCAAGTCTGCCGTCGGGGATCTGGACGTCGGCGACAGCCCCGACACCTCCGGCGTCCAGGAGTTCCATCCCTGGAACCCGATGAAGGCGCTGAAAGACATTGAGGTCGGCGATTATTACTTCAGGCGCAAGAACTATCGCGCCGCGCGCGAGCGCTACAAGGAAGCTCTCTACTACAAAGACAACGACGCCGTCGCCAGCTTCCGTCTCGCCGAGTGCCAGGAAAAACTCGGAGATAAAACCGACGCCACGAAATACTACGAGCAGTATCTGAAGATTCTGCCCGAAGGCCCGTTTGCCAAGGATGCGCACGCTGCGCTCGACCGGCTGGGGAAAGCGCAATGAGCGCTTCGAGCTGCGGGCTACGAGCTACGAGCTTGAGCAACCCGGTCCCGGCTCGCTCGCAGCCCGTAGTTCGTAGCTCGAAGCCCGGAAGCAATTTACTCCCACAGGTGAGGAGCCCACTATGAAGGTATCTGTCTTTATCGGGACCAGCGTCGACGGCTTCATCGCGCGGCCGAATGGCGATCTCGACTTTCTGCCGGAGGGCGGCGGCGAACCCCACGGCTATGGCGAGTTCATAGCAAGCGTCGATACGCTGGTGATAGGTCGCAAGACCTTCGAAACGGTTCTGACCTTTGAGACCTGGCCGTACGGTGACAGGCGCGTGGTTGTGCTGAGCAGCCGGCCCCTCGACTTCTCCGCGGTGCGCGGAGGCGTTCTGGAACAGATGGCTGGGCCTCCGGCTGAGATCGTTTCGAAACTTGCTGCCAGTGGCGCCCGCCACGTCTATATCGACGGAGGGATCACGATTCAAGGATTCCTGCGCGCAGGCCTGGTTCAACGTCTCGTTATCACTCGTGTGCCTGTGCTCATTGGAGACGGAATTCCTCTCTTCGGCGCCTTGCCGCGCGATGTGCGGCTGCATCACGTAGCTACGCACCACTATCCGAGCGGCTTGGTTAAGAGCGAGTACCAGATTGCCGGCTAACAGTTCCAGGCGACCACTTCGCTACGAGCTACGAGCCGCGAGCTTCGAGCATCGGTTCCTGTTTGCTTGCAGCCCGAAGCTCGAAGCTCGTAGCCCGAAGCAACTTACTTCTCCACCCGCGAAAACTCCCCGGTCGATGCGTTCACCGCCACCCGCAGCTTGGCGGTATCGCGGTCCGTTCCATAGATTACGTGCCATAGGAGTTCGTTCGTCTGCCGGTTCCAGTCCAGCACATACAAACCGGCGTGTCGGGTTCTTTCTCCAGCAACTTTTCTCCGCAGTGCTACTAGGCGACGGCAAAGGCCTTGTCCGTAAAAGAACTGGCGTGTCGGGTTCTTTCTCCAGCAATTTTTCTCCGCCATGCTGCTGGGCGACGGCAAAGGCCTTGTCCGTATCCACTTTGAGAAACTGGACATTGAGACCTGGGTGCTGGAATTCGTCGGGCTGTAGGTGTCCTCGACGCCATGAGAAATATCGCCGTTTGCCCAGGTATAGGGTCTGGTCGCGCGCTGCGATGGCGAGGCGAATCCGGCACGCCACTCTCCCGCCTTGCCGTCGCGGCCCTTGGAGTCCGTGGCAGGTTGCGACTCCACCCGATACGGTTGAGCATCCTGCGCCCAGCCGCGGGCGGAGATGTAGCACTTATAGAACGCGCTGCTTCCGGTGATTGCCTCCGGCGCCTTCGGTTGAGGCTTCTCCGCCGTTGCCGGCTTGCTCGGCTCCGAAGAGCACCCGGACATCAACCCTGCTGCTAGAATGGCAACTGCAACTGCCACCACGACGATTGGTTTTTTCATCGACGATTTCCTGGTCGGGCTTTCCGTAGTAGTTTGGCCTTGGTTTCGCGACGTGTCGTTTCGCGACTCATTGTACTGAATCGGTGCCATGGATTCCTATCTCGAACGTTTGCGGCAGGAACTCGAAGATGCAACGGGCGGTGCCACCACCGCGGCTTGGCGCATGCTCCTGCCGGAAAGTGGAATGCGGCGCAAATACTAGAGCATCTTTTGCTCACCTTCCAGAACACCAACCGCGGATTGGCAAAATGCCTGGAACAGGGTGCTCCGTTGGCTACGCGCGGCACGCTGAAGCATCGCCTGGCTGCGCAGCTGGTCGTGAATCTGGGGTATCTCCCCGGAGGCCGCAAGGCCCCGGAACGTGTTACGCCGCGAGGACTGCCGCCGGAAGAGGTACGCAAGCCATCGCGCCTGAGCTGCAGAAGATGGGCTCGGGCCTGGACGCTTGCGAGCGCCGGTTCGGCGCCCGCACGAAAATCATGGACCACCTGTTCCTGGGACCGTTGACGGCCAGCGAGTGGCGCAAGTTCCACTGGGTCCATGGGCGGCATCACGCGCGCCAGATTCGGGAGCGCATGGGAAAATCCTGATCCCCAGGGCAGGGAAGACGTCTAATCGCCGATCTTTACTTGTTGTTGTCCTTGCCGCTGTTTTATTGTTGTCTTTGCCCATTGCATTCTCTGCAACACCCCGGCCTTGCGCGCCTGCTCCTGCATCTCGTCGAGTTGCTGCCGGGCGGCATCAAGCGCTTTCTGCTTGGCGTCGATGTCGGTCCTGTACTGTGCCTCGCGGATGGCGAGGGCGGCGGCGCTCGAATCGCTATACTGTGCGGCCACGCGCAGATGAAGTTCGCGCTGGTCGAGGTCGACCTCGTGATTCAGGGAATCGATTTTTGCTTTCTGTTTGTCGATTTTGTCGTTCCACTCCTCCGCCGACTTCTGGCGTTCGGTGCCCGCCGCTGCAGAGCGATCGACGGCAGCCGCTTTCTGCCCTGCGTTGGCATCGGCCCCCGGCGGCGGCCCGACCACGCTAAGAGTTTCGTTGGTAGGCAGATTGTCGTTATCGTAGTGGCGGGCGGTCGAACTCGTCTCGGCTTTGTTCTTGCGAACCGCACGCGCGTAATCCCCCAGTGACTGAGCGGCTGCAGCGCTGGCCCCGAGCAGGAGCAGAGTAACGATTGCCATAAGTTTTGTGTGCTTCATGTCATCATCCTTTCGCAAGCCCGCGATTGTGATCGCGGCTTGCCCTCGCTAATATCAAAAACTCGTGGATACAACCCCGACGCCTCCCAGGAAGCTGCCAATGGTCCGGTCCAATTGCGCCGCTTCGTGGGCGATGCCATCCGCCAAATGGCGCGCCAGTTCCGCATCCCGGCTGCACGCCAGTTGCTGCGCGTATCCCGCAATCGTCGTCAGGGAATGGCGCAGTCCGAGCGCCAGTTCCGAAGAGATTTCCTGATGCACCTTTTGATCGTGGCGGATGCGCTCGATGTCGGTTTTGTCCGTCAGCACAAGAGTCGTGCCCATGAGACTGGCATCTTCGGCCAGAACCGGAGAAGCAGCCACTTCGAGTACGCGGCTCTCTCCATCCCTTGTGAAATAATTCAACACCAACCCTCGAATTGCCGACTTCCCCGCCAGAGCGGGGGCAAGAGCTTGCTCGACGGTCGCTTCTGAAGATGATCCATTCTTTACCGGGCAATTGTTTTCCGGGCGCAACGTTGCCGTGCGGAAAAGATCGTCGGCATGAAGTCCCACCGGCGAGGCGAATCCCAACAGCTGGCGCGCCGCCGAGTTCGCTTGCCGCACTAGACCGCTGGTATTCAAAAACAGAACGCCGCAGGAAAGGTTCGAGAGTATGGTCGAGCTCAGCGTGTCGGAGGCTTTGGCTTTTCTGCGCTCCGAGAGTTGCCGGGTGGTGAGCTCATGTTTCTGCTGCTTCAGTTGCTGAATGACGGCGTGATAAGCGTGCACGGGCAACCCCTCCGCCGCCAACGGAGCATGATTCAGCGCTTCGGATTCCTGGGAGAGATTCTTCCGCAGGCGCCGGATCAGGAATAAGCCCAACCCGAAAGCTGCGATGGCTGCGACGAGAAGCAGGACCATGCGCAGTATCATGGGATTCACCAGCGGATTCGCCAGCAGCCTCACAGCGCCCTCCAATACCACTGCAGGAGCCGGTTTCCAAAGAGGAACGACAAAATCGCCATGCTGCCGAGAAACACGCCAAACGGCATCTCGTAAAAGCGGAGCACCAGGCGCGCCGATTGCCAGGCGCGCCGCCGAGCCTCTTTGAGGAAATGCCAGAAGAAATCCACAGAACGCGAAGAAATGCCGCGCGCCTCAAAGCGGCGAGTCCGCTTCATCCAGACGGCGAGCACCATGCTCAGTCCAAATATCGAACCCGCCAGCGACGCCGCAAAAATGGTTAAGACCGTGAGCTTGGTTCCGAGGAAGGCGCCGATCAACGCCATCAGCTTGACGTCGCCGAATCCCATCCCTTCGACCCCACGGGCGCGCAGGTAAATCGCCGCCGCGCCGTAGAGAAACGAGGCGCCGACCGCCGCTCCCAGCAATGAGTCTGACAAGGACCACATGCGCCACGAAATCTCGCTTCTCATCGCTGGCGATACCATGCCAGGCATGATTCGCGAAGCCAGGTCATTTACCGGAACCACCAGGCTGAACAAAATTCCCAGAGCCAGCCCGGGCAGAGTCAGCGCGTCGGGAAGAAGCTTGGTTTCCGCATCGGTGAAGATCAGGCCCAGCAGCAGGTAGCCGAGCACGGCGCATTTCAGCATCCCGAGAGTCAAGCCAAGATGCGTGTAACAGCCGAGAAAGAGCAAGCCCGTGAGCAGTTCGATCAGCAGGTAGCGCGGGGATATGGGCCGCTTGCACGAGCGGCACTTTCCGCGAAGAATCAGCCAGCTCAGTACGGGCACGTTGTGGTAGAGAGGAATCAAGTCTCCGCAATGCGGACACGCGGAGCGCGGCGTTACCACCGACTTGCCACGCGGCAACCTGTAGATACACACGTTCAGGAAGCTGCCAAAGCACAGCCCAAAGGCGAAGATCGCAGCTGCAAGAAAAGGTTCCACGTGACAAGGTTCCACACGGGCTAAGTGCCCAGTCTGCTTGGATTTAAATGATTATAAGCCGCTGCGGCGGGGGCCTTCTAAGTACGAAGGTCACTGTACTTCTGCTGCCTGCAAGTCATTGTGAGCAATGAGGAAAGCGCTGCTCATGCCGCCCGGCTGATTTCGTGCTGCTGGGGCAAGAAGATGACGAACACCGTTCCGGTCGCGCGTCCGTCAGTCCGGCTCCGCACCCGAATCGATCCCCCGTGTTTCTGCACAATGCCGCGCGAGACCCACAATCCGAGCCCGGTCCCAGTGTCCTTTTTCGTGGTGTAGAAAGGTTCGAAGATCTTTGCGCAGTTTGTCGCGGGAAATCCCGCTGCCGTTGTCGGCCACCGTGATGCAGATTCCCGTCCCTGCCGCTGGACCAGTCGCGGCCCGTGGCCACGCGGACTTGCAGAGATCCTCCGTCCGCCATCGCATCGACCGCATTCACCAGAAGATTCGCCAGTAACTGCCGCAACTCGTCCGCATAGCCATTGACGGCGCAATAGCCGCGGTAGCGTCGCGTTACGCGGATATGCCGGCCTTCGCAGTTTGCGGGAATACAAGTGCAGAATCTCGTCCATGATGGCGGCAGGATCCATTGAAGCCGGAGAACTGGCATCGCGGACAAATCCCAAAGTTTGTTGGGCCAATCGTGCCACGCGGCCCACCTCTTGCTCGGCCTGGGTCAGATACCCCACGGCGTGGCGGGAGTCATGGCGCGCCAGGTAAAGCAGGTTGACGACGGCCTCGAGCGGATTGTTGATCTCGTGCGCAATCGAAGCGGCGAGCCGGCCTGCGGTGGCCAGCTTTTCGCTGCGGCGCATGGCTTCTTCGGATTGCTTCTCGGCGGAAAGATCGCGTGCGATGGCCGACGTTCCTACGATTTTGCCGCGCGCGTTTCGAAGTGACGACACCGAGAGCAGTATCGGACAGCGTGTGCCGTCCTTCCGCATGCGCTCGGTCCGATAGGAAGCCACGCGCCCGCCGCCATTGAGGAGCGCGAGGTTGCGATCCACCTCGTCGAGGCGCTCTGGCGGCGCTAAACGCGCCACCGGCAACCCGATTGCCTCCTCGGCAGGGTAGCCATAAAGCTGTTCGGCGGCGCGATTCCAACTGGTGATCGTGCCATCAGGGCGGGAGCTGTAAATTGCGTCGCAGGAGTATTCCACGATCGCAGCCATCTCGCGGGTCGTGCGATCGGCGCGCAATTCCGCCAAGGTTTTCTGCCGAGCCATGCTCGCGGCGAACATCGAAATGGCAAGGAAAGCCGCCAGCCGCTCCAGATCGGCGCTCGTTCCTATGCGGAAGCCGAAGTAGCGGAAGAGCGAAGAAATCCAGGCAAGCGGTCGAAACCAGCGAGCAGAAAACCGCGGGACCAAAGCCCAGGAAGCGAGCCGTAAAAAGCACCGCCGCCAGCAAAAGTACAAAGAGATGGCGGTGCAGCGCGGCGGAAAGCGTCCAGCAACTGAGCGCCACCCACAGCGCAAGCGCGGCTCCCAAGTATTGCACCAGCGCCGAATATCGATTCCGCGCGATCCAATTCTTCAGATTAGCCCCAAGTTCAGACATTTTTAAAAAAGCTGTCGGCTCCAGCCAGCGGGCGCACTGCGGTTAGATCATGTGGGCAAGAGTGCTTTCGATGTGCCGAGAAAACTCTAGCAGCAGACGGGGGCGCGCTGCAACCGCCGCGACGCATGTCGGTTGGCAGGATAATCGGAAAAAGGAGAATCGGAAAGAGGGGAATCGGAAAGAAATGCCGACCGCGCAAGCCGCTCGCGTTTCGGGCCCCGTTCGCAGGTCATTGCTGGTGGAGAAACTTGTAATCGAGGATGGAGGCCACCAGCCCGAAAGCGTCTTCGGTATTGTCAACCGCGTCCTTGACGCGAATCAGCCTCCCCTGGCAAAGTACATTGCTATTCTTTTGGCCGGAGATTTCTTCGGGCATCTCGAAGATCAGTTCCACCAGCGCATTCGCCGGCAGTTGCTGCGGGCCGTGAAACAGCACCCCCGACTGGCTGATGTTCTGGATCATTCCTTCGTACCAGGTATGGAGATTCTTCCCGCGGTAGCGCAGCGGAAGGTTCGTTCGCAGGCGCCGTGCCCGGGGCATCCAGGTCGGTTGCTTTTGGCTGGATCGCTGTCGGACGGCGGCGGTCTCCGCCGTCGCTTCCACCCGGCCTCCGCGACGCATGCTCTTCCAGTCATACTGGTAGGTGGTCGCGCACAGCATGCAGACTTGGTAGTACTCTCCATTCGCCGCGCGGCGCGGCCAGGAAAACTCGTGCGAACAGTGTCCCAACATGAGAACGTCCATGAGTTTCTGCGACATGATAAAGAGTGGTGCCCCGTACTTGGACACATTCATCTTCCGACGGCTTGGCCGTTCTGAATAGGTTACTTTCGTGTATCGCGGTTTAGGCCTTATGCTTTTTCATATGGCACAAACCGAGCTGTTGCGCATGGGCTTTCTTCTCGCCGGAGGCAAGAGTTCTCGCATGGGTGCGGATAAAGCCTTTCTGGATTTTGGCGGGCAAACACTCTTGGATCGCGCGCTTACCGTGATGGGCGCGGTCTGCGACAAGGTGACGATCGTCGGCGACCCGGGCAAGTTTGCGGAGTACGGATCTTCGAAATATGACGCCGCGAAATATGACGCTGCGAAATATGGATCCGTCGTGGCCGACATTTTTCCCGGATGCGGTCCCCTCGCCGGTATTCACGCCGCGCTCGTGCATTCAACAGCCGAGTTGAACCTGATGCTCGCCGTGGACATGCCCTTCGTCTCCCGGGAACTGCTCGACGTTTCTTTTCGCGACCGCCGAAGACGAAGATAACCATGCCATCGTCACCGTGCCTCGCACCAGCAAAGGATTCCAGCCACTCTGTGCCGTCTATCGACGCGACTTTTCCGTAGCCGCCGAGCAGGCTCTGCGGGCAGGGAAGTACAAGATCGATGCGGCATTTTCCAGTGTGTCCGTCCGGGTGATCGAAGAGGACGAACTAGCGGCAGCCGGCTTTTCCGAGCAGAGTTTTTTCAACCTGAACACCCCGCAGGACCGGCTGGCAGCCTAGGGCCGGGATTTCGACTCCCCATCCTAGATAGTTAGTGGGTGGGTCTCCGGTTTGCCCGGGACACGACCAGAATCGGGCCCCTCCTCGTCGTGAGCGCTAACGCCTGTTAACGACAGTTACGCGTAACCGCCGGCAGGGGTGAAGAAGAGCCGCCCGAGACCGAGCGTCGTGCTTTCCGTTTGCTACGGATCTATTTGAGCAGGGCGGGTGACGTGATTCGGCAGTTACGGGACACTGCTCGGGACCCACGACCAAAGATCAAAGCGACTCCAAGGTCAAACTACCTTTTCAGAGTACGCATGTAAGCAATCACGGCGTCCACGCTTGCGGCGGGAGACGATGACGGAACCCGGATTCATCGATCTCGACAGGAGGCATCACGCGGCCGCCCTCAGTGATTTGCTTTCTCAACTCCTCGTCCGACTTGCCTTGCACCTCTGCTGAGCTGAGCCTCGGAATTGTGATATTGAAGAATTTGTCCGCTCTCTCATCACCCTTGCCGTCCGGGCCATGACATCTGCCGCACGTCAGATTGTAAGCTGCTCTTCCAGAGACTTTGCGGGTCGGGTCTAGATTGATACCCAATAAGACCTCGCGCCTGTGGTTTTTCGGGATACTGTGCAAAACTAATCCATCCGTCTCGGGCATCCATACTTCGCTGAGGATGCGGCCGCCATCCGTCTTGTCAAATACAAGGGAGCCGTCCCGGAAAAATACGGCTGGCCCGCTGGGCCGATAGATGATGTGCGCGAAATGGACGCTGGTGCCCGATTGCACTCGGAGCGAAGACTTCTCCATGTCCGTTGAGAAAGTATACGTCCCCGCTGGTAGCACCTTTGAACCGATGGTAAACTCATACGGGATTTCGAACTGCACCCTCTGCTCATGCTCGAACTGCCCGAACGCCGAGCCAGCCGAGACCGACAGCACAACGAATACAGCGATGGTATACAACACCAACGCTCTCGCTTTCATAATCTGCCCCTTGGATTTCGCCAGCGCCATGATGCACCCGATGCACCTCAGTTTTGCGAATTTCATAATCTTCTCCTTATAGCTTGCTGCGAGCGCCGACACCGGCCTCGGTTGTTGCCAGCGCAGACATACCCACAGCGGTTCCGCTCGGACTACCCCGCGAAGCAAAGCGGTGCGCCTCGTGACGCACTTCTTGCTGAACTTGCGCCTGCAAGGTTCGCTACGGATTAGAAAGCCAGAGCCCCAGAACCCCAGAAAAGAAAGAGTGCCTATCAGGAAAAGGCCCGAAACGTGCTGGCAGTATTGCGCCCTAAAAGAGCCCTTGTCAAGGGGCATGAATCTACTCATGGCGGCTTGCGGCCTTCTTCTTCCCGGCGGAGCACTTAACCGAATCGGTAACTGTTGATTACACTCGTTGATCAGCTTTCAGGCTTAGAATGCCTTATGCGCTGGGTACTGCTGTTTTTCGGGAGTCTTGCCACTGGAGTGTTGACGATTGTGCTGTCGCTGGCGTTACTGCTCGTGTCGCTCTCTATATACGACAGGTACGTTCTAGGAATTCCCGCAGACGGGTCGGTCGGTTGGGACCCTGTTTCGATCTACGGACGATATTGGGTGATCGGCATTCCACTACTCATCTTCGGCCTTGGTTGCAGCGCCGGCTTCTTGTTCCTTAGCAAGCGATTGCATCGCTAGACCAGCGGTCCCTAGCTTGTAGTTGGCGAAAAATCCCGATAGCGCTCAAAACCACCCAATCGCATCGATCACATTGGCGTCGGCCAAGCCGGGCGACCCCACCAGCAAAGCTTCGAGACCTGCTCCTCGATTCTGGCAAATCTTGTCAGGCCCCTGTTTTGACAGTTTTCCGCGTAAGTCAATGAACTGGCCGGGTGCCCCACTCATTGCGCACTTTGCGATGAGTGGGTTTCCACCGCGGACGGGTGGAGAGGTTCCAACCCTTTTTTCATCACAATCGCCCAGTGCGCACCATCACATACACCCATCCCGCCCGATGCGAGAATATGCACTTGCATCGGGGCAGTGACGGAATATGCCGCTCAAGAACAGCGGACGTTCCCCGCTGCCTCATTGCCTTCTTCACCGCTCTTTGACAATTGATGAACTAAGTTGAGGCGTCTAGCGGGCGTGAGCGAAGCGGGAGCCCGCTGCCGAAATCCTGAGCGAAGCGAAGGATCTCGCAGTTTGAGGCGTGAGCGAAGCGGGAGCCCGCTGCCGAAATCCTGAGCGAAGCGAACGGAGCTCGCAAGTCCTTATCCGGCAAGATTTTACATATAACTACCTTAAGAACCAAAGATTTGGACCGTCAAAACCACCTAACCCCATGATTCCAATAGCTCGGGGGGGAGGGGGGTATCCGTACTAATTGTTTAATACCTTACTAGTAACTGCCGGTTTCCACCGCGGACAGGGCCCCCAGGTTTGATATCGCCATAGCGCTCACAACTCCGGAATCGGCTCGTCACTCGGCGGTTTGCTGGCTACTCGGAAACCGGCCCGCTACCCGCAGATACGCAGCCCTTGAGCCGCGCTGGCATCTCATGCCATGCTGATAGCCATGGCTGCTGCGGAGACACTATCTCCCTACATCGAGTTTAAGGACGTCTCCAAAGCATTTGGAGATCGGGTCGTTCTCCAGGACGTCAGCTTCGACGTGTTGCCGGGGGAGATGGTCTGCATTCTCGGGCGCAGCGGCGTCGGAAAATCGGTGGCGCTCCACAACATCATGGGCTTCCTGAAGCCGGATTCAGGCCGCGTCATTGTCGCTGGCCAGGACATCACCGGCTACAACGAGGAACAACTCGAAGGAATCCGCAAGAAAGTCACCATGGTATTCCAGAACGGCGCCCTCTTCGATTCCTTAACGGTCGGCGAAAACGTTGCCTTCCCCTTGCGCGAAAAAAGAGAGCTTTCAGAAGACCAGATTTACCAGGTCGTCGATGGCCTCCTCGAAATGGTCGGAGTCAAGGAGATGCGCGACTTGTTGCCTTCCGACCTTTCTACCGGGATGAAACGTTCCGTCGCCATCGCGCGAGCGCTCGCCGCCCAACCCGAGTGCGTGCTCTACGACGAGCCCACCACCATGGTCGATCCGATGATGGGGAATCTGCTCGGCGATCTCATCGCCCGGCTGAAACTGCAACTGCACCTGACCTCGGTCGTGGTTACGCACGACATGCGCCTGGCCAAGAAACTGGCCGACCGTGTCGTCTTCCTCTACGAAGGCCGCGCGATTTTCTTTGGGCCCTACAAGGACATGGAGAAATCCACCGAGCCCATCATTCAGGAGTTCCTGGAACTGGATGAGTTGAAGCTGGAAGCGTAGAAGCAAGTGGCCAGTTCTCAGTGATCAGTGGTCAGCGAACGGCGACAACACGATGGCATTCGCTGACAACTGACCACTGACACCGACAACTGCTCTAAAATCCTTGCCGCACCAATTCCTCCACGGTGATCGAACTCTGCGCGGGCTCGCCTTTCATCATCTTCTCGACATACTTCGCGATCACGTCGGCTTCCAGGTTCACAGGGTCTCCCGGCTTCAGCGATCCGAGATTGGTCATTTCGACGGTATGGGGAATGATGGCGATCGTGCAGCGATTGCCTTCGAGCTTGGCGACCGTAAGGCTGATGCCCTCGATCGAGATCGATCCCTTGAACACCGTGTACTTCTCGATCTCCGACGGGATTTCAATGTGCAGCCACCAGTTCTCGGAATCCCGGCCTCCGAGTCGACGATTCGCTCGAACTCGATCAGTTTGCCCACGCCATCCACGTGGCCCTGAACGATGTGGCCATCGAAGCGTCCATCCGCCTTCATCGGCAGCTCCAGGTTGACGAGCGCGCCCTCGTGCATGCGTGAGAATGAAGTTCGTATCCAGGTTTCCGGCGCCAAGTCGGCGCAGAATGATTTTGTTTTGATATCCAGCGCCGTCAGGCAAACGCCGCTTACGGAGACGCTGTGGCCAGTTCCCAGTTCTTTCGGGGTGTTCGCCGCCTCGACGGTGATGCGGCGGTTCTCACCGGGTTGCTCGATCTTTACTACCTTGCCCACTTCTTCGACAATTCCGGTAAACATAAGAGCTATACCTCCATCCAAGTTGTCAGCAATTCAATTGTCATCCTGAGCGAAGCGAAGGACCTGCATTCCGTCGCTGCAAACAAATGCAGGTCCTTCGCTTCGCTCAGGATGACAACTATGATCAATGCCTCACGCGTACGGGTCGCGCAAATAGCCTTCGACCGCGAAGTCTTCGCCGAAGCGATGCAACTCGAACCGCTGCACGCACTGTGCCCGCCCGTGCAAATCTTCACCGGCGATGAAGGGAACTGCGCCCTCGCCAAAAATCTTCGGCGCGTAGTAGAGAAACACCTTGTCCACCTCGCCCGACGCCAGGGCCGCGCCGTTTACCAGCGCTCCGCCTTCGATAAGCAGGCTGGTGATCTCCAACTCTCCCAGGCTCCGGACAATCGCTGCGAAGTCTGGCCGTCCGTCGGCGTTGGCCCGATATTTGTTGTACGCGAATCCCTTTCGCTTCGAGCGCCTGCTTCGTCTGTTCCTCCGCATTGGAACACAGCACCAGAACATCGTGCTCCGCGGTCTGGATCACTCGCGACGCAGGTGGGATGCGCAAGTAGGAATCCAGGATCACGCGCAGCAGTTTGCGCCGCCGCGGCAGGCCGCTTCGGTCGGTGAGCAGCGGATCGTCCGCCATTACCGTCCCTACTCCAGCCAGGATCGCGTCACTCTGATGGCGCAGTTGCTGCACGTGCGCGCGCGCCACTTCGCCTGTGATCCAGTGGTATCCGCTGCGCGCGCCTTCGGTCGCAGGCGTGGCCGAGCGGCTCCGACTGTGTTCCGCGCCCGGTTTGGTGGCGTCGGCGATTTTCCCGTCGAGGGTCATGGCCGATTTCAGTGTGACCAGCGGTTTGCCGCAGCCGGATGTACTTGGCAAAACTTTCATTCAGCTTCTTGGCTTCCGCCTGGAATAAGCCGACCTCTACTTTGATTCCTGACGCGCGGAGCTTGGCAAATCCTTGACCCGCCACACGCGGATTCGGATCTTCCATGGAGCAGATCACGCGGCGGATTCCGGCCGCGATCACGGCATCGGCACACGGCCCGGTTCGGCCCTGATGCGAGCATGGCTCCAGATTCAGGTAGAGAGTTCCGCCTCGTGCCGCATTGCCCGCTTGCTCCAGGGCGAGAACTTCGGCGTGCTTTACGCCGTCATAGGTGTGCGTGCCCGCTCCAACTTCGCGGCCCGACGCGTCCACCACAACCGCGCCCACCGCCGGATTCGGCGACACCAGGCCGACGCCGGCTCGCGCCAAGTCGAGCGCCCTTCGCATGTGTTGTTCGTCGATGGTCATTCTCGCACCAGTTCTCCACGGAGCTCAGAGACGCGGAGAAAAGCAATTACAGTGCGAGGGGTAGGGGTCTTCGTCCTCCTCGTCGGGTCGGCACAATTTTAGTTGCGCCTGTATCTTTTCCGGACCACGTATGTTGGCGATGCACTCCAGCCAAGGATCTTCGCTGCTCAGGGCCTCGGGTCGACAGTTCGCCCGAAGCGGATTCATCTACGAGGTACGGCCAGCTGAAGACGTGCCCTGATACTTCCGCACTGCCCCGTCTGCCGCTGTTACGCAAACAGCGACTCCACAAACTCCTTCGCGTCAAACGGCAGCAGATCGCCCGCCTTTTCCCCGACGCCTACATACCGCACCGGCAGCCCCAACTCGCGCGAAATTGCCACCACGACGCCGCCTTTGGCCGTGCCATCGAGCTTGGTCAGCACGATTCCCGTGACTCCGGACGATTGCGTGAACTGCCGCGCCTGTTGCAATCCATTCTGGCCGGTGGTGGCATCCATCACCAGCAAAGTCTCGTGCGGCGCGCCGGGCACGATGCGTTGTGCGGTGCGCTTCATCTTTTCGAGTTCGAGCATCAGGTTTTGCTTGGTATGCAGACGGCCGGCAGTATCGACGATCACGTAATCGGTTTTGCGCGCCGTTGCCGATTGCAGCGCGTCGAACAACACAGCGGATGGATCGCCCCCGGCTTTCGTCTTGATCACTTCCGTTCCCGTGCGCTGTCCCCAAATTTCGAGTTGCTCGATCGCCGCGGCGCGGAACGTATCCGCCGCGCACAGCAGCACCGTCTTTGCCTTGCGCGCGAAATACCTGCGCCAATTTTCCGATGGTGGTCGTCTTGCCGGTGCCGTTTACGCCCACCACTATGATCACTTCCGGCGTGCCGTCCACCTTGGTGACGGGCTGCGCACCGGTCGAGGTCAGAATCGCCAGCAGTTCTTCTTTCAGCAGCCGTTTCAGTTCATTCACATCCTTGATCTGCTTGCGATCGGCTTTGTCGCGCAGCTTCTCCAGAACCTCATGGGTGGTGGTGGTGCCGAGGTCGGCGCCAATCAGCGTGGCTTCCAGATCGTCCAGCGTGGAGCGGTCGATCTCCTTGCCGATGGAGACGACATCTTCGATGCGCTCGGCCAGGTTCTCGCGCGTGCGCGAGACGGCCTCCTTCATGCGCTCAATAAAACTTGGTTTCTTTTCTTCGTCCAGACTGCCAAAAAGAGTTTGAATCATGAGGTGTCCAACGATTATAGGAGAATCGAGCGAGGAGGGAATTGGTAATTGTGTAATTTGTGATTTGGTAATTTGAAACCCAAGTGATTGGTTCAAATTACAAAATTACGAATACCAAATTACCAAATGTTTTTAGGTGCGGGTGGTTTCGACGGTGAGAGGATCGACAGGTGCGACGGGGCGCCGGAACGCGATGCGCGCGTCGATTCCAGCGGTGATCGTTTGCGTCAGTGATTTCTGAATGCGAATTTCTCCGCGGTAAAACACCGCCATGAGCGCGGTCACCGCCTTGGGGTCAAGGCGCTGTCCCGAAAGATTTTGAATGATGCGCAGGGCATCCACCGGATCGTGCGCCTTCTGGTAAGGACGGTTCGTGGTCAGAGCGTCAAAGGTGTCTGCGACCGCGATCACGCGCGCCAGCAGCGGGATCTCGTCGCCTTTTAGACCATAAGGATATCCGCGGCCGTTGAGCGCCTCATGATGCAGTTCGATTCCGGGCAGCATCTCGCGCAACTGCGGCACCGGACGCAGAATGTTCGCGCCCTTGGTGGTGTGCGTCTTCATGATCTCGAATTCTTCCGGAGTCAGAGCGCCCGGTTTTTTCAGGATGCGGTCTTCGATGCCGATTTTGCCGACATCGTGCAGTTGCGCCGAGACGCGCAGGATCTCCAGAAATCCCGGATCCAGGCCCATCTCTGTCGCGATCATCATGCGAATATTTCGTGACCCGGTCGGAATGGCCGCGCGTGTAAGGATCCTTTTCGTCGACCGCGCCGGCCAGCATCTGGATCGACCCCATGAACAGCGTCTTTGTTTTCTTCGGCGGCGCGCTTCAGGTCTTCAACGAACTGTTCCAGTTCGTCCGACATGGTGTTGAAAGTGGTCGCCAGTTCGCCGATCTCGGTGCGCGTTTTCAGGTGCACGCGCTGGGAAAAATCGCCGCGCGCAATGGCCCGGCTGGACTGCGCCAGCACTTGCAGCGGGCTGGTGATGCGCCGCGCCGAAAAAATGCTCAGACCCACACTCACAAACACCGCCAGCCATGCCAGCAAGCGTCCGGTGCGCTGCATCTCGTAGATTCCGCGATAGGCATCTTCGCGCGGCTTCTGCACCACTACCGCCCAATCGAGCGAAGTCACCGGACTGTACGTTCCCAGCATTTCGGTCGTGTCTTTGCCGTCGCGAATCGTGAACTCGCGGGTCGCCGCCAACTGGGCTTTCGAGCCTTCGCCCACAAAGCTGCGGACGATCTCGAAGTGGCTCATGTCCTGCCCGGTGGCATATTGCGCCGTCGCGGCCGCCACCAGCCTGCCCTGGCTGTCCACGACGTAGGGCATCAATCCGCTCAGGCTGACTTGCTGCAGCCGGCGGATCAGGTAGTCCATATCCACCACCGACCCGATCATCCCCAGGAAGCGTCCGCCATACATGATCGGCGAACTGACCAACATGACCGTGCGCGCCGATTTTCCGCTGCCCACCATCAACGGCTGGCCGCTATAGACGCGGCCTTCGCGGGCGGCTTGATAGGCGCGCTCCAGTTCCCGCTGCAGAAAGGCGTCGGGCTCGATACGCCCGGCGGAAACTCCTTTGGCATCGGCATTCAGCAGCGTGGCATAAGCAATGTCGTTCGACGACGAAACAAAATTCTCCAGCATCGCCCGCAGCTCGGGCGTCAGAAGTTTCTGCGCGCTAAGGTCGTTCCCGCTGGGATTGGCCAGCATCATTACCTGAATCGACGACGACAAATTGGCCAGCATCATGCGCAGCGCTTCCTGGTGCTGGGAGATGTCGTCGGCCAGCGAACGCGTGACCGTATTTTGCAGCAGCATTTCGTTGGTTTTGAGGCGCTCCCGGTTCATGGTCTCGATCTGCGCCGAGTAGAAGTACATGGGCAGGACACTGATCGCCAGCAGCACGCCTAGGATGACGTACAGGAGCGGAATGCGCGCGGGAATGGGAAGCTTCAAAGGCAAAAGGCAATCCTGTCGGCCCAAGCGCGGGGATGGGCTGGTCCGTTCTGCATCCATTCTAAGTTGCTTTGAGTGCTGACCTCAGGTGCTTAAAGTACAGCTCACCGTTACCGAAGTACCTCAGCGCCGGTGACCGATGCGGAGTTCTCAGTTCTCGGTTCTCAGTTCTCAGCATCTAAGCCCGGCGGCTTCTCGGGCTGAGAACTGAGAACTGCTTTTGCAGCGGTTTATAATTAAGCCAGTGGGCCCGGGGTGCTGCATGCGGTCCTTCCAAGTTGACTCGTTTGTTGTCGGCTCTTGGCGATCCTTCTAGTCTTCTCCTCGCTGGCGCTCGCCGGGAATACTCCGCCCCCAAGGATTTCCAAGGAAACCCGCCAAGAAATCATCCACGCTTTCAATGAAGAACTGGTTTACATCCGCACGAGTTTTCCGATGGGGAAGACCGGACTGAAACTCAAGAACGGAACCGTAACCCCCAGCGGCCCGGAACTGCAACATTTGATGGCGCTCTGGGGACCGGCCGCGAAGCCGGGCGACCGGGCCCGCATCAGCGACATCGTCATCAAAGACGACCACATCCGCTTTGAGATCAACGGCGGTCCCATCAAGAAACAGAAGTGGTACCAGCACATCGAGATTGCAGGTGCGAATGGAGTGCGAGCCGATTGCGCCCTCGCGATCCCTCCGCCAACGCCCGCGGCTCTTTCGTGGATCTCTACTTCGACAAGTATGTTCCGGAGATGACCGGGCCAGAGCTGAAGGAGTTGCTGCGTCCGGTGTTTGATTTCGATGCCAAGTCCGCCGCTCGAGGCCTATCTGGAAACGGTTTCTCCGCAAGTCAAAGAGGCGATCAAGAATCACCACGTGCTGGTGGGAATGAACCACGACATGGTGATCTATGCCAAGGGACGTCCGCCAAAGAAAGTGCGCGAGCGTGCCGACGAGTTGAGGACGGAGTTGAGTACGAAGAATGGATCTACGGCACGCCCCCGCAGGACGTGGATTTTGTGCGCTTTGTTGGCGACGAAGTGGTGCGCGTCGAGACCATGAAGGTGGATGGCCAGAAAATCGTGCGCGTCGAAAAGGAAGTCGATCTCGGTGCACCAACCGTTGCCAAGAAACAGGAAGAACGCCCGGCGAACGCGCCCACGTTGAGGCGTCCCGGAGAAGAGATGCCGGAGTCCAATCCCGCAAACCCGTCGCACCCCGCCGCCGGTGGCGACCGCCGCGCCGCCGCCGGTCGGGTCCAGGACCCAGGTCCCAACTGGGCTAACATACATTGAGCGATGGAGGCATTGAAGCATTGCGATTCAGAGGCTGGAGGGTCGCAGGTCTGAAGACTCATGACTCACGACGGTAGGATACCTTCACTGAGCGCTTCAGGCTTCTGGTACGCCTCGACCTTCTACGCCTCGACCTTTTACACTAAGAGCGTGAAGATTGCCCTGGGCCAGATCAACCCCACCGTGGGGGACTTCTCTGGCAACGCTGCCAAGATCATCCAGTTTGCGCTGCAGGCGCGGAGCGCTGGCGCCGGCCTGATTCTGTTTCCGGAACTCTCCGTCTGCGGCTATCCGCCGCGCGATCTGGTCGAGAGGCCGTCGTTTGTGGCGCGCTGTCGCGCGACCGTCGAGAGGATCGCCGCCGAAACGCAGGGCATTGCCGTGATCTGCGGGACGGTAACCCCGGCCGATGCGGACTCCGGCAAGAAAGTGATGAACTCCGCCGCCCTGCTGCGCGAAGGGCGCATCGACTTCATCCAGTCGAAGATGCTGCTGCCCACCTATGACGTTTTCGACGAGATGCGCAACTTCGCTCCCGCCAAGAGCCAGCAACTCTTCAGCTTTTGCGGCAAGCAGATGGCTTTGACCATCTGTGAGGATGCCTGGAACGACAAGCGCTTTTGGAACCGGCGGCTTTATGGCGTCGACCCGGTGGAAGAATTGGTCCGCGCCGGCGGCAACTTCGTGCTCAACATATCCGCATCGCCGTTTTGGCTGGGCAAGCGCGAACTGCGCCGCGACATGCTGACGGCCATCGCGCGGAATCAGAAAGTTCCGGTCGCGATGGTCAATCAGGTCGGGGGCAACGACAGCCTGGTCTTCGACGGATCGAGCCTGGTGATTGCGCCCGACGGGACAGGTAATCGCGCAAGGGAAGTCGTTCGAGGAAGACCTGATCTATTTCGACTCCCAGAAGCTGACGCGGAGACATGCACCGCACAGATTGTGGGTGAAGAAGCCAGCGCGTATGAAGCGCTGGTTCTGGGCACGCGAGATTATGTTCACAAATGCGGCTTCGAGCGGGCGATCATCGGACTCAGCGGAGGCATCGATTCCGCGCTCACCGCGTCGATTGCGGCCGATGCGCTCGGCCCCGAGAACGTTATCGGAGTCGGCATGCCCGGACCGTACTCCTCGCGAGGATCCATTGACGATGCGCGCGAACTCGCCGGCAACCTCAAGATTCGCTTCGAACTGCTCTCGATCGAGGAGATCTACGAAGCCGTGCGCCAGACGCTTGCGCCGGTGTTTGCCGGGCTGCCGCAGGACGTCACCGAAGAAAACATTCAGTCCCGCGCCCGCGGATTGCTGCTGATGTCCATGTCGAACAAGTTTGGCGCGCTAGTGCTTTCGACCGGCAACAAAAGCGAATTGGCCGTCGGCTATTGCACTCTCTACGGCGATATGGTGGGTGGGTTGGCCGTGATCTCGGATGTACCGAAGACGTTGGTGTACCGCCTGAGCGCTTATGTGAACTCGCGGCGCAGAGTGATTCCGGAAGCGACCATCGAGAAGCCGCCGTCGGCCGAATTGCGTCCGGATCAGAGAGATTCAGATTCACTGCCACCCTACGATGTGCTCGATGCGATTCTCGAGGACTTCGTGGAGGAGTTGTGCTCGGCCGAACAGATTGCTCGCAATCGCAATTTCGATCTGGATCTGGTGCGGCGAGTCATCCGCATGATTGAGCGTAGCGAATACAAGCGGCAACAAGCGGCGCCCGGCATCAAGATCTCCGCCAAGGCGTTCGGCTATGGGCGGAGATTCCCGATCGCGGCCAAGTCGGAGCTCTAGCACCGTGACCGCCTGATGAAATATTCGATGGAGGGGCGGGCTTCTCGCCGGTCCAGCAGTTCGGCGGCCGGGCAGGTCGCCCGACTCTCCACTGGCGAAGCTTCGGAAATGACAACGGCGCCGCTTTTTGTAACAATCGAATTCCAAACGAACTCAAAACCTATGACAATCATGCAACGCACACTGCTCGCTGGTCTTCTGTTGTCCGGCATCGCTATCGCTCAAGCTCAATCGGCTCCCCCGGCAAAGTCGGCGGCCAAAGCAGCGGCCCCTTCACCCGCGGCGGAAGCCCGACGGCTCTGCCCACCGAAGACGCGGTTGACTCGTTCCTGTTCCAATGTTTGGCTACGATCCCACGGTGACGTGGAAGGTGACTGATATTCGTCCCTCCGAAGTGCCGGGACTGGCGGAGGTTTCAATAGTCATTACGAACTCACAGGGCTCGAACCAGAATCGGTTGCTGGTCAGTGGTGATGGCAAGCATGCAATTTCGGGCGACATTCTGCCCTTTGGTGCGAAGCCTTTTGACGATCCCGCGCCAAGCTGGAAAAAGGCGTGAGCGGCCCCGCCAAAGGACCGGCGAAGGCTGCGGTGACGATTGTCGAGTTCAGCGATATGCAGTGCCCGCACTGTGCGAAGGCCGCGCCCGGGATTGAGCAACTGCTGGCGCAGGAGCCCGAGGCCCACTTTGTTTTCCAGAATTTTCCGCTGCCTGCGCACGACTGGGCAGAGAAAGCCGCCGGCTATATCGAATGCGTTGGGCGCGCTGCGCCGGGCAGCCTTCGAATGATGCAGTCTGGAAATTTATCCAGAAGACGTTTGACGAGCAGGCCAATATCACCCAGGCCAATGCCGACGAAAAGCTGAAGGCCATCGCAACCGCATCGGGCGTGAGTGCCGACGAAATCGCCGCCTGCGCCGCCAAGCCGGATACTAAAGCCCGAATCGAAGCCTCTATTGCACTGGGCAAGTCGGTGGGCGTCAGTGCCACGCCGACTCTGTTCATCAATGGACGGAACGTACCCGGCGGTGCGCCCGTTGATCTGTTAAAGAAGATTGTGGATTTCCAGGCGAGCCAGAAGTAGATCGGGTCATCGGGTCATCGGGTGATCGAAGGAACACTGAAACCCAAATGAAGCTCCGACTTCAAAAGACCCCTTGCCCGATCCAGATGACCCGATTTACTTGCTCATCCAGATTTCCCGCGGTTCGGTGCGCTCCGGGCTACGGACCACGTACGGCGTGATCAGGATCAGCAGCTCATCGTTCTCTTCCTGCTTGGTGCTCTGCGAGGTGAGGAGGCCGAAGCCCGGGACTTGGAAAACGCGGGCAGACCGCTCAGGCTCCTCTGCTCGGAAGCAGTGACCATTCCCGCTACGACCGCCGGTTGACCTTCCTTGAGCATGATCCCGCCCTTGTACTCACGATTGGAAATTATCGGAACGCCATTTGAGCTTGTAGCGCCCAAAGTGCGGAATTGTAGCTCCAGCTCGAGGGCCACGTCTGAATTGTTGTGCACCAGCGGCTTCGCCTTGAGGGTGAGCCCGATGTCCTCATAATTGACGGAAGGAAAGGCCGCAGTGTACGAGTTATTCCCGACGACCTGCGCGATGGCGGACTGTTATAAATCGGCGCAAAACTGGCGTTGAGGATGGGATAGCGCTCTCCCAGCTTAAAAGTGGCGTCCTTTTCCTGGGAGGCCCGCAGGTGGACGTGCTGAAGCTCGCGGACGGAACTGGCATTCATGGTAAGCGCGGCGGAGAGATTATCCAGACTAAGGCCCATCAGCGTGAGCCCGCCGCCAAAGGTCGCGAGCGGCTGGCTGAAGATGGAATTCTGCTGGCCTTGCAATTGCGCGAGCAGGGCGGAAATGGTCTGATTGCCGGCTTGGTTGATACCGCCAGAGGCAATCAGTTGGTTGATCAGGCTCTGAATGTTTTGTCCGCCAAGAGCCGCGAGTGCGGCCACCGGAATATTGAAAAGATTGAAAGTATCCGGGACGTGCAGCCCGATCGTACGCATGTAGGTGTGGCTCACCTGGAAGACTTTCAGATCGAGCATTACTTCCGGACGCGGACTATCGAACTCTTCGAGAAACTGGGTGGCGGCTTCCAGTGCCGCCTTCGGCCCGCGCACCGTGATCGTGCTCGACGCGGCGTTGAGGTTCACGAACTTGAACTCAAAGAGCGTCCGCAGTGTGCTCATCAGGTCGTTCAAATCCTTGGCAGGATCGCCGCCCGCGATGTAAAACGAGCGCATGCCCATGCGGTCGTAGGAGCGGTGGTTTTCTGGGTGTCAGCGCTGGCAAAAAGAATATTGTCTTCCAGGGCCACGCTGAAGCTCTTGGTGGCCGCGGAGGCCGCCTGCAGGGCGGTTGCGAAATCGGCATTCTCAATATCGAAGCGCACGCGGCGGCTGGCGAAGGTATCGTCGAAGATCACCGTCAGCCCATAGCTTGCAGCGACTGACGTGAGCAGACCGCGCGAATCGCCGCGGTAGTGGAAGTCGTGGCGTCCGTCGATCGGTTTAGCGGCGATCGCCTCGGCGCTGGCGACAACTTGCGGCGGGCTTGCAACGCGCACCGGCGCGGGCCCAGGGCGTCGCTTATCCGTTGCTGAGCGAATTCGTTCTGCGGATCGAGATTGAGCGCCGTTCGGAACTCCGCCAGCGCCTCCACTTGCCGGCCATCGAGCAGGTCGCTGTTTCCGCGTTGCAGATGCATTCCGGCCAGATGTTGACGCGTCATCTCCCGCGCGGTCAGGTATTCCACGTTTTGCGGGACCAGGCGAGACGCTTCCTCAAATTCGTAAAAGGCTTGGTCCAGATTTTTCGATTTCTCGAGTTTCAGCCCGCGCGCGAATGCTTGACGAGCGGCCTTCAGGTCTTTGACAGGACCCTGGCAGGCGGGCGCGCCCTTGGAATTGGAGCAGAGCGATGGCGCAGCGGCCGGGGGAGTGTCTGTGGCCAGACACATTCCGGCAAGCAACAAAACAATGCCTGCTGGCAACCATCGCATATTAGTTACTATAGAATGCCTGGCTGCTGCTGTCTTGCAAGAGAAATCGGGCTTGGGAGCTACGGTCGTAACGGGAGGAGTCGGCACATGAGGGAGAGGTTCACCGCAGCATCAGCCGTTCCATCCGCGTGGCACGCCCGGTCTGGGCATCGCACTCGACCAGCACGGCGCACAGTCGGACGTCTCCGTTGGCCGCTTCGAAGCGGGCTGGCATCCCGCTGAGAAATTTCTCAATCACTAATTCTTTCTTGACCCCAATGACGCTGTCGTACGGGCCGGTCATGCCGACGTCCGTGATGTAGGCGGTGCCCTTGGGTAAGACGGTCTCATCCGCGGTGGGGATGTGCGTGTGCGTGCCCACCACGGCGGTGTCGCGTCCGTCGACGTACCAGCCGAAGGCGATTTTTTCGGACGTGGCCTCGGCATGGAAATCCACCAACACGACCTTCGACTTTATCTGTTCCAGAAGTCGATCGGCGTAGCGAAAGGGATCGTCGCTTGACCCCATGAACACACGCCCCTGAAGGTTCACGACGGCATAACCGACGCCGTTTTTTTGGCTTTCGTACACTCCCCAACCGGGCAGGTTATGCGGAAAATTCGCAGGCCGCAGCAGGCGGCGCGCCGGACTGTGTGGATTGCCGTCCGCCATGTGGAAGTATTCGATGATTTCGCGTTTGTCCCAGACGTGATTTCCAGTGGTCATCACGTCGATACCCAAATCGAAAAGCTCTTCCGCCAGCGGAGGTGTGATTCCGAAGCCAGCCGCGGCATTTTCGCAGTTGGCGATGACCAGATCCACGCCGTGCTGCTGGCGCAGTTCAGGTAGGCGATCTTTTACGATTGTCCGTCCGGGGCGGCCAAAAATGTCACCGATAAAAAGAATTTTCAAGAGACGATGGTAACACGCTGAAAATTGCGGATGCTTCGCGTACTGGTAACCGGCAACTGGCTACTGGCTACTGATCTCCGCCGTCTTCAGAAAGTCGTAATTTCCCGACGGATTCAGGGTCACGTTCCGCACGCGCCGCGTGTGCACGAGCACGTTATCGAAGTACCACAGGTCTATATACGGAACATCTTGTGCTAGCACTTCCTGAACTTCAAAGTACAGTCGTCGGCGGGCATTCTGATCGGTTTCGCGGCGCGCCGGTCGATCAACCCGTCGATCCTCCGATTGGATAGAAACCGCGGTTGGCGCCTTTGGGCGGGAATCGGTTGGAGTGAAAGGAATACTCAAAAATATCCGGACTTCGTTGCCGCCGATCCAGCGCAAAGAATAAACCTGGAAAGCACCGCTGGTGACGTTGGCAAAAAATGTGGCGAACTCGAACGTGCGGATATCGAGCGCAATGCCCACATCCCGCAACTGCTGCTGCAACACCGCAGCCAGCAACCGCGTGGATTCCTCCGTAGACGTCTTCATGGTCAAGTGAAAGCGAACGCCATCGCGAGCCTGGTAGCCGGCGGCGTCGAGCATCTGGCGGGCTTTCTCCGGATTGTGTGGGTAGGCCGCCACATCCGGGTCATACGCCCAGCTTTGCGGCGGGAGCACACTCCGAGCCGGTTGTGCGAAGCCGCGCCAGATGTATTCGAGAAGAGGGCCGCGGTCGATGGCATACGCGATCGCCGGCGAACCCGCACATCCTGCAAGGTCCGGTCGCGCAGGTTAAATGCGAGATAGGAAAGCACCGTGCCCGGCGCGCGCTCAACCTGTAAATTCGACTGGCGCTCCAGCGCCACAATGGTGTCGGAAGTAAGAGCATTGATCGCGGCATCGGCGCTGCCCTTGCGCAATTCCAGCGCCCGCGTGGTTGCGTCGGGCACCACGGTGAAGCGTACCCTGGCCAGGCGCGCCTTTGCACCCCAGTAATTGTCGTTGCGCTCGACTACGACTTCTTTATCTTGCTCGGCGCTGACAAACTTGAACGGTCCCGAGCCCATCGGATTCCGCGTGATCTCGTCGAGCATTCCGTAGGGCACGATGCCGATCGCCCCCTCCGAGAGGTTCCACAGCAAGGTCGCGTTCGGCTCCTTCAGATGAAATACCACGGTGAATTCTTCGGGCGCATCGATGTGGTCCACGAAACGGTATGCCGCCGACTTCGTGCCGCGAATCTTTCCCTCGAGCAGCGAGTCGAACGTCCACTTAACGTCGCGGGAGGTAAGCGGGCGCCCATCGTGAAAGGTTACGCCGGGATGCAGGTGGAAGATGTAGGTCAAGGGATCCGGAATCTCCCAACGCTCCGCCAGGCCGGGCTGAACATTTAGGTGCTCATCGCGAGTCAGCAGCGCGTCAAAGAGTAGTTCGCCAATGCGCTCCGACTGCGCGTCAATCCCGACTCGGGGATCAAGATTGGTTGGGCTGCTTTCAATAATCATCACCAGCGTGGTGGGATCGGGAGCTTGGGAACAGGAGAGGAGAGGCAGCACCACTCCGGCGGTGACTAGCAACAGAATTGTCATCCTGGTGGTGGTGTATCGGGAGCGGGCGCAAAGCAGGTCCTTCGCTTCGCTCAGGATGACAATTCTTTCTTGCGCTGGTCCTTCTTGCGCTGCCGCCTCACGCATAGGAGATCTTTCCCAGAATCGCCGCCCGCCTGGCTCCCGTAGCCGAGGGCACATTGGATGGCCGCCTATGCCACGTCTCATGCGCGAGCAAGGCAAACGCCACTGCTTCCTTCGCTTCCGCCGGAAGGCCGAAATCATCCGAGAAGCGTAGCCCGATCCCGAGGGTTGCGATCTCATCCCGCAACATAGCCATCAGTGTCAGATTCTTCGCCCCTCCGCCCGAGACAATCATCTGGTGTTTGCGCAGCGTGCGCCGTGGAGAAAATCGCGGCATCACGAATCGTTGCACTGCCTCGGCGATGGACCGCGCGGTCAAGCCCGTTGCCGTTGCCACCACGTCGGGCTTGCGGGCGCCGTGGCACACCTGAAGAAATCTGCCGACATATTCGCGTCCAAATTCTTCGCGGCCCGCTGTCCGTGGAGGCTTCTGCCGAAAAAACCGCGCCCGCAGCAACTGCGTGATCACGCCATTCAGCACTCGCCCAGACACCGCAACCTTGCCATCACGATCATAGCGTTTGCGAAAGTTCCTCCATCACCGCATCGATCACCATGTTGCCGGGCCCGGTGTCAAAGGCGACTAATTGGTGCAGCGAAGCGCCCGCGGGAATCGCCGTTAGATTCGCAATTCCACCGATATTCTGCGCAATCCGGCCCTGCATGCGGTCGTGCCAGCGTCCCGATACATGATCGCGATAAAAAAGATAATCGAGAACGGTACGAGCGGCGCACCTTTCCCTCCCGCCGCTATATCCGCGGGACGAAAATCAGAAATCACCGGCACGCCCAGCCGCGCCGCCATCACCGCGGCTTCCCCGGTCTGCCAAGTCGCTGCCAATCGTCGCCCGAGAAATCGCTCTGGCATTCCCTGGTGATACAGTGTCTGTCCATGGCAGCCAACCAGGTCAACTTCACGCGATGCTTGCGCGCAGTCTTCCCCACTGCCTCGGCATACAGTTCGCCGAGAAGAAAATTCAGCCGGGCCAGATCCGCAACGCGGGCCAACTCCGCGTTCATCATTTCCAGGATTGCGCGTCGAATCGGGCAGGGAACGGATATTCTTCGTGAGCCAGAAGCGCGAAGTTGCGCGCAGGTGTTTGTGTGGTGACGGGCCTTTGGCCCGTCCAGCTCCGTCGGAGGCGAACCGCACCAGCGCCACATTGATTCCGTCCGCCGAAGTGCCGCTCATCACACCGGCAACGATCATGCTCCAGCCTTCTTCCCGAGCGAGCAAGCGTACCCAGCCGGATTTCTTCCCCGAACTCCCAGAGCTGCCGCGTTAGCTTTTCGACTCGTGCGGAAGTGGGAGCGGGAACGCGGCGTCGCGCCGGAATTGTTATCAACCTTCTTCTTAAACGCGAGCTTGAACGCGCAACAGCACGGCCCTGCCGATTCCTCGCACGCGGCGGCCAAATTGGCCGTCGCGTTCAGCTTCATGGATCAGGGATTCGTGCGCCCGCAGAATGATCTCTTCTTGTGACAGATCAGGCCAAGATCGCCCCCGGCGCGGATGTGCCCGACCGTCACTTGCTCGATCGGGCCAGCCGCCAGAGCGCCGCCCATCTCCATATCGTCCGAACGACCAGGCCATTGTAACCGATTTTCTTGCGCAAAATGCCGGTGATCCATTTTTTCGATAGCGATGCCGGAGTTCGTTCTTTGGTCCGTCCTTTGTGACCCCCGAATAAGCCGCATGCGAAACCATGATGATAGGCAATTCGCGCCGCAGACAACGCGATACGGAACCAGATCCTCGTCCCACAATTTGCGCAGCGGTTTTTCCACGCTGGGCAGTTCATGATGTGTATCAAGAGTGGCCTCGCCCAGTCCGGGGAAGTGTTTGCCGCAGCCGAGCACTCCGGCCTCGCCTAATCCGCGCAGAAATTCGCGTGCATAAATAACCACCTGCCTAGGATCGTCCGAAACCGCCCGCGAACTCATCACCGAACGCGAAGCCTCGAAGGCTAAGTCGAGCACGGGGGCAAAATCCACGTTGAAGCCTAGCGCACGGCAATTCTCTCCGATCAACCACCCATGCTTGCGATAGAGGGCGCGGCTGCCTGTGGCAAAAACCTCTGCCGCAGAAGGCGTCCGACCGATCACGTTGCGGAAACGGTCCACCGAGCCACCTTCGAGGTCCACGCAAGTAAATAGAGGCGTGGCCACGCACTTCTGGCATTCCCGCAGAAGCGCGTGCGTCTGTTCGGCGGCAGCGATGTTGCGGGCAAACAGAATCACGCCCGACGGCTGAATCTTCGTGAGCAAGGAAGCGAGGCGCGGAGACATCCCGGTCCCGTCGAAGCCGATGATGAGGAGTTGGCCGATATTTATTTGAGTCGCGCGACTTTGCTTCTGGTTGTGCTCAAGGCAATCAGTAATGCCAGACCTAACCTGCTTTTTCGAACCCAATGATCGTCGTGCAATCTGTCGTGATTCATAGTCAATATTCCACGAGTGATTCGATGGCATGCGTACACTTTGCAAATCGGTTTTTCTTATGCGATCTTTACCTTTTTAGATTCTCAGCAAGATGATCGCGAGCCTCACGTGCAGCCTTGAACGAGAAGGCAATCTTGAATGATACACTGCTTGATAACTTGCCGATCCTGTCGATCACATGGGAAACAATACTTGTTGGAGGTGATTACCAAGCGCAGATAACGGCGAATCGCAGAATCAGCTTCCAAGTGCAAAAAACGAGGAAATCGTATCCCGACTAGCATGATCCAATTACTGTCGAATTCTGAATTCCTGTGAGCAAAGTCCAGTCTGTTCCATTTTCTCTGGCGGATTTCTCGGCGGACCCCCGCGTCTGGGCGGCAGATTCCTTTCGTCTTTACCGCAGGTGGTATGACTCCTACGGCCAACGCCGGTCCATATCGAGTTCGGAAGCCTTCCCGAGCAGGCGCAAGAGCAGCGACACGAATTCTCCATACTTGGCAAGCTGATTTGAGCGGCTCTGTTTCAAGGCCAGCCTTCCTCCATGGTGGACCGATGCTTTCCAAATCTTGACCCCCATTGCGATAAAATGAGTGCGAGCTTCGCGACATCAATCTCTGGGTATCCCTCCTTGATGCCGCGTACATTTTCCGAGTCGCCATCGCTGAGCTCCGGGTGTGTCCTCCAGCAAGATGTCTTGGAAAAGGAAATTGTCCAGATCTTGCCGGCTGTCCGCAAGCAGCGGCAAAAGGGCCCAGATTTGCTCGCGCTTGCACGACTCAGTATGTCGCCGTCACACTCCCCGCAGATGCAGCGGACGAGTCGTAGGCTGGACTGCATAATGACTTTACTCGTCTCCAAATAGGATTGTCATTTGGCGTGCGGCAGAAATCATGGACCCCTCGAGCCATCAGATGGCTGCGGACGAGAGGTTTTTCCTTTAGACAGAGCTTACAGGTGCCAAGTTCCATGGTATTCCTGCCAGTTGCCTGCGCTTACAGTGATCTGCCTACCTTTCTTCGCGCACTCCGCGTCTCGGCGGTTAGATTTCTTTTTTCAACTCCGCCAGCAAGTTTAGCGCCTCGAGCGGCGTCAGCCGGTTCAAATCTACTTCGCGAAGCTTTTCCAGCACGGGCTGCGACAGCGGCGTGAAGATGGTCAACTGCGTCGGACGCTCCGGCTCAGTGGAAGCAGCCTGGCGTCAGATGCCCTGAAAGCCGACGCTCGGACGATTCATGCTCGGCCAGCACTTCGCGCGCACGCACCACGACTTCGTTCGGCAATCCCGCCAGCTTTGCTACTTCGATTCCGTAGCTGCGGTCGGCTGCGCCCGGTTCGACTCGGCGGAGAAAAACCACGCTTCCGCCGGTCTCTTTGACCGATACATGATAGTTCTTCACGCCACTCAATTGTTCAGCCAATTCGGTCAGCTCGAAATAGTGGGTGGCAAATAAAGTTTTGGCATGCACTCGCGCGTGCAGATACTCGACAGCGGCCCACGCGATCGCCAGTCCGTCATAAGTGGAAGTGCCGCGCCCGACTTCGTCTAACAGGATCAACGACCGCGCCGTCGCCGTGTGCAGAATCGCCGCGGTCTCCGTCATCTCGACCATAAACGTCGAGCGCCCACGGGCCACGTTGTCGCTTGCGCCAATGCGGGTGAAGACGCGATCGACAATTCCCAGCCGCACGGCGCGCGCGGGAACAAACGAGCCCATCTGCGCCATGATCACGATCAGCGCCGCCTGCCGCAGATAAGTGCTCTTGCCTCCCATGTTCGGCCCGGTCAGCACGATGATGTTGTGAGTGGAGGAATCCAGAAACAGATCGTTCGGAACGAAGCGCTCGCTGCCTGCCGCCAGTTCCTGCAGTTCGATCACCGGATGACGCCCTTCGACAATTTCCAGATCGCCGCCATCCTCGGACTTTTCAGCTTCATCAAAACGCGGACGGCAATAATTCCGCAGCGCCGCAATGTGCGCCAGGCAGCCGAGCACATCCACTTCGGCCAGTGCCAGCGCCGTTTGCCGGATGCGCTTGGCCTCGGCGGCAATGGCAGAACGCAACTCGGCAAACAGACGCCGCTCGATTTCGACAATCTTCTCCTGGGCATCGAGAATCTTCGACTCATACTCTTTCAGTTCCGGAGTCGTGAAGCGCTCGGCATTCACCAGCGTCTGCTTGCGCTCGTAGTCGGCGGGCGAAAGGTGCAGGTTCGCTTTCGAAATCTCAATGTAGTAGCCAAAAATGGAATTGAACTTTACCTTGAGCGAGCCAATCCCCGTCCGCTCGCGTTCGCGCGTCTCCACTTGCGCCAGGTATTGCTTCGAGTTGCGGCTCAGGTCGCGCAGTTCGTCCAGATCTTTGTCGACGCCCGCGGCGATCACCCCGCCATCGCTCAGGGTGAGCGGCGGCTCCGGAACCAGCGTGCCGTCGATCCTCTCCCGCAGATCGCTGAGTTCGTCGATCGCGATATGCAGCGTGCCCAGTCGCGTGCAGACAGTCGTGACTCGGAAGTCGTGACTCAGACACGCTCGGACAGTCCAGCCAACACCGCTCGCACCTTGGGAATTCGCGCCGAGCGATGCCGCCAGAGCCAGCACGTCGCGTGGATTCGCTGTTTCCAGCGTGACGCGGCTCAGCAGACGTTCCAGGTCCAGAATTCCATCCAGCGCCCGGCGCAATTCTTCGCGCCGCACCGTATCTTTTACCTGCACCTCGACTGCATCCAGCCTGCCTTCGATCTCGGCCCGATCCAGAGACGGACGCAGCATCCATGTGCGCAGCAAGCGCTTGCCCATCGGCGTCACGGTCGCATCGAGGCAGCGGAACAGAGTCACGCCGGCATCCGGTCCCAGCGAAAAGTGGTTCGATCAACTCCAGGTTGCGCACCGTCACCGCATCGAGCACCAGGCAATTCTGCCGCTCGTAGAAGCCGATGCGGTCCACATGATCGAGCGTGCCGCGCTGCGTTGAGCGGATGTAATACAGGATCGCCCCGGCCGCCGAAGCCGCCGCCCGTTTCCCCGCCAGCCCGAAGCCCTCCAGCGAGAGCACGCCGAAGTGGTTCTCCAGGAGCGGAATGGCGTGGTCGGGAGCGAAGATCCAGTCGTCGAGGGGAGTTTCGGCCCAGCCCGCCGGATCCGAGCAGGCGCGGTGCCGTGTGGGGACGGTGGCGTGCTCGCATGAGCGCTCGGCCACGCGGACGGGCGAGGACTCCGCGTCTGCCCACTCGCG
Source organism: uncultured Acidobacteriaceae bacterium (assembly GCA_963725245.1). GTDB lineage: Bacteria > Acidobacteriota > Terriglobia > Terriglobales > Acidobacteriaceae > Acidiflorens. The sequence goes on along the minus strand of CAVRYC010000006.1, from coordinate 4,475 downwards.
CTCGTTCCAAGCAGCGGCGCCGAAGATCCATACAGCATTTCTTTTGGCCGTAATTGTTCAAGTTCTTCTTGAATGCGGCGTCCAGCCGATTCGCCCGCAAACTCGGTCGCCCGAAACTCGCCGGTTGAAAGATCCAGCGCCGCAAAACCAACGCGATCCCCGACCGTTGCCACCGCCGCCAGAAAGTTGTTCTCCTCGGCGTTCAGCGACGAATCCGCTGCCGTTCCCGGCGTGACCACGCGCGTCACCTCGCGCCGCACCAACGTCTTCGCCAGGCGCGGGTCTTCTACCTGTTCGCAGACCGCGACCTTGAACCCGCGCCGGATCAGTTTTGAGATGTAGCCCTCGGCGGCGTGGTAAGGCACGCCACACATGGGGATGGCCATGCCCTTTTCTTTATTGCGCGAAGTCAGCGTGATCTGCAACTCGCGCGCGGCCAGCACCGCGTCGTCGAAGAAAAGCTCGTAGAAATCCCCCAGCCGGAAGAACAGCAGAGCGTTGGGATGCTCTTTCTTGATGGCGGCATATTGCCGCATCAGCGGCGTCGAGGGCTCAGACATAGAGGAATTGGTAATTTTGTAATCTCCAATTTGGTAATTTGCAATTTTGTCAGTCCTACTACTCTAGCCTGCCGGAGGGTTTTCAGATTACAAAATTACAAAATTGCCAAATTACAAAATTCTCCATTTGACTCCCCGCGTCGATTTTGCTCTTCTTAGCCCATGGAACTCCGAAAAGATCCCATCACCCGTTCCTGGGTGATCACCGGTGACGATGTCGCCGACCCCGCTCCACGCTCCCGAGCCTGCCGGTTTTGCGGTGTCTCCGCCCAGCCCGCGCAAGTCATTGCCAACTTACCCGGAGTGGATGGCAGCGCATGGTCGGCGCGCTCCGTCGTCCATCCCAATGCGCTCTACCACATCGAGGGCGAGGCGACCCGCCGCGGCGACGGCCTCTACGACCGCATGCGATCCATCGGCGCGCACGAAGTTCTACTCGAAAATCCCCGCCACGACGGCCATCTCTGGAATGCGAGCGACGTGGAGATCTCACAGTTCCTGCGTCTGGCCGCGCAGCGAATTCAGGATTTGAAGCGCGACAGCCGGCTCAAGTACATCAGCATTTTCAAGGATCACGGCGAGGGCGCCGGACAGGAATTCGAGCACCCCGCTTCCCAGCTCACCGCAACCACCTTCGTGCCGCGCCGCGTCCTCTACGAACTCCGCGCCGGTCGCGACTATTTCGAAGCCAAAGAGCGCTGCGTCTTCTGCGACATCCTGGCGCAGGAGGAGCGCCAGAGCCTACGCATCGTAGAAATTCGCGGAGACTACGTGGCCTTCTGCCCCTACGCTCCGCGCGTCCCCTACGAAACCTGGATTATGCCGCGCAGCCATGAATCTTCCTTTGAACGCTCCGGTTCATCGCGCGTGGGCAACGTGGCCGATCTCGCCGCGCTCCTGCGGAACACCCTGCAGCGTATCCGCACCGTTACGGAAGTCTTCCACCTCGTGCTCCACACCTCGCCCAACAGCCAACATCCGTCGGCAACACTGGGATATTGGAAAACCCTCGATGACGACTACCACTGGCACATCGAGATTTTGCCCGTTCTTGCGGCCAAGGCAAGGTCATACACTTTCAAAGAGATTTATTATTCTCCGGTCACGTCGGAGACCGCCGTGAAGCGCCTGCGGGAGGCGAAAATATAACCGCTACGAGCTTCGAGCCGCGAGCTTCGAGCAAACGGTTCCTCCTCGCTCGCGGCTCGAAGCTCGTAGCTCGAAGCAAGTTCTTATGACCATCCGTCGCCTCAAAACCTACACCGGATCGCAAGGCTACGTTTACCAGTACTACTTCGTCGGAAAGCGTCTCGCCGCGACCTCCAACGCCCATGAGTCTGACGCCAATGAGTACATCTTCGACGTCACCTCCGACCGCAAAGTGACCTACGCGGTCAGTGTGTTTCTTCCGCACCAGGTCGTCGCCGCCTGGGCCGAATCCCACGGACGCGCCCTTGCCGATTCCGAGCAGTACGCCGCCGTGAAGATGCGTCTGTTCCGCGCCTTCGACGAACTGGAAGAAATGCAGGCGCACGGGCGGCAACTGCAGATCGACTTACAGTCGCTGGAAGAATCATTGGCATCGTTGGGGGTGGAATAGAGTCGGCGAAAGTCTCGCCATTTGGCCTGGCTGATCACTGGAACGCCTTGCCTAGACCACCATTTCACCAGTCCCTTCGCCGGCCTGCTCCGTGCCTCCGTGGTAGGTTCGCCTTCCTGTGACCCACGTCACACACCCCTGTGACAGCACACGTTTCCTCCCGCACCAACACCCCGGCAAACTATAATCACTCAGGCGGGGTGGGGACCTATCAAACCGGCCTGCGGAAGCACCAGGCAAAAAAGAAACAAAGAATGATGACCCTGATTTGGCTGCGCGTCGCGCTTGTTTGTTACGCTGCGGGACTGCTCTATGCGCTGGTGGCGCTGACCCGCACTTCGGAACTCCTCGGTAAGATCGCGCTCCATGCCTCCTACCTCGGCATGGTGTTTCATTTCGTTTCTCTGACCGAAGCCGTCGTGCAGACCGGCCAGTTCGCTTCGGCCTCGGTTCACAACTCGGAGTCGCTGCTGGCTTTCCTGATCATGGTCGTCTTCATGATTGCCTACATGGTGTATAAGACGACCACGCCGGGCATCGTGATTTTTCCCCTGGTTTTTCTGCTGACTTTCGTGGCCGCCACCGGTCAGCAACCGCTGGTCTTCGCCTCGATTGCCGTGAAGCACGGTTGGCTGTTCGTGCATATCCTGATGATCTTTACCGGATACGCGGCGCTGTTCCTCAGTTTTGGCGCCAGCATCTTGTACCTTATGCAAGAACGCGCTCTGAAATCCAAGGGTGCGAGTGGAATGTTCTCGCGGCTGCCCGCTCTCCAGGTAATTGACGACATCGGCTACCGCTCCCTTATGATCGGATTTCCCTTCATGACTCTGGGCCTGATCGCGGGCTCGGTGGTCGCCGAATCCACTTACGGCCGCATTAATTTCCTCGATCCCAAGATTCTGCTTTCCGTGCTGATGTGGGCCGTGTACCTGCTGATGGTCTTTACGCGCCTGAACGCCGGATGGCGCGGACGCCGCGCCGCCCTGCTCGCCAGTGTCGCCTTCGTCGCCGCCATCGTCGCCTGGATATCCAACTACTTCAGCGGAATGCACAGGTTTATCGCCTCATGAGATTCCAGCTCATCGGCGTCAATCACAAGACCGCGCCGGTCGAGGTGCGCGAGCGCCTGGCCATTCCTGAATCGCGTTTACCGGAGGCCTGCAAGCGACTGTCCGAGCATCCCGCCGTTGCCGAGGGCATGATCGTCTCCACCTGCAACCGCGTTGAATTCATCGCCAACATGAAGAACGGCACCGGCGATCTGCGCGAATTCCTGCGCGAGTATTTCGAAACGGATCTCAATTCGTTTGAAAGTCATCTCTACGAATTCCGCGAAGATGAAGCCGTCCGCCACATCTTTCGCGTGGCCGCCAGCCTCGACTCCATGGTCGTCGGTGAGCCCCAGATCCTGGGACAGGTCAAGGAAGCCTACGCTACCGCCCGCGCCGTGGGAGCCGTGCGCGCGCAACTGGATCAGTTGCTCACCCGGGCGTTTGCCGTGGCCAAGCGCGTCCGTACCGAAACTGCCGTCGGATCTTCGTCGGTTTCGATTGCTTCGGTGGCCGTCGAACTGGCGGAGAAAATCTTCGGGAGCCTGCACGGCAAGAGCGTCTACCTGGTGGGTGCGGGGAAGATGAGTGAGTTAGCGGCTCGGCATCTGCTGGCGCACGGCGCCACCTCTCTCTTTGTCGCCAACCGCACCTACGACCGCGCCATCCGGCTGGCGCAAAAATTTAGCGGACAGGCGATCGAGTTCAGCCGGCTTTATGACACCTGCGAGCGCGCCGACATCGTGATTACCTCGACCGGCTCGCCGCACTTCATCTTCCGCCCCGAACACGGCGAAAGGCTCATGGCGCTGCGCAAAAACAAGCCCATGTTCTTTATCGATATCGCCGTTCCCCGCGATGTCGATCCCGCGATGAATAAGATCGATGGCATTTTCGTCTATGACATCGACGATCTGCAGCAGGCGGTCAGTTCACACGTCGCCGATCGCAAGAAGGAAGCCGACAAGGCGGAGGCGATCGTCAATGGCGAGGTCGCGAAATTCCACGCTCGACTGCAGACTCTCGATGTGGTTCCCACCATCGTTAGCTTGCAGGACCACCTCGAAACTATTCGCCAGGCCGAGATCGATCGGGTTCGCGGCCGGCTTGGCTCCATGACCACCGACCAGGAGCTTGCCGTCGAAGCGCTCACTCGGGGCATCGTCAACAAAATCATGCACACTCCCATCAGCACCCTGAAAACGGCGGCGCGCGATCCCGAATCCACCACCGTCATCGACCTCGTGCGGCGCCTTTTTAATC
>CAVRYC010000005.1:0-92556 GCA_963725245.1 uncultured Acidobacteriaceae bacterium | reverse complement strand
AGTTTACGTTTGGAGAAAAGGGTGAATCGTCGCCGGCCTTTTCACCGGACGGCAAGTGGATCGCCTTCATCAGCTCGCGGGATGGCGACGACAACATCTACGTCATCTCCGCCAGCGGTGGCGAAGCCCGGCGACTCACCAACATTTCCACGGGCGTCTCCGACCCGCTCTGGTCACCTGACGGAAAATGGATCGCGTTTTCGAGCGATGTCTATCCGGAATGCGGCGCCGACGACGCCTGCAACAAGAAGATCGACGAGCGCTGGAGCAAAGGCCCGCTTCACGCCCACCTGGCCGATGCGCTGCTCTACCGCCACTGGACGGAATGGAAAGACGGGAAGCGCACCCACGTCCTGCTGGCCGACGTTTCCACCGGCGCCGTGCGCGATCTGACGCCGGGCGATTTCGATTCGCCTCCCTTTCAGCTCGGCGGACCGTTGCAATACGATTTCTCGCCGGATAGCACGGAACTCGCGTTCGACTCGAATCATGACCGCGATCCCGCTTCGTCCACAAACAGCGATGTGTGGATCGTCCCGCTCGGTGGCAGTCAGCCGCCGCGCAACATCACCGCTGCGAATCCTGCCTTCGACGGTCATCCGAGATACTCGCCGGACGGAAAATACATCGCCTATCAAATGCAAAAGCAACCGGGCTATGAATCCGACCTTTTTCGCCTGGCCATCTACGATCGCGCCACCGGCGCGTCACGTGTGCTCACCGAGTCCTTCCGCAATTGGGTTGACGACTTTCAATGGGCCCCGGACTCGAAATCTCTCTACTTCAGCGCTCCAGTCGAAGGCGACAATCCCATCTTCCGGGTGAGCCTCGACTCCGGATCGATCCAACAAGTGTTGGTAGACCGAGCCATTGACTCCTTCGAGCTCTCACATGACAACGGCCGCATCATCTACATCCGGCGTTCGGTCGGCGACCCCGCCGAATTTTTTGCCGTGGACTTGGCGGATGGGAAATCCTCGACGCCGCAACGCCTGTCTCACTTCAACGACGAAGTCGCCAATGAAGTGGATCTCCGTCCGGCCGAGCGCATGTGGGTAAAGGGAGCCGGCGGAGCGAAGATCGAAGTCTTCATCGTCAAGCCCCACGACTTCGATCCGTCGAAGAAATATCCGCTCATCCTCAACGTGCATGGTGGGCCGCAGTATCAGTGGCAGGATTCTTTTCGCGGAGACTGGCAAGTTTATCCCGGCTCCGGCTACATCGTCGCTTTCGCCAATCCGCATGGATCCACGGGCTATGGCCAGGATTTCACGGCGGAAATTTCCGGTGACCATGGCGGGAAGGTTTTTGAAGACCTGATGAAGGTTACCGACGAATTGATCAAGCTTCCCTACGTCGACCCCAATCGCATGGGCGCCATGGGGTGGTCCTACGGCGGCTACATGATGGACTGGTTCGAGGGCCACACCAACCGCTTCAAGGCTATCGCGTCGATGATGGGTGTCTTCGATCTCCGCTCCATGTACGGCGCGACTGAAGAACTGTGGTTTCCCAAGTGGGACTACAAAGGTCAGCCATGGAACTCCGATCAGTACGAGAAGTTTTCCCCCTCGTATTTTGTGAAAAATTTCAAGACGCCCTGCCTGGTTATCTCCGGCGAGCGCGATTATCGCGTCCCTTACACGCAGTCGCTGCAGATGTTCACGTCACTGCAAGAGATGAAAGTTCCCTCGAAACTGATCATTTATTCCGACGCGGGCCACTGGCCCAGTTGGTATGAAATGGCTCTGTACTACACCGCGCACCTCGAGTGGTTTCATCAGTATCTCGGAGGAGATGCGCCACCCTGGTCCACGGAGCAATTCCTGCGCAACGCCGTCTTCGACCCTGCGACGGGTCAACGGCTCAAGTAACGCCGGTCCGCGCTGTGGGCATCTGAGGCCGGATTATCGCAAGCCGGATTATCGCAGACCGGATGAGCGTGTTGTCATTTGGCAAGCGGGCCGGGATGGATTCCCTCGCCAAGGACAAAGCTTGATCCCACGCTGCCCACAACAGCCGATGCTCGCGGCAGTCCGAGTCGCTCCCGAATGCGATACACGGCTTCAATGCCGGTGCAATGTGCGCCCATCAGATTCGCCACTTTGAAGTCTTTCATCTTATCGGCAGTCCAATTCAGTTGGTCATCCGTCGCCGGAAAGAGGTGCAATCCGCCGATGACCGCATCCACTGGCTCGTTGGGAAATTCCTCTCGGGCAAAGGTGAGGATGTTGATGATTCCAGCGTGCCCGCAGCCCGTGACCACGACCAATCCTTCCGGGGTGTTGAGCACCAGTGACTGATCCTCGGGGATCGTGTCTTCGACCAAGCCCGCTGGGGTCTGCACTTTTCCGCTGACACTCCAGTTGCGTTCTGGGTATTTTCGAGGCACCGGACCTGTCAGCCACGCACCCGGAAAGATTTCCGCCGCCGCTTCATGTTCGATGAACCTTCCCCCAGTCGCTTCGTACTCCTTCTTCAATGCGACCATCCGGTTATCTTCACCTTGGGGCGCTGGTCGGCTGTAGAAAATGCCGCGTGCGACATGAACTACTGACAATGCCGATGGGTTACTCTTCATCATCTCTTTGCGAAGGGTCATCAGCCCACCGACATGATCCCAGTGATTGTGCGTAAGAATCACTTCTTTAACGCCGGACAAATCAATCTTCAAGTCGCGCGCATTTTGCAGCACGTTATCGGGATGGGCTCCCGTATCCAGCAGAACGCGATGACCATCTGCTTCGATCAGCGCGGAGAAACCCCACTCTCCCACCCCCGTTACGCTGCCCACCAGCATCGTCGAAAGCAAGGTCACCTTGAGCGCGTGAATCTGGACAGGTGGTGCGCTCTGAACGTTAGGGGCGGGACTGGCGCCTTGAGCCGCGGCAAGAGGCTGCGCACTGGCAATGGGAAGCGAAAGCGCGAGCAGCACCGCAGAAATGCTTATCCAGCGAAAACGCGAAACCTTGTGCATGTGTCGGTACCCCCTCCATAGATGTTCGTGACGAGACCCTAAAGTCCGCGAGCAAGGCAATGGTACCGCAAACTCCTCATCCCGACTGGCAGTAGCGAGGCGGACATACTCCCGCAGTTCCAGCCCATCGCTTTGGCAGATAGGGCAACAGGAACATCCCACCCAGTCCAGTTCAGCGCAGGGTGAAAAAACGAAAAGCGCCCCCGACTCCGGTTAGAGTCATTGGGGCGCTCCCGTTTACTGCGCACATTCCAGCTTATGTTAGGGTTTCCGCCGAGGGAATGGCTCCTGCGTGCCACGTAGCGGCACTGCTGGGCTAATCTGCCCCCGGTCCGGGTGAGGCGCTGGGCCGGGATTGAATTGTGATCGCCTCGTCGGGGCAGCGAAACTCGTCAGCTTCCGACTAAAATTGCGAGATGACGCCCGCGCAGGTAAAGCCTACGATCTCGCCCGAACTCCTGAACCAAATCGACATAAGAGTTGGCACCATCGAAGCCGTGAGCGATGTTGCCAATTCGGAAAAGTTAGTCGCACTCAGGGTCAACTTCGGGGATCATGTGCGCACCGTCTTGGCCGGGATGAAGCGCGAGCGTGCAAATCCACGGGAGATCGAAGGCAAGCAAGCGTTATTCGTTGTAAACCTGGCGCCACGCAAGATGGCAGGGGTGGTTTCGGAAGGAATGCTGTTCGACATCGGCTATTTGGACGGGATCACCCCAGTGCTGGCGGTGCCGGAGGCGAGGGTGCCCGATGGAACCAGCGCAGGATGATGATTACGGATGCTCCACCCAAGAAAGCGAACCGCGAGGGATGCCTCGAAGGCGACCGGATCAAAACGTTCGAAACGCCACGAGACGGACGCTTGCTCACTGGCGGTGGAGGACTGATGGGCCGAGGACGAATCGGGGTGGCTGAGTAAGGATCAGCGAGGCATGGACATCTGTTTGATTCAGGTTCCGTACACGATGGGCGACGAGCGTCAGGGCTCAAGCAAGGGGCCGGAGTGTCTGGTGCGGGCTGGCGCGACGAAGCTGATTGCCGCAAAGGGTCTCGCAGTAACCGTGAAGCGGGTTGATCGCGGCGAGCCGTTTCGCGATAGCGGGAACGCATCCTCAATTGTGAGCCAGCGACTCGCATCCGTTGTCAGGCAGGCGATTGCGGCCAAACAGTTTCCCTTGGTACTCGCTGGAGGCTGCGATGTCAGCAAGGGCGTACTCTCGGGCTTCGAGCATAGTCAGTGCGGCGTTGTTTGGTTCGACGCACACGGCGATTTCAATACTCCGGAAACGACAACCAGCGGGTATTTCGATGGCATGTCCCTGGCAGTGATCACCGGCCACTGCTATCAGAACTATTGGGCGCAAATCGGCAATAGCACTCCGATTCCTGAATCCTCAACGCTCATACTGGGCGTGAGGGACTTAGACCCAGCGGAGAGGGAGCTTCTCGACCATTCTGCCGTTCAGGTGGTGAAGTGGCATGAGGGAAAGCCGAGGGTGGATGTGCGGGTTGCGCTGGACAAGTTGGCACAGCGCGTACCGGAAGTTTATCTCCACATCGACATGGACTCCTTAGACCCGCAAGTCGCGCCCGGCGGCGTCTTCGATCCGGTACCCGGTGGGCTTTCTCTGGAAGATATGGAAGAAGGGATTCGCGCCGTGTTTGCGCGTTTTCGGGTCCGGGCCGCCACGCTGAGTGTCTACAATCCCGCCCGCGACCAAGATGACAAGACCCTGAGGGCGGGGCTGCGGATCATCGAAGTGTTGGCTGGAGCGGCAAGGGGAATGGGATAGGATTTGCGGTCGATCTCTTTGCGGCTTTGGGTCAGGTAGTGTTCCAACTCCCAGAGGCCGTCAAGCTGCCCAAGGAGATTCTGGGCAAGATTTTGAACTAGACTACATGTGTTCGAATACTTAGAGTTCAACAGCTTAGAAATTCCACTTCATGGAGGGCAATGTGGGACTCAGTTTAAAGACCATTTCAAAGGACGGTATTCCGGAAGCCATTTCCAAGGTCGAGTTGCATCGCTACCTGAACGAACCGGAGGAAGCCGAGTCCATCTGCCGCGACATCCTGGCGGCCGATCCGGAGAACCAACTGGCGCTTCGATTGTTGGGATTGGCGCTGACCGACCAGTTCGAGGGCGGGCACTCAGATCGCTATGGCGAGGCGGAAAAAATCTTCCAGGGCCTCACGAATCCGTATGAGCTCAACTACTACATGGGGCTTCTGCTCGAGCGGCGGGCCAAGGCTCAGATGAAGTCCGGGGTAACGGCACATACCCTGGTTGGTTCCCTGCATGAGGCGATGCGCTGCTTTGAGAAAGCCGAGAAGATCCGCCCACCACACAACGACGACGCCATGCTGCGCTGGAACCGGTGTGTCCGGCTGCTGGAGAAACTGGAGCACGCTCCGATCGAAGAGAGACAAACGGCGGCATTCGAAGACCACGACACGGCGCCGATCAAGGGTCGGCCGGGCGGACGGGCTGCGAAATAAGCGGATTCGCGAATCGTGCCCGAACCCATAGCCGTCAAGCGATACACGAAAAAGAGCGGAACCAAAGTGAGCGCCCATCGTCGCGACGGTTCGGAGTTGCCACATCAGGCTGTTCGTGCAGGCGAATGGAGGCTGCTGTCGCGAGATTAGCTGATGACCTTTCCCGACAAAAGCATTGCCTTCATCTTCTCTACTCGCCGAGCACGTGTGTTTTCCTGCTTCGCTTCGGAATACCAGACGACGAATTCCTTCTTATGGGTGAACGATAGATGGTTCAGCTTTTCAGTGAGCTTCGCAGCGCCTCCCCGTACAGCTTCTTCGATGTTCACTCCGGCTTCGGGGCTGCAACCCAAATTCGCTATACTATTTTCAGTGCTCCTCCCGCATTTCCAAACTATGCCGCTCGGTCGCAGACCGACACCGCATAGCGGCCTAAATCGGCCCGAACTCTGACTTGATTGGGGTCGCGGCTGAATCCGCGCAATGGAGGTTCGTATGTCGCCAAAGAGTCTCTCCTCCGGCAGAGTGTTGATCCTGATTGTTGTCTTGGTGGGATCGTCGGTCGGCCAGAGCACGCTTCCGTCGCTGGCCGGTTCATGGGAATTCAGTTTGACCGCCAACCCAAACCCCACAGGCTCGCCTGCGGCGGTTCCCGGCCTCGCCACTTTCACCAGCGACGGGAGCGTAATTGAGACCGACTCCAGCGAAGTAATCCCCGGCAAAATCTTGCCCGACATGTTCGCCACTCCCGGCCATGGTATCTGGCAGGCCAGTCCGGCGTTCGGAAATCTCTTTGTCCAGTTCACGAGTCTTGTAATGAACTCCGAGGGCTCGCTGCGGGCGAAAAAAATCTACACCATGACGGTCAGCTTGAGCGCAAATGGGACGCAGTTCAAAGGTGCCTACAATTTCGAGTTGGTCAATCCCAGCGGCCAACACGGCCTCGCATCCGGTTCGGGCACGGTCACCGGACAACTCATGGTCCATCCGCTGCTGCCGTAAGTAAACAGGTAGTCGAGTGGCGGTCCTGCAATAATCCAAGCGGGACGATCTCGCGCGCGCGCAATGGCTTGACAGACAATTCCCTGATTCGTTTGGAGGCACCATGTCGGCACGAACACTTTTTCTTAGCAGGCTGATTGGGCTGTACTGCATTCTCGTCGCGATATCAATGATCACTCGCAAACAAACCACCCTGGAGCTGGTAACAGCACTTCTTCACAATCTATCAATGATCTTCATCGTCGGTGTGATCACACTGGCCGCTGGGCTAGCGATGGTTCTCGCGCACAATGTCTGGTCGGGTGGTGCGCTGGTGGTTGTGGTCACCCTCGTCGGTTGGATAACGCTCATCAAGAGCCTATTCTTTTTATTCCTGCCGCCTGAGATGGAAGCGGGACTTTTCCTTGGGCAGCTTCACTACCAGCAGCTTTTCTACGTGTACACAGGTGTTTCACTCGTCCTCGGCATCTACCTGACCTATGCCGGATTCAAGTCAAGATCACATTAGCCAGCATCTCCGCAAGGCTCCGAAGTGGTACGGTGAATGGCATGCGAGACCTAAAGAATCGAGTCGCTCTTGTGACTGGCGGCAGTCGCGGCATCGGGGCCGCAGTCGCAATCGCACTGGCTAAGGCTGGTGCCGCTGTCGCCGTTAACTACCGTGAGCGTGCCGACGCTGCGAATGCAGTCTGTGCCGAAATCACCGCGATGGGACGGAAGGCAATCGCGGTTCAGGCGGACGTGTCAGTCGCCGCCGACGTGAGGCGCATGGCCGCAGAGGTTGAGGCGCACCTTGGCGGCATCGGCATACTTGTCAACAATGCAGGAATCGCTCATCCTCGCAAATTGGAGGAGATTACAGAAGCGGAATGGGACGAAGTGCTCACCGTCAATCTAAAGTCAGTGTTCTTGGTAACGCAGGCGGTGGTCGGCCGTATGCGACAGAGAAAATGGGGGCGAATCATCAACCTGTCTTCAGTCGCTGCACAGACAGGCGGGGCAGTGGGGGCGCACTACGCCGCGTCCAAGGCGGGGATCATAGGGCTGACCCACTCCTGCGCTTCCGCGCTCGTTCGAGACGGAATCACCGTGAACGCCATTGCTCCCGCGCTGATAGAGACCGATATGGTGACCAGCAACCCCAACGCGAGCCCGAATCTTATTCCGATGGGGCATTTTGGCTCGGTGGACGACATCGCTTCGGTGGCGGTGATGCTGGCGATGAATGACTACATGACCGGGCAGACGATTTCGGTCAATGGTGGCTGGTATATGAGCTAGTGCCATGCGCACATTCCTGAATCTCGTCTTCGCCTCTGCTCGCCATCTTCGGCTAAAGTATTAGCCGATGAAATTGACCTTCTGCGCCACGTTCTTGCTCTTCACGATGAGTGCCGCCGCCCAAAACACAGGTGAGTTTGACATCAAAGTGGCTCAGCGGTTTGCAAATCTCGCACTCGCTTGCGTGCATAAGGAGTACCCAAATCACCTTAGCCACACGTTGAATAGCGATGCGGATGCGGCCCCACCACGGAAATTGACGCCTGCCTTTTATGGCTGCTACGACTGGCATTCTTCCGTCCACGGGCATTGGCTCCTCGTTCGTTTGGTCAGAACTTTTCCGGACGCTCCGTTTGTTCAGGCGGCTCGCGAAGCATTGCGGCAAAGTCTCACGGCAGAAAACATTGTGCAGGAGGCTGCATACCTCCGAGGAGAGGGACGCGCCAGTTTTGAGCGCCCGTATGGGTTGGCATGGCTCCTTCAACTGGTGGCGGAATTACGCGAGTGGGACGATCCGCAAGCTAAAGAGATGGCGGCTAATCTGCATCCGCTTGAGAAAGTCGTGTTAGAACGGCTGAACAACTGGCTGCCGAAGCTCTCCAACCCTGTGCGGATCGGCGAACACGACCAGACTGCTTTCGCGCTCGGTCTGATGCTCGATTATGCACACGGCAACGGCGATCAGAAATTCGCCGAATTAGTTGTGTCCAAAGCCAAGCAGTTCTACCTCAGCGACAAGAACTGCCCGAAGATGCGTAATTTGAGCGGAGCCTTAGCAGAAAACTCTTGTGCCCAGCTTACGATGAATTCTTCCGCGTCGTCATCGAGGTCCTTTTCAATGAAGGGGGAAGGGTCCATCGAATTGAAGAGTTGGTTCATATCGCGCAATTTCACACTTATGGTGTGCGGATGCTCTCCCTTCGTAGTGGCAGTCCGTGACAATGAGAAACGCATAATCCCCGCCGCGTTGGTGGCGGCTATCGATTGTATAGGGGCTTAAGTCTTGGCGCTGTCCCACGTCAGCGGGCATCCATCCCAGACTTGGAAGGTAGGGGGACTGGATGCGGAGCAGGATGGCGCTAATCGCCTTGGAGTCGGGATCGCGTCTTTGACCGATTGTGGCGTCTGACCCCAAACCTCACAGCGGCCGGGAATGCGGCTGCTCCCCAGATCGAGAACAGAAGCAGGTACGCATCTTGCAGGGAAATACCAATCTTCTCAAGGGACCAACGAACCACGAAAGCGCCCGTAATTCCGAGGAGAATGTCCGCTCCTGAGCCGAATCCGTCGTCGCCAGCGATCTTGCCCCCGGCCCAACCCGCCAATGCTGCGACAAGTAACCAAATGGAATAGAACATCCGAACCTCGATAAATCAAGCAGCAGCAGTGCCAGAGAGCCGATCATTGTCCTGCAAGATTCGTTTTGCGTACAGTCTGTGTGGATGGCTTTGCCGTCTTCATCGAAGCAGGTATCCTCCTGCAACGTTACTCGATTGTCGCAGATTGAACAGCGCATTTCTTGCTGCGGCTTTTCCACAAGACGCTCCCCTTTTAATGGACACTTTAGATGAAGTCCAGAGCAGGGCAGCGGGTCGGCTCCGGTGCGGATCGGCACGACTGGGTACGCCCTTCGGCACAGGAACAGCACCAATGTCAGCCCGGTGAGTACGCTAGATCACCATAAGGATCACGCGGCTCCCACCGTGGTCCTGCACATCTCCGCTGATAGCCCCATGCACTTCGGATCGTCGCAACAACGGCTAATGGCAGTCAGGCTGCCTTGTCTCTGGAAAGCTTCCTGCGTAGCATCGTTGACGCACCAGACGCACTGCTGTTGTTGGCACTGGCTCACGGGGCGATATTCCACTTTGAACTGACGGAAAGGCTCCCATCGGGTTAACAGTGTCATAACGGGCTCCTCCTTCGGCAATCTAAGAGGGGAAACTTCAGATGGGCTGACTTAGTTCAGAGAACCTGAACGAGTAAGAAAGAGGTAGCTTGCTCAACTTACGATGCTAGGCTTGAGCGCCACCGTTGTCAACCCGCTGCTGGAACGGCTTTGCGTTGGCGGACGGCACCCTAAATAGGAAAAACTGAGGCGTCTTTTCGATGACTGAACTTGGGGCTAGGAAGTGAGACAACGTTGCTTCTATGGGCAGACGATGCTTGGATTATCCTTTATCAATTCCAAGCAATCCTTGTGATGTTTCCGCTTCGCCGCATCGCCCAAACTGTTGTCAGTCCCAGCGGCAGTTGATCCTGTGGCTGCTTCCTGGGACTGGGACTGAACCTGCCCCTGCTGCACTTCCCAATCCTTGTTCGCAAATCCCCTCTTGCTCTGGGAACCGACTACCCAGCCGCCGACGACCGTGACCACTACGAGCACGATGGGAATCCAACGTTGTCGGCTGAGCCAGTCCTGATTGCCAGAATAGGTGCCTTTCATTTTTCCCCTTTCATTGTCTTCTCGATTTGCGTGACCATAACTTGTGGTGCTATCTACGAGTGTTCCGCCTTCCGGAGACGAATTCAGTGAGGCGAGCCCTGTTCGTCATTACCAACGGTCATGTCCGCTAGGCTCTACCCAGAGCCCCGGTTATCGCGGGACGGACGCTGCAACTTCGACCATTGACCACATCGCCTTCGCGATACCTCTCGCTGACTTCGCAGACGAAAGGGAGAGACTGGAAGTGTTGGGACTCGAAGTCGAAACCGCCGAGCACGCATGGGTGCATTGGCGCTCTTTTTATGTTACTGATCCCGAGGGCAATCAGGTGGAGCTAGTCCGCTACGACGAGAGTGCGTAAAAACCCGGCTAAACTATGGAAGAATGGAGCAAGGCGAGCTTCGTTGCAGTTCCAGTCATTTGCCAAGCAGCGCCGGGAATGCGAGAGTGGTGCGCCTGTTCGGGACGCAACTTTTCACCGTTCGGATTGATTTGGATGACTAATGGAAAGAGTTCACAGTGAAGCCAACGGAGACATTGAGAAGCTGCCATCACGCGAATAATGAGGGGGACGCGGGCGGGGAAAGTGCCCGCCCACACACTCGCTTTACTTCTTTGGCTGCGATTCGGGTTTCTCCTGCTTTGGTGCGGGCATTTGCCCCTGCTCGCTGGTAGGAGGAACGATGCCCTTGATCCTCATGTAGGTGACGAGGTTTCCGTAGTGCTCCATATTGTGACCGATGTTGACACTCAGCACGGCAAATTTCGGCACATCGTTTCCGAAAAACTTCACGGTCTGGGTAGCTGTGGCGTCGGTCATGGCATCGTAGACCTTGTCGCAATATGCGAATCCGTCTTTGAGTGCCGCGACGAGATCGGCTTTCGACGTTTTGGTCTTCTCGATTTTCAGGTCAGGATTTTTCTCGCCGGAAGCCGTGGAGCAGAAAAGATACTGGGCATCGGCGAGATGTCCGATGATCTGTCCATAAGTGCGTACCGTATCGACGGGCTTGAAGCTGTAATTCTCCTCGGGCATTTTTTCGGCGGAACGGAGCAGGATTCCCTTTGTTCTTTCATAGCCGCGCTTGTCGATGGCGCTGAAGGGATTGTCGGAGGGCTGCTTTTCCTGAGAAAAGGCGGGCAGGGCAAGAAGACACAGCAGAATTATGGGCAGAGGTTTTCGCATGGGTTCTCTTTTTCGATTCGTATACAAGGGTAGCAGAAAACCGTTGACGCCCTAAGATACAGGAAAGGAGCAAGCCATGAGATTCAGCATAAAGGGTCTGGCTTTGCCATCGGGAATCCTGTGGGGATAGCCATGCTGAGCATGGGTTTGGCAAACTTGATCTGGGACGGCTATGGTCAGCAATTCCTGCTGACTAATGTCATCGGTCTATCCCGGCTACCACGCGACGCGCAGCCTTGAAGGGGTCATCGTCGGGACTCTCTTACCTTCTGCCCGTGCAGGGCTCGGAAACCCAGTGGTACAAGAACGTGCTCAAGAACCGGTCGATTCGGATTGATGCACGAGGCGTTGGGGCGGAACTGCGGGCAACGCCAGTCACCGATGTCAAAGCGAAGTCGGTGGTCGAGAAATTTCGGGAGAAGTACCGGACGAAAGATGTGAAGAAGTATTACTCGAAATTCGATGTGGCGATTCTGGTTCAACTGACCTGAACTGGAATGCTGCTAAAACGTTGACCTTCCCCTTGCCCCCACCTACCATGCCTACGCAGTGGCCACGCCTTCCCAACCGGTAGGGCAGACTGTTTCCCATTACCGCATCCTCCGCAAGATCGGCGGTGGGGGCATGGGCGTCGTGTATGAGGCGGAAGACCTCAAGCTCGGTCGCCACGTCGCTCTGAAGTTCCTGCCCGACGAACTCGCCCACGACGCACAAGCTCTCAGCCGCTTCCAGCGGGAAGCCAAGGCTGCGTCCTCTTTGAACCACCCGAACATCTGCACGATCTACGAGATTGACGAAGCCGATGGGCGAACCTTCATCGCTATGGAGTTGCTGGGGGGGCAAACGCTTCGGCACCGGATCGCTGGCAAGCCATTGGAAATCGAGGCGGTGCTCGATCTGGGCATACAGAGGAACGTGCGTCGGCGGTCTGACCCATCAGTCGAAGTGCTTGCTGAATGCGACTAACCCCCGAGGTCGCTCGGGAAATCTGCGAAAGAACCGCAAGTGCCATCGTCCTAGACGGCTCGATTGCAAGCCTCGGGAGCCCAATACGTGCTGGGGCTACGTGCAAAGGACTGCCGCACCGGAGATGTTCTCGCTGAGGAGCAGGTGCAAGCGGCAAGAAAAGAAGACGTACTGATCGCGCTGAGTCAGATAGCAAGCAGATTCAGAACCCGAGTCGGTGAATCACGATTGACCGACAGGCCGCAGCGGCGCAACTCCGCCGTGATCCGCCGGCTGCCATAGGTGGGCCACTCCAGCGCCACGCGCTGCACCTGGTCGCGCAGTTCCACCGACGCGGACCGCAGAGCTCACTCCGCGCCGATAGAATACCCGCCCGGCTGACTCCCGTCAGCGCACACATCCGGCGGACGGCGAGTTGCGTTCCGGCTTTCATTTCGCGCTCGATCTTGCTGGTAAACGGTGCGCCGCCACTGGCGGCCCGCAGCTGGCGCTGTTGTTCCACATGCTGCAAGGCTCGCTTTAAAAAATCGATTTCCAGCACCTGCTGCCCGATCTTACGTTCCAACTCCGCGATCCGCGTCTCCTCCGCCCGTTTCTGCCCCACGCCGGGAAACGCCCGCTCCCCGAACTTACCCACATCGCGGCTCCAGCGGTACAGTTCCTGCCGGCTCACTTCCAGACTGCGCGCCACCAACCCTGCCGGCTCCCCCGCACGCAATCGCTGCACCGCATCCAGTTTGAACTCCTTCGTGAACTTCCTTCGAGATCCCATCCAGTTTTCCCCTTTCGCTGCATTTTAGGGCTTAACTGGTTGTCTCAAAATTGGGGTCCACTCCAATGGGTGATAGGCGAGCCCAAGACGAGATGATGCTGCTACTTGGAAAGGACCCCGCTGCGTGGATTTGAAACTCCACTCGTGGACGGCACGGAGAAAGTCTGAAGTCTCACCGTAAGAGACCATCCATTTCGCTTCTGACGTTGGCAGCGCCACGTAGTTCCGTCCTATACAATGAAGCCGCTGTCAAATACCGAGGGGGTAATAATGCCGAGTCTAGGGAATGCGCTTCAGGAGCTTCGCGAGGATCGTAGTGCTACACAGTTACGCTTAGAGAAGTTAAACCAAGCAATTTCAGCAATCGAGTCTTTGAACGGTGCGGGAACAACTGGGGAGACAAGCCAGCCGAAGCGAATTATATCGGCAGGCTCACGGCGGAAAATGGCACTGGCGCAGAAAGCGCGATGGGCAAGCGTACGGAAACAGTCGCAGTCGGTATCGGCTGGAAAGACACCCAGTTCCGCTCCCGCCAAACGCACCATGTCGGCATCAGCCCGCACGAGAATCGCGGCGGCACAGCGGGCGAGGTGGGCGAGGATACGGGCGGGGGAAGAAGAAATAGGCGGCGTAGGAACAACGCACGCAATCCCCCTCCGGGCGGTTCGCCCCAATCGAAAAGCAAAGGAGATTCATGATGTTTGGCCGCATCGTTGAATTTACTCCGAAGCCGGAAATGAAAGACGAAATCGTGAACGTTCTAAGCAAGGAAGTTCTGCCGATCCTGAAGAAGCAGCAGGGATTTATGGAGTTCCTACTCTTCGCGCCGGAGACCAAGACGGAAAAGTGGATCGCCGTCAGTCTCTGGGCCGAGAAGCGGGATGTAGATCGCTGGGAGCACGAAGGGTATCCCAAGGTGGAAGGAATTCTCAAACTCTATCTGGTCGCCTCGGCCGTCTGCAGTCTCTACAAGGTGGAAACCTCCCTTTGCAAGCACTTGGTAAAAGCCCTGACGACCTGAGGGCTTAGGCCAGAAAGAACCTCGCCGGAGCGGTGCTGCTGCTCCGGCGACCAAGCGCCGAATCGGTTGCCCGAAGCAACTGCTGCTCTCGGCTGCTTCTTTGCAGCAATGACTCCTGCTCAGACACGCTGGCAGCTTGATCCAGAACATCGGGCTCTGGCTCCACTCGTCGTGCGAATTGCTGGTGATGCTCGATACTGAGGCGCAGTTCATGCTGGCGGACTTCCAACAGTGTCTTGAGTCGCCGCATCTGCTGCCCGTTCATGCGATCAATGCTATGTGGTGTGTCGCTGTGGTGAAAGTGATGCTGGTCACAATCTGCTTAAAAGAAAAGCCGCCACGCCCCGACCTACCAGCACAAATCCCATACCGATCCTCCTTGCCGCCGCTTTGGGTCGGAATTCCCGATTTGCCCCCAGCCCGACCGAGAATATAACACTTGGCCCTCAATCGCAGATGCTCCACGCGAATCGCTGTCGAAATATCGCGATATCGCTCACAACCCGGTTCTGAGCGCCCACGCCCCATTGCGTCAACAAGCCGTTTCTCTTGCTTGCTCGACCGCTTACCGGAGGCTGTAGCATGCCGCATGTTCAGGTGTAAAATAATCACACCGCTCGTAAAAGGGAGGCTGGTATGCTTTCTTCCCTTGTTAACCCCTGTAAGCCTTTGCCTTCGATTGCCTTCATTGCGGTCCTGACGTTGTTGTCGTCTGGCTGGAGCTGTAGTGCGATGTTTGAGAGCTGTCAAGGCGTATCTCAAGCCCAAATCAACTCACTCTCACCGAGCAACATTCCAAGCGATGCGAATTCAGTTCCACTGATGGTGGAAGGAAGCGGTTTTACTCCCCAATCGCAAATCATGTGGAACGGAAGCACATTGGAGACCACGTTTATGGACTCACGCCACCTTCAGGCCACGATTACCCAGCAGACCTTTGCCGCATTTGGTGGCTCAGCGGGGAGCACAGTGCAGATTTCGGTAGCGTCTCCGGGTTCGGGATGTCCTATCGGCGGGAATTCTGCCACGCTGGTTCTAGTCATTAGCTAGGAGGATTCCGCAGTCCGGTCCCCACCAGGGTCGGCGGAACGACCCGTGTCCCTGCGGCTCCGGTAAGAAGTACAAGAAATGCTGCGGCGGGGCGACGGTGAACTGAATCTGCGGCTCCCGGTATCCCGATTACCGACCCGATGTGCATCGGGCGAACGTCAACGGGGACTGCTATCAACTTTGGGCTGGTTTATCCCCCATTTAACCGATAGCTACTGAATTAGGCGTTCCTTCGCATCGCCGTTCTCGTCGAGACCCTGCTTAAGCCACGATTGGCGTTGAATCTCATCCAGACGATCTTCTGCTTCCTTGATCCAGTGCTCGTACGTCTTTCGGATTTCCTTCTCGCTAGTGCCGACCATCTTGCTAACGTCGGTCGGCGTAATGCCCTGAGCCAACCACTCGCTGATGCGGAAGTGCCGGAACCCGTGGGGAGTCATCTTCACACCTGCCAACAGGGCGTTCAATTCCTCACGCCACTTTACATACGTTCCGGGGAACGCTGGACTGCCCAACGCCTTTAGCTGGTTGGCCAACGACTGGCTGATGCGAACACGATAGCGCTCACCCGTCTTGGTGCGGTTGCCACGGATAAGGGTCTCGTCCTCCAGCACCGGACGACGTTCCGGCTTCGACAGTCCGAACTTCTGAGCGTCATCTAATGTCATCCCGACCTTCTGAGCATCCACCAGAGCCATGCCCGTCTCACGCATGAGCCTAGCGATAATTTTCGACCCTGCCCGGAGCCGTGGCAAGCACGTTCTCAACTTGCTCCTTGGTCGGCGGTACGACTTCCTTCTTTCTTGAAGGGAATGGAGAATTGCTTGTTCTGGCGACAGCTCAGGATGGGCGTCTTCTCGATGTAGTCCATGCCTACTGCCCAATTGAAAAAGCCGCTGATCACTGACCAATGAACCGAAAGGCTGGATTCACCAGTACGGAACGGCAGCGAAGTTCGGAACTTCATCACCCGCTCGGTCGTGATACCAGTCAAAAGCGCAACGTCGTTGTTCTTGCACCAGTCCACGAGTTTGTCACCCATCAGCTTTGGCTTTGTGTTGGTGAGTCCGGTTTCTCGACCGAAAGTCGAGCCACTCCTGCACGGCGGCCTCAACGGTGACGGACTTGCGGGCGGGCTTGCCCTGTATGAGTGCCTCCAGATCACGCTCAAGCTTCGTGGCATTCTGCTGAGCCTCTGACCATGTGCGGGCATTGAGGCTCCATTTGTTCTGCCCGTGCTTGAGCTTTTTTCCATCAAACTTGGTGGTGGACAGCGGCCAGTTAAACTGACCCGATGGTGGGCAGCCGCACCGGGGTGCGTAGCGGTCATCTTTTTGGGAATATCGCCTAGTGACGGCGGTAGATCGTGATTCCCATTCGGTTCTCCTCTTCGGGCTCTAAATCTTGATACTGCGAAAGGGAGAAATCCCACGGCTTGGGTCGGCATTGACCTAGTACAAAACTAGGACAATCGTATTGAAAAATGGAAATCGTCTGTATTTACGGGCACAAAAGAATGGCTCCTCAGGTAGGACTCGAACCTACAACCCTCCGGTTAACAGCCGGATGCTCTGCCATTGAGCTACTGAGGAGTGGAAGCACGCTGGCAGCGTGCCGATCTTACAGAAAAATCATATCAGAGGCGACCGCGATTGGGAACACACACAATACAGCGGCGCATCCTTTGCCGAAGGTTTCTCCGCTCGCCTCCCGCAACCAACTGCTGTTCCGACGCCGGCCTAAACCTCACCGGCCCCGGCCGCGTTCCGTCTCTTTTTTTTCAGGCTCTCCGCACTCCGCCCGTTTCGTCCGGCAGCGTGTTAGTGGATTCCCTTTTCGTTCAGAAACGGTCCGTATTTCTTGTCCGTCTGCATGATGTGATTGCACAGCCACTTTTGCAGAAACGGCATCAGCGATGTGGTCACGCCTGGTTTGCCGGCCTCAAAGTCCTTCTGAAACTTGAGCACCTGCTCGACCAGCGCTTTGTGATCAGCCTTGTGCGCCGCGAGTTCCGGGTACCCGCTTTTCTCCATCGCAGCTTCTTCCTCGGCGAAATGGCTCGCCGTGTACGCAATCAGCCGCTGCAAAACCTTGCCGACAACGTCCTTGCCGTGGCCCGCATGCAGTGCTTCATTCAGCTCGTTCACGGTGCGGAATAAAGTCCGGTGCTGGCGGTCAAATCCTGCGACCTTTACAGCGTACATTTCCGTCCATTCAAACGCGCCCATTGGGCCTCCTCTTAAAGTCGAACGACCTTCGTCTCCACTGAATCGGAGCAGTCTTCAGACTCAGTCTCCAGACTACGGATGCCGGTTCCGAGTACCCAGATCACTGAAGGCCGTCGATGCTGCCGAGTGGACGCGCCCATCGGGCCACGGTTCTGCTAACCTAATCCTCGGCGTATCGTCCACAACAGGACTGAGGTGCTTATGCTGGGAGGTCCGCGTTTGCTGACTTTTTTCCTGATTCTTCTCATCGGTGTGGTTGCCCTCGTCTATGCGGAGGATTC
Organism: uncultured Acidobacteriaceae bacterium; assembly: GCA_963725245.1. Taxonomy (GTDB): domain Bacteria; phylum Acidobacteriota; class Terriglobia; order Terriglobales; family Acidobacteriaceae; genus Acidiflorens. Next base: position 74,847 of record CAVRYC010000005.1, on the reverse strand, counting down.
CCCGGCCGGGGATTCCACCGCTCCTTCCGGTTTGGCCGGTCCTCCGAAAGCCAAAGTCGCTCCGGTCGAGGACACCGTCCAAGGGCACAAAATCGTCGATCGCTACCGCTACCTGGAAGACCCGAACGATCCCGACACCAAGCTCTATGTCGAGCAGGAACTCAGCTACACGCGCGCTATCCTTGACCCGCTTCCTGGACGCGACAAGATCAATGCGCGTCTCTCGCAATTGCTGGAGATTGGCACCGTCGGAGCTCCGCAGATGGGTGGCAAGTATTACTTCCATACCCGCCGCGAGGGCAACCAGAACCAGCCCATCCTTTATGTGCGCGAGGGCGCGAACGGCGGACTAAACGACGGATTGAACCGAGAAGATCGCGTGCTGGTTGACGTGAACCGCATGTCCGCCGACGGCACCGTTGCGCTCGACTGGTGGTTTGCAGCCGAAGACGGAAAGTACGTGGCCTACGGAACCTCCGCCAGCGGATCGGAAGAGAGCACGCTCCATATCGTCGAGAGCGCGACCGGCAAGGTGTTGCCGGATACCATCGAGCGCACCCGCTTCGCCAGCGTAGCGTGGATGAAGGACAGCTCCGCTTTCTACTACACTCGCCATCCTAAGAAAGGCGAGGTGCCGGACGGAGAAGAGGTCTACCACGTCAAGGTTTTCTACCACCAGATCGGAAGCGATCCCGCCCAGGATCCACTGATCTTCGGCGAAGGCCGCAAGCCGCAGGACGTTCCGAGCGTCGCTCTCTCTGAAGACGACCGCTGGCTGCTGATTAATGTTGGCGAAGGCTGGACCAAGACGGAGATGTATTTGCAGGATCTGCAATCGAAAAATCCTCCGCTCGAAATCACGACCGGCAAAGATTTTCTTTACGACGCCGACTTCTTTGCGGGCAAGCTCTACATCACCACCAACGAAGACGCGCCCCACTTTCGCGTCTTTGTCGCCGACGCAAGCCAATCCCAAGCGCGAAAACTGGAAAGAACTGATTCCGCAGACCGACGCTGTCCTGCAAGGCGCGAGCGTGACCGGCGGCAAGCTCCTGGCGCAGTACGAACACAACGTCGACTTCCGAACTCAAGCTGTTCGGGCTCGACGGCAAGAAGCTCGCCGACATTCCTCTGCCGGCCATCGGAACCGTTTTCAGCGCCTCCGGCCGGTATGACCGCAACGAAATTTTTTTCGGATTCCAGTCCTTCACCGTCCCGCCCTCGATCTACCGCGTTGATTTAACCGATGTGAAAAGCGCGCTCTGGGCCAAGGTTGACGCGCCCTCCATCGATCCTTCTGCCTATGACGTGCAGCAGGTCTGGTACACCTCGAAAGACGGCACGAAAATTCCGATGTTTGTCGTCAGCAAAAAGGGAATCGAGAAGAACGGCAAGAACCCAACATTGCTGACCGGCTACGGCGGTTTTAACATCTCGATGACCCCGACTTTTGACCGCAGTATGTTTCTCTGGATGGAGCACGGCGGCATTTACGCGGTCGCTAACCTGCGCGGCGGTTCCGAGTTCGGCGAAGACTGGCATCGCGCCGGCATGCTGGAGAAAAAACAGAGCGTCTTTGACGACTTCATCGCCGCCGCCGAATATCTGATCGCACAGAAATACACAGACCGCGATCACCTCGCCATCTCCGGTGGTTCGAACGGCGGCCTGCTGATGGGCGCGATGATCACTCAACGCCCCGAACTGTTCCGCGCGGTAGTGTGCCAGGTTCCGCTGCTCGACATGCTGCGCTATCAGAACTTCCAGATCGCCAAGCTCTGGATTCCGGAATACGGTTCGGCCGACGATGCCAAGCAGTTCGACTGGCTCTACGCTTACTCGCCTTATCACCACGTGAAGCCGGGTCAGGAGTATCCCGCTATCCTTTTTATGACGGGTGACACCGATACGCGAGTCGATCCCATGCACGCCAAGAAAATGGCCGCGCTTATGCAAGCCGAGGCCAAGAACGGCTCCAGCAAAGAGCGGCCGATTCTGCTGCGGATCGATACCAAAGCTGGACACGGCCAAGGCAAGCCAGTCGCCAAGCAGATCGAAGAGAGGACCGACATGTATTCGTTTCTGTTCTGGCAGTTGGGAATCAAACCTTAATCTCTATCCCTAATCTCGTATCGAAGAGGCGCGCATGGCGCGTAGGTCAGGGCTGAAGTACTGCGTCGGGGCTGGTTCGGCTTCTCTGGGCAAGGATGGCGTTCAGTTTCGCCAGCACTTCAAAGGCGTCGGCTACGTAAAGCACGTCCGCTTTTCCTCGTGCCCATCCGCAATTCGGGTCGAGATTCACCGCACGGCGCTCGTTGATGAACCGCCAGCCCACGACATGGGGCTCCTCGCCATGGCAACACGTGGACAAACCCTTGGGATGGCGCGGCGTCGATCCGGTCTGGCCGACCTGGTTCAGATGGGTCATGAAACCGAGCACCGCCTGACTCTCTCCCGTTTGATCGACCAGCGATTTGCTGCCGCCGAGCGATGCGCCCGAGGCGCGAAGGAAGTCAAGAATCAGCGTTTCCGCTTGATCGATATGGGTCTTTCCGTCGGCCTGCTTCTTGGTCCAGCCCGCGCCCGCGACAAATAGCAAGTTGGCATCGGGCCGGATGGTTTGCGCGTCGCTCTTCGGAGCGCGGACGCCGGTGACGACCGTTCTTGTGGCCGCTTGCGGGAGTGTTACCGGAATCTGTTCGACCTTGGCCGCGCCACGTTGCGGCGGCCGATGCCGTGTTACCCCAGGCCGCTTCGCAGCCAGACTCGAGCAACACGATCCAAGGGCGCGCGTCGCGCCGAATGACTGCTTCGATGCGCTGGCGATAGTGCCAGCGCGTAGCCCGCAGTTCGCCATTAACGGCGTCGGATTCCAGCGAGGTCACATGCGTGTCCACACATCCGTTCAGACGATGCGCCACTCCCGCCAGAACGCGCATGAACCGTGAAGTTGCGGGCGCGAGAATCAGTTCGGCTCCCGCTGCCCGGCAGAGCGCTTCCGCCGCCGCCGCATCGCTCGCGTAGCGCGCGCTGGCGAAGTCAGGCCCTGCGACCGCAAGGATTCGTTCGGCTCCGGCCGCGGCAACCGTCTCCGCCGCAGCCGCCACGTCCGCACCGATCAAACCGATGGTCAAGCGCGCACCGAGTTGCTTCGTCAACTTCAAAGCAGCGCCCAGAACCTCATACGACACTTTGGGGAGCGTGTTGCCAGCTTCCGAAACGTGCGCCAGAAATAAAATGCTTTGTGACATCAGAGTCTCGTTCTCCGGTGTTCTTTGCTTACCGCAGTGTCAAAAAACGAACTGCAAACCGTCGCTTCGCTCGGGATGACAAGTTCCGAGAAGCTACTTGCCCATCCATTCCGCAATCTCGCGCGCGATCTGCTCGGCCGGCAGGTCTTTGACCACGCGCGTCTGGCGCTGTTGTTTCGGCGGGCTCGCGCTCAGGAAGTGCAATCCACCAGCCGGCAGCGGCACCGACTTCGCCCGCTGCAGCGCGGGCATCACCGTGCGCATATTCGCCATCCCCACCTGAGGATTGTTGCGTGGCTCCGGCAGATTGCCGGTCGCCCAGCCGAACAAAGCCGGCGGACCCGGGCACACCGAAACCTGATGACGCCCACCCTCGATCCGCTCCAAAACTTCGAACGAACCGTCGGCTTGAACACTGAGTTGATCCACCCCTTGAAACTGATCGAGAATCCCGAGCCGCTCTCCGACCAACTGCATGGTGGCGCCTGCGCCGCGCGAAGCCGATTCCCAGCCGCCGAATACGAGCAGGCGCGAGCGATCGAGACCGGGGATACTCTGGATGGTTTCCGCCAGGAGCGCAGCCGTGGCGTGCGCGTCGGCAAAGCCGCTGGCGCTCGAATCGACCGCAACCAGTTCAAAGCTCACTTTCTGGGCAATCGTCATCATCACCTGCTGCAGTTTTGCTTTCGGTCCCACGCTCACCAGCCAAACTTTGCTATTGCTGCCCGCGGCCTTGGATGCCAGGTTGGCAGCTTCATACAAGGCATGAGCCGCCCAGGGATCCAGCACGGCGGGAAGCATCATTTCGTTTTTCAGCGCGGGACCGGTTGGGGTCTGGACCGGCTCCAGCGTTTGCAGCGGGTCGGGCACAACGCTGCCGCAGACCACGATGTGATATCCGTTTGTCATTCGAGTCCTGTCAATTTAGTAATCTACGTTCGATCATTTTCACAATCAAGGATATAAGCGATGGAGAAACGGGCGCCTCGCCCGTTCCGCCGAGCGGGACGCCCGGCTCTCCATTCGCCATCAATTCAGCGTCGAGTGCAGCCCGCCCGCGCCGGCGTTAAATTCGATGTTTCCCTTCGCACTGTCGCCCTCGGCCGCGCAATTCCACAGGCACGCGCCACAGTAAACACACTTCTCACGATCAAAGGCAGGCACTGCGTCTTCGCCGCGGGTGATCGCCTGCCCCGAGCACATCTCGACGCACAACTTGGTTTCACAGGCGCGGCAGAGTTCCGGACGACGAAATACCACGTGATTCGCATAGCCCGGCGATGCCTGCACGCCTCCGCCCATGAGCAGCGCATCCTGGTGTGAGATGAGCAGCTTGCCATCCATCGGAATCTGCGGCCAACCACAGCGGTCCATGATCCGGTCGTGCAGCGAAGTGCCCTTAGCGGCGCATTCCTCCTGCATCTGTTTCAGCTCGGCCGGCGAAATCCGCGATCCGTAAGCATCCTCAAGCGAGGGCATCTCGCGGGCGACTGGACGCAGAGGCTGGCGTGATACGCCCGCCGGTCAAGCCCGCGACGGCCATGCCGATCATTCCCGTGACCACGCCTGTCTGGAATCCGTTGCGCGACTCGGCCGCGATCTTCGACTCCTCATCGACCCAGCTCTCGCGGCGGCGGCGCACGTAAGTTGCTTCCAGGTTCTCGCGAGTGAACGCACGCTTTTGCTCGGTCAGTTCGATGACCGCTTCCGCCAGTTGCACGCCTGTGGTCCAGGCTTCATCCACTCCCGATCCCGCCAGCACGTTCGTGCTTCCCGACCCCTCCCCTATGCGGGCATAGCCGTTGCCTGCGAGATAGGGCTCGCCCTGGCGGCCCGATTCCTGCAGCGATTTCGCTCCCCACGACTTCAGCGTTCCACCCTCGAGATAACGCCATAAATAAGGATGAAGCATGAAGTGCTGCAGGTAACGATATGCCGTGCGCACCGGGCTGCGGAACCACGACGGAACAAAGATGCCAACCGAAGCCAGCCTTTCGGGATGAACGTAGAGAAAGCCGAAAATTTCCGGCTCCGGGAACCCGATGGTATGCAAGACAGTGCCGGGCTCCAGTCCACTATCTTCGCGGAGTTCGATCACCATCTTCATGCCGAGCGCCCATTCGCGGGACTCGTGGCCTGGCGGCATTCCGATATGCGCGTCGATCTTGCGGCCAACCGCTCCCACCGGACCGTCGCCCACCACCGTCAGCGCAGCGCGCAGGTCCATGCCCGGAGTGAAACCTGCCTCGGGATGCCCCTGCAAATCGGTCCCCTGATCGGCGAGCCGCACGCCGGCAACGGCGTCTCCTTCAATCGAGTCGGTTCGGCGACCGGCATACCCGGCCAGATTTGCACCACGCCGGACGCTGCCACTTGATCGCTGACCCACTGGTTGAACTGGCCAAGTGACAGCACGAGGCCCTCGTGTTTCTGCATGAAAGGTGGGGTAAAGGGCAGCTCGAAGGCCTCATGCTTCAGCCCGAAGATGAAACCAAGCGAGCGCAGCACGCGGTCGGCAGCCTTGAATGCGAAAGAGCGTCGGCTTGCCCGCGTCGGATCGAGCAGGTAAACGAGCTTCTCCTTCTTCACGGCCGCCGCCATGGGAATCTCGGTGAGATCTACGCCGGGGAAACTGCCGCGTATCCCACGGGCCCGCGTGACCGCGCCCGAGACTCCGAAGCCCAGCCCGTCGGCGCGCTCGTAGCAGATCACCTGCAGAGGCAAGCCGGGAGATGTTGTACTCTCCAGCCGCACCGACCCATCCGCATTCAGCAAGCTGCGGCTCAACGTCGTCAGGAAGCCGCCCATCGCGGGGCCGAAGCCCACGCAGGCGATGTCGACGGTCATCTGTTGCCGCTCGATCGCAGTAGTCGGTTCTTGGGGAGTGGCGCTCATGAGCCTGTCGTGAAACTCCAATCTCTGCTCTCAGCGGCTGAAGCCGCATCCCTTCAAAACAAATCGCGTTTGCGATCCCCATAGAGTTGGGTTAGAGCTCGGTCGTCCCTCCGGGACTTAAACCATTTTCTTCCCCTTTTCCCAGCGCAGCGCTGGCTAACTCGTCGCCCCTCGGGCTGGACCGCACTTCATCACGGAGCCGTCATGCGGGGTAGTCCAGCGCCTCCGGAATCATGAGCTTCGAAATCGCCTCGGCGGCCCGGTCCTTCGATAGCCGGCAGCCCGTGAGGCAAGTGGAGAGCTTCGTTTGCAACGAGAGAAACTGCTCGGCTCCATTGCACTTCGCACACGGACCAGCTTTCTTCGGATGCGAGCCATCGCTTCCGATGACATCCAAGCCGTAGGAACCAATGCCCGGAATGATGCCCTCAAGAGAATCCAACTCGTCCTGCTGGTAGCAGCCGCGGTATCCCGCTTCGTCCCACGCGGGGTGACGGTTGTATCCGAACACCAACTCAGCGCAGATGCGCGCCACTTCTCCACTGGCCCGCGCCGACTGCACGTGGCACAGGTCGGTCATGAAATTCACCAGGCCAGCCAGCCCTTCAGCAACGGCAGGGTCGCTCGCTCCACGCCGCTCCAGTTCGAGCGCGTCGAGAATCTGGCAGCGCGCCGCCAGCAACCAGCAGAGCGCGTCGGCCAGTGGGAACGTCACACCCTGGCGCGCGCTCTGGTACAGACGGCCGCCGTCGGCATCGGTGCTGCCCTGCAAACGCTCCAACGTCCACAGCCACATTCCCATGGCCGTTGCCAGCGCGCATGAGCCGGTGCCGGGACGCTCGCTCGCGATCCCGCGCATCTCCTTGATCCACGCCTTGAACTGGGCCAGGAAGAGCGGGTTGGTCATGGTGATGGAGAGTTGCCGCCGTTGCACAGCTTCGGGTCCCTCGTAGGTCGCTTCCAGTTGCGCATCCATCCACTTGTTGCCGAGGAAGCCGGGGCAGTCTTCCGTGATGCCGTACCCGCCCATCAGGCTGACCGCCTCGCGCATCATCTGCGCGCCCCAACCGGTGTTCCACAGCTTGGTTGCGGGGCAAAGGACGTCGGCCAGCGAGTCCAAAAGAACGAAACGCAGAAGCGGATCCGATTCCAGTTGTGCGCGCTTGGCGTCGTTGGCAGGCGAGCCGCCTGGCAAGCGGACGAGATCCGCCGCTCGTTCCGACGCGGCACGTTGCAGCTTCGCGCGCGCTCTGGCCGTGGTCGACTCCCTGCGCCGCCAGCAGCTTGTCAGCCTCGCGCTCCAGCGGATCCAGTTCATCAAACGCCCGCGCCGCCGCAAATCCAAGCGCTGCTCCGGCCTCGCCGGTCGCCCACACATCCACCAGCCGGTGCAACGTGTCTTCGCGAGCCTGCAGCCCGAGTTCATAACGCACCGATCCTGGCGTCGCGGTCTCCGCGCCCCGGAACCGCCCGCGCTGATACCGGATGACCGGCTCGACCGCGGAGAGCAATTTCGCCGCCGTCATGATGCCCACGGTCACGCGCGTCCGCCGGAACACGGCTTCAATGACCTCGCTGTGGTTGTAGCGCGGCACGATGACGCCATCTTTCACGTCGTAGCCGCCGACAATTCTGCTCGCCGGAATGCGCAAGCTGAAAATCGGATCGCCGGTCGAAGAAAGCTGATGCACCAGTTTTCGCGTGGGCGTGCCGCGATCGAATGTTCCGGGATCGCCTTCTTCCAGGATCACCATGCAGCTTCCCTTGATCCGCTCGTCGCCCGAATCCACCGCCGCCGTCACAAAATTGGCAAACCCGATATTGGTAATGAAGCGGCCGCGCTTTTCCACCTGCAGAGTTGGCTCTTCTCCTTGTTTCCACTCGGCGATGCGGATTTTTCCATTGAGCATGCCGGTATCCACGCCGACGTAAGGGATGGGCTCGGTCAGGCAGAATGCGCCCCGCCAGGGTTTGCGATCCTCTCCGGCCTGAGGCGGCGCGGCCAACTGCATGTACTTGGTTTGCTGCTCGGGCGTGCCGCGCTCGTGAATCGGCGCCAAGGCCAGACAACCCGCCAGGCTTGCGGTTGCGGCCCCGCCGTCCACCCATGCCAGTTCAAACGCCACCAGCGCCAGCGCCAGGTTCTTCGGACCCGCGATGAAGCCGCCGTGCTCGGGCTCCATGAAGACGGCCGTGATCCCGGACGCATCGAACGCCTCCAGCAGTTCGGCCTTGGCCGGTGTCCACTCATGCGAATTTCGGCCGCCGTTGGCCACCAGCCGCGCCACCGGACCGCGGGCCACCGCTCGCGCCGATTGCACCAGCATCTGCAAGTCGTAACGGTCGGCAAATCGCCATTGAATCTGGCGCGCAGCATCGGAAGGAAGCGTCCGCAGCAGTTCCGGCTTGACGGGGGTGGCAGTAGAGGCCATGGCCTTACTCCTTTGGAAAGTGTTCGTTTGCGAAGTGGACGTTCCGATTCTGCCGTCGCATGACCGTCCGGTCTGTGATGTACGTCATAAGGGCCTGTGATCTTCGACCATGATCTGTCGACCATCGTTCCGTTAACGGTGGCAGGGCCCACTGGCTAATGAGACTGTCCCACGGGACGTCAGCCACCGCAATCCGCGTCGGCAGCCGAACGCTCGCATCGCAAACCGAGCTGCTACCCCGCCAGCCCGATTCGTCCAACAGTTCACGCGAAGATGCTAAATTAGATGTTTCATGTCTGCCCCCAACTCTCTCCTTGTTCGCGCCGCCAAGGCTCAGCCCACCGAACGCACCCCGGTCTGGTTCATGCGCCAGGCCGGACGCTACATGCCTGAGTACCGCGCCGTCCGCAAACAATATTCCCTGATCGAGATCTGCAAGAAGCCGGAGGTCGCGGCCCAGGTCACCATTGAAGCGGCCGAGATCCTCAAAGTCGATGCCGCCATCATCTTCGCCGATCTTCTCCTCCCGCTCGAAGTCATGGGACTGCCCTTTCATTTCGCCGCCGGCGAAGGCCCGAAGATCGAGAAGCCGGTGCGCACCGCCGAAGACATTGCCCGCCTGCGCACCGATCGTGCCGCCGACCTCGGCTATGTTTCTGAAGCGGTGAAGCTCGTGTGCAAACACTTCGGCGACAAACTCCCCGTCATCGGCTTCTGCGGCGCGCCTTTCACGCTCGCCAGCTACATGATCGAAGGCGGAGGCTCGCGCAACTATCTTTTCACCAAGAAGATGATGTACTCCGCGCCCGCCGCGTGGAACGAACTGATGAAGAAGCTGGTCGCGGTGACCGCCGAGTATTCCGCCGAGCAGGTGCGCGCCGGCGCCGATACCATCCAGATTTTCGATAGCTGGGTGGGCTGCCTGAGCGTCGAAGATTATCGCCGCTACGTTCTGCCGCACGTGACCGACCTGGTGAAGCGCCTGCAAAAGACCGGCGCGCCCGTCATCTATTTCGGAACCGACAGCTCGACGCTACTGCCCTCGATGCAAGAAACCGGCGCCGAAGTTGTTGGCCTCGACTGGCGCATTCCGCTCGACGCCGGATGGAAGAGCCTAGGTTTCAAAGGCGCCGTGCAGGGCAATCTCGATCCCGTGCTGCTCTTCGCCGATTGGAAAGAACTCAAAAAGCGGGCCGAAGATATTCTGCGCCAAGCCGCCGGACGCCCCGGCCACATCTTCAATCTCGGCCACGGCATTCTTCCCGAAACTCCGGTGGACAACGTAAAGGCGCTCTGCGATTTCATCCGCGAGCACTCGGCCGAGTTCAAGACGGAGCCGAAGATGGAGCGGATCGGGTCATCGGGTGATCGGGCCATCGGGTCATCAAAGATCACCCGATGACTCGATCTTCCGATGCGGGACGGAGTTGAAGACGGAGCCGAAAAAATGACGCCCTGCCCGCTGGGCCCCGCCAGCCAGTGCTATTGCGCAAATCGCGTAAGTTCGTTTTCCGCCTCGCCCGCGAACACCGCCGTGCTCCTGCTGGCCCACGGCAGCCCCGAGAACCCCGATCAGATTCCCGAGTTTCTAAGTTATGTCACCGGCGGACGGCCCCTGCCGCCACCGGTGGTCGAAGAGATCCGCCATCGCTATTCGCTGATCGGTTTCTCGCCGCTCCCCTGCTGGACTCTTTTGCAAGCCGATCAACTTTCGCAGTAGTTGCAGATGCCGGTCTTCGTAGGCATGCGCAACTGGAAGCCCTTCATCGCCGATGCGGTGAAGGCGATTGCGAGCAAGGGATACGAGCGCGTCATCGCCATCTGCCTCGCGCCGCAGAACTCGCGCACCAGCGTCGGCCTCTACCGCAGCGCCGTGAGCGGCGACGGAAATCTTCCTTTCGAAATGGACTTCGTCGAGGAGTGGCACGATCAGCCGCTGCTAGTAACAGCGTTCGCCGAAAAACTGCGCGCGGGCTGGGGAAAAGCCAGCGCCGAAAACGGAGCCGAACTCCCCGTGATCTTCACCGCGCACAGCGTCCCCCAGCGCACCATCACCGAAGGCGATCCCTACGAGAGGCAATCGAAGGAAACCGCAGAGTTAGTAGCGAAAGAGGCGGGCCTCGCAGGCGAAGACTGGACCTTCGCCTTCCAGAGCCAGGGCATGTCCGGAGGCGCGTGGATCGGCCCCACGGTAGAGGACACGATCAGGAATCTGAAAGCGAAAGGCCATCGCGGGGTCTTCCTGCATCCCATCGGATTTCTGTGCGATCACGTCGAGGTCCTTTACGATATCGACATCGCCTTCAAACAGTTCGCAGAAAAAGAAGGCATGCGCCTATGGCGAGCCGAATCGTTAAACGGCTCGCGGATTTTGACCGAGGCACTTGCGGAAGTAGTTCGCGGTCGCAAGTGACGTCGTGAAAATCGTGTGAGCGCTGACACTCTTGTCCGCGCGCGGTCGCGAAACTAGCCAGCGCGCACGCGGACAAGAGTGTCCGCGCTACACGGGCCCAAAAGTTAGCAGCTCCATTCCATGAAACGCATAGCCATCATCGGCGGCGGAATCTCCGGCCTTTCGGCCGCGTACACGCTCGAAGAAAAGCGCCAGTCCGGCACGCCCGTCGAGTATGTTTTATTCGAGTCCAGCCCGCGCCTGGGTGGAGTGCTCGTCACCGATCGCGTCGACGGCTGCCTGGTTGAAGCCGGCCCCGATTCATTTCTCACCGAGAAGCCCTGGGCTGCCGACCTCTGCCGCAAGATCGGGCTGGGCGACCAACTCATCGGCTCGAACGACTCGGAGCGCAAGACCTACATCGTAGCCAGGGGCAAGCTGGTGGTGATGCCCGATGGGCTCATGTTCATGGTGCCCACCAAGATCATGCCCACCGTGTTCTCGCCGCTTTTTTCCTTGCGCACAAAAATGCGCATGGCTGCCGAATGGTTTCATCCGCCGCACAAGGCCTCCGCGGACGAAACCGTTGCCGCAGATGGTCGAACGCCACTACGGTTCCGAGATGGTCGACCTGCTCGCCGATCCGCTGCTCTCCGGAGTTTACGGCGGCGAAGCTTCGCAGTTGAGCGTGCGCGCCGTGTTGCCGCGCTTCGCCGACATGGAATCGAAACACGGCAGCCTGGGCCGCGCCATGCTCGCGGCCCGCAAGAAAATGGGCGCGGCGCCGAACGTCCCTGCGCGGCCGCTGTTCTCTTCGCTCAAAGACGGCATGCAACAGATGATCGATGCCCTGGTCGCGCGTCTGGATGCGAACGCATTGAGAAAGTCTTCGCCCGTGCAGTCGGTGATCCCGCAGGATGACGCTTGGACTGTGTCTGCCGGATACCAGAGCGATCAATTCGACGCAGTGATCATCGCCACCCCGACCCATGCCGCTGCGGCCGTGCTGCAAGCTGCGGATGAGAACCTGTCTCGCGAACTGGGCGAGATTCAGTACAGTTCCTCGGTGACCGTCACGCTCGGTTACGACGAAAAAGTGCGCCGGTCGCTTCCACCGGGCTTCGGATTCCTGGTGCCGCGCAGTGAAGGGCGCCGCATGCTCGCGGCCACCTTCGTCCACAATAAATTTCCGCACCGCGCACCGGAAAATCGCGCCATCGTCCGCTGCTTTCTCGGCGGCGCGCGCGACGAGCAGATCCTCGAATCGAGCGAAGAAGAAATTCTCGAAATCGTTCGCCGCGAACTGCGGCAGATCATTGGAACTGCCCTCGATGCCGAGCCGCTGTTTGCGCGCGTCTACAAATGGAAGTCCGCCATGGCGCAGTATTCGGTCGGCCACCTCGAACGCTTGCAGCGCATCGAATCACTCCGCCAGAAACTTCCCGGTCTGGCGCTCGCGGGCAACGGCTATAGCGGCATCGGCGTCCCCGACTGCGTTCGCTCCGGCGCCGAAGCGGCCAGCAAGATCCTTGCCGAGATGGGGATGTGGTCGGCCGCCTAGCGCCGCGTTCGATCGCCCGATGGCCCGATTTCTTACGCTCGCTCTGCTATTCTGAATTTCTCCTGCCACTCCCATGAGTACTGCGCCCGCCAGCCGATGGAAGATCATTGTTGCCTTCGGGCTGGTCTATGTCTTCTGGGGCTCGACTTATCTCGGCATCGGCATCGCAGTGGAGCATATTCCTCCGGCCGTTATGTGCGCCGCGCGTTTTCTGGTCGCGGGCACGATCATGCTCGCTTACTGTGCGCTGACCGGACGCCGCATTCGATTTTCGGCGCGACAGCTTAGCCATCTGGCAGCGGTCGGCATTCTGCTTCTGATGGGCGGCAACCTCACGCTTTCCTACGCGGAGCGGATCGTTCCCACTGGCCTGGCGGCGCTGCTGATTGCGGTTACGCCGCTCTGGTTTCTGGTGCTCGATAGCCTGTTGCTCGGCGACCATCACATCTCGCGGCGCGGCAAGATCGGGCTGGCCATCGGAATCGCCGGAGTGGTCGTGCTCATCTGGCCCGATCTTCGGCACAACAACGCCCTTGGCCATCGCGAACTCTGGTGGTCGCTCGGGCTGCAACTCGGATCGTTCAGTTGGGCGTTCGGTTCGGTGCTTTCGAAAAAGTGGCAGACCGCGGCTACCGATCCGTTCGGCGCCATCGCGTGGCAGATGACCTTCGCGGGAATGGCAAATCTAATTTTCGCGCTGCTCGTCGAGAAGCCTTCCAACATAGCGTGGACCGTCCCCGGAGTGGCCGCGATTCTGTATCTGGTGGTGTGCGGTTCCTGGATCGGCTATACGGCCTACATCTGGTTGCTGCAGCACGTTCCGACCTCGAAGGTTTCCACCTACGCCTACGTCAATCCCGTGGTCGCGGTGTTTCTGGGATGGCTGGTTCTGCACGAGCGCATCGACCGCTATATCGCGATGGGGAGCGCGATCATCGTGGCCTCGGTGGTGCTGGTGACGAGCGCGAAGGTCTCGACTCGGGCTGCGGAGATTCCTGCGGTCGAGGCGGGCGACTGAACGGAAGCTCTCAGCTGTCAGCTCTCAGTAAAGAGGGTAGTGGGCCAGTTCCCCGACCGTGAGTCGGGCTGCTTCCCATTTGGGGCGATTATACTCCGCCCTGGTGCGATAAGGCCCCCGCAGTCGAGGGAGCCTTGCCGGGGTTGTTGCGGTTCGCGCGGGCATAGGGTCCTTCGACTCCGCCGGGCCATTCGCTTCGCGTATGCTCGGCTGCACTCAGGATGACATTCGTGATGACATGTCTGATGACATTCAGGATCACATCCGTGATGACATTTCCATGGAGGGCGGTTGTTGTGTCCGCTGGCAGCTGCCGAGCTTTGCTCGGCTGGACGGGTGAGGGCGCCCGTCCCCACACTGGCTTGGATGGCTGCGGCTATTCTTCTGGCTCTTCGGCGTCGTTGACTACGTCGACTACGCGGCTTCGGATGGAGAAGACTAACTTCTGATTGTCGCCGGGCTGGAAGGTTACTCGCATGGGGGTGCGCTCCCAGACTGGCGGCGGACATTCCGAGTCGGGATCGTCGGCTCGCGGCGGGTTCGCCTGCTTCTTTTTTCAGGATCGGCTTGCGGCGTCCTACCTGGGCGACGACCGCGTAGAGTTTCTTGCCGTCTTCGGAGACGCCGCAGTAGGCGATGTAGTCGCGATACCAGCTGGCCGTCGAATAGAAGGGATCGAACTCGGGCAGGTTGAGCTGGGAGACTCGTCCGGTGAGGCGGTCGACCAGCAGCCAGCCACCGCGTTGCCACTGCCAGCGCGGGGCGTTGGTGCTGGCATTGGCATTAGCGTTGGCGGTCTCGGTGGGCAGCGCATCGTTCACGCGAAAAGCGCGCCGGACCACAAACAGGCGGTCGGTCAGTTCATGCGGAGTTCCGGTGGTGTATTCCTTGAGCCGCGTATCCACAAACAACGGACGCACTTTCAAGTCGAGCAGCTTCTGTCCGGTGGCGTTGGGCCACTTGGCGGAGATCCATTTTCCAAAAGTGATGACATGCGGTTTCGGGACGGCCGCGCATTCGCTCCAGGGCAAGCACATCAGGACGCAAATCAGTAAGAGTTTCCGCAGCATAATGATGGAAGAGTGGCACGGGCGCGGAAGGCGCGGCAATGACGGCTGAACAGGAAAATGTTCGGTTTTGCCGTGTTTGTCGTTGCTTGATGGGGTTGACTGCCCTGACTACCGGCTGCCGGAGCCAGTGGCGCAGTTTCCGGGGCTGTGGGAGACTAGGATCACGGCCAAGTGCAATCGGCCGCATAGCAAAAGCAAAGTGAAGTGATGAGTCTTCCGCCACGACAGCGCCGGACAACCCTTTCTCAGCCCCGAACTCTTATGCGGGTATGGGTGATTTGCTGCCAGGGCGCCGGAAGCAGTCGATTCTGGTGGTCGACGACAATGCGGTGATCGCGGCGCTGCTGAAGGAAATGCTTGTGCGGCGCGGCTATCCCACGGTCGTGGTGCAGAACGCGGCTGCGGCGGAGGCGGAAATCCGGCGCGAGGCTCCGGACCTGATTTTGCTCGACGTGATCATGCCCGGCAAGACTGGCTACGAACTATGCCGCGAACTCAAAGAGGATTCCAAGACGCGGCTGATTCCGATCGTCATGATTACCGGCCTGAGCGATCGAGAAGACCGCCTGAAGGGAATTGAAGCGGGCGCCGACGATTTTCTGACCAAGCCAATCAGTCCCGAGGAATTGTTTGCGCGGGTGAGTTCGTTGCTGAAGTTGAAGGAATTCACCGACGAACTGGAGACGGCGGATTCGGTGCTGTGCACGCTGGGGCTGAGCGTGGAGGCGCGCGACCCTTACACCGAAGGCCACTGTGAGCGCTTGGCGCGCGATGCCGCGGATCTGGGGCGCTTTCTCGGGGTGGATGAAGAATCCATTGTGGCCCTGGGGCGGGGCGGCTACCTGCACGACCTGGGAAAGATCGCGGTGCCGGATGAAATCCTGAAGAAGGGAAGCAATCTGACGCCGGCGGAGTGGGAGATCATGAAGAAGCATCCGGTGACGGGCGAGACGATTTGCCGTCCGTTGAAGTCGTTGCGGCTGGTGCTTCCGATCATCCGCTATCATCACGAGCATTCGGATGGCAGCGGCTATCCGGATGGGCTGCGGGCGGCGCGAGATCCCGCTTTTGCCGCGCATTCTGCAGGTGGTGGATATCTACGATGCGTTGCGCACGGCGCGTCCGTATAAGCCGGCGCTCGGCCACGAGCAGGCGGCCGTGACCATGCGTGCCGAGGCGCAAAGCGGACTTTGGGACGAGGAGTTGGTCTCGGAGTTTTTCGCCATGCTCGACAAGCGCCGGCAAGTGGCGTGAGTCATCGGGTCATCTGGCCATCGGGTGATCGGGTGATCGCAAGTCAAGAAGCTTCTGGCATTTGAATCTTAGATGGCCCGATCACCCGA
This sequence comes from uncultured Acidobacteriaceae bacterium, assembly GCA_963725245.1. Lineage (GTDB taxonomy): Bacteria > Acidobacteriota > Terriglobia > Terriglobales > Acidobacteriaceae > Acidiflorens. The sequence goes on along the minus strand of CAVRYC010000005.1, from coordinate 58,885 downwards.
TGACCCGATCACCCGATCAGCTATTGACCTACAGTTTCGTCATTCCCGCCTATAACGAAAGCGTGCGCATCCGGCCTACGCTGCATGCGCTTCTCCGGCATGTGCAGGAACAGAATTGGGACGCGGAAATTCTGGTGGTGAACGACGGCTCGAGTGACGATACGGCGCAAATCGTGCGCGAATACGGCAAGTTGCATCCGCAGATTCTGCTGGTGGAGAATCCCGGGAACCGCGGCAAAGGTTACAGCGTGCGCAACGGGATGCTGCATGCGCGCGGCGATATTTGCCTGTTCACCGATGCCGATCTTTCTTCGCCGATCACGGAGGCGCAAAAACTGTTCGACGCGATTGGTCGAGGCGCCGACATCGCGATCGGGTCGCGCTGGCTGCGGGCGGAACTGCAGACCGAGCGCGCAGCCCCTGTACCGGCAGGCGTTTGGACGAATCTTCAATCTGGTGCTGCGAGTGATTCTGGGCTTGCGTTTCGCGGACACGCAATGCGGATTCAAAGCTTTTCGGCGAGACGCCGCGCAACGCATTTTTCCTCTGCAGAAGATTGAACGCTGGGGATTCGATCCGGAAATTCTGTTTCTGGCGCGGCGCGCGGGATTGCGGGTGGAAGAGGTTCCGGTGCTGTGGGCGCACAGCGAGGGAACGCGGCTGCATCCTTTCCGCGATGGACTGCGCATGTTCGGGGAAGTTTTGCGAATCCGGTGGTATGCGATGACCGGGGAGTACGCGACGGCGCGCGGTGCCCTCTCCGGGAAAGTTGTAAGAACGGTGCTGCGACTCAGCCTTCGATGTGCAGCCCGAACGGGGCATTAGCCGCGGCGTCGCAAGCGGGGCGAAGCAAACCCGGCTTCGGCACACCGCGCTACTGAGGCGAGCTACGATGCGGTTCGATGTTTGTGGACGCGCCAGGCGCACGAATTCGGCGATCTGGGCGCCCATTTCTTCGGTGGAGACGGTGCGCTCTCCGTGGCGCGCCAGATCGCGGGTGCGAAAGCCTCCCATCAAGGTTGAAATGACGCCAGCCTCCACGCACTCCGCTTCCTTGGGCAGATTAAAAGTATGGCGCAGCATCAGGGCCACCGAAAGGATGGCGCCTAGCGGATTGGCGACACCCTTACCTGCGATGTCGGGAGCCGATCCGTGAACGGGCTCGTAGAGACCGACCGGGCCTCCGATGCTGGCCGAAGCGAGCAGGCCGAGCGATCCCACGACTCCGCCCGCCTGATCGGACAGGATGTCGCCGAACATGTTTTCGGTGAGGATGACGTCGAATTCGGTGGGCTTGAGGACCAGCGTCATGGCGGCCGAGTCCACGTACATGTGGGAGAGCTGGACATCGGAAAAATCGCCGCCGATGCGAGTCACGACCTCGCGCCACAGACGCGAGCACTCCAGAACATTCGACTTGTCGACGGAGAGCACGCGCCGGCGGCGGGTGCGAGCGAGTTGAAAGGCAACGCGGGCGATGCGCTCGATCTCCGGCTCACTATAGCGCATGGTGTTGATCGCGTGGCGCTTGCCGGGAGCGCCTTCGCCTTCAGCTTCAATCGAGCGAGGCTGGCCGAAATACAATCCGCCGAGCAGTTCGCGCACGATGAGGATGTCGGTTCCCTTGACGATTTCTTCGCGCAGAGGCGAGCAGGCAGCCAGCGACGGATAAAAGACTGCGGGACGGAGATTGGCGAAAGCTCCGAGTTCCTGGCGGAGGCGCAACAGTCCAGCTTCGGGGCGAAGTTCGCGAGGATTGTGATCGAAGGCTGGGCTGCCGACGGCTCCGAGCAGCACCGCCTGTGAGGCGAGGCAGGCCTGAATGGTGGCGTCTGGCAAGGGATTGCCGAATTTTTCCAGCGCGACCCCGCCGATCTCTTTTTCGTCGAGTTCGAGATCGTGGCCAAAGCCGCTGGCCACTTCTTCCAGCACACAAATTGCTTGGGATGTGACTTCAGGACCGATTCCGTCTCCGGGGAGGGAAGTGACGCGGAGTTGCATGGGAGCCCTCGCTTCGTTTCCGAACGGGTATGTTGCGCAGGATACACCGGAAAAGACCGCAGTGGCTAGCCCGTTTCGGACGTGTTGTAGCGTTTGTTTTACATCGGCGGCAGCCCGGTTCACACGGTGTTTAGCGATTACACACCCCAGAGATATTCTTCCTGCTCGCTGTGATGGATCGGTGAAGGGCATTAATAGCGTCGCCTGGCCGACGTTGCCGGATACATGAGCCGGACGCGCCTCATTGGAATTAGCGGCAAGGGAGACGCCGCGGGCGAGAGTTACGGCGGCTGCGGCGGGCGGAATCATCCTGCCTTGGCTGGCTGTGACCTCGGCGTTGCCGACGTTGCCGCTGCTGACGTCTTGAATCAGTTCGAGCAAATGGCTGTCCTGAACCTTCTTGATGCGGTCGGCAAGAACCACAAACCTGCGATAGACCTCATCGAGTTCGCGGCGCTCAAACTGGTGTCCCAGTTGTTCGCAGCGCAGAGCCAGCGCGTGGCGGCCGGAGTGCTTGCCCAGCACCAGCCGCGAATCGGGCACGCCCACCGACTGCGGCGTCATGATTTCGTAGGTCAGCGGATTCTTGAGCATGCCATCCTGGTGAATTCCGGCCTCGTGCGCAAACGCGTTGCGGCCGGTGATGGCCTTGTTGGGCTGCACCGGAACCCGCGTGATCTCCGCCAACATCTGGCTGGAAGAATATAGTTGCTCGCTGGCGACGGCGGTTTCGTAAGGATAGCGGTCGGGGCGCACCCGCATGGCCATGACGATTTCTTCCAGAGACGCATTGCCGGCGCGCTCGCCGATTCCGTTGATGGTGCACTCCACCTGGCGCGCACCGTTCTGCACTCCCGCGAGCGAGTTCGCGACCGCCAGGCCGAGGTCGTTGTGGCAGTGCGTGGAGATCGTTACTTTCTCGATACCGGCGACTTTCTCACGCAGCGTGCGGATGAGTTGGCCGTATTCCTCGGGCATGGTGTAACCGACGGTATCGGGAATGTTGACGGTGGTTGCGCCGGCCGCGATCACGGCTTCGACCACCTGGCAGAGAAACGGGATGTCGGTGCGGGTGGCATCTTCGGGCGAGAATTCCACGTCGGCGCATAACGACTTCGCGTGCCGAACCGCTTCGCGCGCCTGCTCCAGGCACTGCTCACGCGTGATGCGCAGCTTGTACTTCAGATGAATGTCAGAGGTTGCCAGAAAGACGTGGATGCGGGGGTGCGCGGCTCCCTGCAACGCCTGCCAGGCGCGGTCCACGTCGCCGGCACAAGCGCGAGCCAGGCCCGCGATGATGGGACGCCGCACCGAGGCGGCGATGCGTTGCACCGCTTCGAAGTCGCCATCGGAGGCGATGGGGAACCCGGCCTCGATCACGTCCACGCCGAGGCGGTCGAGTTGCTGGGCCAAGCGCAGCTTTTCCTGCACATTCATGCTGCAGCCCGGCGACTGCTCGCCGTCACGAAGCGTGGTGTCGAAGATGGTGATGCGCGGCCGATCCATGAATTCCGTACCTCCGAAAAGATTTGACTATCCAATAACTCTATCGGCGGATCGGGGCAGAAGAAAAGCTTATTATATTTACAGTAGCATTAGCGATAATGATACTATTAGTAAAGCTTATGAATTACTTATGATTGACAACTGCCATCAGTACTCCGCTGTGAACCTCTGTGCTCCCTGTGGTTAAGGCTTTTTTCACCACCGGGCACACAGGGTTCACAGGAGGATCTAAGGAGCGAGACCTAATCCCATGGACCTTTCGCAACTCGAAGTCTTCCTCACTGTGGCTCGCGAACGGCGCTTTTCGCGGGCGGCCGAAAAGCTGTTCCGCACGCAATCGGCGGTCAGCCAGACCATCCGTAAACTTGAGCTGGAGATCGGCGAGCCGCTGTTCGACCGATCTTCGCGCGAGGGCGTCCTCACCGACGCCGGACGCGTTTTGCAGGAATACGCCGAGAAGTTGCTCAACCTGCGGCAGGACGCACAGACGGCGCTGGTGGAGATGCGCGAGTTACAGAAGGGCCAACTGGCCATCGCCGCCAATGAATTTACCGCGCTCTACTTGTTGCCGGTACTGGGCGAGTTTCGCCGCCTGCATCCCATGATCAAGATCACGGTGCGGCGTTCGCTGGGCAGTCACATTCCCGACGATCTGCTCAAGCACAACGTGGAGCTCGGCGTACTTTCCTACGATCCGCAGGAGCCGCAGTTGCGCTCGGCGGTGGTTTATCTGGACGAGTTGGTACTTGTCGTTCCTCCGGGGCATCCGCTGGCCTCGGCGGGCGAAGTCAGCGTTCGGCAACTCGGGGCGGAGTCGTTCGTGGCCCACATCGTCGCGTCGCCTTATCGCGATAAAGTGATCGAAGCGTTCCACCGCCATAAGACTCCGTTGCACATGGACGTGGAACTGCCCACGCTGCAAGCCATCAAGCGCTTCGTGTGCATGGGGAATGGGGTGGCGCTGGTGCCTGAGATGAGCGTGGACAGCGAGATCAGCCGTGGAGAGCTGGTGCGCGTTCCGGTGAGCGATCTGCATTTTCAGCGCAAGCTGCGGCTGGTGTATCGGCAGGAATCCGCGCTGTCGCACGCCGGAAGAGCGTTTCTGAAAGTGGCGGAGCAGGTGGCAAAAGACAGAGGCGGGCGTTATCGCTTCCAGCGCGAAAAGTAGCAGTTATGCGGAGTGAACTTCGCAAGTTCGTTACCACGGAGGTCACCGAGGATCACAGGAGAAAATCCGCAGAGGAAACCTAACTACTTTGAGCACTGCACTAGCTCGGTGCTGCGCTCAAAGGCTAGCTCAATACGCAAAGAGCAACCGGGAATTCCGCCAAGGCGGCGGAGACGCCGATCTTTGTGTGACCATCGGTGTGACCATCGGTTTTCGTCAGTTCCTGAACTTTCCCTGTAAAGACGTTCTGACACTGTTCGCGACCAGCGCAGAACGGGAGCAGAACGTGCGTGTCCTCCCAGATTTGGGCTCCAATTGGCGGGAGATCGCGGTCATTGAGCAAACTGGCCACCAGGCGCGGCACAACAACGAGTACGCTCGTGTTTTCAAACTTCCTGGCGAAGGCGATAACATGATCGGCCTTCGCACCCGCAACCGCCAAGGGCAGGTACTCGCCCTGCTGAAAAAGGTTGGGTTGCTGTTGACGCAGGCCTAGAGTTTTCCAGATCAAGTACAACTTGATTCGACCGTCCTCAGGCGTCTCCAGCAAGCGGCTTATTGATGACTCATCAGGAGCGCTAAGCCGGCTGCGGACACACTCGAACATTTGCTGGCGGCGGATATAGTCGACGGGACGACGATTGTCCGGGTCAACCAGACTGAAATCCCATAACTCATTACCCTGGTAAATATCGGGAACGCCCGGGCAGGTCAGTTTGAGAAGCGTCTGCGATAGGCTATTCCACAGACCGATGCGAGCCACACGGCGTTGGAAGGGAACAAAGTCGTTGAGAAACCGATTCTTGGCGGCAGGATACAGCAATGCCTTCACGAAGGACGAAACGGCGTCTTCGTATTCGGTATTTCGATTGACCCAACTGGTGTTCCGCTTCGCTTCACGGATAGCTTTCAACATGTAGGCTTCGATCCGGTCGCGGAAAGTTTTCCAGTCGCTGTCGCCGCCGTTGTCGCTTAGGGGCTGCGCTGGCCAAGCGCCGACCAACGTCTGATAGAGCAAGTATTCATCGTTCGGCGAAGGCGCGGGTTGTTCGTTCACCAGCCGCTTGTGGCGGCGATTGAAGCGTTTCCAGTCTCGCAGGCGAAGCCTCCATAGTGCCGATATCTCGGAGAGCACGTTGATCCGGGCACGCACGTCTTCGGAGCGCTTCGAGTCGTGCGTACTGGTGGCCAGCATGGTGTGCGGCCAGGAGCGCAGGCGTTCCTGGTTGGCAGAGTGAAACTCAGCGGCTGTGATTCCAAACCGGCGAAGATCGCCTCCAACGTCATTCAACGAGACCAGCCGGTTGTAGAGGTAAAAGGCGGTGTCTTCCAGACCTTTGGCCATAACCGGGCTGGTGAACTGCTGGAATTTCATGGCAAAGTTCATGACTGCATCGTGGTAAGCCGAGTTCTGTCCTTCGGCGATGCGGGTCAGAAGCACTTCGCCGATGAAATCGAAGATGCTGGTATCCGCGGCCGGACTTCTCCATTTGGCCGAGGCGATGGCGAGGCGGATGTAGCGTGCATCCTCCTCCGAAACGCCCGCGGGGCTGACGTAGGTGCGGTAGACGGGAAAGCTGGCCACCACTTCCGTGAGCGCTTCGCGCAGGCTGTTGAGCGTGAAGTCGCAGGTGCGACGCTTGGAAAGGGCGATACGAGCCAGGTGATTGGCAAGCACGTTCAATTCACTGGCCAGGGCAACCCGAATAATCAGTTTTCGGCTGCGGTATGCGAGGTCCTCAAAATCGATTTCGTGAGCGATAAAATTTCGGTAAATGCGCTCCAATCGCATCACTGCTGCCGGGTCTACAAACAGGCCGTTGACGAGATTCGCGAAATCGTAGCCGGTGGTGCCGCTCACCGGCCACTCGGCGCGCAGTCGTTCCGAACCAATAAGAATTTTCTCGATGACCACATAGTGCGATCTTTCGTCTGAACCGTTGCTCGATCCGTTTTCGGAATTGTTCGCGGCGACGGCAATGCTGCGGTGGAGGCGTTCGAAGTATTGAGCGGGATCGTAGAGGCCGTCGGGATGGTCGATGCGCAAGCCATCCACTTTACCTTCTGCCATCAGACTGAGAACGAGACGGTGGGTCGCGTGGAATACTTTCTCATTCTCCATACAAATGCCGGCGAGATCGTTGGTATCGAAAAAGCGCCGGTAGTTGATGTCATCGGCGGCCACGCGCCAATTGGCCAGGCGAAAGGCCTGCGCCTTGATGAGTTCGTGAAGTTCTTCGAAACTTGCGGGATCGAGCGGAGTTTCCGTTGATCAAGTCAACGGCTCGAAAAATGCAGTCGGCGATCGCCTGGAGCTCGGGCACAAAGCTCCGCCAGCCGGCGCTTATTGATCTCCTTGTCGCGATTGCGCTCGGCGACGCGGTCGCTGCTGAGTTCCCGCCTTGCCTGGCAAGTGGCCTGAAAGCGGTGATCAGGCTCTGAAACTCGAGTAGGTCGGGGTTCTGTCCGCCGACCATTTCGGTCGCTTTGCGTTCCGCAGTGTTCGAGAACGCGCGGATATTCCTTGGGGTCGACCGGGAAACGATGCTCGCGATAGGCAATATCGAATTCACCGCGCTCAGGGTGAAAAGTAAGCTTCAGTTCGCCGCTCTCCAGCACCGCGCCATAATGATCGTGCAGGACAGGCACCAGCACTTTTCCGTGGAGCTCATCCTTCAGCGGCTGCCAGTCTATATCGAAAAAGCTGGCGTAAATCGAAGATTCGCCATTCTCCAGCACATCGAGCCACCAGGCATTATCGCTGCCCATCACCCCCATGTGATTGGGGACGATGTCGAGGATCAATCCCATGCCGTGCTCGTGGAGCGCGGAGACAAAGCGGTCGAAATCTTCGGCGCTGCCGATCTCGGGGTTGAAGGAGTTGTGATCCACGATGTCGTATCCATGCATGCTGCCGGGGCGAGCCTTCAGGCAGGGAGAGATATAGCAGTGACTGATGCCGAGTGCGGAAAGATAGGGAACAATCTTCGGTTGCCTGAGTGAAAGTGAAGTCGCGATTGAGTTGCAGGCGATAGGTCGCGAGCGGGATGTGCGAACGGGGCTTCATGATTCCAGAAACCACACGACCGACCAAGCCGGCAGTGTTCTCTGCTTGCAGAGCGTCGACGCTCACTTCCTCGCTGGCATAGATAATCTGTGAAGCAGGAGGACTTCAGGCCAGAAAGCGGAATCGTTCCAAGATTCGCCAACAGAGTGAGTTCGGAGTTGTCTCGGAAACTTCCAATGCGCGGTGAGGCCACGATCTCCATGGACTTCGTAACCCGCCTTGATCGCTGCATCCAGTTGGAAAGACGGGAGACAATGTGTTCGCACCGTAGTTCCAGTAACTGGCGATAGAAGCGCAAGCCAGTCTTGATGGCGCGGTTGCGCAATCGACGCTCCAGTTGAGGCTGTGAGGCCTGCAAAGGTTGTGGCAGCGTTCGGGATCGGGGATCCGCTCGCGTTCGGCTGGGTCACTGAACTCTGGCAAAATGAGCGAACTCATTTCGCCGGCCCGCGGTAACGGCCGCAGCCAGATCCTTCTCGAAATCGCAGAAAAAGAGAAACGGCGTTTCCGCTCCGAACTCTTCGCCCATGAAGAGCAGCGGTGGGGAAGGGGCAAGCAGGAGGATCGCCGCCGCCGCGCGAACGGCACGGGGATCCGCAATTGGGTGATCCGCTCGCCGAACGCACGGTTTCCGATCTGATCATGATTCTGAAGGAAGGAGACAAACGCAGCTGAGCGGCAAGCCCTGGGTTGGCTCACCGCGGGTTTCGCCGTTTCTGTGAAGTGGAAGTCTCGCCCTGGTAAGCGAATCCTTCGACCAAACAACGGCCCAATTGATCGAGAGGATGTTCGGCGTAGTCCGAGTAGTATCCGTCCTTCTCACCCGTGATCAGCACGTGCAACGCGTGGTGGATATCGTCGTTCCATTGGGCCGTGTAAGTTCGCGGCCGGCAGCGCTCTTTAGGCGTTACCGTCCTTTGAAGGTAACGTGCCTGGTTGCGGTCGTTTTCCAGGATCGAGATGGACGTGGCGATCCGGCGCGACGGAACTCCGGACCGTATCGGCCAATTCGGTGAGGATGTCGGGAGTGGAGTCGTCGGTGATCGCGTGAACCGCGTCCAGACGCAGTCCGTCGAAATGATATTCGGTCAGCCAATAGAGTGCATTGTGGATGAAGAAGTCACGGACGGCCCGGCTTTCGAGAGCCATCGAAGTTGATGCCGTCGCCCCAAGGAGTATGGTGCCGATCGGTAAAGAATTGTGGAGCGTAACACCTGAGATAATTTCCTTCCGGGCCAAAGTGGTTGTAAACGACATCCAGCAAAACCATGATTCCGCGGCTCATGGGCGCTTTGAACTAGCTCTTTGAGATCTTCGGGTCGGCCATAAGTGCTATCGGGAGCGAAAGGGAAGACGCCGTCGTAACCCCAATTGCGCTGGCCGGGAAAGTCGGCAACCGGCATCAACTCCAGCGGCAGTGATTCCCAGATCCGCGAGATAGTCGAGCCGCTCGCACACGGCCAGAAAAGTCCCGGACGGGGTGAAGGCTCCAACATGCAATTCATAAATGACAGCTTCTTCCCACCGACGGCCATGCCAGTCGTGATCGTGCCAGTAGAAAGCATCGGGGTCGATAACTTCGCTGGGGCCGTGCACGTCCCGGGGCTGAAACCGTGAAGCTGGATCGGGGACTTTCTGCCCATCATCGATCCGGAAACGGTATTGAGTCCCAGGCTTGGCCGCATCGGTGACTAACTCGAACCAACCCTTATCGCGCTGGTCCAGAGGAAGCGTATAGCCGTCGGTTCACATCGCCAAGGCAGAGCTCCACCTGACGAGCCGCCGGGGCCCACAAACGAAAGCGCACGCTTCCGTCGTCACGGCACTCGGCGCCGAACGGCATGTCTATAACGGCGCTTCATTCGGCTCTTCCTTCTTGCCGATTCTGCGGCGCTCCAGCAACACGACCATGGAGCGCGCCTGCAGACGGATAGGCTGCGCCTGCGTCATAGGTTTCGGCGGGGCGCAATCCACCTTCTCGAGAGGTGTCCATCCATGCGCTCCAGCGAGTACCGGAACGGAACGCCGGCAAAGTGAATCCCACATCTTCGTGGTGAGCGTTGAGAAGCACGAGAAAGTTTTCGTCGCCGACTTTCCGGCCGCGTTCATCAGTTTCATCCAGTCCCTGACCGGAGAGAAACATTCCCAGGCAGTGAAGCGAAGGATCGCGCCACTCGTCTTCGCTCATCTCATTGCCGCCAGGATTGAGCCACAACACATCTTTTACACTTGCACCCTTGATCGGGCGGCCCTGGAAAAAACGCCGGCGGCGGAATACGGGATGCCGCTTGCGCAGATTGATCATGCGCTGCACGAACGCCAGCAAGTCGCGATCTTGAGGCTGCAAATTCCAGTTCAGCCAGCTTGTCGGATTGTCCTGGCAGTAGGCGTTGTTGTTTCCCATTTGCGTATGGCCGATGGCATCCCCCGCATACATCATCGGGACGCCCTGAGACAGCAGCAGCGTTGCCAGCAGATTCCGCTTTTGCTTGGCGCGCAGAGCCTGGATGTTGGATATCTTCAGTCGGACCCTCTGCGCCGCAATTCCAGCTGAGATTATTGTTGTTGCCGTCGCGATTTTCTTCGCCATTGGCTTCATTGTGCTTTTCGTTGTAACTGACCAGATCCTGCAAGCGTGAAGCCGTCATGCGCGGTGACAAAATTAATGCTGGCGTAGGGACGCCGGCCGCTGTGCGCATAGAGGTCGCTGGAGCCGGTAATGCGATAAGCCAGGTCCCCCACGCAGGCCTCCGTCCCCTTTCCAGTAAGCAGCGCACGGTGTCGCGATAGCGATCGTTCCATTCCGCCCAGCCCACCGGGAAAATTTCCGACCTGATAGCCTCCTTCGCCGAGGTCCCAGGGTTCGGCAATCAGCTTTACCTGCGAAAGCACGGGATCCTGATGGATGATGTCGAGAAATGCCCCCAGGCGATCGACTTCATGCAGTTCGCGGGCGAGAGTGGCGGCCAGGTCGAAGCGGAAGCCGTCCACGTGCATCTCGAGAACCCAGTAGCGCAGACTGTCCATGATCAATTGCAGAACGCGTGGATGCTGCATGTTCAGCGTGTTTCCAGTGCCGGTGTAGTCCATGTAATAGCGGGGATTGTCGGGTACGAGGCGGTAGTAGGTGCTGTTGTCGATCCCCTTGAGCGAGAGCGTGGGACCGAGATGATTGCCTTCCGCGGTGTGGTTGTAGACGACATCGAGAATCACTTCCAATCCCGCGGAGTGCAGGGTCTTGACCATGGTCTTGAATTCGCGGATGGAGTTGGTCGCAAGGTAACGAGGCTCGAGCGCAAGAAAATCCGATCGAGTTATAACCCCAGTAGTTGCGGAGGCCGCGTTCCACGAGTTGGCGGTCGTCGACGAAGCTGTGCACGGGCATGAGCTCGATCGCGGTCACTCCCAGTCGCGTGAGGTATTCGATTACAGGAGCGGTTGCCAGACCCGCATACGTTCCCCGCAAGTGGGCCGGAACGATCGGGGTGACACATGGTGAATCCCTTGACGTGGAGCTCATAAATCAAGGTCTCGTGCCAGGGAATCCTGGGCGGGGCATCGGCTCCCCAGGTGAAAGCGGAGTCGATCACTCGGTTCTTCGGCATGCCAGCGGCATTGTCGCGGCGATCAAAAGACAAGTCCTCTTGCTTGTGTCCGATCCTGTATCCGAAGTGCGAGTCGGTCCAGTGCATGGCTCCTTGAATTTGCTTGCCATAGGGATCGAGAAGAAGTTTGTGGTGATTAAAACGATGGCCCTGCTCGCGGCGCATAAGGGCCATAGACCCGGTATCCGTACAACTGGCCGGGACGAATTTCCGGCAAGTAGCCGTGCCAGACCATGTCAGTTTGCTCGGGAAGCGGGACGCGAAGAGTCTCACGTCTCCCCGAAATGTCGAACAGGCAAAGCTCCACTTTCTCCGCGTGCTCTGAGTAGAGCGCGAAGTTGACCCCCTCGCCGTCCCAGGTTGATCCCAGGGGATAAGGCCGGCCAGGCCACACAATGATTGGAGATGGGCTGGGCATTTACTTTGGATTCATGCGACCTGACATGGCGAGCCTCCTGGAACGAGACGCACTCGGTGTCCGAGTCACTATACTCGCCCCTTTGATCTGCTGTACATAGGTGCAATCGGGGGGCAATCGAGGGGTGCAATCGATTTTCGCCTACTTTAACATTCAAGCGCCAAGCAAGGAGAGGCCATAGGTCTGACAAAAACACGTAAGTTCTGGATATTTATCCGAGCTACGCAAGCGTGGAAAGCGGCGCTCGAGCAATAGGGCCGCACGGTCCGTCATTTAGAATCGCCGACCGACCCAGACTGGCGGAGAGAAAAAAATCTATGCTGGCTCACCGCCTCCACCGCCGCCAGTAAATCCCTGGCGGCATCGGACTTTACCACGTACCCTCTGGCGCCAGCGCTCAACGCCTCACGCATCATTTGCGCAGAGTCGTGTTGCGTGACAATCAGGACTTCCGATTTCGGCAGCCGCTTCCGGATCCGCCGGCAAGCTTCCAGTCCATCCATTTTTGGCATGCTGACATCGAGTACGACGACATCGGGCTTCAGGCGCTCCGCCCTCTCCACGGCTTGAATTCCATCTTCTGCTTCGTCAACAATTTCCCACTCCGGACGACTGCCGAGCAAAGTCCTTAGCCCGTGCCTTACCACAGGATGGTCATCCGCCACCAAAATGCGAACTGTCATAGGGCTTGCTCGCTCTGGCGAGGGGGCAATCGCGATTCATTTTAATACGACCGTCTACGTCTATGGCTCGTCGCTCGCCGCCAGCGCGACCGATGGCCTGCCCTCCGGTCCATGTTTTGGGTTTAGTTTTAAACCGTCTCGGTGACGGGTATGCTGACCCGCACCCGCGTGCCACCGCTGTCCGATTCAACCTCCAGACTTCCCCCTAGCTCCCAGGCGCGCTCGCGGATACCAGCAACGCCGACGCCCATCCCCGCCCCCGTCGCACGAAAATGACTGAGCAGTTCTTTCGGTATTCCACGTCCGTTATCCTTTATCTCCAGGACTACCTGCCCGGCATCTTCCCGGATTAAGACGTGAGCCTCGGAAGCGCCCGAATGCCGATGCACATTGGTCAATGCTTCCTGGAGCACGCGGAAGAGCGCCAGTTCGATGGCGTCCGGCAAGCGGCCGAGATCGTCGGGCGCATCCAGGCTTACTTTGATTCCACTGCGCTGGCCAAAGCCCTCCACGTACCAACGAGCCGCCGAAGCAAACCCCGCCGCGTCCATGGTAGGCGGATGGAGCAGGTAGGAAAGAGTCCGCACTTCAGACATGCATTGCTGCATTAACTGTTCCGCTTCCGACCACAATTCTTCGCACTCCGGCGATTGTCTGATCATCTCCACGTTGAGTTTTAAACCGACCAAATACTGCCCGAGGCTATCGTGGAGCTCGCGCGCAATCCGGCGACGCTCTGTATCTTGCAAACTGAGCAACCGTGAAGAGAGCTGTCGCAACGCGGTTGTGCGCTGCTCGACCAAGGATTCCAGTTGAGCCTGGGTACGGCGCAACGCTTCCTCGACTTGCCTGCGTTCTGCCATTTCGCTCTCGAGCGCCTGCGCCCTTTGCTGCAAGTGACTGATGCTGCGTAGACGCTGCTCATCACTGACGAGGGCGGTGTAGCTTTCGACCGGAATCACATGGGAGTGTTCCGCGCAGATCTTAAGAAATGAGTCACCGTGCTCTTCGCGGTCAAAGGCGCTCATGGGGTAGGCGCAACGGAGGGACATAGGGTACATCCGCGCCACGTTGTTCCAGAGTTGTTCGAGCCGTATAGCGCCCTCGGGATTGCCCTGCTCCCATAATAGAGCGACCATCTCCCCGAACACGGAAATGTGAGGATTCTTTCCTTTGGCAGCCGCTGCTGCGGCCTGCCCCAAGACGCTTCCGATGACCTCGGTAAAAAGCGCGGCATCGGGCCAGGCGTGAAGCATGAACTTTGTCAGAATCTCGGCCGCGTCTAAAGCGATGTAGCGGCCCTGTTCGATCGCCCTCGCGATATCCAAACCTCGAGATTGCAGCCCCTGGGCGAGCCCTTCCCGGTGCGCCTTGGTGGCGATTACAACAGCAGCATCCCCCGCCACGAGAGCGGTGCCGATAAAACGGCTCAATTCATCTATAAGGAACGCGCCATCCGTGTAGAACTGCACCGCGTGGGCGCGGTGGTCGGATTCGCCCCCATGCAGGACCGGCGCTACCGGCGTCTCAACCCGGTTCGGTACCATCGCCGTACTCATTTTGCAGTGCCTCCGGATCAACTTCGCACGCAGGGATCACCGAGCTTCTGGGCGGGAGCCGATCTACCCGTCCTACTATTACTCGATCTAGTCTAATTGTTCAATGTCTCGCAGCAAATACAGGAGATCCTGTACCGTGAGGGCGCTGTGCCATGGATGGACGGGAACGCCAAAAGTGAGGCTCCGGCCGATTACTTTGGGGCCTTCGAAATGTAAGAATTTTCTTCAACGGCGGATCGGCGATTGGCCAGCGTCGTCCCCGTCCACTTCCACCAGGGCGGCCGGACTCGATGCGCGTCGGCGGCTGCCAGAAGTTGTGGACAAGCACAGCGACAATTGTTAGGTTTGTCTTCTGTTAGTTTGCCCCTCCGAACCATGGGACCACGCAAGAAAGCGCAAGTGGCTTTTGCATCAGCGGTGATTCTGCTCTTCCTGAGCGGATTGGCTGCCTACATCACCATCAACCGCCTCCTGGCAAGTGAGAAGTGGGTGATTCACACCCTTGAGGTCAAGGCCGCGCTGGGCGACGTCGATGCGGCGGTTGTAAGGGTGGGACGGGCACGAAGCGCTTATGTGATTTCCGGGAACGACGATTTTCTGAGGGAGTTTGAGGCAGCGGCTCCCGAGATTCCCGGCAAGATCCAACGCTTTCGAGATCTGATCCGGGACAATTCAGAGCAGCAAGAGCTTTGCTCGCGCCTGGAAGACGCAATCGACCGCAGAGTCGCGTTATTTCGCGAATCGGTTCAACTGAAAAAGCAAGAGCCTGAGAACAGGCAGGGGCAAGCCGATTTCGATCGGCGGGGCGTTTCGCTTAATTCCGAGATAACCTCCGTCACGCAGCAGATGCGCGCAGAAGAACAGCACCTCTTTGAGATCCGGGGAAAGGCCACGGATCGCTTGTTTATTCTGACCGTTATTATCTTGGCGGTCGCGTTCATCCTGGCGCTTGCATTGCTCGCCCTCCACTACCGGCTGTTGTCCGCCGAACTTGAGGCGCGTGAAGGCGCGGAACAGGCTGCCCGGAATAGCGAGGAATCCCTCCGCCGCCTCGCCGGCCGGTTGCTCCAACTGCAGGACGCGGAACGCCGGAAATTCTCCCGCGAGCTGCACGATAGTCTGGGACAGTATCTGGCGGGTGTGAAGATGAATCTGGAGATGTTTGCCAGCCAGCGCAAGGACAGTCTGCTGGCGGAAGCAGTTCAACTCCTGGATCAATCCATAGCTGAAACGCGGACGATTTCGCATTTGCTGCATCCGCCGCTTTTGGACGAAGCTGGGCTTTCGTCGGCGGCAAAATGGTACCTGGAAGGATTTGCGCAGCGCAGCGGGATTGAAGTGAAAGTAGATTTGCCCGAAGATGCGGGCCGTCTGCCCAAGCCCGTGGCGCTCGGGCTTTTCCGGGTCCTGCAGGAGAGTCTGACCAACATCCACCGCCACTCCAATAGTGCCAAGGCTGAGGTTGCCCTTGAGCTCTACCCTGACCGGGTGCTTCTTAAGGTGAGAGACTACGGAAAAGGCGTCCCACCGGAATTGTTGGAGAATTTTCGGACGGATGGAACGAACACCGGGGTGGGACTGGCGGGCATGAGGGAACGCATTCGCGAACTTGGCGGTCAGCTTAGTATCCAACGCTGCGCACCCGGAACCGCTGATTTTCGTAACCATGCCTCTACCGGAACGAGCGGAGGTTACGTCCGCTGCGGCTGCCGACTAGTCCCTCAGTTGGGGAGGTATGTTTCTTCGCGCAGCAGTGCTCCTACGCCGTCCACAACCGCCTGGATGTTCTACGCGGATGCGGACTGGCGGCGACACAAAGAATGTTTCCAGGCTCGGTCCCTTTGTCGACTTTCTGTGCGAGACAGTTCTGTCCCCAAGTACAGCAATTTCTACAATCGATTACAGGAGCGCCCTGATGGGTTAGGGTGCGTCGCTTCGCTAGTCTTCTAATGCATCTCCGCGATTCATGGAGAGCAAATCTGGCATGCGTTTTGATCCAAGGAGACTACCGTGGCCACTTGCGTGATATCCGCGGCATATCAACCAACCTGCCTCCGGTAACTACCATTCCCGTTCGGGATAAAAGCCAGCGGAATGATTCAGAAGCCAGCCTCGTTCAGCGCGCCCAGCGTGGCGAAGAAGAGGCTTTTGCCACGCTCTACCAGTTGCACAAAAAGCGCGTGTATTCGGTTTGTCTGCAGATGACAAGAGATGTGGCTGACGCGGAAGACCTGACTCAGGAAGCTTTTATGCAGGTGTTTCGCAGCGTCAACTCGTTTCGAGGCGATTCCGCCTTCTCCACTTGGCTTCACCGGATCGCTGTGAATACGGTGTTGATGAAATTGCGCCGCCGAAAGTCTCCGCCGCTAGTTTCTCTGGACGAACCCGTATCCACGGACTCGGCCTCTCTGAAACGCGAGGTCGGGAAAGTGGATCCCAGCCTCAGCGGGGCGATCGACCGCATCGCATTGCGCCGGGCCGTCGAGGAACTTCCCGCGGGATGCCGGCAGATCTTCGACCTTCACGAGGTTGAAGGATATCAGCATCACGAGATTGCTCAGCTTCTGGAGTGTTCCATCGGAAATTCGAAATCCCAGCTTCACAAAGCGAAGATGAAGATGCGGGATGTGCTGTTTCCGAAAAGGAGAATCCGCCGGGTAGAGGCAGACGAGACCGCCGGAAACATGGGCGCAATCCCAGGCTGGGAGCAATCAGCCTGAGCTTTCGCCCTCGTGCAGCAAGGCAACCCGGGGTCAACTTTCAGACAGGCAACACCTGTCGTTCGTCGCGGGGGTAAAGAACATTCGCTTGTTGCAAGATCCACGGTCTTAGTGCTCAAGTTCAGCGTGCTCCAAGTTCAGCAGTGAGGCCACTTCCTTGGGAACTCTTTCCTTCCGGCCAAGAAGCTGTGTGACTCCACGAACGAAGTCCCGGCCGCCTAGGTTCACCGTCGGCCGGTCCTAAGTCACCTTCAATAAGGCACCCCGGCCCTTCGCAAAGCTAATGTGAGAGCGGCCTTCCACGCTGCGAGATCATCGCATGAGGAAGGCCGTCTTGCTTAGCGACCGGTTTTGCGGCGCCAACTACAGCACTACAACAATCGCGAGCTGCACACCGGGGTGAGCCAGATCGAAGAGGAAGTACTCGCCGTCGATATAGTCGATGTAACATTGATCCGTATAGGCCCAGTCTGCAGGCCACTCATCAACCAAGGTGAAGGAGTAGCCGCCGTACTGAAAAGTAGGCTGGCCTTGGACCATGTTTGGGTGCGCCGCATCGCAAATGCGTGTTGGCGACCAAAGCTGGCGCGGAACTTGTCATCTGGAATTCGACCTCCACGCCGCTCGCCAGTGTTTTGCGCGTGCTCCATCGATTGTCCGCTTAGATTGTCCGTGGTGTGCCTCTCCGCTCTTGTTGGGCTTGTGGTTTGGCCTTTTCTTCTCGCTGTCGTGATTTGGCATCGTCCTGCTTTGCCGGCTTGTCCTCATTTTGCTTTGAGGGCTTCGCCTCTTCCGAACGCGGCGCGGGCTCATCTTTGGACGGTTTGGTTGCCGCAGGGTGATTGTCCGGCTCAGCGGGTTTGGCCTCATCGCGCTGATCCTGTGCCTGGATCAAAGCCGTTGTGCCGAGGAGGAATGTGGCGAGAAACAACGATAGAGCTGCTGTGCTTATCCATCTGGCGAGTTTCATGAGTTTCGTCTCCTTATACTGCATGACAAGAAAAAACAGGAGCCATCCGACTCCGTGGCGGTCCCAACCGAGCCCGCGCAGGCAGCCTAGACTCTGCTGCCGGTTCGGCTTAAATGGGCGACGAGTGAGACCAAAAAGAGCACGAGAAAAACCACAAACAGCAGCTTCGCGATACCTGCCGCCGCAACGGCTATTCCGGTAAAGCCCAAGACCGCCGCGATCAGCGCCACTACAAAGAACGTTATGACCCAGCCAAGCATGTTGTACCTCCGTTGATTTTTGCTGGTGCCAGCATAAGCGGCAGCTTAGCTCGGCCAAATCCCCTTGAAACTGTATCTTGCCATCCAAAGTCCGGTACGAAACGGCCCCGTGAAACTTTAGTTAGATATGATCATGCCCCTCTGACCGGGTCGGGCGCACTTGCCACCAATGGAAGGCAATGCCGGCAGCGCTGTGCGGAGGGCAGACCGTAACGCGCTCCCGAAAAAATCGTTTCACGATGTCGCTAAAAGGTGAGATCGGTGTACTATGATTGTGGTTTTGGCATTCACCGCAAGACGACGCAGTATGGGTGGGCGCGACTCATTGTTTACGCGCTAAGTTTACGCGCTAAGAAATGCCTGAGTAGACAGCCCTATCGTCACGAAACCTTAGGGAAGCTCTGATTAAGTGTCGGCTAGAGGCATTAACCACAGGGTACACAGGGGTGCAGGGAGGACCCCGGGGACTTAATCAGAACCTCCTTAGGCAACCGAGAACCTGTCGCTCATGGTTCTCCCGCACGAGATTCCTCATGCAATTTACCGACACAATTGAATCGCTGTTAAAGCGGAAGACCGACAATAGAGTCCTGTTCGTAACGCCCGACCAGTCTGTCTATGAAGCGATCGAGAAGATGGCTGAAGCGGGTATAGGTGCGTTGCTGGTGATATCCAATAACAAGCTGGTTGGCATCATGTCGGAACGTGACTATGCCCGCAAAGTCACTCTCCAAGGCCGATCCTCGAAAGAGACTCTGGTCCAGGAGATC
Source organism: uncultured Acidobacteriaceae bacterium (assembly GCA_963725245.1). Taxonomy (GTDB): domain Bacteria; phylum Acidobacteriota; class Terriglobia; order Terriglobales; family Acidobacteriaceae; genus Acidiflorens. The sequence continues at coordinate 40,158 of CAVRYC010000005.1, read as the reverse complement.
ATGACCAGCCCGGTCATCTTCGTGGTTGGGCGAAACACAGTGGACGAGTGCATGGCCATCATGACCAAGCATCATTTTCGTCATCTGCCTGTTCTGGAGGAGGACACGGTAGTGGGTGTGGTGTCGCTTGGCGATCTGGTGAAGTGGATCATCTCGGGTCAGGCGCAAACTATTCAGGATCTGGAAGGCTACATTACCGGGAGGTAACCCCGCTAGAAGGGGCACGCCAATGCCATCACGGACCGGTCTTAAATTTCCATGCTGAGGGCAGTGTTCATTGCGCTGTCGGAAAGCCGGTGGCTGCGCGTCGTTGCCGAACACCGCCGCTTTGGCCAGCGCATTTCCGCCCGCTTCGTCGCCGGCAAAGAGGTTGCGGACGCAATTCGCGCCACCACCGCAGTTAATCAATTTGGCGCCAGCGTCTCCATCGACAATCTGGGCGAGAATGTCACCAACGCTGAGGAAGCCCGCGCCAGCGCGCAGCTTTATCACCATCTGCTCGACGAAATCGCCGCCGCCAAGCTGAACGCGAATGTCAGCGTAAAACTCACCCACATGGGCCTGGACGTGGACGAGAACCTGGCCTACGACATCGTCCGCGGGCTGGTCGCCAAGGCGGCCCACATGTCGCCCAGGAATTTTATTCGCGTCGATATGGAAGGGTCGGCACACACGCAGCGTACGCTCGACTTTGTTCACGAGCTCCACCGGGTTCCGGGGAACGAGGACAGCGTGGGAGCGGTGATCCAGTCGTATATGCGGCGCGCCGAGGCCGACATCGAGAAGTTGCTCTCCGAGCGCATCCGCATACGGCTCTGCAAAGGCGCATACAAAGAGCCCGAAGAGGTGGCCTTCCAGAAGAAGTCCGAGGTTGACGCCAGCTATGTGAAGCTGATGAAGATCCTGATGAAGAGCGGCGTCTATCATGGGCTGGCAACCCATGACGAGGCCATTATTAAAGAAGCCAAGGCCTTCGCGACCCGGGAGAACATTCCGCGCAACGCTTTTGAATTTCAAATGCTGCACGGCATCCGGCGCGACCTGCAGCAGAGCCTGGTCAAAGATGGCTGGGGCGTGCGCGTCTACATCCCGTTCGGCACCGAGTGGTATCCCTACTTCATGCGGCGGTTGGCCGAGCGCCCAGCGAACGTGCTGTTCATCGCTAAGAACCTTCTGCGGCAGTAGACTCCAGGCTGCCGCCGAGCTTCGCTCGGCCTGGACGGGCGAGGGCGCCCGTCCCCGCACGGCCCGTCCCCACACGAGGCGTTTTACGCATTTTCATCGCTCTCGGATTGACCGCAAATTGACCAGTTCGTACACTACTTCTAGCGCATCCGTCTATGCCTGATATCCGAAGGGACTTCCTGGGACAACCCGTGCGACTGACGCTCGCTCTGAGCCTGGCGGTCGTGCTGGTTGTGGCGTCCGGCTTTGCGCAGAACCGGCCGCAGGTGTCTTTGGAAACCAGCGAGACGCTGTTCACGGTGCTGACCGCCATCAACACGTGCGGCTTTGACCAGGAGCTGAACGTTTCCGACCCGCTGCGGGCGCAGATCCGGTCGGAGGTGGGCAAGGCAGTGCAAGACACCGCCGCCGCGCAGGACGTGGTCGGTCCGATGTGCTCATTCTACCGGCAGCACCAGGCGGCGGAGCCCGCTCACGACCTGTCCCATTATGTATCGCTGGCGCTTTATCTGGAGAATCCGCCGGCTTTCGCATTGAAAGTGCCGCAGACGGAACTGCCGCCCGATGCGGAGGTGGTGGCGGACATGGTGCCGCTGATGCAAGCCTTCTACCAGAAGATTGGGTTGCACGCCATCTGGGAGCGGCACCGCGAGCGCTACAAGGAATTGACCGAGATCTATCACGATCCGCTGGCGAAGATGACGTTCGACACCGAGATCTATCTCAAGATGGCAGCGGCGGGTTACTTGGGACGCCAGTTCACCATCTACCTGGATGCGATGGGCGCGCCGGGGCAGACCAATGCGCGCAACTATGCGTCGGATTACTACGTCGTGATTTCGCCGACCTCGGGGACGGCGATCAAGCTACAGCAGATTCGGCACACGTATTTGCATTATCTTCTGGATCCCCTGGCGTTGAAATACGGCGGCGCCTTCGAGCGTCTGGAACCGCTGCTCGGCGCCGTGCAGGGCGCTCCAATGGATGAGGCGTTCAAGAGCAACATTTCGCTGCTGGTGAACGAATGCCTGATCCGAGCCATTGAAGAGCGCTTGAGCAAAATTCCGGAAGCGGAGCGGGCCCAGGGCGTCGACCAAGCCGACAAGGAAGGGTACGTCCTGACGCGCTATTTCTACGACGCGCTGGGCAGGTTCGAGCAAGATCCCGCCGGCATGCGCAACGCTTATGATGACCTGCTCCGCTCGATTGAAGTCGGCAAAGAAATGAAGCGGGCGTCCCAGATCCAGTTCGCGAGCAACGCGGCGCCCGAGCTTTTGCACCTGGCGCGTCCCCAGAACGGCAACCTGCTGCTGAACGCGGAGCGGCGACTGGCGGCGGGCGATCCGGAAACGGCGAAGAAACTGGCGCAAAAGGCGCTCGATGAGCAGAAGGAAGATTCGGGACGCGCGCTGTTCATTTTGGCGGAAGTTGCCACCGCCAATCGGGACATGGAAGGGGCGCTCACCTACTTTGAACGAGCTTTGCAGACGGCCCATGAACCTAAGGTGATCGCCTGGTCTCATATTTATCTTGGCCGAATTTTTGATTTGAAGGAGAATCGGGACGCCGCCCTGGACCAGTATCGGGCGGCGCTGAACGCGGCCGGAGGAGCGCTTCCGGAAGCGAAGCTGGCGGCGCAGCGGGGTCTGGAACAGCCCTATGAGCCTCCGGTGGCGAAGCAGCCGGAATAAATTTCTTTAGAGATGCGGATCGGCGAGTCTCCGGAGACGGGGCAAGCCCCGTCTCTACAGGTGGGAGCAGATCTTAAGTTTGAATTTCGCATTAGGGGAGAGATCATGAAGCGAGCAGCAGTCATTCTAGGAATACTGAGCATCGCGATTTGGGCCGAGGCCCGGAACAGCGGAGAAGCGGCGCCGCATAACCCACCAGCAGCGGGTCAAGCGGCACCGGCGCAGGGCGCAACGTCGCCACTGGCAAAGCGTCCACCGCAAACCAAGACGCAGCCGGAGTTTGATGCCTGGAAGGCGGCGGCGGCAAATACTACCGATCCTGCCGCGGCGGAGAAGGCGGCTGACGATTTTGCCAGCAAATTCCCCGACAGTGAAGTTCGCGTGCTGCTCTATCAGAACGCGATGCGCCTCTACCAGAATGCCAACAACGCGGAGAAGACCGAAGCCATGGGCCGCAAAGTGCTGAGCCTTGACCCGGACCATCCCGAGGCTCTGGTAGCGGTCGCCGAGGTAATCGGCGAGAGAACGCGCGACGCGGATATCGACAAAGATCAGCGTTTCAGCGAAGCGAGCGCGATGGCACAAAAGGCCCTGCAGACGGTGGACACCGACATCAGCGTCCCCGCGGGCACGCCGCAGGAGAAGATCGACGTCTACAAGGCGTTTCTGCGCTCGAACGCGTATTCGATTCTCGGCGCCATTGAGTTCAAGAAAGAGAATTACGCGGCCGCGCAGGAGTATCTGCAGAAGGCCATCGACGCCTACGCCAGCGACCCGGCTCCCGTAGACGTTCTCCGCCTGGCGCTGGCGCTCGATAAGCAGGGAAAATATCCGGAGGCGCTCAAGGTGGCCAACCGCGCCGTGGAAATGACGCAGGACAACACCGTGATTGGGACCCCGGCGCGCCGCGAACGCGACCGCTTGCAACAGCTCACCGGAGGCGCGGCCCCGTCCCAACCGCAGAGCCCGCCAAAGAACTGACCGCCGCTTCTGTAGAGACGAGGCCAGCCTCGTCTCTACCAAAATTCGGGTCGCGGTATCATCGATCGTCGATTATCGATCGTCGCTCGTCGGGCATTGGGCAATGGTCATTGGCCCCGCTTTGTGATGAAGTCACGCGAAATCATGGCGCTGGAAGAAAGCCTGGGTCACCACTTCCAGCGCCGCGAACTGCTCGATCAGGCGCTTACTCACAGCTCGCAAGCGCGCGAGGTGGAGGCGCTGGGCGCGGGCAGCGGTTCGTCTGGCAGCGGATCGTCTAGCAAGTCGTCTAGTGGCGACAACGAAATTCTCGAGTTTCTCGGAGACGCCGTGCTCGGGCTGGTCACTAGCGAGGCGCTGTTCCATCGCTTTCCTGAATTCCAGGAAGGGCACCTTTCCAAGTTGCGCGCTCATCTGGTGGGGCAGCGGCACCTGCTGCGCGTGGCCGAACAGCTTGACATTGGCCATTACATGCGGCTGGGCCGCGGCGAAGAAAAAAGTGGCGGCCGCAACAAGGCCAGCCTGCTGGTGGACGCGCTGGAAGCGATCCTGGCGGCGCTCTATCTCGACGGCGGGTGGCCGGTGGCGCGAGACTTTATCGTGCGCACCATCGTGGAGCCGGAACTGGCCCACATGAAACTGGAAACCAGCGCCATGCCGGTCATGGATTTCAAGTCCGCGTTGCAGGAAGCGCTGCAGGCCAGAGGAGGACCGCAGCCGGTTTACGCGCTGGTGAAGGAGGAAGGTCCGGAACACAAGAAGACCTTTACGGTCGAGGTGCGATTGCCGGCGCCGGCCATGGGGCAATTCGTAGGGCGCGCCCAGGGCGCGACCAAGAAACGGGCCGAACAGGAAGCGGCGCGCCAGGTGCTGGAGCATCTCGCCACATTGCCAGGCGCAAGGCAGCCAAATGCCGGGAAGGACGGCGGCGCGCGTAGTCGTGTCTTAACCAGTTGCGGAAGAGCCCAGGTTCGTATGAAGAATCTAGGTTCGTATAAAGAGCCGCAGGTAGTTAGAAAGAGCCGTAGGTTCGTATAAAGAATTTAGGTTCGTATCAGGGTATCGCTTTAGCGATACCGAAAGCCTTTCGAAGTCAGACGCCCCTTTAGGGGCTCGGCATTGAACGCCAATTGTTATGTCGTGGAGCGAGAAGATTTCCGCCGGTGATTGGCCCGCGACCATTCAGTCGGTTGCGGGAACCATCGTGATTGCCGTTTTCGTGGTCACCTTTCTAGTGCAGGCGTTCACCATCCCTTCGGAATCCATGGAGCAAACGCTGCTCATCGGCGACTACCTGCTGGTGGATAAATTTTGCTACGGCGGCAGCACAGGGTGGAACCGGCTGTTACCTTACCGCAACGTCCGGCGCGGTGACATCGTCGTCTTCCATTATCCCGTGAATCCTGCGCAGGACTTCGTGAAGCGAGTAGTGGCCGTGCCCGGAGATCGTCTGCGCCTCATCAACAAGCGCGTTTACATCAACGGCGCTCCGCTGCAGGAGCCCTACGTGCAGTACATCACCACGTTGCGCAATGTTTATCGCGACGACTTTCCGCGCACCGATTCTCCCGACTACGGAGTGGATGCGAAATGGTGGAAAGAAATGCCGAAGCTGGTGGAAGACCACCAGTTGATCATCCCCGAGGGCCACTATTTTGTTCTGGGTGACAATCGCGATGACAGCCAGGACAGCCGCTACTGGGGATTCGTGCCGCGCGAAAATATCATCGGACGCCCGCTTTTGATTTACTGGTCGTCGGGCAATTTGAACAATGACCTCCCGGGATCGCCAACCGTGGGTGATAGACTTTATCACCTTGCCTACGCGGTGACTCACTTGTTCCAGATCACGCGCTGGGAACGGACTTTCAGGCTGGTGCGGTGAAAGTCGATGGTCGTTGGTCGCTGGTCGTTAGCAAGATACGGCTCGCAAAGGACTAACGACTGACGACCAGCGACTAACGATCGAGGAAGATGCGGTGATGAAGATCGGCTGATGCAGGTGTGCGGAGAAGAAATCCTCTAGACGGATGCCAAACGTGCCCAAAAAAGAAGAAGAAGTCATTGCGGACGAAAAGCCGCGCGAGACGACGGTGGAATTCCTGGCCTCGCTGGCGGGAGTGCTGGTCACCGGCCTGTTCATCATCACGTTTGTTCTGCAGGCGTTTGAGATTCCCTCCAGTTCCATGGAGGACACGCTGCTCATCGGCGACCACGTATTCGTGAACCGCGAGCAGTTCGCGCCGCCGACGCGTTGGATGGGGCCACTGATGCCCTATCGCAACATCCGCCGCGACGACATCGTCGTGTTCCTGTCGCCCGAGGAACAAGGGTTGTTTGTCGTGAAGCGCATCATAGGCGTTCCCGGCGACCGCATCCACCTGCGCGATGGCGTCGTCTATCGCAATGGCGAAAAACTCGTCGAACCGTACGTCCAGCACAAACTGGCGGACTACAACCCTTACCGCGACAACTTCCCTGCCGTGCCGCCGTCGGAAATGTACGGGGTACGTAACGAAAAATGGATACAGGAACTGCCTTCGCATATCGAAGGCGGATGATATCGTCGTGCCCCCGGACAGCTACTTTGCCATGGGCGACAACCGCGACGTGAGTTACGACAGCCGTTACTGGGGCTTCATTCCGCGGAAAAACGTGATTGGCCGTCCTATGTTCATCTACTGGTCGTTTATCACTCCGCCCGACCAGTACCAGATGCGCAGCGCAGGCGACCGACTGGGGTTTCTGGCGCACATCATCATTCACTTCTTCGACGAAACGCGCTGGTCGCGAACCCTCAGGATCGTGCGGTGAAATCTCTCTGCGATCCAGGCGCGGAGTGGCTGCGGTCGCGGCCCTCCTGCTGGTCCTGTTTCTGTTCCGGCCGGGCGTGTACCGGTTGCGAAACCGGATTGCCATTTCCATCGGCAGCGCCCTCGGCCGCAGGGTCGCACTCGACAACGTCCGCTTGCGTCTTCTGCCGCGGCCGGGCTTCGATCTTGAGGGACTCGTCATCTACGACGATCCCGCGTTTAGCGCGGAGCCGATGATCCGCGCGCAGGAAGTTTCCGCCGCCATCCGGTTTCGTTCTCTGCTCCGCGGACGGCTCGAGATCGCCACCCTGAGCGCAACCGAGCCCAGCATCAACCTGGTGCGCAACGACCAGGGCCGCTGGAACCTGGCGAGCCTGATCGAGCGCAACGCGCAAATTCCCGCGGCTCCGACCGGAAAGCGCGCCTCCGAGCGGCGCCCGGCATTCCCCTATCTCGAAGCCGGCCATGCTCGCATCAATTTCAAGATTGGGCAGACGAAGAAATCCTATGCGCTGATGGATGCCGACGTGGCGCTCTGGCAGGACTCCGAGAATTCTTGGGCCGCGCGCATCAAGGCCGAGCCCGTGCGCACCGATTTTAATCTCACCGATACCGGGCTGCTCCAGATCAACGCCACCTGGCAGCGCGCTCCGAGCTTGCGGTTGACCCCGGTGCAACTCACCGTGCAATGGCAGAATGGGCAACTCGGACAGATCACGAAGTTGCTGAGCGGAAAAGACCGGGGATGGCGCGGCGGAGTAAGTTTCACGGCGAAGTTATCGGGCACTCCGGAAGCGCTGCAGATCGAAAGCGAGACCGCAATCGAAGGTTTCCACCGCTACGACATTGCGGGCAGCGAGAACGTGCGCCTCGGAACCGGTTGCTCGGGACAGTACAACGCGATCACCAGCACACTTGCCGACCTGCTGTGCGAATCGCCAGTAGGCGACGGGATGCTCCGCCTGCGCGGGACGTTGTCCCTGGTGCACCAAGTGCCCAATTACGATCTGACGCTCGAGGCCGAGAAGGTGCCGCTGAACTCCGTGGTGCGATTGCTGCGCCAGGCGAAAAAGCAGATCCCCGGCGATCTCACGGCGAGTGGATTGCTGAATGCGGAGTTCCGCGCCACGCGCAGCGCTCCAGAGGACGGTGGAGCGACGGGCGCCTCGCCCGTCCAGCCGGGCGGGGATGTCCCGGGTCTCCACCGCGCGGCACGGTCTCTTGACGAAATGGACCGGTAACGGCTCGGCGACCAACGTGCGCCTCTCGTCAAGTGCCGGGAACGCGGGGGAGGATGAGGTTGCCTTCGGCACGATTCCCTTGGCTCTGGTTTCACGGACCATGGTTTCACGGACCATGGTTTCGCGGACCCATGGCGGCCGCCGATTCGCGGCAGGCCAAGCACGGCCACCCTAAGACAAAAGAAGAAGAAGACGCGGAGCCCGCTGAAACTCACCTGCGGATTGGGCCAGTCGCACTTTCCATGAACGCCTCCGCGCCGGTGAACGCCGGCGGGTGGGTGTCCGCTGCCGGTTATCGTTTTTTTCTGCTGGGCGACATGGAACTGAAAGACCTGTTCCGTCTGGAGAACGTGCTGGCCTTGCCGGTGACGCGCCCACCGGCAGAAGGTTCGGCCAAGTTAGATGTGAGCGTCTCCGGACCCTGGCAGGGATTTGCCGCTCCCGCCATCCTGGGGACCGCTCAATTGCGCAACGTGCGCGCCGAGATGCGCGGCCTGAATACGCCGATCGAGATTAGCTCAGCAGCCGTCACTCTCGCGCCTGACGCAGTGTTGATGCAGAAGATTTCCGCCCGCACAGGCAGCACTCATTGGAACGGTGCAGTTACGGCGCCTCGGCATTGCGCCCCGCCAGGCATAGTTCCGGGAATAGTTCCAGCTCCGTTCCGCTCCCTTCCAAACTGTGTCTTTCAGTTCGACCTCACAGCCGACCAGCTCTCGATTGGAGATCTCGCCGCATGGTTTACGCTGCATCCCGCCAAACGTCCCTGGTACCGCATCTTGAATTCCAATTCCAATCAGCCGCTGGGCCCTTCGCCGCTGCTCGCAATTCAGGCGCACGGAAACCTGCAGGTTGACCAGTTCGGATTGAACAAAGTACTCGTTACCCAGGTTGCGACACAAGTGAATGTGGATCGAGGCAAGATCACACTAACCGCTCTGCGCGCGCAACTGCTGCAGGGCACGCATCAGGGGAACTGGACCATTGATCTGTCGAAGCATGACCTGTCGAAACAGGATCTGTCGAAAGATGCCACGTCGAATCATGACCTGTCGACTCCCGATGCATCCACCAACGACGCGTCCACGGCGAACGTGCGGTACCACGGCGCCGGCACGTTGCACGACATTGCGCTGGCGCAGGTGGGCACGTTGATGAACGATGACTGGATCGCCGGAACGGTCGACGGGAATTTCGATGTCGAAGGATCCGGAGACAGCTTTCGTGAGCTACGGGCGCAGTCCGGCAAACTGCAGTTCGTAATGAGGAAGGGGAGTCTGCCGCATATTGAAATTCCGGGCTCGCCCAGTGCCTCTGCCGGTTCACCGGTTTACGGGAGAACTCCATCTGAAGAAAGGTGTTTGGGAGCTCTCCGCCGGCAGACTGGAATCGCGCGACGGCATTTATCAGGTAAGTGGGACCGATTCCCCAAGCAGCGGGCTCGACTTCGTTTTGGCCCGTGGTGACGAGCAATCGTGGATGCTCACCGGGACGCTCGCCAAACCGCACCTCGCGCCGGGCAGTCGAACCGTAGCCAAGCGTACGGACACAAACGTAAAGACCGTCAAACCGTGAAATCAATTGTCATCCGCGCGGGCGGCCAATCCGCGGGTGGCCAACGAACGTCCCCAGAATAATCCAGAGCCCAAGCACGAGCCACTCCCAACCGGAAAAGCTTCCCGGCACAAATGGCACAAACTTCATCAGTACCATCGCCAAACCGACCAACGCCCCCAGCAGAGCGATCAAGCGGTCGGCGATTCGGGGCTTCATGCAAAGATAGGCGGCGCACACCGCAAACCATCCGGTAGCCGAAGCGACGGATCCGACCTCGGAGATCGGAACCAGAATCGCACTGCCGAGAAACATGCACAAAGCCGTGGCGACGCCAACCCAAACCACAGCCGCAGCAGGGGTCTGATTCCGGGGATGCACGCTGGCCAGTCGCGCATCCACCAACCCGCGGCGCCCCATGGCAAACAACAAGCGGCTGGCGGCAATGAAATTTCCGTTGAATACTTTGAATAGCGAAAGCAACGCGGCACTCAGAATGATGCTCACGATCCAGCGCGAGCCGACGGCATGTTCGAAGGCGACCGCAGTCATGAATGGCGCGCCGGTCAACGACGCCACGGCGCCACGAAGCCCACGGCCGCGATCACGATGATGTAGAACACGGCGCCGACGACGATCGCCGCAAGGATGGCGCGAGAGAATCCCTGGGCGCGAAATTGTGGATTGGCTTCCTCGGCGGCCTTCGTCACCGATTCATATCCCGTCATGTAGTAAGGGACGATCTGCAGCACCAGCAAAATGGAAACAAACGGAGTGTGTGTGAACAAGGGCGGAAAATTGGCGGGCGATCCGCGCGTGACGCCGATGATAACGAAGACCACAAAAAGCGCCAGCGTGCCGAACGTGGTCCAGTTTTGAAAGGTGGCGCTCAGCCGGATGCCACGATAGTTCACCACTGTGACCAGTGCCGTGAGCGCGAGCCCAATGGCCAGGTGCGGCAAGTAAACCGGCTTTCCCGCCACGCGATACAACTCGATGGAATCGAGCGCGGGAAAAATATAACCGGCGATACGACCCACGGCCACGGCCTCCCACGGACAGACAATAAAGTAGGCGAGCATCATCATCCATCCGGTAAAGAAGCTGACCGGCCGCGGGAAAACCTTCGCGGTATAAGCGACCTCGCCCGCTGCGTCGGGCATGGCCATCACCAACTTGCCGTAGACATAGCCGATGGGCAGCAAAAGAATGCCGCCAATCGCGAAGCCAAGAATGCCGCCGAGCGGACCGCCGCGGAGCAGCCAGTCGTCCATGACCACCAGCCAGCCCACGCCCACCATCGTTCCCCAACCGAGGGAGAAGTAATCGGTGACGCGCAATTTGCGGGCTAGGTGCGTCATCCTAGTTCGACCATCGGGAGAGATCAAGAATCTCGGGCGCCCACAAAAAGAATTGGCGGAGGTATTGCTGGCGCGGGAATGAAAATCCGAGAGACCAGGCGGGCTGCCGCTCAATGAAATTCAGCTGCCAGGCCTGAGACCTAACAACTGAGACCCGACAGCTGACGTTGGGCTTCATGGGCGCGAATTATAAAGCATCGCGCCAGGAAGTCCGATACCTCAATGCGACACTTCAATCCGGCACTTCAGGCGACCGCGTAGCGCGGCGGGCATTCGTTCGCGCGCAAGATGCAGATTGCTTCTTTGAGGGAAGAAATCTCAAACATCGATGTGAGATGCGTGGCCTCCAGCAGCCGGCGGAAGAAAACCGGCGGGTTCGCCAGCTTTACTTTCACCGATCTCTGCGCCGCCCAACGGCGCACCTGCAGCAAGGTTCCCAAGCCGCCCGCATCCAGTTGCTCGACTGCCGAAACATCCAGCACCAGCACCCGGACACGTTCGAGTTGCTCCATTAGCTGTTCGATCCGGCGCCGAAACTGGTCGAGCGCTGCCCCACGCACCATGCGTCCCGAGCACCTCACGACCGCCAAATCCTGCAAGCATTCGACTTGAAATTTCAGTTCCATATGTCTATTCATACGAACCCGCCTCGATGTCTGTTTATACGAACCAGGCCTGGAAAAAGTTCCCCAATCTATTGTCGTTGAATTGGACGTGGAAAAAGGGGAAAGGTCATCAACTCAAGACCACTTTAACGGATAACAAAATTCTTGATTGTTACGAATTTGTAAACAGTTCTTAAAATTACAACCCAGCTTCAATCCGGGATCTTGGGTCGAGAAGATCGCGCATTGCGTCGCCGATAAAATTGAAGGCGAGGACCGCGAGCATCACCGTCACCGCCGGGAAGAGCACCAGATGAGGAGCGTCGAAGAGGTGCGAGCGGGCGTCGTTCAACATCGATCCCCAACTCGCGGTGGGCGGCGGCACACCGAGGCCGAGGAAACTCATGGTCGCTTCGGCCAGAACCGCGCCCGCCATGCCGATGGCCGCCTGTACAATGATCGGCTGAATAATGTTGGGCAGGATGTGCCTGACCACGATGTGGAGATCTCCGGCGCCGAGCGCCCGCGCCGCTTCGACAAATTCGCGTTCGCGCACGGCCAGCACCTGTGCGCGCACCAGGCGAGCGTAACCCACCCATCCGCCAAGCGACAGGGCAAGAACGAGATTGAAAATGCCGGGACCTCGGAAGGCCACAAACGCAATTGCGATGAGAATGCCGGGGAAGGAAAGAAACGCATTCATCAGCACGACGTTGACGAAGCGGTCGATGCCTCCGCCGTAGTATCCGGCAAGACTGCCGATGATGAGGCCGAGCAGAAGCGAACACGCCACCACGCTGCTGCCGACGAACAGGGAAATTCGCGCCCCCCAGATCAAGCGGGAAAGGATGTCGCGTCCGAGTTCATCGGTTCCGCACCAATGCTGCGCCGAGGGCGTCTGCAAACGGTTCGGCAGATCGATGTGCGCCGGATCTTGCGGAGCAATCCAGGGCGCGAAAATTGCCGAGAACGCGAAGATGGCCACCAACACGGCGCCCACAGCCGCCAAAGGATTGTGGCGGGCGATTCGCGGGAGCGCGATGGTGAGGGTAGACATGGTCTGCTACGACTTGGCTTCACTTATATAGAAAATGCAGGTGAGGAGCAATGTTGGCCTAGCGGCCGGGTTCCCCGTCGTCCGCCCCTTACTGGTTTCTGTTTGCGAGTTACTGGAAGAAATCAGGGAGCGGATTGCGGGAGTGAGAACGCATCCCATGTCTCGAAAAACCGCGCGACCATGGAGCACCTCGCTTGACATGATGATATTGCCAGCAATATCATCATAATGTGCTTGCTTGCGTCCTTGACACCGGCGTGCTGGTCGCGGCTTTCCGTAGCGATACGGGCGCTTCGCGTCGGATTTTGGTGGCGGCACTTGATCGACGGTTCGAATTGCTGCTCTCAGTGCCGCTGATGTTGGAGTACGAATCCGTTCTGCGGCGACTGGAGCACTTGAGGGCTTCGGGGGCTAGTGAAGAGGATGTCGCTGACGTTCTCGATGGTCTGGCTCTCGTGGGCAAGCGCGTGACGTTCGCGTTTCGCTGGAGGCCCGCGTTGCCCGACCCGAATGACGATATGGTCTTGGAAACCGCCGTCAACGGCCACGCAGATGCGATCGTGACTTTTAACCAACGGGACTTCAACCCGGTCGCTGGTCGGTTTGGTTGTCGGGTAATGCGTCCCGGAGATTTTCTCCGGGTGCTGGCAAATGATGAAGATGAGTAATTCGAACTCAAGTAATTCGAACCGGGAGCATGCCATGAGAAGAAGCAATTTTGCCTTGCGATTGCAGCCGTCTTTGCTGGATGAGGCACGCAAGCTCGCTGAGTCCGAGGGTGTGGCTCTGAATCAGCTGATCAACGTGGCGGTGGCGGAGAAGATTTCTGCCTTGCGAACGGAGGAGTACTTCACGGCGCGAGCACGCCGCGCCGACCCTGCCAAGATCGCCCGCATTCTGAAGCGCGTCGGGAAGGGCAATCCACCGGTGGAGGGGGACGAGCGTCCGCCGGAATTCGAGGCTAAGAAGAAGAGCAGGAAACAATGAGTAAAAAGAATATGGGGTCGAGCATTGACGACTTCTTTGGAGAGGAAAACATCTTTGAGGAAGCGCAGGCTCAGGCGATCAAAGAGGTCGTAGTCTGCAACTGGCCAAGACCATGAAGAAGAAAAAGATTTCCAAGGCGCGCATGGCGGTCTTGCTGAAGACGAGCCGCTCCCAGGTCGACCGTATTCTCGATCCGAAACGCGACATCACGCTGTCGAGTTTGCAGCGGGCGGCGGCGCTGGTGGGCCAGCGGGTCGTGGTTGAGTTGGTTTGAGCAAGCCCAGGTTAGCGCCCAGAGGACGGGCGCGAACCTGAGGCACCCGGCACTTCACGGAGGGATCGTAGCATCACAGTTATCTTTGGCTTACGTAACTCGCGGAGCTACCGCTGCGCCACCGAAAATCGGGTGCAACAAAGTCCCATGTGGGACACTTCCGTGGAATCCCACCCTTGCGCACAGAACGCGCAAGGATGGGGCACCCGCGGGCGTTTTTGGTTCGAAAAAATCAAAGTCAAAGGCGGCGGACAGGAGTGTCCGCCCTACACGGGGCTATTGCCTGATCCTCGGGTTCACCGCCGAGTACAGTAAGTCGGTCAGAAAGTTCACGGCTACATAGGTCAACCCAATCGCCAGAATGCATCCCTGCACCAGATAGTAATCGCGGTTGGCTATGGCTTGGATGGTTAGGCGTCCTATGCCGGGCCAGGAGAAGATGGTTTCGGTTACTATCGCTCCGGCTAAGAGCGCGCCGAATTGTAATCCTAGGACGGTCAGGATTGGGATCATGGCGTTGCGCAGGGCGTGACGATAGACTACGGTGCGCTCGGGCAGGCCTTTGGCGCGGGCGGTGCGAATGTAGTCTTGGCCTAACTCTTCTAGCATTGAGGTTCGCACCATGCGGGTTAGGATCGCGGCCAGCGCTCCGCCCATGGTGATTGCGGGGAGCACTAAGTGGGCTATGCTGCCGGAACCGGAGACGGGGAGCCATCCTAGCTTGACGGCGAAGAACAGGATCAGCACCGGGCCCAGCGCGAAGTTTGGGAACGACAGGCCGAAGAGGCTTACTACGCTTAGGGCGCGGTCATCCCATTGATTGCGGCGCTGGGCCGAGCGCACGCCTGCTGGAATGGCTAGGACAATCGCTACGAACAAACTCGCCAGGGTTAGTTGCAAGGTGAAGGGATAGCGCTGGGCTATCAGACTTGTAACTCCCTGGTTGAAGCGCAGCGACTTACCTAGATCTCCGTGGAGAACGCCTCGCCAGTAATTCAGGTATTGCTCGCCTAGCGGGACATCCAGGCCGTAGGCGTGGCGCGCGGCCTGGATGTCTCCGGCGGCCGCGCCTTCTCCTAGCATTTGCTGGATGGGGTCTCCGGGGACGAAGTGGATCAGCAGGAAGACGGTGGAGACGACGAGCCAGATGACCGGCAGGGTGTAGAGGACGCGGGAGATTATGTAGCGCGGCATAGGGAGTGCAGCTCTTGCAAATAATCCTTAGGCGGTGATGTCTGGTCCTCAAGGGCTTACAGAGTGCACGTAAGAGCTGGGTCGTCCCTCCGGGACTTGAATCATGATCTTTCACTTCCCAGCGCTGAAGCGCTGGGCTAAGCTGGTTCGCCCCTCCGGGGCTGGATCTGCCGATTCGCTCCACCACCCGCCGACCAGTGAGCCGCTAGTCTCCGGCTCGCTGCACGGAAGCTGCCGGCACCGGAGTCGCTGACGCTGGGGCGCGGGCACGGGCTCGATCCTCACCGTGGCGATGCGATGGCCATCCATTTTTTCTACGACAAAACGGCGGCCCTTCATAGTCGAACGCCTCGCCTCCGGCTGGCATTTTCTGCAAGCGGGAGAGCAGGAAGCCGGCGAGAGTCTCGAAGCCTTCGTCCTGCGGAAGCTTCAGCTCGTATTGGGTTTCGAGGTCGCGAATGTTGATCGCTCCGTCGAGCACGAGGGGCGCATTCGCATCGGTAACCACCGGCTGCGTGGAAGCGACGTCGAATTCGTCTTCCAGTTCGCCGACCAGTTGCTCGAGCACGTCTTCCACGCTGATCACTCCCGCGGTGGAGCCGAACTCATCGACCACCACCGCCAGGTGCCGCTTGCGCAGCTGGAATTCACCGAGCAGGTCGAGCAATGACTTGGTTTCGGGCACCACCAGCACATCGTGCATGATCTGGCCGATCTTCATCTGGGCAATGCGCATGGCAGCGGGAGGAGCGGCGATGTGGCCTAAGCGCAGCCGCGTCCAACGCATCAAGTCCTTGGCGTAAAGCACGCCGATAATATGTTCGGGCCCGCGCTGCGGATCGTACACCGGGACGCGCGAGTGTTGTTCGTCGACTACGCGCGACAGGGCTTCGTCGATGGTGAGGTCGGAGGGCAGGGAAAAAATTCTGGTCCGCGGCACCATCACTTGGCGCGCGGTAATGTTGTCCAGTTCGAGCGCGTTCAGCAGCATCTCTTCCTGGGCGGGAGAGAGCTGGCCGGAGTGGTGGGCGGCGGTTACGATGAGCTTGAGTTCGTCGGGAGAGTGAACCGAGCCGTGCCGGACCTCGCGTGTCCCGAAGGCGCGCAGGACAAAACCGGCCGCGCGGCTCATGCCGATGGTCAGGGGTGCGGTGACGGTCAGGAAAACGTCCATGGGCGCGGCGACCGCCAGCGCCACCCGCTCGGCTCGTTGCAAGGCGAGCGACTTGGGAACCAGTTCGCCCAGGATCACGTGCAGGCTGGTGATCAGCGCAAACGCCACCGGTACGGCGACGGCATGAGCGTAGAGGGTCGCGTACGGCACGCTGCCGATCCAGACCTCGAACAGTCGCGCCAGAACCGGCTCGCCCAGCCAGCCCAGAGTCAGGCTGGTGACGGTGATCCCGAGTTGCACGCCGTTTACGACGCGGCCGAGTTGCTGGTGAAGTTTGAGGACGGTGCGGGCGCCGACGCGGTGGGCGGCGATCAACTGCTGGATGCGGGTTTCGCGCACGGTCACCAGCGCGAACTCGGCTGCGGCGAAGAAGGCATTGGCCGCCACCAGGAGCAGGATGACGAACACCCGCAGCAGCACGTATGCAATCATGGAACTCTAATTCTAACATTCCAAAGGGATAATACGTTCACGATCACCGGCTCTTGGAATTCGCTCGCGGTACAATTTAAGACTTGACGCTTAAGTGCTCGCGCAATTCCTCGCTTTCTTTTTCGGTCCCCGGGGGTCTAAGTGCCTGTAGGGCGGCAGAGCGACCCTAAGTGTGCGTGTGAGAACTGGGTCGTCCCTCCGGGACTTGAATCATCAGTTCCACTGTTCCCAGCGCTTGAAGCGCTGGGCTAAGGTGGTTCGTCCCTTCGGGACTGTGTTCTCGATGACGTGCGGCATTGCTAAAGGGATGCCCTGGTACGCGAAACGCTGTTTTTTCCGCAGCTTCTAAAGCGATGCCCTGATACTTAGGCTGAGAATTTTCGCGGAACTATTCCGATGTTTCTCCCGTAACAACAGGTGAAGCCAGTTCATAAGATTTGAAAATCAAGCAGGAGGCGGTCTGTGGAAGGTAACGGCAATGGCAACGCGAAGAAAAAGCGGCGCAGGCGAATCATCTGGGGATCGATAGCGGCAGTCGTTCTCATCCTGGTGGTTGCCGGCGCGCTGATCGCATCCAGCGGCGGCACCAAGATCGACGCCTCGAAAATCGCCAAGGTCGAGAAGGGAGACCTGGCGAAAAGCGTGGTGGCGACGGGCAAGATCGAGCCCATCACCAAGGTCGAGATCAAGTCCAAGGCCAGCGGCATCGTGAAAAAGCTCTACGTCGAATATGGCGACAAGGTGAAGAAGGGGCAGGTGCTCGCCGAACTCGACAAGGAAGAGATTCAGGCTCGGGTCGACCAGGCGCGCGCGCAATTGGAGGGATCGAGCGCCAGCTTGAACGGCACGCGAGCCGACCTGGAGCGCGCCAAAGTCGACGCCGAGGGCCCCGACGTTCCGCTGCTGAAACGCGCCTATGAACGCGCCCAGGGCATGGCGAAGGACGGAGTGGTTTCCGCTTCCGCGCTCGACGACGCGGAGAAGAACTACGAGATGTCGTTGAATAAGCAAAATGTGTCCAAGGCGCAGTTGCAAGTCTTGCAGGCCAAGATCGGCCAGGCCCAGGGGCAGGTATCGCAGGACCGCGCCAATCTGAAACAACTGGAAGAGCAGTTGGGTTACACCACGATTGAGTCGCCGATTGACGGAATCGTCCTTTCGCGGGACGTGGAAATCGGCGACGCGGTCAGCTCCATCCTGGTCTTGGGCTCGACGGCCACGCTGGTCATGACGCTCGGCGACACGAGCGAGGTTTACGTCAAAGGCAAAGTGGACGAGAGCGATATCGGCAAGGTTTATCTGGGGCAGCCGGCCCGCATCAAAGTCGAGTCGTTCAAGGACAAGACCTTCACCGGCAAAGTGACCAAGATTTCTCCCATGGGCGTCGAAAAAGACAACGTCACGACCTTCGAGGTGCGCGTCTCGATCAACAATCCCGAGGGCGTCCTCAAGGCGATGATGACGGCCAATGCCGAGATCATTCTCGAAGAGCACAAGAACGTGCTCCAGATCCCGGAGGGCTCGATCATTTACGACAAGGATAAGAAGGCGTCGGTCGAGATACCGGATCCGAAAGCCAAAGAAGGCAAGAAGAAGATCGCCGTCGACATCGGCATATCGAATGGCGCCAAGACCGAGTTGCTGCAAGGGCTGAAGGAAGGCGACCAGGTGGTGCTGCAGTAGGAAAAGGCTCAGGTCTTAGGTGTCAGGTCTAGGAAAGCCTGATGTGCTGCTTAGCAGGCCTGCGAACGGAGCAACCATTGCGCGAGGTTACTGCAGCTAGTGAATTAGGTCGATTGCTTACGCTCGGATGCAAGCCGACAGCCCTGACGCTACGGTCATGACCGAGATTGAGATCCGCAGTCTAGTTATGGAGTCGAACCGCTATGACTATCTTCTTTGATTCGCCATCGAGCCGTTGGAACGCTGGTTTTTATTTTGGCCAGCTTCGCTGGCCGGTTTCGGCTCCGTCATTGGAACCTTTGACCGTTCGTTCCAGGTTAACGGCCCCGTCGACCTTGAAGTGCTCACTCGCTCCGGCGACATCACCGTGCGGAACGGGGCCGCGGGCACGGTCTCGATTCATGCCAAGATACACTCGAGCAATTCCTGGCTCGGCGGCGACCACAAGGCGGAAGTGCAGGAACTGCAGAACAATCCTCCGATTCGGCAGAACGGCAACAGCATCCGCATCGACTACGTCCACCTCAGCAACATCTCAGTCGACTACGAAATCACCGTCCCCGAGAACACCGCGATTCGTACCCATACCGGCAGCGGCGATCAAACCGTCGAAGGCCTGAAGGGCAACGTCGATCTCGAGAGCGGATCGGGCGACTTGAAGCTGGCGCGCCTCACCGGTGAAATGCGTTTCCAGACGGGCTCGGGAAACGTCCGCGGCCACGAACTTTCCGGCCCCGCGAAGGTCAAAGCGGGCAGCGGTGACATCGAAATCGAGGAAATGGGTGCGGGCGACGTGGACATCCGCACGGGCTCGGGCAACATCACCGTAAACGGCATCAATGGTGGATTCCGTGCCGAGGCGGGCAGCGGCGACATTCACGGCAAGGGCTCGCCCAAGAACATGTGGAGCGTCCGCACCGGCTCGGGCAACGTCACCCTGCATGTGCCCTCCGACGCCGCCTTCGACGTCGACATCGTCTTCGCATTCCGGAACCGTCACGCTGGGCCATCCGGTGACTACGACGGTGCAGGGCCGAATTCAGGAGTCGAGGAAGAGTGTGGTGGGCAAAGTGCGCGGCGGTGGTCCCATGATTTCCGTGCACACGGGTTCCGGCGACGTGCAGGTGGACTAGACTGTAAGACTCGTCGCCGTCAGACAAGACCGTTGGGTGGGGTTTTGAGTTGCTATGGGCCTGCGGCCCACCCATTGGCATGAAAATCGGCTAGAGTAGGCGTGTACGATCAGACCTGGCGTGTGACGGTAAAGGTCGTCTTGCGCTCTGGATGAAGTGAGGCCGTGTCCGAGTTTGATCTGGAACGTGCGTTTTGAACCAATCTGTGTGCGCGCCACCCGCCCGGCGGGAAGGGTGGTAGCACGTGACGGTGTCGTAACGCCTCTTGGCGCGCGTTCTACCGCTTCCACGCCGGGAGGAAGCATGTCCTACAAGATAGCGGGAATTGACGTACACAAGAAAGTGCTGATGGTGGTAGTGGTCGATGCCGAGTACGCCGGAGTGAGAAGCCGGAGCGGCGGCGATTTGCAACCATGCCGAGCGACTTGCGCCGATTATCGACTCTGGTTGCGGGAGCAAGGGGTGGAAGAAGCGGTCATGGAATCGACTGCCCAGTACTGGCGGTCGGTGTGGTTGGAGTTGGAGCCGTATATGCGTTTGCAGTTGGCGCAGGCTTTCTCCAACCGTGCCCCGCGGGGGCGCAAGCATGATTTCAAGGACGCCGAACGGTTGGTGCGGCGGCTGATCGCCGAACGAGTTGATCTTGAGCTTTGTCCCGGATGGGGAGCAGCGTACGTGGCGCAACATGACGCGGATGAAGACTGCAGCTCACGCGCGACCGGGTGCGGCTGCAGAACCAGATGGAGTGTCTGCTGGAGGAGATGCGGATCAAGCTGTCCATTGTGGTCAGCGATCTGCTGGGCGTCAGCGGGCTTCGCATTCTGCGTGCTTTGGCCGAGGGCGAGACCGACCCAGCGAACTTGGCGCTCTTGGGAGACGACCGGTTGAAGTGCAGCGAGGAGCAACTGCGTCGATGCTTTGACGGGAAGGCCGCAGCCGATGCATCGCGGAAATGCTCGGCCTGCAACTGGAGCGGCTGCAGCTGATCGATACGGCAAATCGCCAAGCTCAATGGCCTGATCGCGCAAGCCATGAAGCCGCATCAAGAGGCGGTGATCCGACTAGCCGAAGTGCCCGGTTTGGGAGTGGATTCGGCGCAGCAGGTGATCGCGGAAGTGGGAGTGCAGGCCAGCACGTTTCCTTCGGCGGCGGAGTTGACCTCTTGGGTGGGGACCTGTCCGGGGAAGGAGGAAAGCGCCGAAGAGAACCGCAGCAGCCGCTCGGCGAAGGGGAACAAGTATCTGCGGCGAATACTGAACCAGGCGGCGCACGCTGCCGTGAAGAAGAAAGGCAGTTACTTTCAGGCGGTGTTCCGGCGTCTGCTGCCTCGGCTCGGCTATAAGTCCGCCATCTGGGCCATCGCCCATCGGCTCTGCCGCGTGGTTTGGAAGATCTTGCATGAGGGCGTGCGATACATCGAGCAAGGCAGCGAATCCGATCCCCAGGGTTCGGAAGCAACGCGCCCGAAGTCTGGCGCGAGCCCTTCGCAAGGCTATCGCCTTGGTTACATCAATCATTCCAACCAGCTTACAATGCTGGCCATGCACAAGCGGTCCTTTGGTGCTATTGCGCTGTGTATGACCCAGGAGCTACTCCCATGAGCGATGTCGAGATTAGGGCATCCTCAATTGAGGGGTTGGGAATCTTTGCAGCCCGACAGTTCTATGCTGGACAACGCATTCGCCAGATCAACGTGGTGCGGGAGGTCACTCCCACCTCGCCCTTGCGGGAAGAACTCGGTGAGCGAGCCGATCACTGCGATTACCCCAATGGCAAGATCGTTCTACTGGGCACCCCGGATCGGCACGTCAATCACAGCTGCGACCCCAATGCCTACGTGCTCTACGAAGGCGACCGCTCGTTCCTTGTGGCACGCCGCGATATTGCGGTGGGCCAGGAGATTACCTGCGACTACAACATCAACATCACGGGAGGAACGGCATGGCCCTGCCACTGCGGCGCCGCGCGGTGCAGTGGTACCACGGAGGGGGACTTCTTCCTGCTCCCCCTCGACATCCAACGCGAGTACCGGCCACTCCTCGCGGAATGGTTCGCGCGTGCCCATCGTGATCGGCTAAGAGCGCTCGGTCTTGCCTGACGTGAAATCTGATAATGGCAACTGTGCGATAGAATCCTCACAGCCATCAGCTAAATATGCGGTCAAACCTTCTGATGGCCAGCAGAGATTGGGGGGACAATGGCACCCCTCTGTTGTGGTCAAAAAGGAGGTCCCAGGTGATTCGTTGTGCAGTAAATTCGCGGTCCGTCGTCCCCCTGAACGTGCTCCTCACATTTTTTCTCTGTTCCGCCATTCTTTCCGCGCAGCAAACGTCTGATCCTCAAAAGCCGGCAGAACCGCAAGCCAGTGCCTCAAGCTCCGCCGTCGCTACCTTCAGGACCCAAGCCGATTTGGTTCTCGTGCCCGTCGTTGTCAAGGACAGGAAAGGCAAGCCCGTCGAGGGTCTGTCGAAGGACGCATTTAGGCTGGAAGAAAACGGCAAGCCGCAGGCGATTTCACTCTTCGAGGAATTCCACTCGCCCGTCGTCGGCGCCACACCCTCCGCAATCTTCGATCAAGGCTATTCCAACCTCGCTTACAACAATGCGAGCGAGCTGCGCCTTACCATCCTCGTTCTCGATCTTCTGAACACCAGTCCGTTGCAACGGACCGACGGCAAAGACGACTTCATCAAATTTCTAAACAAGGGCGTGGTAGCCAACCAACCGGTCTCGCTCGTCTGCATTACCAGCAAAGGCCTCAAGCTGGTTCAACCGTTCACCACGGACACAAATGCCATGATCGAGACCCTGAAGAAGCTGCCCATTGGGGCGGAGACCATCATGGCCCGGGAAAACCGGGTCTTCAGCACCATCTGGCAGCTTCGCGACATCGCTCAGGCCTATCTCGGTGTTCCCGGACGCAAGGCCATGATCTTTGCCGCCGGCTACGTTCCCGACCTCGTAGCCGAGGGCTCGGTCCTGGAGTCGAGCCCCTACGCCGCCAGCCTTCACCGAATGTGGAAGAGCCTCGTGGACTCCAACATTTCCGTCTACCCTATTCGCCTGCTGGACTGGACCAGAAACCCGGCTCGTCGCGGACCCGCGTCTGCCCTCGACATTCGTATGCACGAATTCTCCGACGCCACCGGCGGGAACGCCTGCCTGGAGTCCAACGATCTGATGGGCTGCCTTTCCGAAGCCATCGACGACTCCCGCTCTTACTACATGCTCGGATTCCTGGTTCAGCCTACCGATCGCAAACCGGGGTGGCGCAATCTGAAGGTAAAAGTCGCAGCCGAGCACGTGGAAGTCCGCGCCCGCGACAGCTTCTATTACGGCGTGCCCCCGTTCGCTGACACCAAATCAGTGCGCGACGAAGAGGTGAATGCCCTTGCTTCTTCGTTGGGCTACAGCGGCGTGCCGATGTTTGTGAAAGTGCTCCCGCCAGACACTGCGCCTGCAGAAGCCGGAAAAACTGTGACGGCTTTCCTCATGACCATTCCCGCGACCAGCGTCAGAATCGATCCCTCCCGCCCTAATCCCTTGGATCTCGACGTCGGCGCCATCGCTCTCACCAGGGATACGCGCGAAGCGGCAGAGATTTTTCATCCCGTCCACGGCAATCCAAATGCCGAGCTTCTCCGGCAATGGACGCGCGAAGGCATCAAGCTGCAAGAGAAGTTGCAACTTCCTCCCGGTTCCTACGACGTCCGCTTTCTTGTCCGCGATAACAACGCCAGCCAGATCGGCACCGTCGTCTTCCCTCTGGATGTCAAGTAAGGTGAATGCACTCGGTGGTCTGATTGCGGCAGCGCTCATTGGCGTAACATCCCGATTACACTCAAGACCCCCAATCGGTCCGGTTCGCAACAGCAATCAGCATTCAGCACCTAGCGTTCCGCCCGGACGGAGCCGGGACTGGTTTGGCTAAAGGCTCATTGCTAATTGCTGGCTGCGCCTTGACGCGCCATCGTGCGCCATTTGATACTTCGTGAGTCCCTGAAAAATTCACCGGCTCAACGAGGTAACGAATTGGCACGCACCGCGATCGTCACTCTTACCACTGATTTCGGACTCAACGATCATTTCGTCGGCGCCATGAAGGGGGTCATCCTGGAGATTGCCCCCGAGGCGCAGATCATCGACATCAGCCATGCGGTGCAGCCCTTCGACATTCTGGACGGCGCGCTGACCATTTCGCAGGCCTACTCCTACTTCCCTTCCGGCACCGTGCACATGGTGATCGTCGATCCTGGAGTGGGGACGGCGCGGCGGCCCGTGATTCTGAACAGCGACCGCCACCTGTTTGTCGCTCCCGACAACGGCGTGCTTTCTCTGATCTACGACCGCGAAGAGCGCATCTCCGTCCGCCACGTCACCGCCGAGCATTATTTTTTGCAGCCCCGCAGCAACACCTTCCACGGGCGCGATATCTTCTCCCCAGTCGCGGCGTATCTCGCCAAGGGAGTCGAGCCCGATCGCTTCGGCGACGAGATCATCGACTATGTTCGCTTTAGCGCGCCGCGGCCCAAGCCGGTGGACGAGCGGACCTTACAAGGAGTGGTGCTGAAAGTCGATCGTTTTGGCAATCTCGTCACCAACATCACTCCGCAGGATGCGCCCCAACTTTTCAGTGCCACGCCGCCCGCCTTCAAGATCGTGATTGGAGCGAAGGCACAGGCAACGCGCATGTGCACAAACTACGCCGAAGGCGCTCCCGGCGAAGTGTTCGGAATCCTGGGCAGCATGGGTTTTCTGGAAGTCGCAACCAACCGGGGTTCAGCCTACCAAATGCTGGGCGCGGGCAAAGGCAGCGAAGTCAATGTGGTGATGGAAGGCGGCTGACAAGGGCGACCTGCGGAGCGTGAGTGCGACAGCCGCTCCACGAGTTGTCATCCCGAGCGCAGCGAGGGATCTGCATTTCGCGGCGGATGCAGATCCCTCGCTTCGCTCGGGATGACGATCGGAGAGAGCGGCTACAAAATTTGGAGAGCGGCGAGAATTCGGAGAGAGTGCTGAACAATTCGGAGAGCGGCTGCTACGTGTTCTTCGCCCCAGGATGGACGTAGCCATCCATCTCCGCCGTCCACTTCAGGAAGCGCCACAGGTTGCTTCGCTCCGTCCACAAGAATTCCCAGAATTCCAGGAATCCGATCTGGGTCATTTTGACGCCGGTGTAGGTCTCGATGCGCCACAGAAGATAGGGACTGCGCCAGGGGGCAATCCGGTGGCCACGGGTGGAGTTCCAAAGAAAGCGCAGCATCGGCCGCATCGGGTTCCAGTATAGCGCCGGGCGAGACGGAGCAAGCCCCGTCTCTACTTTGTAATCTCCACGCTGGCGCGGGTGTTTTCCCACTCCATGCTCATCGTACATTTGCTGCCTGCCGAGTCGAACGCGATGGTGAAGTTCTCGACCGGCGCCGGCGTTTTCGAGACGTGCATGTCAACCCGGCCCAGTTCGTCGGCTTCGTACTTGTACGGAATGCCCCACTCGGCGGTCTTCTTGTTGATGATGAGGGTCCACTTGTCCGCCTTGGGGATGGTGAAGATGGTGTAGCTGCCTGCGGGCAAGGACTTGCCGCCCACCGTCACATTCGCATCGGTGACGAATTTGGTCGCTTCATTTGCGCCAGTACGCCAGATCTCGCCATAAGGCACCAGCGCCTTCTCGCTGGCCTCGCCGAAAATCTTTCGCCCTTTTGCACGCGGACTGGAATAGTCCACCTGTGATGGTCTTGCCGTCGGAAAATTTGCACTCCGCACTGGCCGGCGGACTGGGCCGCTTCGATTTGTCCTGCCCCATTTGCGCCGAGAGCGAGAGTGGCGACCGCAAAGAGCGACGCTGCGATTAAGGCAAATTTCTTCATGACTTGGTTCCTCCTGGGAGCAGTCAGCAATTGCAGAGGTCAGCAGATTGCAGAGGTAAAAGGCTCGGACTTCGGCGCTTGTCGTTGGAGCAAAGGCTTTCAATTCTGCAATCTGACCTCTGACCTCTGCAATTGCTGATTGCTGCTTCGCCAAGAATTATACCCACATCCCCGTTACAATCTGGGCATGGCCGTCTTCAACGAAAAGCGGGAAGAACTCGAACACTACGAAATTCGCATGGGCGTGCCCCGCGGACGCCTCGCCGTCACCATGGACCTGGTCACCGACGCCATGGCCCTGGTCGGGCAGCATGGCGTCTATTGCCAGAGCCAGCGCTGGCCCGGCAAGCCGGTCATGGATGTGCAGCTCATCATGAAAAATCTCACCGACGCCAAAGAGTTGATTCAAAGTGTGATGGAAGAACTCAAGCCCAAAAGCTGACGATGATGGTTGAGTAGAGACGAGGCAAGCCCCGTCTCGACGCTACAGTGAAGCCTGGGACGAAACCAAGTTTTTCCGCAGGCAGCTCACCGGAATCACAAACAGCGGGAAAGACTTACAATCCAGAGTATGGAGCGCAAGATCTTCTGGGGCTCAATGACCGTGCTTGGGCTGCTCGCCGATTTGGTTCTGCCTTTGTGGTGGGCTTTGGGCGCGACCATCCCAATCATCTACTGCTCGTGGTGGATTGCTTACCGCAGCGGCTGGTTCGAATAAGCGGCGCGACGGATTGGGATTATATCCAGGATAGGTAACAGCTAATCCACAGGACCCACGCGCACCCGCAGAGTTTTCGGTATGAAGAAATACGTCAAAAGAGCCCCAACCATCAAAATCCCCGCAATGATATACAAGGCAGCAGATCGGTCCGAAGAAAAATGTTTCGCCCAAATCGGAATATTCGGTCCGAAATAACCACCTAAATTACCCACCGAGTTCACGATGCCAATCCCCGCGGCAGCGGCGGTGCCGGCCAAAAATGCGGAGGGCAACGGCCAGAACAATGGCATGGACCCAATCACTCCAAGTGTGCCCATGGACAAGAAAATGATCGCCAACACTGGATTCGACGCAAAAACTCCGCTCAGAACCAAGCCGACGGCTCCAGCCACAACATTGGCCACGTAATGCAGTCGCCGCTCTCCGGTTTTGTCGGAATGATTGCTCAGGAGAATCATCCCGATAACGGCCACTCCGTACGGGATCGCGGTAATCAGGCCAACTCGAAGATAACCTTTCAAACCAAAGGCCTTCACAATCGTCGGCAACCAGAATGCGATGCCGTACAAGCCGATCATCAGAGTGAAATAGATGGCGCACAGCACCCAGACTTTCCCGCTGGTGAAGGCATCTATCAGTTTATGCTCGGTTTTATGCTTGTCTTCAGCTTCGAGGTTCTGCGCAAGCAATGCTTTTTCCTCGCGCGTAAGCCATTTCGCTTCTTCAATGCTGCTCTCCAGATAAAAGATCACCACCAGGCCAACGAGAATTGAAGGGATGCCTTCTGCCAGAAAGAGCCACTGCCACCCCGCCAACTTCATGGCGCCGGAAAGCGTATCCATAATCCAGCCGGATATGGGATTGCCGACAACCCCCGATACCGCGATCGCGGCCACAAACCAGGCGGTTCGTGTGGATCGGAACTTTGAGGGGTACCACAAGGTCAGATAAAAAATCACCCCCGGGAAGAAACCGGCCTCGGCCAAGCCCAGCAGAAAGCGCAGGCCATAAAAAGACCACTCCCCTTTTACGAAGATCATGCACGCAGAGATGACGCCCCAGGAGATCATGATCCTGGCGATCCACATGCGCGCGCCGAATTTCTTCAGCAGCACATTGCTGGGAACTTCGAAAAAGAAATAACCGATAAAGAAAATACCGGCGCCGGTAGCGAATGCCGCATCGCTCATCGACAGATCTTTCAGCATCTGCAGCTTCGCAAATCCCACGTTGACCCGATCGAGATACGCCAAAATGTAGCAAAGGAAAAGGAAAGGCACTATGCGCACGTCAACCTTGCGATAGGTTGCCGCCTCAAAACTTTCCGTGGGCGTCATAGGTTTCAGGATCCTTTCTTGAGTTTCCAAGGGAATTCGCGAGCTGGCCGTCTAACGTCTAGGCATAGCTGCTGCCTCCGCGCGATCTGTTGGCTGGATCGATCTGATTCCACGTTGCCGAACCTGAGCGAAACCCAGCCGTTCAAGAGCACGGATCGCTTCTGCCCCTGATACGCGGGGCAGTCTAGGCATAGCGCGCCTCGAAGACGGTGACCAGCGGGCGACTGGAGCCGTCTGGGGGAAACTCTTCCAGGTAGAGTTCAGTCGCTTCCTTGAGGTTGGCGACGGCCTCTTCGACAGTCTTACCCTGGCTGACCGTGCCAACTTCCGGGCAGTCGGCAACGTACAGGTCGCCTTCTTTGTGTAGAACCGCGGTGAATGTGCCGATTGGCATTCCTAAACTCCGTGACAATTGTGCCCAGCGACGGCATCGTCCAGCACATCATTTTACACTGGGCGGGGCCTTGGCCGCCTCGCTCTAAGCGGCCTTCTCCACGGGAACTGCCAACGTGCTCCACCACGCCCGCAGAATTGGAGGATGGGGATCCTGGGCGGCTCCAAAAAGTTGATAGCTTTTTTTGTGGAGCAACTCGCGAGACCGCCTCCGCATTCTTGGGGTCAACTTCACAGCAGATCACGGGGCGGGCGCCCTCCAATAAGCGCGCCGCGCCGCGCAGAACTTCGGCTTCGTGCGACTCGACATCGATTTTCAGGACACTGGGAGCGGGAAAGAAGTCGAGCAACGAATCCAGCGTCAGCGACACGGTAGGCTGCAGATGGCAATATCCTCCCGCTTGAGTCGAGCCGGAGATGCCATGCAGGTGATTGGAAGCACGCGCCCGCTGAGCAATTTCCAGCTCACTCACGCGCGGTTCGTTGGACACGGATGCGCACAAGACTCTGACCGGGGCCGCGGGCAATTTCTTCCGAGCGATTTCGCGTGACGATCGATCCATCAACTGAGCGAGCCAGATGTCAGGCTCAACGGCCAACACTAAACCAGAGGATCCCGCGCGAGCAGCGGCGGAAAAGGCGAATAAGCCAACATTCGCGCCCACATCCCAGACCACGGCCCCCGGCTGCACCAGTTCCCGCGCCATGCCGAGCAGATGCCGATCCACTCCGGCCAAGCCTGCCCAATGGCGGAGACCAGCCTCGGGAGTTACATAAAGCGGCAGGCGCTGAAAATCGTCCGGCAAATTCCGGCGCAGAACTACACCCCGACTGAGCTGTTCGGCCAGCCTCCTCAATCGTCCACCCAATATCATTCCGTCTACGCCAGCGTGTACTTCCCTGCCTCGATCGTCTTCTGCGCAATCTGCTGGCGCAGCGCAATCGTGTTGAAGGGCTCGTGCTTGGACAACCGCCGCACGATCGCCAACTGCGTCCGCAGCATGTCGCCTTCGGCCACGTCGGCAATCACTTTCCTTGCCGCCGCCTCGACTTTTTCCAGCGCCTGCGTCAAATAGACTCGCGCCATTGCAATCGGCAGCGCGGCCGACGCTTCGCCCTGCTTTGACGAAGAAACGCCCTCGACCATCTTCTGCGCGCGCAGCACGGCCGATTCCATGGCGTAAATCTCGATCGTCATATCGGCCATCGCGCCCATCACCTCCTGCTTGTCCTGAATCGCCTGCATGTATTTCTGCGTGGCCGACCCGGAGACGAACAGGCCAAGCTTCTTCGCCTGCGCGACCAGTTTGCGCTCTTCCGCCAGCGGTCCTTCGATCTCCTCGCCGGCAGACGGGCCGCTCAGCACTTCGTCCATCAGCTTCTTGATCGCCGGCAGCAGCGGCAACTGGCCGGTCATCGCCCGTTTCAGCAGGAATCCGGTGATGATCAGCCGGTTGATCTCGTTCGTGCCTTCGAAAATGCGGTTGATGCGAGCATCGCGGTAAGCGCGCTCCGCCGGATACTCTTCGACGAAGCCGTAGCCGGCAAAGATCTGCAGCGTCTCGTCGACCACGTAATCGATCATCTCCGAGCCCCAGACCTTGAGGATCGAGCACTCCACCGCGTATTCCTCGATCGCCTTGCGCCGCTGTTTCGCGGCGTCGGCGCTCGCGGAGTCGATTTCCGAGAGCAACTCGTCCATCATTCCGACGGTGCGATAGACCATCGACTCGCCGACATAGATCAGCGTCGCCATGTTCGCGATCTTTTCCCGCACCAGCCCAAACTCGCTGATCGTCTTTCCGAACGCCTTGCGCTGCTTGGCATAGGCCACCGCACTCTCGATCGAAACCCGGGCCCCACCCACGCACATGGCGCCGAGTTTGAACCGTCCGATGTTCAGAATGTTGAAGGCGATGATATGCCCCTTGCCAATCTCGCCCAGCAGATTCTCGACCGGCACCTGGCAATCATTCAGGATGATGGGGCAAGTTGAAGAGCCGCGAATGCCCATTTTGTGCTCTTCGGCGCCGACGGAAAATCCCGGAAAAGTTCGTTCCACCAGGAACGCCGAAAACTTATCGCCGTCAAGTTTTGCGAACACCGTGAACAGATCGGCAAAGCCCGCGTTGGTGATCCACATCTTCTCGCCGTTCAGGATGTAGTGCGTGCCGTCCGGCGAAAGCACGGCACGGGCGCGGCAATTGAGCGCGTCGGAGCCGGAAGTGGCTTCCGACAAGGCATACG
The DNA here is from genome assembly GCA_963725245.1 of uncultured Acidobacteriaceae bacterium. GTDB lineage: Bacteria > Acidobacteriota > Terriglobia > Terriglobales > Acidobacteriaceae > Acidiflorens. The sequence goes on along the minus strand of CAVRYC010000005.1, from coordinate 10,228 downwards.
CGCCAACCCATGTTCCCGTGGCCAGTCGCGGCAAATATTTTTTCTTCTGCTCTTCGGTGCCAAAGTAAACCAGAGGCAACAGGCCGATGCCGCTGTGCGCGCCCCAAGTGGTGGCGAACCCAGCGTACTTGGCGATGTTGTCGGCGATGATAGCGGCGGTGACTTTGTCCATTTCCAGGCCGCCGTAGGCCTCGGGAATCTCAACCCCGCTGAGGCCGAGGTCGCCGGCTTTTTTCAGCAGATCGCGCGAGATCGAGTAATCCTTGTGTTCGATCTTCTCGGTTTGGGGCAGAATCTCGTTGATCGCAAACTCTTCGGTCGTCTGCCCGATCATCTGTTGCTGTTCGGAAAAATCTTCTGGAGTGAATACCTCGGCAGTCTGCCGCTCTTCCAGCAAAAAGCTGCCGCCGGAAATCTTAGTTTTTGGGATTGCAGTGGTAGCCATATCAAGCCCCTTTGGTGGTAATCCGGCAAATAGGCCGAGTAGGTTAGGATCGATATTTATAGGTTAGGATCAACGATTATAATTTTATGAGAAGTCGGGGCAAGCGTCCACTCAGTTTCAGCAAACGCCCGCCCGAGCACGATACGGACCTGGAGGCAAATGCAATAATTCATATTCTTGATGTCACGGCAATCCAGTTAATGACCGACACTTATATTAGAGGACCGGAGCCAACATGACCGCTGGCAACGCGACTTTCCGCTGGACTGACAAGTACAGCGTCAACATCGCTGCCCTCGATAACCAACACAAACGCTTGTTCGCGATTATCAACGAACTCAACCAGGCACTCGCCAACGGCGAGGGCCGCGCCGCCACCGACTCGGTTCTGCGGAAACTGGTTGACTACGCTCAGGCCCATTTCGTCGCCGAAGAAGCACTGCTGGCCGAACATAAATTCCCCGAAACCGCTAGCCACCGGGTGGAGCACGATAAGTTCACCCAGTCGATGGCAAAGTTTCGGGCGGACCACCGCGCCGGCAAACCGGGAGTTCCCGTCTCACTCATTCTGTTCCTGCAGGACTGGTTGAAGGAACATATCCTGGTCAACGATAAGGCCTACAGCAGTTTTCTCAATTCGCGTGGAGTGCGTTAACCGGGCAGTCGTTCTCGTAATAGTCGATAGTGTTATCGTTGGTCGATGGCATATCACTCTGCAGACGTTGCCAACGACTATCGAATCGACGTCAATCAAATTCTCAAAAATCCCCGCCGCGCCCATGCCGCCGCCGACGCACATCGTCACCATGCCGTAACGTCCCTTGCGCCGCTTCAGTTCGCGAATGATGCTGGCCGTCAGCTTCGCTCCCGTGCATCCCAGCGGATGCCCCAGAGCAATCGCTCCTCCATTAGGATTCACGCGCTCCAAATCTAGCCCAGCCTCCTGGATCACCGCCAGCGATTGCGCCGCAAACGCTTCGTTCAGTTCGATCACGTCGATGTCCGAAAGCTTCAACCCCGCCAGTTTCAGCGCCTTTGGAATCGCAAACACCGGCCCCAGGCCCATCTCTTCCGGCTTGTATCCGGCGGTGGCAAACGCAACGTAGCGCGCCAGCGGAGCGATGCCCAGAGCCTTAGCCCGCTCGGCCGACATCACCACGGCCGCCGCCGCGCCATCCGACATCTGCGAAGAATTCCCCGCCGTGGTCACGCCCTTCACGTGAAACGCGGCCCTGAGCGCGCCCAGAGCCTCGAGCGAAGTATCGGCGCGCGGCCCCTCGTCCACCTTGAAAGAAATGTTGTGCTTCTTCGGCTTCGATCCATTCGGAGTAGTAAAGCTAACCGGCACGGCCACAATCTCATCCTCGAACTTGCCCGCCGCAATCGCCGCCAGCGCCTTCTGATGGCTGCGCAATGAAAACGCGTCGCACTGCTCGCGCGTAATCCCAAAGCGCGCCGCCACCCGCTCCGCCGTCAGCCCCATCGAAAGATAAGCATCCGGATAATGATCCACCAGCCAGGGATTAGGCGAAATCTTGTTACCGCCCATGGGGATCATCGACATTGATTCCGTCCCGCCCGCCACCATCACCTCGGCGCCGGCCGCTCATGATGCGCTCGGCCGCCATGGCAATCGCCTGCAAGCCGGACGAGCAGAACCGATTGATCGTCACCGCCGACACCTCAACCGGCAGCCCCGCGCGCAGCGAAGCAATGCGAGCCACGTTCATCCCCTGCTCGGCCTCGGGCATGGCGCAGCCCAGGATGACGTCTTCAATTTCTTTGGGATCAAGCTGCGGCACGCGATCAAGCGCGCCCTTGATAGCAACGGCAGCCAGTTCATCAGGACGCGTAGCCCGCAAAGTACCCTTAAACGCGCGCCCTACCGGAGTGCGGACGGAAGAAACCACGACGACTTCTCGCATGGGATAATTTTACCGCAGAGGGCTCGCGTAGGAATGGGCACCCTCTTGTTTGGGCCCTGAGTACAGTCGTAACTCCGGTCCACGCTTGCAGGTAGTATCAGGTAGTATACTGGCCCGAAGGCGGTCGCCACGAGGGTTAAACGCAGTGAAGGCAATCACGCATCGGGATCAGATTCATGGTGACGTACGTTACGACCCTTTGGCCGTCGCGCTGCTCGACACTCAAGTACTCCAGCGTCTCGGAAGGGTTTACCAGCTCGGCTATGCGCATCTCGTTTACCGCGGCGGTACTCACACTCGTCTGAGCCATGTGATGGGGGCCGCTCACGTCGCTGGTCAACTGGTCGACCTTCTGCGACAGAACTACCTTGAACCTGAGGATCGTCCCCGCGGTGCCGTGAATCCCGAGGAGTTCCTTCCAAAGGGGTCGGCCCATGCTCAGCTCGAAGATCGGTGGGATGTGCTACGTCATCTGGTGCGCTGGGCCGGTCTCCTACATGATGTGGGACACGTTCCTCTCGGTCACACACTGGAGGATGAGTTCGACGATATTTACACGAAGCATGACGACTTTTCCTCGCCTCGCATTCCCTACCTTTGGCACGAGGTGATTCCTGGGCAAGACTCTGACATTCGCGCAGTCTTTAGGCGGGACGAGTTGCTCCCAGCATCATTCCGCGTTCTCGGTGTCAGCGGGGAACAGGCGTGGCAGACAGTCATGCTCATATGCCTACATAAAGAACGAATCGATGAGGGTTTACGGGTCCCTTTCAAGCAAGTACTCGAACGCGGCGAAAATGCCAAGATCCAGTTCGTTGGCATCCTCAAGGACGCGATGACTCGAACCGACGGGCGCACTTTCTTCCCGTATTTGGCCGATATCGTGGGGAATACCATCTGCGCCGACTATTTGGACTATCTTCGCAGAAGATCCAACCAACGTCGGGCTAGACGTGTTGCGTGACGACCGTGTGGCTTCTCGTTTTTTTGTGGGAAAGGACGCCAACGGATCGCTTCGAATGGCTTTAGCGCTCACGGATCGACGGGGAAAACCACGACTGGACACGTGCACCGGCGTTGTAGAACTCGTGCGGCAGCGATTTCGGTTTGCCGAAATCATTTATTACCACAAGACTAAAGTGGCCGCCTCGGCAATGCTTGCTAAAGTCTTCGCTCTGGTAGAAAAACCTTCCGAGGTCGGCAGCGGCACCAAGACGATTGAAATCGATGACGTTTCAACTCTAGCTCAAGGCGTGCTGTCGGGTAGCGCCAAGAATCTTGCCGCCTTACGTGAGAAGCACTCACCCTCGGCACTGCTTGATCCCGAGATCGGGGACGAGACCCTGCTTCTGTGGTTGCAAGAGCGTGCCTGGAAGAGTCTCGAAGAAGCGCGCGCGGCGAAGAATGCTGGACGGGTCTCCGGCTGTCTCCGCGGGCTCTCGCTGCTCCAAGCGCTCGTCCGGCGCAAGCTGTACAAAATCTGCTTTACGATCGACCGGCGGGCATACGCTGAATTCAGCCCTGGCAGCGATCTTGAGGCCGAGGTTGAACGTAGAATCAACGAGACGCTTAAGCGATTCCGCAAGAACGTAACTGAACGAACCGACCTGGAAACTACAATGGCATCGGCAGCCGGTTGGCCCGACGACAGCCTGTTATTGTATGTTCCACCGCGAAAAAGCCAAGCCAAAGGAATCGAGACTGGAGCCCTAGACAAGGGCGATGTTGTTACTCTCAGTAATCATCCAGCCGTAAAGGATGAAGTATTGCGTCTCAACGAAGCATACAAAGGGCTGTGGCGCATCATACTGTTGGTTCATCCTAAGTATGAAAGAGATGTGATAGGCCTTTCAAAAGCGGTGGACACCCTACTCCTTGCAATCTGGCCGTCGGTGGACATCTCTTCAGTTCTGCGATCCGTCTTGGATGCGGCGTGGTTTTTGTATATTCCGCAAAAGCATCGGCCCGCCGCGGTCAAGTATCAAGATCTCATCGCGCCGAAAAAACCCGATTGGTCCTCCTTCGAGAGAGCCGGCCACGAAACGACCGACGGAACTGTAAGTACAAGCGAGCACTCGGATAGGGCGGTGCTACTGTCTCTTTTGGGTGGACTAAGTGAGCCAGCCGCAGTTCTAAAGCAGCGATTCGGCAACCCAGATTCGCTTTCGCAGCGCCTGCTGGAGATCGACAGCCAACTCACCGTTTGAAGGGCGGGAAGGAGTCGATGTCCGAGAGAGCAGATTAGCAGCGCTCGAGAGGATTGCGAAGGAGTTGCGGACTGAATCGGAAGGTAAAGCCGGTACGCTCTTCGAAAAGAAGCCTTAGCTAACGTGCAAACCCACCGACTCCAACAGGTTCGAGAAACCGCCCTTGCCCGCCTTGAGGCGCGGGAGATTCAGAGAAGCCACCCTGCGATCTTTCGGCAGCTACCAGTCCCAGTGGTCGATTTAGCTCACGCGCTAGGGTTGAGAGTCGAAAAGCGCCCCGAACTACACCAACGTGCGCGGCTCGAGATATTAGAGGGCGCTCAGGGGGAACCGCCAGTAATTGCGGTGCGAACAAGTCTCAGCTACAACGCCAGCCGCTTTGCGGTCGCCCACGAGATTGGGCATGCGGTTCTCCTAAGCAAGCATCCGCAAGTCGCTAGGCAGTGGATGACTGATCAGCGAGAGACATTTGCCAATGTTTTTGCGACAGAGCTATTAGCGTCCCCCGATGTTCGCCTCGCGTTGGCCGAGACTTTCCGCGCTCTCTCCGATCCGCTTGCACTCTTGAGGCTCGCGTCACGTGTTGGATTTTCACCTCACGCCCTGCTAACACTGGCTTCACAAGAACCTCGATGGACAAAGGATCTCAACAAAATATGGCTTCGCATCAAGTTTGCTGAAAATAGGTTCACTCGTCAGGAGCCCAAGCTGCGGATTATGAGTGCCCATTACGACCACCGCCAACTATACGTCCCCACAAATCAGAGCCTAGCCAGTTTTGTAGGCGATGACCGTTGGTTGTCCTCTGTGCTTCCGGGATCCTTGGTACGCTACAGCACAAGTATCTTGATGCAATTTAGACAGCCCGCACTAACGGTGCCAAAGTTCGTAGAAAAGAGAGTACCCGTGGAGCTGTCAGCTGTACGTCTTCAGTCTAGTGCGGTCGACAATGCTGCATATTTCATCGTTCTCGCCGAGATTGCCCCTGATCAGCCCTAAGACTGCGGCTCTCACCCACTTCCCTTCTTCAATTGCTGCTTCCATCCCAGCACCCGCGCCTTGTTCCCTTCCGCCTCGGCCTCGGGAACCATTCCCTTTTTCTGATACAGGATCGAGAGGCTGGTGTGCGCCAGAATGTCGTCGGGATCGATATCCGAGATTTGTTGGGCAACAATGATCGCTTCGTCGAGGCGGTTGAGGTCCTGCAGCGCCCGGCTCAATCCATGCAGCGCATCGGTGAACTTTGGATCAGCCGCCACCGCCTGCCGGTATTCTTCGACCGCCTGCTCGTGATGGCCTTCCAGAACCAGATCAAGCGCGGCGTAGTAGTGGTGCTCGGCCAGTTGGCGGGCGTCGCCATCGCGGAGCTGGCAGGATCGTCAAGCATAGGGTGGAACTTAGCTGATTCTAACAAGGCGAGGCGCTCACTCCATTCGCAGTTGACAACGTGGACTATAATATTGACTAGAACGGTAACCAAGTGATGGCCCAGAGTGGCCATAGCGCATTAGTAACTAAGTTCTTTGAAATCTACATTTGCTAGAATTAGCAAGTCAAGCGCACCGATTCTAGGCGCAAAACTTCGAGAAGCACAGGTAACTCCTTCTTTATCTATATTTTGCGATTTTGCCCTTTAAAGTCAAAGATCTACGGGGAAAATCCCGCTAAACCAATGATTCCAATAGACCGGAAATTAAATTTTTTCCGTAGTTCCTCTGGCGCCTTCCCGGAAAACGAAGCATTTTGCACTAAGTCTTTACTCCTGAAGACTTTGCAAATAAGTCATTATTCATGAATACTTTAGCTGGAATCATGCGCTAATTCGATGATTCTAATATACCGAGAAGTAGGGGGGTAGGGGGTGGGTATCCCCAAGGACGGCAGGAGCAAGACCCCGCAGCATGAGCGCTTTTCGATGGCCCGATCACCAGACGCGCGACAATCAGGGCTTCCAGCGCAGCACCGGCTTGCGCGCCGCTGCAGTCTCGTCCAAACGGGAAATGCGCGTGTTGTGGGGAGCGTCGAGCACGAACTGCGGATCTTCTTCCACCTCTTCCGCAATCGACTTCATGGCCTCGATGAAGAGATCCAGTTCTTCTTTCGGCTCGCTCTCGGTCGGCTCGATCATCAGCGCGCCGTGTACAATCAGCGGGAACGCCGTCGTGTAGGGATGGAATCCGTAATCGATCAGGCGTTTGGCCAGGTCGATCGTCTTCACGCCCTTCTTCGACTGCACCTTGTCGCTGAACACCACTTCATGCATCGACGGCGTCGAGTAGGGCAGATCGTAAACGCCTTCCAGTCCCTTGCGGATGTAATTGGCGTTGAGCACCGCGTCTTCGGTGGTCTGCCGCAGGCCGTCCGGTCCGTTGGCGAAGATGTAAGCCAGCGCGCGGATGAACATTCCGAAATTTCCGTAGAACGCGCGCACGCGCCCGACCGACTGCGGACGGTTGTATTCGAAGCCCAGCGTGCCATCCGGCTTGGTGATGACGACCGGCGTCGGCAGAAACGGCTCGAGAATCTTCTTCACCGCCACCGGCCCCGACCCGGGACCGCCTCCGCCATGCGGCGTCGAAAAAGTCTTGTGCAGGTTCATGTGCATGACATCGACGCCGAAATCTCCCGGCCGCGCCTTCGCGACGAGCGCGTTCATGTTGGCGCCGTCCATGTAGAGCAGGCCGCCCTTGGCGTGCATGAGTTCGGCGATCTTGTGAATCTCCTGCTCGAAAACGCCCAGCGTATTCGGATTGGTCACCATCAGCGCGGCGACGTCTTCATTCATCTGCGCCGCCAGCGCTGCCACGTCGACCATGCCGCGGTCGTTCGACTTCAAATTTTCCACCGCGTAACCCGCCGTGGCCGCCGTCGCCGGATTCGTCCCATGCGCCGAGTCTGGAATCAAAATTTTCTTGCGCGCGTTCCCCTTGGACTGGTGATAGGCGCGCACCATGAGCAATCCGGTCAGTTCGCCGTGCGCGCCCGCGGCCGGTTGCAGCGTGATCGCGTCCATCCCGGTGATGTCAAGCAGGCAATCGCTCAGCGTCTTCATGATGCGCATAGCGCCCTGCGAAATCTTCTCCGCCTGATAAGGATGGCCGTTGGCGAGACCTTCGATGCGCGAGACAAACTCGTTAACCCGCGGGTTGTACTTCATGGTGCAGGAGCCCAGCGGATACATCCCGAGATCGATGGCGTAATTCCACGTCGAGAGCCGCGTGAAGTGACGGATGATTTCGATCTCGCTGACCTCCGGCATATTGCCGAGATCCTTGCGCTCCTGCTTTGCCCAGCAGCTTCGCCGTGTCGACTTCCGGAACATCGAGCGGCGGCAACTTCCATGCCGCCTTGCCGGGCGACGACTTCTCGAAAATCAATCCTTCGTTCTGGCTGATGTGACGCGTCGCTTTGCGAGTTATGTGCTTCATAGTTATTTATCGTTACTTATCATTACTCAAGAGTCCAAGATCTGAGAATCCAAGATCGATGATTTCTGGCGGCGGCACCATCCACGCGCCCGTTCCGTCACAAGCCGGGCAAACGCCAGTCCCCGAGCAGCTGCGACATTTCGACTGATCCTCATTGCGGTGGGCGTCGATGCCAGAACCGTCGCATTGGGCGCATCTTCCGTTGCCGAAGCACGAGGTGCATGTATTTTTGGATCCATTCATCGTTCCAATCACCGGTTCCAATCATCGGAGTGCCTCCGCCGGCTCAGCATCCTTACGCAAAATCGACCGTTCGCTCTCGGCGACCAGGCCGACCGCGGTATCGATCGCTTTATCGATCATCGACCGCGTCGTCAATTCCGTGCAGCACCACAGCGCCGCATTGCCAAGCTCGGGATAGAACTTCTTCAGCGGCAAACCGCCAACGATCTTGTGCCCCAGCAGCCGGGAGTTGATGGCGTAAGGATCTTCGCTGGTCTGGACCACGAACTCGTTGAATCGCGGCGCGCCCGCGAACAGCACTTTGGCATGTTTGCTGAATCTGCGAATTTTCGGCAGCGTATGCCGTCTTCGCCAGGTTCTGCTTCGCCAGTTCCCGCAAGCCGACCTTGCCGTACACGGTCATGAAGATATTCACCATGAGCGCGACCAGCGCCTGGTTGGTACAAATATTGGAAGTCGCTTTCTCGCGGCGGATGTGCTGCTCGCGCGTCGCCAGCGTCAGCACGAAACCACGCTTGCCGTTCTTGTCGACGGTCTGACCCGCCAGGCGTCCTGGCATTTGCCGGACGAATTTCTCTTTCGTGGCGAGCACGCCGCAGTAGGGACCGCCGAATCCGAGCGGCACTCCGAAAGACTGCGCTTCCATGGCCACGATGTCGGCGTTGCGCGGCGGTTCGACAATCCCGAGCGAGGCCGCTTCGGCGATCGACACCATCAGCAGCGCTCCGCGTTTGTGCGCGATCTCGGCAATCGCTTCGACGTCTTCGATCGTCCCAAAGAAATTCGGCGACTGAATCAGGACGCAGGCCGTATCGTCGCCCACCGCCTTCTCGAGTTCCTTCAGATCGATCTGTTCCCGAGTCCGTGAACGAGACCGTCTTCAGCGGAATCGCCTGGTGCGTCGCGTAGGTGCTGAGCACTTCGCGATACTCGGGATGCACGTTGCGCGCGATCGCCGCCGAACGCCTCCCGGTGATGCGAACCGCCATCATCACCGCCTCGGCCGCACCCGTCGAGCCATCATACATCGAGGCATTCGCCAGGTCCATGCCGGTGAGTTCCGAAATCATCGTCTGGAACTCGAAGATGGCCTGCAGCGTGCCCTGCGCAAACTCCGCCTGATACGGCGTGTAGGAGGTCAGAAATTCGCCGCGTTGCACCAGCGCATCGATCACCACCGGCCGGTAATGGAAGTAAGCCCCGGCGCCGAGAAAACTGGTGTAACCTTCGCCGTTTTCTTTTGCGCGTTGCTTGAACCAGTCGACGATTTCCGACTCCGCCATTTGGCGCGGAACAGCGAGATCGCGCGTCAGACGAAATTCGGCCGGAATGGGCGAAAAAAGCTCGTCCACGGAGCGGATCCCGATCGCCTTGAGCATGGCAGCGCGATCCGCGGGAGACTTAGGCAGATATCTCATAAGAACTTTCTTTCGATGTAATCAGCATACTGAAACGATTGCAGAGGTCAGAGGTCAGATTGCAGAAGTGAAACGCTCGTACTTCAGCAGCATCGATGGGGCCAAGGTTTTCAACTTCTGCAATCTGACCTCTAACTTCTGCAATGGTTTTCAGTGTGCCGCCTCTTCGCTGACAAATTTTTCGTAGTCCGCCGCCGAGAGCAGCGCGTTCATCTCTGCCGGATCCTTCACCTTGATCTTGACCATCCAGGCGCTGTGCGCATCTTTGTTGACTTGCTCCGGAGCGGTGGCCAGAGCTTCATTCATGGCGGTGACGGTCCCCGAAACCGGAGCGAACAATCGGACACGGCCTTCACCGACTCCACCGTGCCAAAGCCTTGCCAGTGAGTTCCGCGCCCACCTTGGGCAATTCCACGAACACGATGTCGCCCAGCGAATCCTGGGCGTGGTCGGTGATGCCGATCGTGCCATCGGCAGTGATCCACTCATGTTCTTTTGTATATTTGCGGTCGGTTGGATAAGGCATTCGGCTTCTAGCTCCTAGATTCTGGCTTGTAGCGCC
>CAVRYC010000004.1:0-17606 GCA_963725245.1 uncultured Acidobacteriaceae bacterium | reverse complement strand
CCGAAGGGACGCCCGTCGCTCCACAGGCGGCCAAAGTGCGCGGCCAAATGCAAAGCCAGCCATCCAATTCGCTGCTCGGACTTGACTTGCAGGAGCTCACGAATCTTGCGACTGGGTCGGGGCAACCTGCCTACCGGGGCCAGCAATTATTCGATGCGGTATATCGGCAAAAGCTCGATCGGCTGGATCAGGTCTCGACGCTGCCGCTCGAATATCGCGCTCGTCTGGCGGAGGAAGGCTGGGGAGTGGGGTTTCCGGCGATTGCGCGCAAATTTGTTTCGAGCGATGGCACGGTGCGGTATCTGGTGGAACTGGCCGACGGGGAGACGGTGGAGACGGTCTGGATGCCGGAGGGAGATGGCGGCGAAAGCTGGCGACGGCAGCGAAGCGGGCGATGAAATCGAGGCGGGACATCGGTGCAGAACGTGTGGCAGCGGGGCCACGCCCCGCTGGACGGGGCCAACGCCCCGTCACCACACAGAGTTCGCGCCGGGCCACGATATGCGTATCGAGCCAGGTGGGATGTGCGGTGAATTGCAAGTTCTGCTTCACGGCGCTGCTCGGGGTCAAGCGCAATCTGGAGGCGGGAGAAATCGTTGGGCAGATCGCGGCGGTGCTGCGGGAGCAGGGAGTTGAGCCTCCGCTGCAGCGCGTCAACATCGTGTTCATGGGCATGGGCGAACCTTTCTTGAACTATGACAACTTCATGAAGTCGGTGCGGTTGCTGGTGGAGGGCGTAGGGATTCCGGAGTCGCGGATGACGGTGTCGACGGCGGGGATCGTGCCGCGGATTTACGATTTCGGGCAGGAGGCGCTGCGTCCGAAGCTGGCGATTTCGCTGAATGGGTCGAATGACGAGTTGCGCAGCGCAGTGATGCCGCTGAACCGGAAGTGGAACCTGGAGGAACTTGATGAAAGCGGCGCGCGAGTTTCCGCTGCGGGCGCGAGAGCGGCTCACGTTTGAGTATGTGCTGCTGGCGGGAGTGAATGATGCTCCGGAGCAGGCGCGCGAGGTAGTGGAGTTGGTGCGGGGCATAAGGGCAAAAATTAATTTGATTGCGCTGAATTCGGGGACGGAGTTGCCGTACCGCACGCCGGAGCCAGAGCGGGTGCTTGCTTTCCAGCGGATTCTGGTGGCGGCGGGCGTTCCGACATTCGTGCGGCGGCCGCGCGGGCGCGACATTTTCGCCGCGTGCGGACAGTTGAAGACGGACGGTGGATGTGGCGACAGGGGCATGATGCGCCCCTGAAGGTGTGACCGATTTCGGAGGATGTGCGGTATCGCTGAAGCGATACCCTGATACGGAACTCGGCGATGCTGAAGCCTTAGCCAATCGCCGCGGCTTGCCTACGAGCATTGCGCGAGCCCGATCGACCTTGCGCAACCGAACGACCGGGCAAAACGGAATGAACCCGGACGTTGTTATTGCGGCGCGCTCCGGATCTTGCGCGGACCGTGAGTGTGGCCTTCATCTTCAGCCGATCGGAATAGGTCAGCAACTTCTCCACGCTCACCTTGGATATCTTGCCTCGCGTCAGGTTGCTGACCGACGGTTGATATTCGTCGAGAATCTCAACCAACTGGCTCTGTGTGTAACCCCGCTTCTCGATTTCCCGGAGAATAGCGTCGAGCAGCGTCGCCTTGATCTTCAGCGCCGACGCTTCCGAACGCGACAAGCCGAGATCGTCGAATACATCCCCCTTCGTGATGTGGCTTGGCCTATTTTCGGACTTCACCTGCTTTTCTCCCCTTGAATACGGTTTAGAACCTGCTTCAGCCGAGCTCGCGCAGTCGCGACATCTCGCTTGTCCGTCCTTCGGCTCTCCTTTTTGAAGCAGTGCAGCACGTGGATCACGCTGCCAATCTTCGTCAAATAAACTACTCGGTACCAAGCCCGCTCATCCGATTCCTTGAGTTCCCAGACACCTTTTCCGATGGACGCCATTGATCGCGTTTCGCACGCCGGAAACTCGCCGTTCTGTAGCCTGCGCAAAGAGTAGCCCAGGCCCAGTTTCACGTCTCTCGGGAATCCGCTCAGAACTTCCTTCGAATCTCCCTCCCAGTGAATCTCTGCCGGTGTGCGCCGAACGTCCTTCACGCTGGTGTGATTATACAATTTATACTATAAGATGCAAGTAGCGAAGTTTCACAGTTTCAGGTTTTAGAGTTTCCAAGAAAAGGCATGCGTCGTTGAGGGAAAGCTTTGAAACTGACTTGAACTTCACGAACTGCTGCGCGCCGCGGCCCGGTTGGGCACGCCAAACGACGAGCGGTTTGCAGAATTTGTCGCGACCCGCAGTTCCATTCGGAAAGCGGGGTTGCCGGGAGTCAAAGGCTGCAAGAGACGGCCGCGATGTTCTTCGAGGATGCGGCAGCAGGCGCTCAGCGAAAGGCTAGAAGGCCTGTTCTCCCCTTGGGAGTTGAACACCGACGCGAACGAGAGTGGCTGGGAAGAGGGATCGTAAGAAGAGAAGTCAACCAGGACGAAGTTACCCTGGCTGTGCGTGCGAACGAGCAGGGTGGAGTTTATTTCGCGATGGAGATGGGCGCTAATCTGTCCGGCAAGGTGCAGGCAGACGTGGAGAATCTGGTTGGAGTCGGCGAGCACAAGCGGAAGCGAAGGAGCGAGTTCGAGGCGGATGGAACTCGACTCCGCTTCCAGTTGGGGAGCCAGCAGGCGGGCGGCGGTTTGCAACACCGAGTTGACGTCGATGGCGGCCAGCTTGACCGGAGCCTGACGGGCAAAAGTGAGCAGGCTGGCAACCAGCGCGGTGGTGCGGCGCACCTGCTCGCCGATCTGCGCGGCTTGGAATTGTTCCTGAGGCGGCAAGGTGGAGGCGCTGAGCAGGTCGGAGTATCCCAGCATGGCGGTGAGCGGGTTGTTGATCTCGTGGGCGGCTCCGCCCACCAACTGGCCGAGCGAGGCTAGCTTCTCGGACTGAATGAGCTTTTCCTGCAAATCCTTGAGGTCGTCGAAAGAACGGCGGGACCTTTCGAGAAGCAGCGAAAGCTCGTCCCGGAGCAGGCGCTGCCGCCAGAGAACCACGATGCCCATCAGGACCATGGTGAAAAGACTCACGGTAACGCGGAAGGCCTTGACCGCAGGCGGAAGCGTTGGGTCCAGTTCGGAGTGCAAGACGGCCCAGAGGAGGCTGAACAGAGCGAGCATGCTCAGGCGAGTGATCCAGACCCCGAGCAAAGGCCGCGACGGCTTGGAGTTGGACAGATTGAGGCGGAGCGCGAGCAAGGGAGCCACCGCCATCCAGGCTATGGAAACGGTGAGCGGGATGTCGTAGATGCTGCCGCTATAGTAGAGCTTGTGACCGATGGCCCAGTTGGCGACATAGGAACTGGAGGCATAGAGTGCGCTGGCGCCGAGCAACTGTCCGTATACCTGCCGCCAGCCGCGGTCAGCGGTGTAGGCGAGGATGGCAAGCGAGACCAGGAGCACGAGTTTTTCGGTCAGATACGCGAAGTTGAAATTGACGCTGTAGGCCGCTTCGTCGACCTTTACGGTCTGCCACGGGATGACGGTGTATACATAGACGAAGACCCACCAGATGAGCAGGAGGGCAAAGTCGAGCATGCGGATTCGTTCATCCCGTTCTTCTTCCCGAAGATGAGGAAGCACCGCGAGGGCGGCGATCATCGGCACCAGATGCAGGAACAGAACAATATCCCCCAGGAAGAGGTCGGGCACGTCCTGACGCTTGTAGACTTCAAAGTAATTCCACATTCCCTGGTAAGTAAGCCAGAACAGCATACCCACGCTCATGAGGATCCAGAAGAGCCGGGTGTGAGCACTCGGGCAGCGCGAGCGCGAGATATTGGGCAGGAAGGCGGCGGTGGCAACCAGCAGGAGAGTGCCTTGGATGAGGTCGCTGGCAATGGTGAGAGCCTCGCTTCTGGGCATGAACACGGACGCCGCTGTCTGGGCGAGAACCAGCACGATCAGCAGAGAGACCCAGAGTTCAGTACGCGCGGCCAAAGGCAGACTTCTCCAAACTCCATTCTAGAGCGTGATTCGGGCTTGAGCTGGTTACCAAAGTCACTTCGTCCAACCGTTAGCAGTAAGAATTCGAGAAGTGAGAAGCTCATGGAGTTTAAACTGTGATTACCTTTAGAATTAGGCGCTTAACCTTAGAATTAGGCGTTTCGCAACCTACGAGAATTCCGTGCACTGGATGATCCCTCGATACCGAGATCCATGGCGCTTCCGGGTGCCGCTCAGTGCGGGCGAAATCCGGCGCACCGAGCGCTGGCTGGCGTCGGCGCGGGTAGCATTGACGATTGCGGCGGTGCTTACCCTTTGGATGGAGCCGGCGCGTGGCTTCGTCTATTCGGCTTGGCTGTACTGGCTGCTGCTCGTGTACTTCGTGCATGCGGTGGTGGTGATGTTGCTGGTGCGCTTCCGGCCGCAGTCGACCAAAGCTTTTCGTCTGGTCGTGCACGGGGTGGACATCCTTTGGCCGGTGCTGATTTCCTTGTTCGCGACGGCGCAGCGGGGGCCATTCTTTCTATTCTTCGTGTTCGTGATGGCGGCGGCGGCCTATCGCTGGGGGCTGTGGGAGACGGTGGGCACGGCGACCGCTGCCGTGGCACTCCTGGAGGTGGAAGCGTTCACAGTGCGAACTGGACTGGAGCCGGCGGCCGATCAGTGGCTGCGCGTGGTGCATCTGCCGCGGCTGGGTGTGAGCGTGCGCGAACTGGATCCGCAACAACTGTTCATGAGCTCGGTGTATCTGATTGTGCTCGGATTCTTGCTGGGCTACATGTCGGAGAACCAGAAGAAGGTGCGGGCGGAGCGTGCCGTAATCATGCGCGTTCTGAGTTCGACGCGAGTGGAAGCGGGACTGACCGGGACCATGCAGCAGGTTCTTGGGGAAGTGATGAACATCTATGGCGCGTCCCGGGTGCTCAGCGCCTCGCAGGAAAGGCACAGTTACCGGGTATTTCTTGCCGAGATAAAGCGGGAGAGCGGCGAAGTGTTGCATTGGCGCGAGGCTTCGCCGGAAAGCGAAAAGGCGTACCTGTTCGAGTCGCCCGCGGACGCGATTTATGCGTCGCGCAATGACAATGACAATGACAATGACAACGACCAGGGTTTCGATACGGTGCTGCTGGACCGCGACGGCGGGCGCCTGCGCGATCAGAGCACGGGATTTCTGGATGCGTTGGCGCGAGTGGAAAAGTTTGATGTGATAGTTTCGGTGGGGTTGGTCTTCGGGAGCGAGTGGTCGGGCCGTGTCTTCCTGTTCGATCCAGAGATGATGGGGGCGCCCGAAGACGAATTGCGGTTTCTGCAGGAGTACACGCAACAGGTGGGTCCGGCGGTTTACAACGTGTACCTGATGCGGCGGCTGCGGGAGCGGGCGGGGGCGCTGGAGCGGGCCCGGTTCGCGCGCGAACTTCATGATGGAGCGATTCAATCGCTGATCGCGGTGGAAATGCAGTTGGATGTGCTGCGGCGCCAGTCCGGGACGCAGGCGCCGGTGAATGAGGAGCTGGGGCGGATCCAGAAACTGCTGCGCGAAGAAGTTCTGAAGTTGCGCGAACTGATGCAGGCGATGAAGTCGTTCGAGGTCAATGCCGACCGCCTTCTGGGTTTCATTTCCGACACGGTCGAGCGCTTCCGGCGGGAGACGGGAATCGCAGCCGAGTTCGTCAGCGAAGTGGAGCGGGTAGATCTGGCGCCGCGAGTCTGCCGGGAACTGGCGCGCATCGTGCAGGAGAGCCTGGTGAACGTGCGCAAGCACAGTGGCGCGCATCATGTGCTGGTACGACTGGCGCAGCGCGCGGGTAATCTGCAACTGACGGTCGAGGACGACGGTAAGGGATTTTCTTTTTCCGGAAGGCGGTCGGATGCCGAACTGGAGACGTCCGGCAAGGGCCCGGGGGTGATCCGGGAAAGGGTCCGCCTGCTGGAGGCCGAACTCACGATAGAATCGACTCCGGGGCACGGCGCAAGGCTGGAAGTACGGATCCCGCCGGCGAGAAAGGCAAATCATGGATAGGCCAGCAGTGGATAGGCCAACGATGGACAAACCAACCACCGATAAACGAACCCATCCCATACGCATTGTGATTGCCGACGATCACCCCATTTTCCGCGACGGGCTCCGGCGTCTGCTGGAATCGGAACAGGATATGAAGGTAGTGGGCGAAGCTTGCGACGGTTTCGAGGCGGTGAAATTGGCGGCGGAGATTAAGCCGGACATTCTTCTGCTCGATCTCGCTATGCCGCACCACACTGGGCTGGAAGCGCTGCGCGACCTGAACGCCCGCTCCGGCGGGGCCGGACCGGTGCGCATCATCCTGCTGACCGCGGCGGTGGAAAAGAAGCAGATGGTGGAAGCGTTGCAACTGGGAGCCCGCGGTGTGGTGCTGAAGGATTCCGCCACCCAACTGTTGCTCAAGAGCATTCATGCCGTGATGGGTGGAGAGTATTGGGTAGGGCGGGACAGTGTCTCGAATCTGGTGCAGTACCTGCGCAACCTCATGCAGAGTACGAACGAGGAAACGAAACAGAAGAAATTCGGGCTGACGCCGCGGGAACTGGAGATCGTCTCCGCCGTGGTCGCGGGCTACGCCAACCGGGAAATCGCCGAGTACTTCAAAATCAGCGAGGATACGGTAAAGCACCACCTCAGCAATATCTTCGACAAACTGGGGGTTTCCACCCGCCTGGAACTGGCACTGTTCGCGGTGAATCAGGGGCTTCCCTTGAAAACCATTTTGTAATCAACCGGTTGGTTGGAACTGGGAAAATGAGATACGGCACTATAGTGCACACATATGGCACAATAGTGCCACTAAAGGTCACTGGAGTGCTATTGGCTAAAAGGTAAGATTAACGATATTTTAATAGTACGGCGGCGAACTTCTGTCCTGAGGAATGAGTGAAGTTAGGGACGGGTCGTCGATTGGGGGCAAATAGTGATCAAAGCATTCCGTCAACTTTGGGTTGAGGAGAACGGTCAAGACGTCGCTGAATACGCGGTCATGCTTGCTGTCATCCTAGTGATCGTGATTGGCACGGTCCGACTGATCGGCGGCAACGCCAACAACGTGTTTTCGCAAGTCGGAAGCAGCCTAGCGCCGCAATAATCCGCACCATCAAGCCCCGCTGCGTCTGGCAGCGGGCTTCCCCTGATTTTTTTCTGCCCCTTCTTTCCCGCGCGCAATGATCCACTGATCGAGGCTGATAACTCTTGGCTTCCAGCTTTTGACTTCTTCACTTCTGGTGCGGGTTGTTGAGGAACGCTAGAAGCGGGTGCCGGGATTGCGGTGCCGTGATCTACTCCTGTCAAATAACAGCCAAAAGCTAAAAGCTAAAAGCCGCCTTACTGCCCCGAGGGCGTTGCCGCTGTTTTCTCCTGGCCCGGGGCCGCTTTTTCTGGGGTGCCAAACCTGGTGAGGAACGGGAAGAAGGGCGTGACTTCAAACGGCATCTTCTCGGCCGCGGTGGTGATGGCGACCGGCTTGGTCTTGATCAATTCGAGTTGATTGTTCCACGGGTCAACTTTCACCCGGCCGCCGAGCGGAAGCGCTGCGATCTGGTCGACCTTCTTGGGATCGAATTGCGGTGAGGCGGTCATCAAAGTCGACATCCTGGTGGCGTTGCCATTGAGCAGGCTGTCGCCCAGGTGCGCCCGAATCAGGTTCTTCAACTGCGGCGCCCGGGCCTGGACCGCTTTGAGGAACAAGCCGGCGTTGCTCAGCTTGTCTTTGTAGGGCGAGTTGTTGAGCAGTTCCATGGCTTTCTTGTCGGCGGCTTCTTCTTCGCCGCGATCGCGAGCGAAGTCCATGCGCTGGAAGGTGCGCTCATCGGGAAAGAACATGCGGTCGTTGAAAGCGAGTTTGGTGTCGAGGTGATGGCCGAGCACGATGTGCGCCAGTTCGTGGGAAAGAATCATGGCCAGCGACGCTTCGTCGGGCAGCACGTCGATCATGCCGCGGCTCACCACGATGGTATGACCAATGGTGAAGGACTCGAGCGGCGTGGTCATCAGTACGCGGCAGCGTACGTCGGGTTGAATGTCGAGGTTATTGGTGACGATCACATTGTTGAGGACGGTCTGTAGCACCTTGTCAATTTCGCCTTCCGGCGCGATCAGGCCGATCTGCTGCAAGCGGTCAAGAACGTTGATTTCAGCCTGACGTTCCCAGGCGTGCTGGGCTTCGAGGGGCGTTGCGTCCTGGGCCTTCTGACTCTGGTCCTGGACCGACTGCGGGGCGTCGACGGTGATCTCGGTGAACTCAGAGTTGCGGCGGAGATCCTTCAGGTTGTAGCCCCAGAGCCGCGTCTGCGCTTTGTAATCCAGCGTCTGACCCAGGCGATATTTCAGGTCGGACTCCTCGGAATAAATCAGCGAAGGCAGCCAGACGCCGCCGGGGCGGAGGTTCTGACGCCAACTGTCAAAGTGCAGGTAATAACTGGCTCGCGGATGAGGATAGTAAGTGCCATTGAAGCGGACGATGTTGAAGCCCTGGTCTTCGATCCAGATGCGCCCGAGGAAGCGGCCCTTGCCGGCGTCTTTCTTGGGGGCAACGTCGACGACGACGCAGCGCACCTCGCCGAGAAACTCGCGGCGGACGAACGTGAAGTCGTAATACTTGCGCTGAAAGTCCTGATCGAGGACCACCATCTGGGCAAATCCCAGGGGCAGGAACTTCATGGAATACACGTTGCTCAGCTTGTTGAGCATGCGCTTGCCCAGGCCGGCCGTGGTGGGCGTATAGAAAGCGCGGTCATCGGTGCCCTCGCTCATATCCAATCGGCCAAGGAAGTACACGTCGCTGGTGGGGACAGGAGCGTCGATGTCTTTGTCTTCCTTCAGATTCTGGAGATAGGTTTCTACCAGGGGATGCAGATGCTTCATCTCGGCCATGAAGAAATGTTCGCGCTCCACCGTCCGGTCGATAACCTGGTCGAAGCTGCCGCTGGCGGCCGCGGCCTGTTGGCTGGCGGCGTCGCGGGTGGAGAGTTGGGGTTCGGGCGTAGTCTGGGCGGGCGTAGTCTGGGCGAACGAGGTCTGGACGAACAAGGTCTGGACGAACAGGTCTGGACGAACAAGGTCTGAACGAACAAGGTCTGGACGAACAGGGACGCGGCGCAGCAGACCAGGGAGAGCGCAAAGCGTGCGAATCGGGAGCGCAACATTTTCGTTTGTTTCATTTTGTCTTTTTGTTCTTTTATCTATGATGCGAGTTGTCTATGACGCGAGTTGGAACACGATGTGCAATACCGCCTCGGAATCAGTGGGGTGGCCGTCTCTCAGGGCGGGCTTGAACTGAATTTGTTCCGCGGCGCGAACCGCCGATTCGTCCAGTCCATGGCCGAGACCGCGTACCACTCTCACCACGCGAATCTGCCCGGTCGCTGAAAAGACGACATCGAGCAGCACCTCGCCCTCAATCTTAAGGTGTCGCCCTTCATCAGTGTAAACCGGATGGGGCTTAAAGGTAATCTCGGCAGGCAAGGTTTTGACCACGGGTTCGGCGGTCTTGGCTTTGGGCTGAGCGGTTGCGACATCGGTGTCTCCGAACGAGCCTTGGCGAACCGCAGCGCGCGAGGTAACAACCGTGCCGGTACTGTTGCCGGTAGCGACGCCGCTGCCAAAACCGGTGCTCGCGACCACCCCGCGGGCGCCATGCGATCCGCCGGTGCCGTTGCCATAGCCTGGGCCGGAGGGCATATCAAACGAGCCCGCCTGCGCGATCGTAACCGGGCGGCCGTGATTATCCGATGCGGGCACGCCGTTGGGATCGCCGAAGCCGCCGGTTTGCACTTTCTGCGGCGCGGCCGCCATGGTTGGCGTAGCCGAGCTTCCGGTGGAGAACACATTCGTTTTGACCGGCGGCCGCGGAATCTGCGCTTTCATGTCCGGCAGAGGTTCTTTGCTGGCACTCAGCGTTACCTTAGGCGCCTGGTCCTCGGGAACTGGAGACTTTTTCCGCGGGACATCTGGCGGAACGCGCAGAGCTTCGGGCCGCGGCGTTACCGGTTCGGCGATCTTTGGAGCAGGAGCGGGAAAATGCTTGACCGGCGCCGGAGCCTGCGGAACCGGCGGCGGAGTGCTGACCAGGCTGACGAAGTGGTAGTCGTGCACCGGCATCACCAGAACTTCGGGGTATGCGATGGCCATAATCACGAACAGCGCCATCACCAGCGACTGCATGCCATAGCTGAGAACGAACCTTCCCCAACGGGTGCGGGGCTCGGGAAGAAGGCCTAGGGTCAATTGTTGCGAAGCCTGGGAATCCATGTACAGCACCTCATGTAGCTACTGCATAGCGCTTGCCAAAAGAAGTGGTCAATCCCACAAACCGGCATTTTGAAGACCACGGGAGACGGGCCAAAGGACGACACTTCTGAACCGTGAAGTGCACGCCAAAGGCCATTTTCAACGAAACCTGTCCACATTTAAGATGCTGCTAAGGGGGCCACTTACAAGGGGGAGAAACTATTTTAACAGACCGGGCCCCACCTGCAAAGTTTTTCCTATTTTGAAACGGGAAAAACTTAGTAAGAAGTCGGAAGATTTTACCCCGAACGCGGGCAGGTCCGAAGTGACCATTCTCGGCGGCCATGCAAGGGACAAGTAAATACGGGGCATCTCTTGACCGATGAATAAGCATCAAACCCGCGGGAAAAAGCATCCGCCCCACACCGCTACTCTTCTTCTTCGTCGATCTTGATTCGGAGGGACTTGAGAAACTTCAGATCCTGATCGCTGATCTTCAGTTCGGCATTGGTGCTGAGCGTGGAGACCAGAGAAGCCTTGTCGGTAGTGTGTTCGCCCTGCTTGCTGACGCCGATGGTGGCTTCGAGAACGAGGAAAATGTCGTAGCCGCCTTCCTTGATGCGGGCCACGACTTCGGCGATCGACTCGGAATCGGACAGAGACTCGTTGATCGCTTCGCCGAGTTCTTTCATGAGTTGTTTCAGTTGCTGATCCACGAATCCCCCTGGAATCGGACGCCGCTGATGGAGGACATCACACTTGGTAGTGACCCCGCCCACCGTCATTGTACGCCCGGTCGCTGTTAAAATCGAATAATGATCGACGGCCGGACGGTCGAAAAAATCAAGCTCATTTTCCGGCTGGCCTTCCAGTGGCTGGACCGCAGCCGGACGGGCAGGGCGCTCCTGGCCGGGTTCCGCGCCACCGCGCATTCTTTTGGGGGAATCCTGCACCAACTCTGGCTGGAAGTGGCCGGTTTTACGTTCTTGGCGATGGCCGGAGTCGGGGCCATGGCCGGCGTGCGAGAGTATGGGAAGTACCAGTCTGGCCACGCGACTGGACCAGGCCGGTTGGTGCTCGCAGTATGCTTCACGGTGTCATTCGCTTGGTTCGGGTTGAGTTCGTTCTGGCGGGTAAAGAGAAAAGCTAAAGCTAAAAGCTAAGAGCTAGAAGCCAAGAGCCAAGAGCAGAAGAAGGGCAGGACTAAATGACGGAACTCAAGACGGCCGAATCCGCAACCAAGCGGGAAGCTCGCCTCCCGATCCAAGAGACCTCTTCTCATATCGCCGTAAGCCCCCTCTACACGCCCACGGATCTTGCGGCGTGGGACTATGACCGCGATCTGGGATATCCCGGAGAGTTCCCCTACACCCGCGGCGTGCAAGCCACGATGTACCGCGGCCGCCTGTGGACGATGCGGCAGTACGCGGGCATGGGCGATGCCGAAGAGTCGAACAAGCGCTACAAGTATCTGCTCGCCAACGGGACGACCGGGCTCTCCGTGGCCTTCGATTTGCCGACGCAGATTGGCCTCGATTCGGACAATCCGCTGGCCGTGGGAGAAGTCGGCAAAGTCGGCGTGGCCATCGATTCGATCGAAGACATGCAACGCCTGTTCGAAGGCATTGACCTGACCAAGATTTCAACATCGATGACCATCAATGCTACGGCGTCGATTCTGCTGGCGTTATACGTGGCCGTGGCGCGGCGGCAGGGCAGTGGATATTCGCAAGCTCTCCGGCACGGTGCAGAACGATGTGCTCAAGGAGTACATCGCGCGCGGAACCTATATTTATCCGCCGCAGCAGGCGATGCGCATCATCACCGACGTTTTTGCCTGGTCGAACGAGCACGTGCCGGAGTGGAACACGATTTCGATCTCGGGCTATCACATGCGCGAGGCGGGATCGACGGCGGTGCAGGAAGTCGCCTTCACGCTGGGCAACGGCATTGCCTATGTGGAAGCGGCGATCCGGGCGGGCCTCGATGTGGACAAGTTCGCGCCGCGGCTTTCGTTCTTCTTCAATGCACACAGCAACTTTCTTGGAGGAGGTCGCGAAGTTCCGCGCCGCGCGCCGGATGTGGGCGAAGATCATGCGCGACCGCTTCCAGGCGAAGAGTCCAAAATCGTGGATGCTGCGCTTCCACGCGCAGACCGCCGGTTCCACGCTGACGGCGCAGCAACCGGAGAACAACATCGTGCGCACGGCGATCCAGGCGATGGCGGCGGTGCTCGGCGGGACGCAGTCTCTGCATACCAATTCGTTTGACGAGGCGCTGGCGCTGCCGACCGAAGCGTCGGCGCGCATCGCGCTGCGCACGCAGCAGGTGATCGCGTTTGAATCGGGCGCGCCGCAGACGGTCGATCCGCTGGCGGGATCGTATTACGTCGAATCGCTGACCAGCGAAATCGAGAAGCGCGCCGTCGATTATCTGGAAAAAATCGAAGCCATGGGCGGCATGCTCAAGGCGATCGAACGCGGATACGTGCAGCAGGAAATCCAGAACGCGGCCTACGAATATCAGCAGGCGGTCGATCGGCAGGAGGCAGTGGTCGTCGGCGTGAACCGCTTCCAGATAGGAGAAGAGAAGGCGGTGCCGATCCAGCGGATCGACCCGGCACTGGAACCGAGACAGGTGGAGCGCCTGCGAGCGCTGCGCGCCAAGCGCAATGTCGCGACCTGGCAAGCCGCCATCCGCGCCGTCGAAGACACGGCGCGCTCGGCGAGAAAATCTCATGCCGCGGATACTGGCGGCAGTGGAGGCGAATGCCACCGTGGGCGAAATTTCAGACGCGATGCGCAAGGTGTATGGCGAGTACAAGGAAGTGATGGTGATCTAGGACCACTTGCGCCCAACCTGGTTACGTGGAGAAGCGACGTTGGTGATTAAAGTTCACAACGTCGACTCCGAGTCCCTGTAAACGATAGTAAAGCTCGAAGTCGGTTGTAATTACGAGGATGGGCCTTGCGGCGACCGTCGCGATCACTGCATCAGTGAGGCCTAAGCGAAGAAACAAAGGATTGGCCGCTGCCTCGGTCGTGCGGACATATTCTTCCTGCAGCAGGTCTAGAGAATTTGTGAAGCTGGTGAAATAGTACGGCTTGATCTGGTCGGTTAGTAGCCCCCGACAAATTGCTGACTTCCGTGAGAATGTTAGGAGTGTGACGATTTTCCGGAAGTTCTTCAGGAATACCGACAGCAAATCGAAATCCTCGGACCGAGAAAATGTTTAGGCGCTTGTACGTACCGATCAGTTCAGCGTCGAAAGAGGCCAACGAACCACAAGAGAAGGAGGTTTGAGTCGACAAGAACGCTGCCGCCTCTGTGCTTGAAGAGCAGACGCTGTGGGTATGAGACTCAAAGCCTCTTGATCTTCATCGATGTCGGTTCACCCGCTCTGCGCGTCGACGGTAATTACCTTGAACTCGCGGGGCGACTTGGTCATGAATGGCATGCTTGAATCGGTCAGAGCATAACCCAGCGTGATTTGCCAGCTTCGCTTGTCCTCACTGAGTTCGATTTCTTCGACGGCCAGGTCAGAATACGGGTGTTGGAAAAGTTGATTAAAATACATTGTCGCCGTATTGACGGCTACCCTGACGTCTACCGGCGGCGCGTTACTAACGGTGGCCATAAGCGCCCTCTAGGAAAAGTTTATATTTTCGGTGTGAAATGCTCAACTAGAGAAGACCGGCTATGCCCATAATCTGTCAGTTCGCCCGTTTGTAGTCGCAGGCGATGCGGCAGGCTTCGCAGTACAGCAGGCCGTCAGTGCACAGGCGCACTTCGAGTTCGGACTGGCACAAGACGCAGAATTTTTCGCACCAGCAACGCTCTTCCACCTGTTCGCATTGGGCGCATACGATGCGCTTCAGGCCCGGTCTTGAGAGACATGCTTAGAGTCTAGTTCGGCAGAGGCCTGGAAGGAACATAACGGAAGTCACCGAAAAGCAGATCCAGGTGTTAGGTGTCAGGTCTCAGGAAAACCAAGTCTGGGGTCCGTTTTCCTCAGACCTGACACCTGACGACCTGACCAATTGCGCCCTTCCCGCCCAGGTGTTAACTTAATCAGTTCCAGACTCCGGCAGCCCAGCCACTGTCGGAGCGGATGTCTGACCGACGCTTGACCGAGGTTCTTCTTGTCCGTCGCTGAAGCCACTCCGCCCGTCGCCCCAAAAAACGTCCGCAAGACCGCATTGAACGCCGTCCATCGCCAGATGGGCGCGAAGATGGTGGAGTTTAACGGCTGGGACATGCCGGTCGAATACCCTGCGTCGATCGGTTGCGGCATTGTCGCCGAGCACATGGCGGTGCGCACGGGCGTCGGCATTTTTGACGTCAGCCACATGGGCGATATCCGCCTGGCCGGCCCCGGAGCACTGGCCGCCGTCCAGCATATTTCGATGAATGACGCATCAAAGCTGGCGCTTGGGCAGGCGCAGTATTCGGCGTTGCTCTATCCGCAAGGCACTTTCGTTGACGACGTGATCGTTCACCGTCTGGGCGAGGACGAGTACCTGCTCGTGATTAACGCGGGCACGCGGGAAAAAGATTTCAGTTGGGTGCGCGAGAATACGCGCCAGTTTGACTGCGCGGTCGAGAATCTGTCGGACGATTTCACGCAGATCGCGATTCAGGGGCCGAAGGGCGTGGACGTGCTGCAAAAGCTGACGGACCGAGACCTGAGCGCGGTGAAATTCTACTGGGTGACGCGCGGAACGGTCTGCGGCCTGAAGAATATCCTGATGGGCCGCACGGGTTATACTGCCGAAGACGGATTCGAGATTTACGTTCCAGCGGACGAGGCGACCAGCGCGCGGGTCTGGCACGAGGTTCTGGCGGCGGGGAAAGAGTTTGGCGTCGTCCCCTGCGGCTTGGGTGCGCGCAACACGCTGCGCCTCGAAGGCAAGCTGCCCCTCTACGGACACGAAATCACGGACACGATCAATGTGTGGGAAGCGGGACTGGATCGTTTCTGCAAGATGGAAAAGCCGGAGTTTATTGGGCGCGCGGCCCTGGAAAAGGCGAAACCCGAGGGCCTGAAGAAAACGCTGGCCGGGCTCGAGATGGTCGACCGGGGCATCGCCCGCGACGGATACAAGGTTCTGGACGAGGGCGGCCGCGAGATCGGCTACGTTACCAGTGGTTCTCCGGCGCCGTTCTTGAAGAAGAATATTGCATTGGCATACGTTCCGCCCGCGCAGGCTGCGATTGGAACCACAGTAAAAGTAGAAATCCGCGGACAGGGCGTGAAGGCGCAGGTGGTGCCGATTCCTTTTTATAAGCGTCCGAAAAAAGCTAGCGCCGCCGTCCGGCGGCTGTCCGGCAGACGTCTCGCCCGCCGCACCTTAGGCTAGATGCCTAGACAGCGCAAGACGCAACAGCGAAAGCCAGGAGCTAGAAGCCGAATGCCTTATCCAACCGACCGCAAATATACAAAAGAACATGAGTGGATCACTGCCGATGGCACGATGGGCATCACCGACCACGCCCAGGAATCGCTGGGCGACATCGTGTTCGTGGAACTGCCCAAGGTGGGCGCGGAACTCACCGTGGGGAAGGCTTTGGGCACGGTGGAGTCGGTGAAGGCCGTGTCCGATGTGTACGCTCCAGTTTCGGGGACCGTCACTGGCGTGAATGAAGATCTGGCCACCTCCCCGGAAAAAGTGAACAAAGATGCGCACGGGGCCTGGATGGTCAAGATCAAGCTGAAGGATCCGGCGGAGATGAATGCGCTGCTTTCGGCGGCGGACTACGAAAAATTCGTGAGCGAAGAGGCGGCACATTAAAAGCATTGCAGAGGTTAGAGGTCAGATTGCAGAAGTTGAAAACCTTGCCCCCATCGATGACTGCTGAAGCCCGAGCCTTTCACCTCTGCAATCTGACCTCTGACCTCTGCAATCGTTTCAGCTGCTGATTCACATCCAATTAAAGGTTCTTATGAGATATCTGCCTAAATCTCCCGCGGATCGCGCTGCCATGCTGCAAGGCTATCGGGATCCGCTCCGTGGACGAGCTTTTCTCGCCGATTCCGGCCGAGTTCCGTCTGAAGCGCGATCTCGCTGTCCCGCGGCAAATGGCGGAGTCGGAAATCGTGGACTGGTTTAAGCAACGGGCGAAAGAAAACGGCGAAGGTTACACCAGTTTTCTGGGCGCCGGGGCTTACTTCCATTACCGGCCGGTGGTCATTGATGCGCTGGTGCAACGCGGCGAATTTCTGACCTCCTACACGCCGTACCAGGCGGAGTTTGCGCAGGGCACGCTGCAGGCCATCTTCGAGTTCCAGACGATGATTTCGGAACTCACCGGCATGGACCTGGCGAATGCTTCGATGTACGACGGCTCGACGGGCGCGGCCGAGGCTGTGATGATGGCGGTCCGCATCACCGGGCGGCGTTCGGCGGCGATCGCGCGCAGCGTGCATCCCGAGTATCGGGAAGTGCTCAGCACCTACGCGACCCACCAGGCCATTCCGCTGAAGACGGTCTCGTTCACGGACTCGGGAACGATCGATCTGAAGGAACTCGAAAAGGCGGTGGGCGACGATACGGCGTGCGTCCTGATTCAGTCGCCGAATTTCTTTGGGACGATTGAAGACGTCGAGGCGATTGCCGAGATCGCTCACAAACGCGGAGCGCTGCTGGTTGTGTCGATCGCCGAAGCGGCCTCGCTCGGAATTGTAGAGCCGCCGCGTACGCGCCGACATCGTGGCCATGGAAGCGCAGTCGTTCGGAGTGCCGCTCGGATTCGGCGGTCCCTACTGCGGCGTGCTCGCCACGAAAGACAAATTCGTCCGGCAGATGCCAGGCCGCTTGGCGGGTCAGACCGTCGACAAGAACGGCAAGCGCGGGTTTCGTGCTGACGCTGGCCACGCGCGAGCAGCACATCCGGCGCGAGAAAGCGACTTCGAATATTTGCACCAACCAGGCGCTGGTCGCGCTGATGGTGAATATCTTCATGACCGTGTACGGCAAGGTCGGCTTGCGGGAACTGGCGAAGCAGAACCTGGCGAAGACGGCGTACGCCGCCGACCAATTCAGCAAACATGTCAGCAAACATGCCAAAGTGCTGTTCGCGGGTGCGCCGCGATTCAACGAGTTCGTGGTCCAGACCAGCGAAGATCCTTACGCCATCAACTCACGGTTGTTGGGACACAAGATCGTTGGCGGATTTCCGCTGAAGAAGTTCTATCCCGAGCTGGGCAACGCGGCGCTGTGGTGCTGCACGGAATTGACGACACGGGCGATGATCGATAAAGCGGTCGATACCGCGGTCGGCCTCGCCGCCGAGAGCGAACGCTCGGTCTTGAGTAAGGACGCCGAGCCCGCGGAGGCACTCCGATGATTGGAACGATG
>CAVRYC010000003.1:0-14479 GCA_963725245.1 uncultured Acidobacteriaceae bacterium | reverse complement strand
GTTCGTCGATAGGCGTTGGGCGACAGCTAGGCACCGCAGTGGAAACCAGGGAAAACGCGAGACTTGCTAGACAAGTTGCTCAAGCATTAGACCATGCTCTAGGGCATCCAAATCGTTGCTTGGAGCCACGATGTCGGCAGTCTTGCGAAGTATTTTTCGACTGCCACTGGTCCAGGGAGCGCTGTCTTCCTCGTCAAGAACAAGGCCGAGTTTCAGCTTTTTATTAGGATGGAAGTTTCTGACATCCCAACAATTGAAGGCCCACACTTTGGCCAACGCATGCGTGTTGTGGCCCGCGATAACTTTAACGGCTACTCCGGGTTTGCCGTTAGGCGCGACGTAAACATCGAAATCGTGCTTTTCAAGCTCTCCGGGTACCTTGAAATCCTGCTTGAATTCGATCTGTCTGGCTTTAAAGATGCGCTTCACTTCGTCAACTACCGTGCGCACATGAACGCAGTAGCTGCGCTGGAGAAGGTAGACATCACCAATAGTCTTACAAGCTTCGGCGAATCGCTGCACGTTTCCGCCCAACGCGGTAGCGTCTGACTCACAAATCAAATGATCCAGCACGAATCTGGTTCCGAATTGTGCCGCGATCTCCTCCGCTTTCTTCCGAAAGTCTGACGTGACGGTTTTCCCGCCCTCCGCCAACTCGCCGAGAGTCCGCGCCATGTCGGACAGAATGTACTTGCCGGGCGAGAATTCGGTTACTGTCACTTCAACCCGATGGTTACCCGAGATGTGCAGGGGAATAGACAGCGCGATGCTCGGGCTGGCATTCTTGTCCCTTACCCGCTCGCTGACTACGAGCTTCCGGTAAGCGTCGAGGTACGCTTTAATTACCTTGTCTTTGGCCATGGCTGTCCACCTCTCGGCTCTCCCACTTTGATGTTCCACTTCTTCAGACCCCAGTCGAACATTCCTCTTATGCTGGTGTCTCTCGGTCTCGGTGTCGCCTTGATTACCACTTGGTCTTCGTATTGATTCGTCCAAATGTGCTCGTGCCACCCCTCAACGGAGGGTCCGCTTGGGCAGTCATGGAGGATCGCATAATTGAGCCCGCGTATGCGAAAACGACCGCTGAGTTCTAGTGCTGAACTCGGCCAAGGGCGCGGGATACCGGGAGGAGACTTTTTCGCCGTCGCAACAAGGACAAGCCCGGTCGGCCGTCCCGGCTCTGACACGCGAAAGACGTTCGCCCTCATCCGAAACTCCCTCTGACCCTCGATAACATCCGGCGTAGCTCTTACGTACTTCTTCTCTCTTGACGAGGTAATCTGCCTCAGCCTGTGTTGGGCCGTCGGGGCGCATTGAACTCGAATCATACGCTGTGCCCTAATTTTGCTGCAATCCGTTTTACGCTTACAGGCTGTCCGGCGTTTCCTGGAGGGTCTCAATCTCGCGGCACCCACGGCTAGGGCCGGTTACCGCCCGCAATGGCGCTAAGACCGGTGATGTGTCGTTTCTTGCGAAAACACCCGTGGCTGGCTCTTTCTTGCCGTCATAAAATGACATATTATGAAGGTATGGCCATGACTTCCCTGAACATTTCTCTTCCCGAAGCTCTCAAAGACTACATCGAGGGCCAAGTCAACTCCGGTGACTGGAGCACCCCCAGCGAGTACATTCGCGAACTGATCCGCCAGGACAAGGAGCGGCGGCTCCGGAATCTCGAGCAGGATCTCCTCGCAGGGGTGAAAAGCGAGAGGATCGAAATTCCGGTCGCTGAGATCCGCAAGAAGGGACTAGTCGCGGCCCTGCGCGAAAGGGCTCGGCGGAAGTGAGTGTCACTCAGGCGCGCCTTAGCGAGGCTGCCGCAGTCGACATCAACGAGCAGGCCGACTGGTAGGAAGAAAAATCAGACCGGAAGTTAGCCGAGCGATGGAGCAAAGCAGTGACGTCCGCCGTGCTGCGAATCCTGAGGAATCCCCGCTCGGGCACATCCATGCCGATTTGGCCCGACAGAACTGCGCGGCATTCGACGTACGCCGATTTCAAGGTTCCCAAGCACCTGGTGTTCTACAGCGTCGAGGGAAACGATGTGCTGATCCTGCGGGTTCTCCACGGGGCGCGAGACTTGGAAAGCTTGTTCTAACGACTCAGCGCTTTCGCCTCGCTCGACCCCTCTTTCATCACAAAACATCGGTGAGCCCCATCACCGACATCCAGTTCGCCGTGCGCGACAATGGAAATCGAATGGGGCAGTGAAGAGGTGAGCCAGTCGAAGAAGACGGCCCTCGAAGCTGCCCCAAAACCATTTTCAGCGCTCTTTGACAAGCTAACTCCTTATTCCGGAATACTTTCCATATAAGTCTTTATTGTGGAATACTTTGCGGAGGGTACCTCGCTAACAACCTGATTACAGTAGGCTTAAATGGGGGGTGGGGGGGTAGGGGGGGGTACAAAAAACCATTACCGTCAAGGGAGCCAACAACCGCTTTCCGGAAAACCAGGTTGTTGAATTTCCTGAGACCTGACACCTAACACCTGAGACCTTCTCTTACGCGCTGGCCGCTTCCGTGCTCCCCAGCGGCAGAAAGTACTGCGTGCCCTTGATCGGCGCGGAAACTTTCTTCAGCAGCTCCTGCAGGTCTTCGTTGCGGTCGACGAAGTCGATCTCGGAGGTGTTCACGATCAGCAGGTCGGACTGCGTGTAGTGAAAGAAAAAGTGTTCGTAGGCCTTCACCACTTCCATCAGGTAATCCTCGCTGATGGCCTTTTCGCCGGCCACGTTCTTTTTCTTCAGCCGCTTCTTAAGCACTTCCGGCGTGGCCTGCAGATAGATGACGAGGTCGGGCGTGGGGAGTTGTTCGCGGAAATAATTGAAGTAGCGATTGTAGGTATCGAGTTCCTGATCGTTGAGGTTGAGGCAGGCGAAGAGCTTGTCTTTTTCAAAAATGTAATCGGACACCACGGTCTTATTCGACCGCGGCCCCAGATCGAGTCCGCGCAGTTGCTCAAAGCGGCGAATCAGGAACGCCAACTGGGCCTGGAAGGCGGAGCCGCGCTCGCCCTCGTAAAACGCCTTCAGAAACGGATTGTCTTCCGGTTCGATGACGCGCTGGGCAGCCAGGCGCTCTCCGAGAACCCGCGCCAGTGTGCTCTTCCCAACTCGTATGGGACCTTCAACCGCAATGTAACGGGGAAGCTCGAAAAGCTTGGCCATGGATTGTCGTGGAGAACTGGAAAGCAGATTATATCGCTTCGCGTCCGCGATGCAATTGTGGATTGCGGAAAGGTCAGATTGTCAGAGGTCAGATCGCAGAAGTGAAAATCCTCGACGTGGCCGCGGTTTCTGCTTCTAACCTCTGCAATCTGACCTCTGACCTCGACCTCGCATTTACAATTCGTCATGCTTCCCGCTCTGATTGGACTGACCGCCGCTGCCGCCGCTTCAGCCGCGGCGTACCAGTCCATGGCGCCGACAGGACAGTGGTATCGGACGGACGTTTGCCGGAGGAATCCGCGGAAGCAAGCAAATCGCCCTGACCTACGATGACGGGCCGAACGATCCGCACACGCTGAAGTTGCTCGACGTGCTGGCGAAGCACAATGTGCGAGCAACGTTTTTCATGATCGGCCGCTACGTGCAGCAGCGCCCCGATATTGCGCGCGCGGTGGCGCAGGCAGGACACGTCATCGGCAATCACACGTTCACGCATCCGTTGCTCATTTTCAAATCGGCAGCCCAGACGCGCACGGAGCTCGCCGACTGCCATCAGGCTTTGCAGGACGCCATCGGCGAGCATTCGAATTTATTTCGTCCCCGTTTGGAGGAAGACGGCCAGCAACGCTCAGGATCGCGCGGGAACTCGGACTGCAAACGGTGATGTGGAACGTGACCGGCTACGACTGGAATGCTCCACCCGCTGCGGTGATCGAGAAGAAGGTCGCGCGCCAGATGCGCGGCGGCGACGTGATCCTGCTGCACGATGGCGGACATCGCGCCCTGGGCGCCGACCGCGCGCAGACGGTGATCGCGACGGAAAATCTGATCCTGCGATACAAGGATCAGGGACGTGAATTTGTAACGCTCGAAGCGATGATGAAGGCTCTCAGCCCTCAGCCAGCTAAAAGCTGACAACTGATGCGGACAGCCTTTTTACGCATGACACTGTTCGCAAACGCCTGCTTCGCTGCCGCGATGGTTTGCTGCACGTCGTGTTCGGTGTGAGCCGCACCCAGGAATGCCGCTTCGAATTGCGACGGCGGCAGATAGATTCCATTCTCCAGCATCGCGCGGAAGAAACGTCCGAAGGCCTCGGTGTCGCACTTGGCGGCGGAAGTCCAGTCGGTGACTGGGCCCGCCGCGAAGAACCACGTGAACATCGAGCCGACCCGGTTGTGGCACATGGTTACGCCGGCATCTTTGGCTGCGGCCGCCACTCCCGCGACCACTTCGCCGGCAAGTTTGTCGAGCTTCGCATAAACATCTTTGTGCTCGCGCAAGTAGCTCAGCGTGGCATAACCAGCGGCCATCGCCAGAGGATTCCCCGAGAGCGTTCCGGCCTGGTACACGGGGCCGAGCGGAGCCACCAGATCCATGATTTCGCTCGGTCCGCCGTAAGCGCCCACGGGCAAACCTCCGCCGATGATTTTGCCCATGGTGGTGAGGTCGGGCTTGATGGCATAGAGTTCCTGCGCCCCGCCATAAGCCAGGCGGAATCCGGTCATGACCTCGTCGAAAATCAGCAGCGCCTTGTCGCGCGAGGTAATGGCGCGCAGAGCTTCGAGATATCCGCGCGCCGGAGGCACGCATCCCATGTTGCCCACGACCGGCTCCACGATGACGCAGGCAATCTGATGCTTGAATTTCTCGAAAGCCGTGCTCGAGCGCGCCGATGTCGTTGTAGGGGAGCGCAAGCGTGAACTGCGTGAATTCTTCCGGAACGCCCGCCGAGCCCGGAATGCCCAGCGTGGCCACGCCCGATCCCGCTTTCACCAGCAGCGCGTCGGAGTGTCCGTGATAGCAGCCTTCAAACTTCACGATGTATTTGCGCTTCGTATACGCGCGCGCCAGGCGAATGGCCGACATGGTCGCTTCGGTGCCCGAACTGACGAAGCGAACTTTCTGCATGTGCGGAAAAGCGGAAATTACCAGCTCGGCGAGATCCGCTTCGGCGGGAGTGGACGCTCCGAAGCTGGTGCCATTGCGCGCCGCCGAGATCACGGCCTCGATGACGGTGGGCGCGGCGTGCCCGAGAATGAGCGGACCCCAGGAGCCGATGTAGTCCACATACTCGTTGCCGTCGGCATCCCAAATGTGCGAACCCTGGCCGCGCACGATGTACAGCGGGTCGCAGCCCACCGCGCGAAAAGCGCGCACCGGGGAGTTCACGCCTCCGGGAATCAACTGTTCGGCGCGTTTCTGCAGCTTGCGGGATTGTTCTGTCTTGCGGGCCATCATTCCTCCACAGCAGGGGTAGCTAAGTCCGGCAGCCTCGGGTGCGCTTCCGGACACTTCGATCAATATAGCAGCGCCGGGCACAAGGGAGGTCAGAGGTGAGAGGTCAGATTGCAGAGGTGAAGACCTACTGTGAACGATATCGGCACTGCGAGGTTCTTACCTCTGCAATCTGACCTCTCACCTCTGACCTGTTCTGTCGCCTCACCAAATGTGGTAATAGCCTTCGCGGCGACCGAGTTCGACTTTCAGCCCGAACAGCTTGCCCAAGCTTTCGGCTTGCAGGATTTCTTCCTTGCGTCCGTCGGCCACGATCCGGCCGTTCGACATGAGCACGACTCGTTCGATCTCGGGAACGACGTCGGGGATTTCATGAGTGACGAGAATGATTCCGATGCCCGAGCTGGCCAGCGAGCGCATCGTTTCTCGCAGGCTGCGCTGCGCCAAAATGTCCAAAGAATTGCAGGGTTCGTCGAACAACAGCGCGCGCGGCTTGTGCACCAGCGCCCGGGCGATCAAAACGCGCTTGGCCTCGCCCGACGACATTTCCTGCACGGCACGCTCCGCCAGATGCGAGACGCCGAGCTGGGCCAACGCGGCCTCGGCCAGTTCTCTGTGTTTGGGATCGACGGTGTGATTCGGGAAGATGCGCGTGCTGCTGAAAAAGCCGGACAGCACCACGTCCAGGCCGCTGGCGTCACCGGTACACGAAGACATCAGGTCGTTCGACACGATGCCCAGCAGAGAGCGCAGCTCAAAAACGTTCCAGCTCTTCTGGCCGAGAATGGTCATGCTCGACCCTTCGCGGACCATCGGATAACACTCGCGGGTGATGGTTTTGATCAGCGTGGATTTGCCGCAACCGTTCGGCCCCAGCACCGCCACATGTTCGTCGACATGCACGCGAAGGCTGAAGTCGTCGAGTACGATCTTTTCTCCCGCGCATCACGCGGACGTTCCGCAGATCGAGTAAAGGGGCTTGGCTTTCCACGCTGTCGAGTGATTCCACGCTACAGTATCGCAAGTATTCGCGCTGCCGAGCGATCATTGCGCGCTGCATCGCAGGCGCGCTATCGAGCATGAAATTCATCGGACTTTCACAGAATTGCAATATTCCTGCAATCTCTCGCGGCTATCGTAACCACAGTTGCCCTTCTAACCGGGAGGGTTTATCAGGACGGCCTTGGGGGGCTCCGGGCTGTCCTTTTTAGTTTTGGAAATTCGTCGCCAGCGTCGTGAGGCGCCGGTCGCGAGCACTGCCGCTCTCGCTCCAGCATACTGCGAGCAGTCGATCACTTGAGGTACGAGCGCACGATCTCGATCAGTTCGTCGGTCGCGAGCGCCTGCTCGGAGCTGAGTTGCTTGGAGTTGATGACGTGAAAGCGGATGTGGCCTTCCAGCAATTCCGCCATCAATCCGTTCATGGCGCCGCGCGCGGCCGTGATTAGCTGCAGCACATCGGAGCAATCTTCATCCGCTTCCAGGGCACGCTCGATGGCGGCGATTTGCCCCTTGATTCTTTTGATCCGGAGAATGAGCTTGGGTTTTTCTTCGACGGTATGCATTTGTCACTCTTCCCTGGTAGTATACTCCCCTATGGTATACAAAGGGACGCGGAGTCAAGCTGCCAGCGTGATTGCAATCACATCCAGGGGTGATTGGAGGCGTTGCCAAGCGCCCGCCAGCCAATTAGCTTGCTCTCATGATATTGAAATTGAAATTCATTTTCATTATGAACGGCTTCATTATGAACCGCCGGGCCAGCCAGACGTCGCGTCGGCGCGCCGGCGCTGTCCCTGGCCCTGGCGCTCGCTTTCGTGCTGGGCGCCGGCGCTCCCGCCGGTTGGGCGCAGTCGCAAGTCGCCGCCGATTCCACCAATCGCTCCACACAATCCGCCGCTCCCACCGCCCCGGCGGCGAACGATCCGCCCAGCCCGCCCACCGATGCCAATGCCGATACCGAAGCGATGTTCCCGCATTTCAAGGACTCGCGCTTCTGGCTCTCCGGACAGGCGAACTTCATCTTCCAGGCTCATCCCGGCTTTCACGCCGACTACAGCGGGCAGCACAGCCTCAGTCCACACTATGACAAAGCCACTTCGCGAGTCATGACGCTCTACACCGGCGTGCGGCTCAACAATTCCACCGAGTTTCTGGTTGACATCGAAGAAGCTGGCGGCGCGGCGCTCAGCACCGGCCTTGGCTTGGCGGGGAATACGGATCTGGACATCGTGCGCAATCCGCTGTTGAGCAAAGCGCCGTACCTGGGGCGCGGCATGATCCACAAAGTGTTCGCGTTGAGCAAGGATAAGATTGAGAACCAGCGCAGTTTTCTTTCGCTGTTCGATGAGTTGCCGCGGCGCCGGCTGGAAATTCGCTTCGGCAAGTTCAGCATGCCGGATTTCTTTGATGTGAACTCGGTCGGCTCCGACACGCATTTTCAATTCGACAACTGGTCCGTGGACAACAACGGCGCCTGGGACTACGCCGCCGATACGCGCGGCTACACCGTGGGCGTCGTGGCGGATTACGAGGACCGCAACTGGGGTTTCCGCTTCGCCGAAGCGCTCATGCCGAAAGTCGCGAACGGAATCGATCTGGTGTGGCGGCCGTGGCAAGTTCACGCGGAAAATTGGGAATACGAACTGCGTCATGGCGTCATACCGAAAAAAGCGGGCGTTGTGCGGCTGCTCGCATACACGAACTACGCCAATATGGGCATCTACCGCGATGCAGTTACTCAGTTTATAGATCACTTGTCCCCGGAGCCGGAACGGTCCCGGAAATCACCAACCACCCCTGGCACATCACCCGCAAATATGGCTTCGGCGTCAACCTGGAACAGAATCTCACGCGGAACCTCACGGCGTTTGCCCGTTGGGGATGGGACAACGGAAAAACCGAGTCATTTGCCTACACCGAAATTGATTCGACCTTCGCCGAAGGCGTTGGGGTGAATGGCGCGAAATGGCATCGCAAGCAAGACCGTGCCGGCATTGCCTTCGTGTCGAACGGCATCAAGAAAGATCACCAGGTATACCTGGCAGATGGCGGGCTCGGTTTCCTGCTGGGCGATGGAGGGCTGAACTACGGGCGGGAGAACATTGTCGAATCGTATTACACGGCACACGTTTGGCGCGGAATCTATATCGCTCCCGGATTGCAGTACATCAACAATCCCGGCTACAACCGCGACCGGGGGCCGGTCGGTGGTGCCACCCTGCGGGCTCATGTGGAATTCTGAGCACAGTTGTCGAGATAGATTCTGATAGGTCCGCAATGCCTCAGGCCTTCAGCAGTTCCCACCCCATGGCGATTCCGTTCGAGATGTGGTCTCGCGTGGAGCCTTCGCCCACGTGCATGGCCAACATTCCGGCAAAAAACTGGGGACTCGACTGGAATACCTGCATGGTGCGCTGGCGCAGATGGCTGTGTTTGGCCATGAACAGCATCATGCGAGCCATCAGGGCGGGACGGCGGATCAGCGTCCGATGACCCTTTTGATATCGAGCGAGGTCTCCGCTCGCCAGGCAATCGCCCAGCAGCGCGGCTTGCCGAAAGCCGAGGCAAATACCTTCTCCGGTAATGGCGTCCACTCCGCCCGAGGCGTCGCCCACCAACACTGTTCGGCCACGATACACGCGCCGCAATCTGCGCGTGACGGTGATTGCGCCCCGCTCGCTGGAAGCGTGTTTCGCATCTTTGAGGCGCGCCGAAAGTTCAGGAAATTCCCCGAGCGCGTCGTCCATCCGCAGCCGCAACTTCGGACTGGACGAGACCAGCGCCAAACAAACTTCTTCGCGGCTGACCGGAGTGACATAAATCTGGCAGTGACGACCCCAATGCAGCTCCATGAAGTCGGTCCAGGGCGCGACGCGGTAGTGGCGCCGGAACCCGAAGCGCCGATTCTTTTTCTGGGGTGCATCCAGTTCGTGTTGATCCAGCTTAGCCCAGCCGCGGACGCGCGAACTCGCCTCCGTCAGCGCCCACCACCCAGCGCGCTCGCACCAATTCTCCAGCAACCAGCGCGCCTTCCGGATGAAGCCCGGTGACCGCCGCCTGCCACAGCAAGCGCACGCCGCACGCCGCCGCATGGTCCAACAACACGCGATGCAGATGCGTACGCCGGATTCCGTACGCCGTTCCGCGAGGAAAAGCAGCCTCGGCTCTTATGCCATCGCTCACGAAACGAATGCCACGGAATGGATACGCTTCGCCTTCGGGAATCGTGATGCCGAGATCGCGCAAAGCCTCCACTCCGTCCGGCATCAGTCCCTCACCGCACGGCTTGTCGATCGGCGGAACCGCGCCATCCGCCAGCACCACGCTCAAACCGTGGCGCCGCGCCGCGATGGCGGTCGCCAGGCCCGCAGGTCCGCCGCCGACAACGAATACATCCCACGGATTCGGAGAAGGGTTCACCAAGGATCTTCTTTTTTCTTGTGGACGAAAAGCACTCTTGGCTTTTGGCTCTTAGCTCTTGCTAGAGGCTCGGAGCTAAGAGCAGCCGTCTCTCCTACCATTCCAACAAAACGAATTCCGAACAGAACCCCGGACCCATCGCGGCCAATAAGCCGAGCGTTCCGGGTGCGGGGCGGCGATTTTTCATGACTTCTTCGAGCACCACCAGCACGGAAGCCGACGACAAATTGCCCGTCCGGCGCAAGCATTGCCAGGAAACGTCGAGTTCACCATTCTTCAAGCCGAGCGCCTCGGCGGTCGCTTCCAGAATCTTCGGCCCGCCGGTATGCAGCACCCAGTTGCCGATGTCGGCGCGAGTCAATCCGCGCCCGGCAAGAAAATCGTCAAGATCGTGCGCCAGGTTTTTTCGAACCAGGTTCGGAATTTCGCGCGAGAGAACAATGCGAAAGCCTTTTTCCGATACGTCCCAGCCCATCATTTCTTCTGTGTCGGGATAGAACACGGAGCGGGTTGCGAGGATGCGCGGGCCGGAAAGCCCGCACTCAGCCTCAGCGCCCGCTACGATCACCGCCGCCGCGCCGTCGCCAAACAGCCCGGACGAAATCAGGTTGGCCATCGAGATATCCTCGCGCTGCAGCGTGAGCGAGCAAAGCTCGACCGACAACACCACCGCGACTTGGTCCGGATAAGCGCGCACATAATCAGCCGCGCGCGAAATGCCCGCCGCGCCCGCCACACAGCCCAACCCGAAAACCGGAACACGCCGAATATTTCTGCACAATCCCATCCGGTTGATCAGCAGTGCGTCAATCGATGGGCTGCAAATGCCGGTCACCGAAACAAAAAAGAACGCGCCCAGATTGCGGCCGTGCAAGCCCGCGTCCGCCAGCGCGCCTGTAACCGCCTTCTCACCCAACTCCTTGGCCGTGCGAATCCAGTGATGGTTGGCCTCGCCCCAGGTTTTCATCTTCAGATATTCTTCCTTGGGAAGAGAGAGAAATCGCCCGTCGACGCCCACGTGGCGATGCAAACGCCGCAGCACGTGCGGGTTTTCGATCTGATCGCCCCAGTATTCCTGCAGCGCCGCCAGCAACATCTCCTGGGAGTAGTAATGCTGCGGAAACGCGCTCGCCGCGCTAACGATTCGCATGGTTGTTCCTCGTCCCGGAGGACCTGGCGATCTCGCCGCCGGGGTATCCGAAATTGTATGCCGATCAAGAGAATTTGGATGCGGATGGTAAAGTTAATTTTGTAAAAACTTGGTAAAAACAGGACTAACCGTGAAATTCATCGCCGGATTGCTGCTCGGTCTCATCCTCGTGCCCGCCGGGCTTTATCTGTATTTCACCAGCGGCAGTGCTCCCGTTGCCACCACCGATTCCGACGTACCCTTCGAAAATTTCTTCGCGCACAAGACTTTGAATGCGCGCATCGCGAAAGACATGCCGAAGATTGTCCCGGTCCAGGCGACAGAAGCCAACTACTTGGCCGGCGCCGAGCTCTACAAGCAGCATTGCGCCGTTTGCCACGGCTTGCCGCTGGCGCCGAGGACGGCGATTGCAAAGGGAATGTATCCGCGGCCGCCACTGCTCTTCGAGGGGAAAGGCGTGACCGACGATCAGCCGGGCGAAACCTACTGGAAGATCTTCAACGGCATTCGCATGACTGGCATGCCCGGCTTCAGCAAGTCGCTTTCTGAAACTCAGATTTGGCAATTGGCGCTCCTGCTGGCCAATGCCGACAAACTGCCAGACTCGGCAAAAGCGGCGCTGGTCGCGCCCCATCGGGGCGAGCGCGCCGGCGGCGATCGTACCGCCCGCGAACAGCGCACCGGTCTTCCCTAGTACCGTGCCTAGTTCCGTGCCAAGTTCCGCGCCGCCGCCAAAATGAGACGGTCGGACCTGAAAAAATTCGTCCTCCGGCAAGCCAAGCCGCGTGAGCGCTAACCCCCATGCCCCGTCTCGCGCTATCGTGTAGGCATGGCGTTTGGCCGTCCCAGAAAACTCTTCACCGAAGCGGAGCTTTACGAATACGCTGTAGGTGCTCTGGCGCGCCGCATGCGCTCGGTCGCGGAGCTGAAGCGCCTGCTGCGGAACCGCGTGGAAGCCGACACGGAATTCGGCAAGACGCTGGTGGAACTGATTGTCGTTCGCCTGAAAGACCAGGGCTATCTGAACGACGCCAAGTACGCCGCGGCTTTTTCGTCGTACCGCCGCGACAACGAGAAATTCGGCCGCATGCGCGTCGTCAACGACCTGAAGGCGAAGGGAGTGCACGGCGACGTCATCGAAAAAGCAGTTGCTTCCGTTTATGACGACGTGAAAGAAGAAAATCTCGCGCGCGACTATCTCCGCCGCAAACGCCTGCAGAAACCCAAAGACAAAGATCAAAAACAAGCAGCCCGCATCTTCCGCAAGTTGATGCGCGCCGGATTCGGATCAAAAACCATCTTCACGATCCTGAAAAAATGGGACGTGGACGAAGAAACTCTCACCGAACTCGAGAACGAGACTTCCGAGGCGTCTCACTGACCCAGGACAAATCGTTGAGAGAGCTTGTAGTATGAAGAGGAAAGCGTCGTCTCTGCGGCGCGGAGTGCAAATCGAAACGAGTTCTCGGCGAAATTAGGACACAATCAAGTTCCTGCCTTGGTTGCGCCATCCCTCATACTCTGATACAACTCTGCAACTAGAACCCTTTAAATTTTCTGGAGGAACTATGAAAACAAAATTCTTTTTGAAGTTCGCTTTAATGATCGCAGCCGCGCTGCTGGCTCTGGCTGCGTTCTCCTATGGCCAGGCCGGAACCGACGTGAAAAAGGCAGCTGACGATACTGGCAAAGCAACCGACACAGCGGCGAAGAAAACGGGGCACGCCACCAAGACCGCCGCTGAAGGACACGGGCAAAGCCACCGAAACCGCCGCCAAAGACACTGGCAAAGCCACTGAAAAAGGCGCCGAAAAAACTGGCGACGCGACTAAAACTGCCGCCAAAGACACCGGCAAAGGCACGGAAAAGGTCGCCGACAAAACCGGCAAGGCCACCAAGACTGCTGCCAAGGATACCGGGAAAGGCGTGAAAAAAGGCACCACGGCGGTCGGCCACGGAGTGAAGAAGGGCGCCGAGAAAACCGCAGACGCGGTGAAGTAGATCTGTTCCTTAACGACGGCGTCGAAGTGCCGGCTGCGAGCAGTGTGCGCAGTAGGCCTTCGACGTCGCCAATTCTTGCTTTCCGCTCGCCGGCTGGCTTCGTATTGAGCCCTGTGTTCCCCTGTGCCCCCTGTGGTGAAGGTTTGCCTTTCATTTAGAATTATGTTTCCATGCTCACAGGCTCCGAAATTCGCCGCAAATTCCTCGACTTCTTCATTCAGAAGCAACACCGCGAGGTGCACTCCTCTTCGCTCGTCCCCGCCAACGACCCGACGCTGCTCTTTACCAACGCCGGCATGAACCAGTTCAAGGACGTTTTCCTCGGCCTCGAAAAGCGCGACTACGCGCGGGCCACAACCTCGCAGAAGTGTGTGCGCGCCGGAGGCAAGCACAACGATCTTGAAAACGTAGGCTTCACCAATCGTCATCACACGTTTTTCGAGATGCTGGGAAATTTCTCCTTTGGCGACTACTTCAAGAAAGATGCCATAGCCTACGCGTGGGAGCTGATCACGTCGCCGGAGTGGTTCGGGATCGACAAAGCGAAGCTCTACGTAACGATCTTTAAAGGCGAAAACGGAGTCGAGCGTGATGCCGAAGCCTACGACCTGTGGCTAGGTCAAGGCGTGCCGAAAGATCGCATCTTCGAGTTTGGAGCAAAAGACAATTTCTGGCAGATGGGCGACACCGGCCCCTGCGGCCCCTGCAGCGAGATCCACTACGACATGGGCGTGGCGGCCAGCGATCAGGGTCACACAGACTGCAAGTTTGGCTGCGATTGTGGGCGCTATGTCGAACTCTGGAACCTGGTGTTCATGCAGTTCGACCGCGACGCAAGCGGCAAGCTGAATCCGCTGCCGAAGCCATCGATTGATACGGGCGCGGGGCTGGAACGGATAGCGTCCGGTGCTGCAGGGCGTGATTTCGAATTACGAGACGGACTTGTTTACGCCGCTGATCAAGCGCGCAGCGGAGTTGACGGGCGACCTCGCTCAAGAAGGAACTCGACAAGAGAAGCACATACGAAGTCGGCAGCGTCATTGCGCGTCATTGCCGACCACTCGCGCGCCGCAACGTTTCTGATCTCCGATGGCGTGACTCCTTCGAATGAAGGTCGCGGATACGTCCTGCGCAAAATCATTCGCCGCGCCATCACGCATGGACGTTTGCTTGGCAAAGAAAAGCCGTTTCTGCACGAGATGGTTTTCGCGGTTCGCGATCTCATGCAGGACGCGTACCCCGAACTGAAGAATCGTCGGAACGGGCTTCAAGGACCGTCCAAAATGAAGAAATACGGTTCGCTCATACGATCATGGTGCCGCTTCAGAAGCTTGCAGAAGGCATTAGGGAGTTGCATCAGAAAGCGGCCAGGATACAGGACGAACACGAACTGTATAAGACAATTGCTGAGCACCCGGCAGATTTCGAGCTTGGCGAGATCTCCCCGGAGGTTTTCAAAGAACTTTCTGCGGATTCGAGGCGCTATCCGGGATCTGAAG
>CAVRYC010000002.1:0-18614 GCA_963725245.1 uncultured Acidobacteriaceae bacterium | reverse complement strand
CAGGCGAAGACACGCCCGTTCCTTGCTTAGACTTTTGGCATGCGCAAAGACAAAGACAAGGATAAAGACAAAGATAAAGACACCCACATTGGCACCCACTCCGAACGCGGCACAGCCATTGCCGGCCGTCGCTCTACCTCGTCGGAACTCCCATCGGGAATCTGGAAGACATAACCCTGCGCGCGCTGCGTGTGTTGAAGGAAGCTGACACGATCGCCTGCGAAGACACCCGCCAGACGCGGAAATTGCTCAATCATTACGGCATCACGACGCGCACCACCAGCTATCACGAGCACAATGAGATGACGCGGGCTCCCGAGCTGGTGCTGGAACTGGAGCAGGGTGCGCGTATCGCTTTGGTGACGGACGCCGGTATGCCGGGCATCTCCGATCCGGGTTTCCGGCTGATTTCGCTCGCCATTCGGCATCACGTGCCGGTCGTGCCCATACCCGGAGCGGCGGCGTTTCTGGCCGCGCTTGTGGCCAGCGGCTTGCCCACGGATTCTTTTCGCTTCAGCGGATTCCTGCCGGCGAAACGTGGGCAGCGGCGGCAGGTACTGGAGAGTATCAAAAGGTCGCCGCGAACGCAGGTCTTCTATGAGGCGCCTCACCGC
The DNA here is from genome assembly GCA_963725245.1 of uncultured Acidobacteriaceae bacterium. Taxonomy (GTDB): domain Bacteria; phylum Acidobacteriota; class Terriglobia; order Terriglobales; family Acidobacteriaceae; genus Acidiflorens. The sequence continues at coordinate 18,000 of CAVRYC010000002.1, read as the reverse complement.
GTGAAAGAGGCATTAGAAGATGTCATCGAAGTGCTGGGCGCAAGCAGGCATGTCGTTCTGGCGCGGGAAGTCACCAAGATTCATGAGGAGTTCCTGCGCGGACGTGCCGCGGATGTGCTGGGCATTCTGAATTCCCGCGAGGAAGTTAAGGGCGAGATTACGCTGCTGATCGGGAAGGCCGAGGAAGGCGAAGATCCCACAGAGGTTCCTGTTCGTCCTCCGATTCACGAGAGACTAGCCCAAATCATGGCAGACGAAAAACTGGATGAGAAAGCCGCGCTGAAGAGAGTGGCAAAGGAGAGAGGGATATCGAAGAGCGAAGCGTATAGAGAGTGGCAGAGGAATAAATGACCGATGGGATTGCCATCGTGAATGAACACTCTATAGAACTGTCATCCTGAGCGAAGTCGAAGGACCCCTTACACAGCCAGCAGCCACGAGAGTTTGCGAGGCATTTTCTGCAGGTAGTCGTGCCTCACGCAGCAAAGCAGCATGGGGAGAATTCCCTAACAGGCGGACAACCGGGAATGGCAATAGGGATCCTTCGACTGCGCAATCTACTTCGCTTCGCGATGTGATTGCTCCGCTCAGGATGACAGTGAGATGAGCGCAGTCTAGCGAACCGCATACTCCAACGAGACAATTCCGCTCTTGTACACCTTGTGCTTGGTCAGGGCCAACTTAATTTGGGACGAACCTGGCGCAAGCGGAATCCCTGCGCGGAGCAATACGGGGCTCAAGACCAGTTCAACCGTGTCCACCAATCCCAAATCAGCTAGGCTGCGAAACAGGCTTCCGCCGCCGAATAGCCAGATGTCCTTGCCGGGACTCTTCTTAAGTCTGGATACAGTTTCTTCCGCTTTTTCATCTATGATCGTCACCTTCGGATAGTCGTTTTGCTGCAGTGTCCGGGAAAATACGTAGGTTCTCATACCAGGCATAGTGGTCTTGTCCGCGGCTTCCATGACCTGGAAGGTTTGCCGCCCTACAAGCAACGTATCGAATTGATTCATAATTGCGCCGAAATCAACTTCTGGGTCCATGACGATCCAGTCGTACTCGCCTTTGGGCCCAGCGATGAATCCGTCTAAACTCATCGCGACCCTGTAGCGTACTCGCCGCATGCAATTTCTCCGCTGCTCGGACAGCCGAGGGCGGCTGTCCCTGCGTGGCCCTACTTCCCCGCCAATTCCTTCTTCACCGCCTCGCTTACCACCTTCCCATCCACCCGCATGCCCGCCGCCGCAAAGCGCGCCATCGTAGCCTTCATCACCGCGCCCATGTCTTTTATAGTGGGGCGATCCCATCTCGGCGATGGCGGCGCGGACTCCGGCCACGATCTCCTCTTCTCCGGCGGCTTTCGGCAGATAGGTTTCGATCAGCGTGATCTCGGCGGCTTCCTTGTCGGCCATTTCCTGGCGGCCGCCCTTGGTGAACTGCTCGACGGAGTCTTTGCGCTGCTTGATCAGCGTGGAGAGCACCTGCTGGGATTCCTTGTCGTCGAGTGGCGCCATCTTGTCGATTTCACGGTTCTTGAGCGCGGTCTTGACCATGCGCAGGGTGGAAAGCCGCGCTCTTCGCGCGCTTTCATGGCCGTGGCGATGTCTTTTTGAATCTGTTCGATCAGGGGCATGGGGGAATTATAGAAGCGAGGTCAGAGGTCAGAGGTCAGATTGCAGAGGTTAGACCATGCTGATCGCAGTCGAGGCTCTTTACCTCTGCAATCTGACCTCTGCCTCTGACCTTTTCTTCCCGAACCACAGGCTTTCGAATATTCTGGTTCCCATGATCAAGAAAAACCGCCTCTTCACTCCCGGACCGACGCCACTTCTGCCGCCGCGCAGACGGCGATGGCTTCCTATGGCGCGCACCATCGCACCGCCGAGTTCCGCGCTCTGTTCACGCGCGTTCTCGCCGATGTGAAGGAATTCATCGGCACGAAGAACGATGTGCTGGTGCTGACTTCGTCGGGCACGGGTTTCATGGAAGCCTCGGTCTCGAACCTGACTTCTCCCGGCGACCGCGTGCTGGTGTTGACCGCGGGCAAGTTCGCCGAGCGCTGGACCGCGCTGGCCAAGGCATTTGGCTGCGCCGTCGAAACCGTGACCGCTCCCTATGGCGAAACATTTTCGCTCGATGAAGTGCGCCGCAAGCTGACGCCCGAGATCCGCTGCGTTTATATGCAAGCGACCGAAAGTTCCACCGGCGCGCGCCATGATGTCGAGGCCATCGCGAAGCTGGTGCGGCTTCTTCGGATGCTTGCCCGACACTCTGCTGGTCGTCGACGCGATCACCGGACTGGGCACAACGCATCTCGACGCGGACGCCTGGGGAATCGACATCATCATGGGCGGCTCGCAAAAGGCGCTGATGATCCCACCCGGCTTGGCCTATGGCGCCATCAGCGAGCGGGCGTGGCAGCGCATGGAGCGGACGAAGTCTCCGCGCTTTTATTTCGATCTGCGCAAGGAACGAAAATCGGCGGCCAAGGCGGAATCGGCCTCCACGCCCGCCACCGCGCTGTTTGCCGGACTGGCCGCGGCGTTCGACTATGTGCGTCAAATGGGAGACGGGAATCTCGCGGCGGGACGCGACGCGCTGATCGCGAACGCCGAGTTGTGCGCGGCGATGACGCGCGCCGGCGTCGAAGCGCTGGGATTGAAATTATTCGCGCCGAGTTCTCCAGCGGCCGCGCTGACTGCCGTCGCGGCTCCGGCCGGCGTCGATTCCACGGCCATTTGCAAACGCTTCCGCGAGCAGTTTGGCGCGGTCGTGGCCAACGGAAATGCGGAGTTGAAAGGACAGCTTTTCCGCATCGCTCACATTGGTTACTACGATTATCTGGACACGGTAGGAGTGCTGGCCGCGCTAGAACACGTGATCGCCGAAACCACGGGGAAGAAGGTGAGTTTGGATGCGCGGTGCGCGCGGCGCAGGAAGTCTACGCGAAGGTCAGGTAAGAGGCAGAGTCAGAGGTAAGAGGTCAGATTGCAGAGGTTAAAATCCCAAGTCGTCGACGCCGTGTGCGCACCTCAGGTTTTAACCTCTGCAATCTGACCTCTGACCTCTGACCTTAGGAGTCCAGCGCCGCCCGGCGCAACTTGCGGCTTTCGGCCAAGAGCGACATGGAGTGCATCAGGTTCTGCAGGGTAACGATTCCCACCAGTTGCTGCTCGTCGACCACCGGAATGATGCTGAGATTGTGGGCGGAGAGCTTGCGGAAGGCGGAGGCCAGCGACTCCTGTTTGGCGGCTACGTCGAAAATGCGGTTCATCACAGCCTGCACGTAGCCGTTGCCTTCGGCGCGCAGCGCTTCAAGAATTTTTTGCCGCGAGACCACGCCCACCATGTCGCTGCCGCGCACCACCGGAAAATCGTCCTGCAGCGTGTGCACGGCTTTTTCGAGCGCGTCTTCCAGCGTGTCGGCGGGCGAGAGCGTGGCGAAGTCGGTGAGCATGACTTCTTCCAGGCGAACGCTTTGCAGCACCGATTGAAATACCGCCGAGCGCTCTTCGAGTTGTGCGCCCACGAAGAGGAAGAATCCGATCATCACCAGCCACCAGTTGCCCATGAGGATTCCGACCATCATGAACATGATGGAAAAAACGTGGCCGATGCGGACGGCGCGCTGCGTGGCAAGGACCAAATCGTCCACGCCGCGCAAACAGAGCGCGCAAAACGCGTCCGCCATCCATGGGATACGCCGGCAACAGGTTGAACAAGCCAAGGTAGAGGTTCGCCCAGACGATGCTCCGCAACAGGGCGCTCGAATGGAGCAGCGGCTTCGCGGTAAGCGAAATTCCCGGCATAGCCGCCAGCAAAATGAGCGCGGATAATCCGGCGATGAAAAGATTCACCAGCGGCCCGGCAACCGCGATGCGGATGTCACGCTTCCAGGCGTTGATCGGGTCGGGAATGGCGTGCGCTTCGTCGAGAATGGTGATTCCGCCGATCGGCAGCAGGATGATGCCCTTCGCCGGAATGCCCGACCCGCGCGCCACCAGCGCATGACCCAATTCGTGCAGCACGACGCTGCCGAAAACGATGCCGACCAGAGCCAAGCCCGCGCAGCGCGGCGCTCGCGTCCTGCGTAGCGGCTTCGGTGCTCCACACGAAGACCAGCAGAAACAGAAAGGTCAGATGAACGCGAATTTCGATTCCGAAGAGACGTCCGAGCGGGATGGACCAACTGCGCATCGAGAGGCCTACCAGTATTCTATCTGCTTAGACACCGATTGACGCCGCGGAGATGCGAAAAGGCGAATCGGAAGGGCTGGGCCGGAAGGAGATTCAATCCATAGCCTGCTAGAGACGCGGCTTGCCGCGTCTCGCAGCGGCGGAGAAGACGGGGCAAGCCCCGTCTCTACAGGGAAGTTATGCGAGTGATTGCTGGCCAATACCGGCGCCGGACGTTGCGGTCATTGCCTGGCCTCGAAATCCGTCCCACGGCGGACCGGCTGCGCGAGACGCTCTTCAACGTGTTATGCGCGGGCGATCCGGCGGCGCTGGCCGGGTCGACGTGGCTCGATTTGTATGCGGGGACGGGTGCGGTGGGCATTGAGGCCCTGAGCCGCGGCGCGCGGATGGTGTACTTCGTCGAGTCGTCCAAAGCAGCGGCCGAATTGATTGCCGAGAACTTGAAATCGTTGGGGATTGCGGACGGGTTCCAGATCGTGAAGGCCGAGGCCGGGAAAGCCCTGCGGCAATTGGAAGCGGCGGAGAGCGTTGCCGATTTTGTGTTTCTCGATCCGCCCTACTCGATGCAGGACGAGTACGCAAAGACACTGGCGGCTCTGGCGCAATCGAAATTGTTGGGCGAGCGGAGCGTGGTGATCGCGGAGCACGAGAAGAGGTTCGATCCGGGAGAGGTGTTTGGGGAATTGCGGCGCTATAGAAAGCTGGTGCAGGGAGACGCGGCGCTGAGCTTCTATCGGCGGCTGGTTTAGAAGTTCCGGACCTCCGAGCTTTGTCATCCCGAGCGAAGCGAAGGACCTGTGCATCGTTCGCGCGCGCAATGCAGATTCCTCACTTCGCTCGGGATGACAATTGCTCGGAGGCTCGTGCAGCTCGGTGGCACAGGCTTGGCAAACGCAACGGGTCGTTATAATCACTACGCATGGCTAACTTTCCACCGGTTGACGAACAACTGGCATACATCAAGAAGGGCGCGGCCGAGATCGTCAAAGAATCCGAACTGCGCGCGAAGCTCGAACGCTCGCTCGCTTCGGGCAAGCCGCTGCGGGTAAAGGCGGGCTTCGATCCGACCGCTCCCGATCTGCACCTGGGCCACACGGTCCTGCTGCGCAAGCTCAAACATTTTCAGGATCTCGGACACACGGTCATCTTCCTCATCGGCGATTTCACCGGAATGATCGGCGATCCGACGGGCCGCTCGGCGACGCGGCCTCCGCTGACGCGGGAGCAGATTGCGGAGAACGCCGAGACCTACAAGGCACAAGTCTTCAAAATTCTCAGCCCGGAAAAAACGGTGGTCGACTTCAACAGCCGCTGGTTCTCGAAATTTTCGGCCGAGGATTTCATACGTCTGACGGCGAAGTACACGGTCTCGCAGATGCTCGAGCGCGAGGACTTCCACAAGCGCTTCCATGACGAGAAGCCGATTGCCATGCACGAACTGCTGTATCCGCTGGCGCAGGGATACGACTCGGTCGCGCTCGAAGCCGACGTGGAACTAGGCGGCACCGACCAGAGGTTCAATCTGCTGGTGGGGCGCGAGTTGCAGCGAGCGTATGGCCAGGAGTCACAGGTGGTGCTGACCACGCCGATCCTCGAAGGCCTCGACGGCGTAAACAAGATGTCGAAGTCGCTGGGGAACGCGATAGGAATTCACGAGCCGCCGCTAGAAATGTACGGCAAAGTGATGTCGATTTCGGACGACATGATGTGGAGGTATTACGAACTGCTGACCGATGTGCCGGTCGAGCAGATCGAGACAGATGAAATGCGCGATGCTGCAGCGGGAAAGCGCATCCGATGGAGCTCAAGAAGGAGCTGGCGCGGACGATCGTCAGCGACTTTCATTCGCGGAAGCCGCGAGAAGGCCGCGAGGATTGGGCAAAGCAGTTTCAGAAGGACAGGTGCCGGAGAATCAGGTTCAAGAAGTCGAGATCTGCTCTCGATGAGACTCATCGAAGAAGTTGTTGCCAGAGACCAATTGATCACGAGCAGCGCAAAGGGAGATCGGCGCCTGGCAAGCTGCGGGTTCAAGTTGGACGACGACGGTGCCAAGAGCTGAAGCAGGGATCTTAAGCGTCACGACCGTGTGAGAGAGGACCTTACTTTCGTCAAGACTGTCATCGCCAGCGAGGTTTCGCGCTGAGTCAGGCGTCAAAGCTGCGAAGTGAAGACTCATTAGTCAGCGATCTCGGCAACTCAAGATCTGTCATCCTGAGCGGAGCAGCCGATTCGCGAATGCGAATCCGGCTGCGGAGTCGAAGGACCCCTATCCGCCGGAATCTGTCATCCAGGGAACCATTCCCGCGCCAGATCCAGCCAGTGCGGATTCAGCGATTCGATCAGCGCGATCTTCTTCGATCGCCGCCAGCCCTTGAGTTGTTTTTCGCGGGTGATCGCCTGCTGAACATCGTCGAACGACTCCCAGTACAACAGACGCTCGACCTGATATTTGTCCGTGAATCCTTCGATACGGTGGAATTTGTGCTCAAAGACGCGTTTGTGCAGGTTGCCTGTCATGCCGATGTAGAGAGTTCCCGACAGGCTGCCCATGATGTACGCGCAGTACGTTTTTCGCTCGTGAGGCATGGAGGAAGTAGGGGCCCTTCGACTGCGGTGCCCTTCACTTCGTGAAGGGCAAACTTCGCTCAGGGTGACAGGTTCAGATTGTCGGCATGCGCAGTGATCGGGCTCACGCGAGAATTGGTCCATTTCCGGCGCTCGCTTGTGCCACTCCGTCGCTTGCTCATAGGCATGTGCCGCCTGCAGCACGACGTCCTCCCGCCAGGGAGCGGCGGCCAGTTGCAAACCGATCGGCAGGCCGTCTTTTGTGAATCCGCAGGGAACGGAAATCGCGGGAATCCCCCACACATTGAAAGGCCGCGTGTTGCGCAGCATGATCATTTCTTGCGGACGGAGCGTGTCGGGATGTTCGCGGAGATCGGCGATCGCGGGCGGCGGGATCGGAACGGTGGGCGTTAGCAGCACGTCCACGTCGTCAAATATTTTTTGGATGGCGTGACGGCTCGCCTGAAGGTCGCGGCTGGCACGGAGAGCATCGGATGCGGAGATCTTGGCTCCGGATTGGATGCGCGCGAGTGTCGAGGGCTGGTAGAGCTCCGGTGAGCGGGCCACGAATGACTCGTGATAAGCATAGGCTTCAGCACTCGCGAGCTTGCGGTCGGTGGTGGAGACTTCGAGTTTAACCTCGCGAATTTCAGCGCGGAGTCCGCGAAAAATCTCGATTGCTTTTTCGATGGCGGCAGCGACCTCGGGATGGAGATCGTCGAAGAAAAATGCCCGCGGCACGCCGATGCGCAGCTTCGGCGCAGCGTGAGAAATAGGCTGACCAATAAGCTCGTCGAACGCGACGACGAAATCCGGGACAGGCTGCGTCAATGCTGGTGGGATCGCCTGCGTCGTAGCCCGCCAGCACTTGCAGCATCAACGCCGCGTCATAGACCGAGTTCACGATCGGGCCGACGTGATCGTAGGACCATGACAAGGGAACGACTCCGCGGGCGCTCACGCGGCCGTACGTCGGCTTGAGCCCGACGACTCCGCAATAGGCGGCGGGCAGGCGGATGGAACCGGCGGTGTCGGTGCCGACGGCGGCAAAGCCGAGACCAGCAGCGACGCTGGCCGCGGAGCCTCCCGAAGATCCTCCAGTCAGACGCGTAGTGTCCCATGGATTGTGGACCTCGCCGAACAAGCTGATCATCGAGCTGCCGCCATAGGCGAATTCGTGCAGGTTCTGCTTGCCTAGAATGATTGCGCCCGCGGCGCGCAGCCGGCGCACAACTTCGGCGTCTTCGGTGGGAACGCGATCTTTGTAGCAGTGCGCTGGCGGCGGTGGTGCGCAGGCCAGCGGTGTCGAGAATGTCCTTGAGTCCGATGGGGATGCCGTGCAGCGGGCCGCGCCATTCTCCGCGGAGGATTTCTTGCTCGGCGCGCCGGGCTTGGTCGAGAGCGGAGTCGGCCGTGACCGTGATGAAGGCGTTGAGCGCTGGGTTGAGCTGGTCGATGCGCGCCAGGCAATCGCGGGTGAGTTCAACGGGAGAGATGGAGCGGTCGCGAATTTGCCGGCTGAGTTGCTGAATCGTGGGACGCACGGGATCCTCGACAGGCCGAAGCGATTTTACAGGTTGTGGGCACACTTTATCGCCCCATCGTAAGGCGCGAGTGGACCTCTACGCGTCACCCTGAGCGCAGTCGAAGGGGGCCCTACTCCCTCCTATGCCTCGCGAGCGAAAACCAATCGCCTGCCCGGCGTCTATGCGCCGATTCCCAGCGGAAGACGAGAATAAGAATGAAGACCGGCTCGCTCAAGATCGAGCAACTTGCGTTTGATTTCGAGGCCGCCGCCGTAACCGCAAAGTGAGCCGCTCGATGCGATCACCCGGTGGCAGGGGACGACGATGGCGACTGGATTCCGGTTGTTCGACATGCCCACAGCACGGTAGGCATGCGGGTGCCCGATGGCTTCAGCGATGTCGCGGTAGCTGCGGGTCTCGCCGTAGGGAATTTCGAGCAGCGCATGCCAGCACGCGAGCTGGAACTCGGTTCCACGCAGATCCAGAGGGAACGAAAACTCGCGACGCTCACCGGCGAAGTAATCGTTGAGTTCGCGGAGGTAGGGCGCGAGGGCTGATTTGGACTCCTGCAGCTGAATCGTCCTCGGATTCAGTTTCTGCACTCGACCGTCGAATTCGAGTCGCACCAAGCCCTTGGTGGAAGCGGCAAGAAAGAGTGGGCCGACGGGCGAAGACGCGCGCCAGTAGAACAGAGTTTCCATGACGTTTTGGAGGATAGCACGATATTTGACTCCAGAGTCGTGTGGAAGCGGGGCTCCGCCGCTTGGACGGGGCGAAGCCCCGTCTCCACACCAACAAAAAAAGCCTCCCGCTTTCACGGGAGGCATAACAGGAGAGAATGCTGCTACTTCTGCTGCTGCTGATCCTGAGTCGTCGTGGTGGTCGTAGCCAGCTGCTCCAGATTGTTTTTCAGGAGGCTGACTTCAACCCGGCCGCCGGTAATGCGCTTGGGCTTCGCTTCACCCGTCGAGGTCGAAGCCGGGACCGGTGCATTGCCCATGCCCACGAGGTAAATCCGGTAGACCGGAATGTCGTGGTTCAAAACCAGATAACGGACGACCGATTCGGCCATCTTCTGCGAACTCGCGATCGCCGCTTGTCCACGACCGGAGGCAAAACCCTGGACTTCGACGACATAGCCACGCTGATCCTTCAGCGGGGTGGCCATATCATCGAGAGCGGTCTTGGCGTTCTTGCTCAGCACCGTCTGTCCCGACTTGAAAAGTATTTCGGCTTGAGTTGTGGGCTGGTACTGATCGATGTTGGTGACCACCTGCTCGACCGTGTTCAGGCGGGTGTTCGCCTGTTGCGCGGTCTGCTGCGCGGCCTGCGCCTTGTTGCCGGCGTCGATGGCATGTTGGTCGGCCTCATTGGCCTTGTTCGAAGCGAGCAGGATTCCCTGCTGCGCCCGCGCGTCGGTATCCTTGATCGCCCTGGTGTTGGAGGCAGTCAGCTCATCGAGTTCGTTGACGCGGTCGCGAATCGGCTGCGTCTGCCGCGCAACGTATTTCTTGCGTGCGAACGGGTTCATGTGGCCCCAGAAGCCTTCGCGAGTCTCCGGCTGCAAGGGATCTTTGCCGGTGGCGGTTTGGGCCGGTCTGACTGGCCGAAGCTCTGACTGGACGAAGCCTGACTGGTCGCAGGCTGATTCATGGGGGCGGAATTGTCTTGCGCGAAAACTGGCACCGCCAGGATTACGGCGAGCAGCACAGCGAAGATGGTGCGGTTTTTCATTTTATAATTTCCTCCAAAATTGGGGGAGTGGGGAGCCACTCCGGGTGCCTTCCGGCGCGATCTTGATTGCCGCGATCTTGATTGCGTCGTTAAACCGATTCGATAACCTTGCGAAAGGCAAGCGCCGACGCCACGCATGCCTCAAAAAGCTTGCTTCGAAAAGCCGGCCTATCAACGGCCTGCCTTTCTATAAACAGTTTGCGTGCCAAATGCCCCGATGCCAAGCGTGGATGCAAGTGCTTTCTTTTCATATATATTGTACCCTATCCTCCCCGGCAGCGCACCCGCCGAGCGGTAATTTTGGCGCGAACTGATATAAAAACTGCGTGCACGGTTTTTCTTCCCGGAGTCGAAAGAAGAAATCACCGAAGAAATGAACCAAGCTCGCCGAGGAGTCATCCCACTAAAATATGCAACGAATAAATCTGCAACGAATAAACCTGCGACGGCCATCGTTTCTGCTTCCGTTTCTGCTCGTATTCCTTTTCCTTGCTCGTGCCGATTTTGCTGCCGAGAAAACTCGTTTCGATCTCCAGCAACTGAAAGCGCCGCCGGGATTCCACATCTCAGTTTTTGCCGAAAATATTGACGGCGCGCGCATGATGGTCTTCAGCCCCGGCGGCGTCCTGCTGGTCAGCGAATCGGGTGAGGGCAAGGTGGTCGCCCTTCCCGACTCCAAACATGCGGGCAAGGCCGAGCGCACGGTGGATGTTCTTAGCCGGCTGAATGAGCCGCACGGGCTCGCGTTTTATGAAGGCAAGCTGTACGTCGCCGAGAACGACAAGGTGCGCCGCTATGACTGGGACGAGGCGAACCTGCGCGCCTCCAATCCGGTCAAACCTCGCCGATCTGCCGACCGGCGGCGGACACTCCACCCGCAGCCTCTTGTTTCACGGCGGCAAGATGTATGTCTCGGCCGGATCGAGTTGTAACGTCTGCATCGAAAAAGATCCGCGCCGAGCGGCCGTGATGGAATTCAATCCCGATGGCAGCGGCCAGAAGATCTTCGCGAAAGGACTGCGCAATGCCGTGGGGCTGGCGGTGAATCCGAAGACCGGCACAGTTTGGGCCACGGTGAACGGGCGCGACTGGCTGGGCGACGATCTGCCGCCGGAAGTGATCGTCGATCTCGGCAAAGACGGCGGCGATTTTGGCTGGCCCTATTGCTACGGCGACCGCGTGCCCGATTCAAACTTCACGAAGCCGGGACTGAAACTAAAAGACCGCTGCCAGAATGTGATCGAGCCCAAGGTCCAGATGCAGGCGCACTCCGCTCCGCTGGGACTCGCGTTTTATGAAGGGTCCGAGTTCCCCGCCGAGTACCGGAACAACATCTTCGTCGCGTTTCATGGATCGTGGAATCGCAGCATTCCAACGGGATACAAAGTTGTGCGCGTGAAACTCGACGACAAAGGCCAGCCCGCAGGGCGGCGCGGAAGATTTCATCACCGGATGGCTCGCGCCGGGCGAAAAGCACAAAGGCCGGTGGATGGGGCGTCCGGTGGGAATTGTATTCGGCGGCGAACGGGTCGATGTACCTGAGCGATGATGCCGGCGGCGTGATCTACCGGATTACGTACGGGAAGTAGCGTGAGTCATACGGTGGAGGGACGGGCGTCTCGCCAGTCCAGCAGGGCGGGGACGCCCGGCGCTCCATCACTCTGTTAAGTTGTAAATCAGCCCGTATGGATCTTTGACGTAACTCCGTCGGAAAATCCGGTTCGTCCTTGATCACCTTGCAGCCCTTTTTCTTGAGCCTCGCCTTGGCTTCCTTAACGCTCTTGACGGTAACCTCCAGATACCGGTCCAAGAGCAGGACCTTCTCAATAAATAAATTGATATTCTTCCCGTGGAGGCCGATCATTTTTGGATTCTTATCCGTAATCTCAAAGCCGAGTTCCTTGACATAGAAGTTAGCGGCCTTCAGCGGATCTTCAGCCTGAATCAAAATATCTGTGCCAAATGTATTTGCCATAAGCCTCCTGTCTCGCTAAGCAACGGTCCCGCCGCCGATTTTAGCATCCGGAATTAGGAGCCTGTGGTGCAGTGCGATTTGTGTCAGGGTATGCCTTCAGGCATACCGTAAATGCCGTGTTATCAGAGGCGTCTTTACAGTTTGCTGAAAAACTCCGAGTCGGGTGCGGATCGGGGAGGGCACGACTTTTAGTCGTGCCGTAAGTCGTTGAAAATATGTTCGCGCTTTAGCGCCCGAGGTGAGCTTCCTTGCACCCCAGACTAGTTTTTCAGCGTTCTGTTTAGGCAGGCTCTTAGGCGTCCTACCCCCCGCAATACTTCTCATACTGCTGATAAATGAACGGGTCCGTCATGCCCGCGATGTAGTCGCAGATGACGCGGGGCAGCGGCTCTGCGGCGGCCTTCTCGCGGTAGTTGCGCGGCAGATCGTCGGGCTCCTCCATCCAGTGCGCGAAGAGCTCTCCGGTAATGCGCTCGGCATCTTCTTTCTCTGCCGCCAGCGCCGGGCTGTAGTAAAGATTTTCGTAGAGAAAGTCTTTCAACCGGCGGCGCTCCTCTTCGACCGGAGGGCTGAACGCGGCAAGCCGCTCGCCGTGGCGGCGAATATCTTCCAGAGAATGCGCGCCCGCGGCTTCCACGCGTTGCCCGGTGTTCGTAATCAGGTCTCCGACAAAGCCGTCAAAAATGCTTTTCAACGCCTCGTTAAAGACCAGCTTCTCGGCCACATTCGGGTACCGGTTTTTGGCCTCGCTGTAATGCCGCGTAAATAGATCGACGCTGTCCGCAATCTGCTCGACCGTGAGCAGCCGCGCTTCGTAACCATCGTCGAGGTCGGCGGTGTTGTAGGCAATCTCGTCGGTCAGGTCGATGAGCTGCGCTTCGAGCGGCGGCCGCTGCTCAAGCAGATACTCCGCCAGTTCCGGATGTTGCTCGGCGCCATAATCGTGCGAGTGCTTGATGATGCCCTCGCGGACTTCGAAGGTCAGATTCAGCCCGCGGAAAGCGGCATAACGGATTTCGAAGTCTTCCACAATGCGGAGCGCGTGCAGGTTGTGATCGAACGAAAACCCGTGTTGGCGCATGGCTGTGTCGAGCGCTTTTTCTCCGGAGTGGCCGAAAGGAGGATGGCCGAGGTCGTGCACCAGGGCAAGCGCCTCCACCAGATCGGTGTTCAGTCCAAGTTGCCGGGCGATGGTGCGCGAGATCTGCGCCACCTCGATAGTGTGCGTCAGCCGGTTGCGGAAGTGGTCGGAGTACCGGCGCGTGAAAACCTGCGTCTTCGCCTCCAGTCGCCGAAACGCGCGCGCATGGACGACACGATCACGGTCGCGTTGGAAATCGTTGCGATAAGGATGCGGCGGCTCGGGATAGCGGCGTCCGCGGGAGTCTTCTACGCGGACCGCATAGTCGGCGAGCATGGAAAAAGTCTAGCATTTTGCTCTTGATCTTGAATGTTCGAGAGGGAGCGGCAGTCAGCACCGCAGCCTACTGCATTTCGCGCAGTTGCTGCAGAACCTCCGCGGCCTTTGGAATTTCCGGGATCGCGGCGGAAACTTTGCGCCAGCGCTCGCGTCCATTCTCGTCTATTACAAAGGTCGTCCGGATGGCGATATCGGTGTCGTCTTTGCCATGCGCGTGGAGCAGGCCGTACTGGCGAATTACACGGGTCCCGGGGTCGCTGAGTATCACGAAGTGATGGTCTGCCTGCTTATCCCAAACCAAGTGGGCATGTTCCTGATCGTCAACGCTGATCGCTACCAGGCGCGCTTTGGCTTGTTCGAATTCGCCGGAATGCTGCGCGAACTCGCGCAGTTGGCGCATGCAGAACGGTCACCAGTATCCGCGATAGAATACCAGTACAACGCACGATCCGCGAAGGCTTGAAAGTGTGAAAGGCTTGCCATCCTGATCGTTCAATGTGAAGTCTGGAGCGGGTTGCAGGCTGGTGAACGATGACTGTGGCTTCGGCAGGTCCATCTTCCACGCAATCAAACCCGCGGCAAGCAAAAGGAGAAAAAGGACAGTTAGAACAATCTTGCGGCGTCGGGACATGACTTCTACTTTGCGCCCTCTTCCTTAGCCAGCTTCATTTTCGCGGAATCGAGTTTTCTCTGCACCCGCGCCTGGTCTGCCGTATCGACGTCCGCGGCAAGGGTGCGGTTCCACTCGGTCAGCGCCCGCTCCCAGTTGGTCGCAGCCAGTTTCAGGCGTCCGGTCTTCTGGTACAGATCGCCCAGGTGGTCGAGGACAGTCGGATCGGTATTAATTTTCTGCGAAGCCTTCAGCAGGTTGTCTTCCGCCATTTCATATTTTCCTAGGCGGAAGTAAGCCCAGCCCAGGGAATCGAGATAGGCACCGTTGGCGGGATCCAGATCCACGGCGTGCTTGATGTACCCCAGCGCTTCTTCCAGCTTCATGTTCTGGTCGGCCAGCATGTAGCCCAGATAATTCAGCGTCGATGCATGCTCCGGATCGCTGGCCAGCACCTTCTTGAACTGTTCTTCCGCCTCGGGGTAGCGCTTTTGACGCTCAAAAGTTGAGCCGCGGAGAAACCACACGTACTCCTTGTCTTCTCGCTTGCTCGATAGCTGTTCAGCCTTGTCGAGCGCCTGCTCGGCTTCGCTGAACCGGTGCAGCCGTGTGTACATCTGCGCCAGCGTGATATAAACCTGCCGGTCATCGGAGTTGGAATTGGAGTTGGAGTTGGAGCTGGTGTTGGCGCCCCCCTTCAACATGGCCCGAACGTCCTTGAGCGCCTGGTCGGCCTCGCCCATATCGGCCTGCTGCGCCGCCAGCACCATCTTCAGATCGCGGCTCGTGGGCAGCTTCTGTACCGCCTCTTTGGCAGCGTCGGTCGCCTTCTGCCATTCCTTGGCTTCGCGCCAAGTATCGATAATCTGTTGATAACCGCGCTCTATATTTTCATCGCCCCCTAGGGCGACGATCTGGCGGAAAATCTCGTTGGCGGCCTGATTGTTCCCCTGGTCGCGGTAGATCGTCCCCAGCCTCTCCAGAAACACTGCCCGATTACTCTTCTCGCCGTTCGAGTACTTGCCCTCGGGTTTCTCCGATTTCTTCAGCAGGTCGCGCATAATCGGAACGGCTTCGTCGTAGCGGCCCTGCGCCTGGTAGATGGCGGCAATATTGTAGGGAACTTCGACCGAGTCCTGCACCATCGACTCGGCTTTTTTCAGATGCTCGAGCGCCAGATCGAACTTGCCCTGCTTGCGGTAGATTTCCGCGATGCGCACGTAGGTTTGCGCATCCTCCGGATTCGCGTCCGCGATCACTTTGTACTGTTCGAGAGCGGCTTCAGCCTGGCCATCGTTCAGCAGGTTCTCCGCCAGGCCGCGAATCGCGTCGAGGTTGTCGCGGTCCAGTTCAATCGCGTGTCGATACGCCTCAACTGCGTTCTTATACTGTTTTTGCTGCTCGTAGGTGTAACCAAGCGCCGAATACAGCTTGGCCGAGCGCTCCCCGTTTGGCACCCCGCTCAGCACCTGCGCGGCGCGAGCCGTATCCCCCAGTTCGTTATAAAGATAGGCCAGGGTGGTGACCGCCTCTTCCGAATCCGGTTGCAGTTTTACGGCGGTCTTGAATTCACTCTCCGCTTTTTGCAGATCGTTGTTCAAGCGATACAGGCGTCCCAGAAGCAGGTGGTCATCCATGCTGTCGGGTTGCAGGCGGACGATCTGCTCATACTGCTCGATCGCCAGCTTCAAAATGCTCTCCGAACCGTTGCCCGCCTGCATGTCCCCGAGCGAGCGCAGATAGATCCTTCCCAGCAGCCGGCGTGCCTCCAGATTGTTGGGATTGCGCTTGATAATGTCCTGCGCCTCGACCACGGCGTCGCGAATGCGCCCGGTCTTGGCATAGAGCTCGGCCAGACCCGAGGTCAGGTACGCGGAGGTCGGGTCGGCATCAATCGCGGCGCGGTATTCTTCAATCGCTTTATTCGCCAATTCGCTGCGGCCGTACGTAGCCACTTGTTCCTCATACATGTGAGCGAGGGCAAAGTGGTAGTAGGCGGCGGCGCGGTCGGGCGTCTTGCCCTTGGTGACGGACTGCGCGCCGGCAACCGCCGGGGAATCCGTGACCCGAGCGGGCTGACTTTGCGCCAGTAAATTCTGGGCGAGTAAGAAAGACCCCGTAAGAACGACAATGCCGATCCACAACTGTTTTTTCATGAAAAATCCCAAAACCTGCAAACTGCAACCCACGTGATTGGATGCTGATCCGCGGCGACCCGGATTTTCTTATTCTACCCTTGGCAAGCCGTTCCGTGGCGAGAAAGCGCAGGCTGGGCCTAAAGCCAGAGGTACAGGGGCTTTAGGAGTTCTGGAGGTTTTGTTGTGTGGGGACGGGGCTCAGCCCCGTCCAAGCGGGAGGAAGCCCCGCTTCCACAATTAAATATGTAAATGTACCTAATGCCGGAAATGCCGCACCCCAGTGAAGACCATAGCCAGCCCAAGCCGGTCGGCGGCGTCGATGGCCTCCTGGTCGCGCACCGAGCCTCCCGGCTGAATAATGGCGGTAGCCCCAGCTTTGGCGATTTCCTCGACGCCATCCGGAAAGGGAAAAAAAGCATCGGAGGCGGCCACCGTGCCCTTCAGCGGCAACTGCGCCCTCATCGCACCCAGCTTGCAGGAATCGACGCGGCTCATTTGTCCGGCGCCGACGCCCACCGTTTGCCCATCGCGGGAATATAGAATCGCGTTCGACTTCACGTGCTTCACGACCTTCCAGGCAAACAGCAGCGCCCGTTTTTCTTCCGGCGTGGGCGGGCGCTTGCTAACGACTTTCAGATCGCCCTCGGCCAGCTTGTGAAGATCGGCATCCTGGACGAGTATGCCTCCAGAAATGTTTTTCAGAACCCAGTTCTGCTGCCCGGCGGGAACCTCGACCAGCCGCAGATTCTTCTTCGAGGCAAAGGCCGCCTTAGAGCCGTCGTCGAATGCAGGAGCGGCGATGACTTCCAGAAAGAGCTTGGCCATTTCGCGAGCGGCCGCAGCATCCACCACGCGGTTCACTCCAATCACTCCGCCAAACGCTGAGACCGGATCGCATTCCAGCGCCCGCACGTAAGCCTCGGCGAGCGTCTTGCCGGTAGCGGTTCCGCAAGGATTGGTATGTTTGATAATGGCGCAGACCGGCTCCTCAAACTCCTGTGCCAGATCCCATGCGGCCTGCAGGTCGACAATGTTGTTGTAGGAAAGCTCTTTGCCCTGCAACTGGCGCGAGTTCGCCACCCCCGCGCCCGAACCGTCCGTGTACATCGCAGCCTTCTGATGCGGATTCTCTCCATAGCGCAGGTCCGCCACTTTTTGAAAAGACAGCCGCAGATTTTGGGGAAAGCCTTGCGCTGGTTTTAACTCAAAGGGATTCAGTTCGAAGTTACCGCTAACCCGCTCGAGCGTCGAAGCGATAGCCGAATCGTAGGTCGCAGTCGTCGCAAACGCCTTCTGCGCCAGCCGCCACTTCGTTTCCATGGACAGCGACAGCGCTCCGCCCGACCGTGCCATCTCCTCGGCAATCGCGCCGTAATCGGCGGGCGAGGTAACCACCGCGACATCCTGGAAATTCTTCGCTGCCGAACGGATCATCGACGGCCCGCCGATATCGATGTTTTCAATCAATTCCTCGAAGCGCACGCCCGGCTTGGCGGCGGTCTTTTCAAAGGCGTACAGGTTGACCACCACCATGTCGATGGCCGGAATGCCATGCTCGGCAACCGCCGCGCGATGGCCGCTGTCTTCCCGGCGATACAGGATCCCCCCATGTACCTTCGGATGCAGCGTCTTGACGCGCCCATCCAGCATTTCAGGGAACCCGGTCAGCTCGGAAATATCTTTCACGGCGATGCCGGATTCGCGCAGCAGCTTGGCCGTGCCGCCCGTAGAAACCAGTTCGACGCCGAACTCGGCAAGTTTGCGGGCGAAATCAACCAGTCCGGATTTATCGGTAACGCTAAGAATGGCGCGCTGGATTTTAGACATGAAGCCCT
>CAVRYC010000001.1:0-157180 GCA_963725245.1 uncultured Acidobacteriaceae bacterium | reverse complement strand
GCGTCGTCCTCGAGGAGGGGGATGAAACGCGGGCCGGTGGTGCCTAGCTCACGTCCGGGGTCGTAATTTTCCCAGGCGATCTCGACTTTGCCGGTCATGCGCTTGATTAGCCAGTTGGCTACGTCGAAGCTGAGCGTGTCTTCCATCTCAGTGCCGGCAATGCCGGAGACTTCGATGGGCTCGAAGTCGTCCATGTCGGCGCCGGCTTTGCGTAGGGCTTCGACTTTTTTGTGGAAACTATTCAGAATGCGCTCGGTGGCGCGCAGCACGCATGGCGCTTGCGGAAAGGCGCGCAGGAAAAGCAGCGCTTCGTGGAAGCGGATTAGCGACGCTGAATCGGGAAAGCGCGCGGCGTTGAGTCGATTCAGTTGCTTCACTACGCTCGCGGCTTGGTTGCGGCCGAAGCTGTAGCGGCGGGCTTCGAGTTGGGTGAGTTGGTGGTCGAAAGCTTTCGCGGCCATGGCAGATTCCCACAAGGGTACATCACGCCTAGTAGCCTGTGGTGAAACTCTGGCGTCAAGAACCAGCGCCTAAAGGCGCATTCATAACATGGCACTTGCGGCACGCCTGAAGGCGTGCCCTGATACGAATCAGACTTTTACCACGGACTGCTAGCCTGGCCCGCGTTACCTCCCTGATGACGGCGTAACGCCGCTGCGCCATTGGGATACTCGGCTAAAAGTGAGTGCTAACTATTTCCTCAAAACAATGGGAGTCTTGCGATGAGGTCTGCCACTGATGGTGGCTTGATTTGCTCGATGGACTTCCCCAAGCTGCTGATAGCATCCCTGAGGGCAAAGATTCCTTTCGCAATCAATCCCAGGCAGACGACACCGAGGACCGCACCCAGAGCAACCAGAAATTGAACCCACCACGGCATATGAACCTCGCTTGACAGGTACGATTTAATCACAAGTCGGGTGGCGATCGAACGGCGGAGTTGAACCGTTCGCGTCAATGACGACAGAGAGGTTGTATCGGCGGCATCGCCGTGCACCCTTGCAAACGTCGTTCAAAGGGCTTATCCACCCTCCAACACAGTCACAGGCGGAACGCCTTGATACTTCATCTTGCAGGGTCGGACGGGTAGGGGTCCTTCGACTGCGTGGCTGCTTCGCTTCGCGAACCAGCCACTTCGCTCAGGATGACAGAGTAGATTTATGGGCGAATTTACGGACCTCCCGACGCTTTACACATACCGAAAATTTCGATTAGGACGCCGTCCGGCAGACGCGAAAAGCACGGACGGCGCCACACCCACTCATTCGCAACGAACGCGAATGAGTGGGGCACCCGGTCCCATGCTATAATCTGCATTCGCCTGAACGTGTTTACGTCGAGGCTGATCCTGTGATTTCCTCCGCGGGCGGAATCCGCAATGATCCGCAGGTTTTTTTGCTGATTTCCAACAAACTGCAGATCCCTCCCCGTTCGGCTACGCTCAGGGTCGGGATGACAATCATGAAAATTTGTTGACAAGCTCCTAGTTCTGTAGATATGAGGTATCGCTATGTCCGGCCATTCTAAGTGGGCAACTATCAAGCACAAGAAGGGCGCGCTTGACGCTAAGCGCGGCAAGATTTTTACCCGTCTCATCAAGGAAATCGCGATGGCGGCGAAGTCGGGCGGCGATCCCGACATGAACCCGCGGCTGCGGACGGCGATCCTGGCGGCGAAGAACGAGAACATGCCGGCCGACAACATCAAGCGGGCCATCCAGCGCGGGACCGGCGAACTGCCGGGCGCGAGCTACGAAGAATTTGTGCTTGAGGGCTACGGGCCGGGCGGCGTGGCTTTGCTGGCGGAAATTTCTACCGACAACCGTAATCGCACGGTTAGCGAAATCCGGCACGTGTTCGGGAAGAACAATGGGAACATGGCGGAAGCGGGGGCGGTCTCGTGGATGTTTCACAAGAAGGGCGACATCATCGTTCCCAAGTCGGCGGCCAAGGAAGACGACCTGATGAACATCATCCTCGAAGCGGGCGGTGAGGATTTGAAGGACGATGGCGAGACCTGGGAAATCCTGACTGAGCCTTCGGCTTACGAGGGCGTGCTGGAGGCCTTGAAGAAGGCCGGCATTAAGCCCATCTCCTCGAGCGTGGGCATGATTCCACAAACCTACATCAAGCTGGAAGGGCAGCAGGCGGCGCAGATGATCCGGTTGATGGAAGCGCTCGAAGATTGCGACGATGTGCAGAACGTGCATGCCAACTTCGACATCGACCAGAAGCTTCTGGAAGAAGTTGCGGGCTGAAAAGTCATCGGGTGATCGGGCCATCGGGTGATCGGGTCATCTGAGTTCACAGGCTGCTTGGTCTCCCCAAGCTTTTCAACACCGCTGAGGAAAAGTTTGTGGAAAAGCGGGAACTTACTCTTGTAACCTTCTGTTAACGAATCGCTTTCAACATTCTGCACTGCATCGGGTGCTAGCCGCATCGGACGGATTCGTTTTTTCGATACTCCGATTTCTCGATACTGCGTGAAGATACGTCTCGACAAGTTGCTCGTGGAGCGTGGCCTGACGACATCGCGCGAACGCGCGCAGGCTCTTATCCTCGCCGGAAAAGTTCTGGTCAACGAGCAGAAGATCGCGAAGGCGGGCGCATTGATTGACTCCGGCTCAGCTTCGGTTTTGCGCCTGCTGGGCGAAGATCTCCGCTATGTCAGCCGGGGCGGGCTCAAGTTGGAGAAGGCTCTCGAGCACTGGCGAATTGACCTTCATGGCAAGGTTTGTCTTGACGTTGGCGCTTCCACCGGGGGCTTCAGCGATTGCATGTTGCAGCACGGCGCGGCCAAGGTGATTGCCGTCGATACCGGGTATGGGCAGATGGATTTTGGCTTGCGCAACGATCCGCGCATTCGGCTTCTGGAGAGAACTAACGCCCGCTATCTCGAAGCCCGACGACATTGGCGAGGCGGTGGATTTTATTGCCATGGATGTTTCCTTCATCTCCGCCACGCTGGTGCTGCCGGCGGTGATTCGCGCCGCTTTTTGCTCCAGCCTGCCTCGCAATGTGAAACCCAGTTCGACTGCGCCCGCGGTATCGGAGTTCGTTCGCCAGATTGTGGTGCTGGTGAAGCCGCAGTTTGAAGCGGGCAGGGAACTGGTGGGTAAAGGCGGAATCGTGCGCGACGAAGCGGCGCAGCGAGCGGCCGTGGCCAGGGTGGAAGCGGCGCTTTTGGAACTCGGATGCGCGCGCGCCGAATGGATCGAGTCTCCCATTCTTGGCGGCGAAGGGAATCGCGAGTTCCTGCTGCACGCGTGATGTTTCTGACGCTCTGCCGATCGCGGTGGATTACTGTACAATCGGAAGTTTCGCCCAGCATGTTCGGGGAGTTATTTCGAGCTGTGCAGCAAAGCGATTCTGTACGAACCGGAGCGTCGAGCCTTAAAGAGAAGTTCGAAGACATGTCCAAGTCTCCGCAAAGCCCGAGCCGGCAGAAAACCGTTGCCATTATTTCGAAGCCGGGGCGTCCCGAGCTGTCGGAAGCGCTGCCGCCGCTGGAAAAATGGCTACAGCAGCGCAACTACGCGGTGGTGGTGGACGAGGAAAGCGCAGCTTACTTTTCGGCGACCAACGTGATGCCGCGATGCGACTTGGCGGAGCGGTCTCCGGATCTGGCTCTGGTGCTCGGCGGCGACGGCACTCTGCTTTCGGCGGCGCGCGCGGTGGCGAAAACCGGAACCCTGATTCTCGGCATTAACCTGGGCACGCTCGGATTCATGACCGAACTTGCGCTGGCCGATCTGTATCCGGCTCTGGAAGCGATCGAGAAAGAGCGCTACATCGTGGACAGCCGGTCCATGATGAGTGGTTCGCTGATGCGGGGCGGCGAGACCCTGGCCACACACGCCGCCTTGAACGAGGTGGTGGTGAGCAAGAGCGCCATCGCGCGCTTGAATCACTTCGAGCTTTTCGTGGACGCGGAGTTCGTTTCCAGTTACAGAGCCGATGCTCTGATCATCGCCACGCCGACCGGTTCTACGGCTTATTCTCTTGGAGCGGGAGGGCCGATTCTTAACCCGGATGTGGATGCCTTCCTCATTACGCCCGTCTCGCCTCACGGATTGACGCACCGTCCGGTGGTGGTGCGCGATACGGTCGAGATTGAAATCCACGTCAAGACCGGGAAAGAGGACGCCTATCTGAGTTTCGATGGACAAGTCGGCTTGCCGGCGCGAGTCGGCGATGTCGTGCGGTGCGTTAAGGCGGAACATTCGGCCCGGCTGCTGCGTTTTCAGAAAACATTTTTCGAAGTGCTTGCCACCAAGCTCAAGTGGGGAGAACGCTGAGGGTCATCTCAGCGGAGAGCCGGGTGTTCCTATAGGCGCTAACCTAACTGCCTGTGGTGAAACTCTGGCGCCAAGAACCAGCGCCTAAAGGCGCATTCATAACATGGCACTTGCGGCACGCCTGAAGACGTGCCCTGATACGAATCAGACTTTTACCACGGCCTGCTAAGGCAGGATCCCTTCGGGGTGGCCGGTAATCCGGACGCGACGGCGCTGGGGCGAAAGCGCGTGATTCCCCTGGACAGTTGACAAACTACTGATATCCCGTAGTATCATGAAACTGGAATTTGAATGGCACAACGCCAAAGCCAAAGCTAACTTGAGCGCCCATGGCGTGAGCTTCGATTTGGCGAAGACGGTGTTTAAGGATCCGTTTGCCATCGAGCGCCTCGACGATCGTGAGAACTACAGCGAAGAGCGTTTTGTCATTATCGGCATGGCCGCGGGAGACATCTTGTTGTTTGTAGCCTATGCCGAACGCGGGGAACGCATCCGCATTATTTCGGCCCGAAGGGCAACACAATATGAGGAAGACGACTACTTCCAGCAAAACGCTTAGGCGCATGACGCCCGAGGCCATCGAGGCGGCCGCTCGCGCCGACGGCGACGCGCAACCGCTAAGCCCCGGCGATCTTAAGCGGATGAGGCGGACACCGCAGGCGAAAATCATTCGCCGCGCTTTAGCCTTGACGCAAGAGGAATTCGCTGTCCGCTACCACATCCCTCTGGGCACTCTTCGGGACTGGGAGC
Organism: uncultured Acidobacteriaceae bacterium; assembly: GCA_963725245.1. Taxonomy (GTDB): domain Bacteria; phylum Acidobacteriota; class Terriglobia; order Terriglobales; family Acidobacteriaceae; genus Acidiflorens. The sequence continues at coordinate 152,133 of CAVRYC010000001.1, read as the reverse complement.
AAGGCCGCGCGGAACCGGACCAAGCAACGCAAGCCTATTTAAAGGTGATTGCGCGGGAACCCGAGCGCGTGGGGCGCCTCTTGAATCCAAGGCCGCACTGACCCCCAGGGGAAGGCTGAGGGCGCGTCAATGGCGGTGACGAATTTATTGGGGTCGTTGTCCAGGGTTCAAGGGCGCCTCCGCACAAGAAGACCTCCTATATTGGACCGGACACCGACAAGAAAAACAGATACTAAAGTCGAACCTCTGTCCGCAATTGGTCCTGCAAGGTCTCGCGTCGGCGGATTACTTTCGCCTTCGCGCCATCCACCAGCACTTCGGCGGGGCGGCTGCGCGTGTTGTAATTCGATCCCAGCACCGAGCCGTAGGCGCCCACGTCCAAAATGGCCAGCAGATCGCCCTCGCTGACCAGTGGAAGTTTTCTGTCGCGCGCAAAAAAGTCGCCGGTCTCGCAGATGGGGCCGACCACGTCGGTGATTTCGGTTTCGCGCGACTGGCGGCTCGTCGCCCGACCCAGGGCCGGACCAAGGGAACAATCTCGTGATACGCACCGTACAGAGAAGGACGCAGCAGATCGTTCATTGCCGCATCGACAATTAGAAAGCGTTTGTGATTATTCGTTTTCCGGTAGAGGACGCGCGTCAGCAACACGCCCGCCGGCCCCACGATGGAGCGTCCCGGTTCGAGCAGCAAATGCAGCTTCAAGCCGCGCAACGGACCAACTACTGCCTTGGCGTACGCCGCAATCTGTTTCTCAAAGTTCTCCTGCGCTCCCTCGTAGGAAATCCCGAGGCCACCACCGGCGTCGATGTAGCGAATGTCGTGGCCCTGCTCGCGCAGTGTGCGCACCAGATCGGCCACGCGTTCTAGCGCCTCTTGAAAGGAACCGACATCGGTAATCTGCGACCCGATGTGGACGCTCACTCCGGCAACTTCCAGATAGGGCTGCTTTGCGGCCTGCGCGTAGAGCGCCAGCGCTTCGGGAATCGGAACGCCGAACTTGTGCTGATGCAATCCGGTCGAAATATAGGGGTGAGTTTTCGTCGAGACATCGGGATTGACCCGCACTGCGACCGCCGCCCGTTTCTTCAATTGTGTCTTCAATCGGGTCGCGGTTGCCGAAAGCAAGTTCAATTCCGACGCGCTTTCAATGTTGAAGAGCAATATCCCGGAGCGGAGAGCGAGTTCCATCTCGGCCGCGGTCTTGCCCACGCCGGAGAACACAACTTTGGGCTTACTCGTTGCCTTCCGGCTTACGCGCAGAACTCGTTGTAGTTCTCCGCCAGAAACCACGTCGAAGCCGGCCCCTTCGGCGGCCACCAGCCGCAAAATCGCCAGCGTCGAATTGGCTTTGACCGAATAACACAGCGTGTGAGGAATGGAATGAAAAGCGCGCGCGAAGGCATTCATGCGCGCGCGGATCATGGCCGCGGAATAAACGTACAGCGGAGTTCCGTGGCGTGCGGCTAGGCTTGCCAGGGAAATGCCCTCGCAGTAAAGCTCGTTGCAGGAGAGATCCGTGGCGCGTGCTCTCGAAGTTGCGCCATGATACCCAAACGCGGGTGGGCGTAACGATGCGGGTGCTTGCTTCACTTGCGTTTGCCCGGGCCGGCTTTCACTTTGATGGCGACCACCGTCTGATCGTCGAAGGCATCCACGCCAGCGGCGTGCTCGGTAACCGCCTTGAAGATCTCGTTCACCACGCAGTCCGCCGACTTGGTGGCGCAGCCGGCGACGATCGCTTGCACACGCTCCGGCCCAAACGATTGACCGTGCCGGTTGCGTGCGTCGAGAATGCCGTCGCTGTAGAACACGAAGAGATCGCCCGGCTTGGCCTTGAAGGTGAATTCGTCGTAATCGGTTTCGTCGAACAGTCCGAGCGGCAGTCCTGTCGCTTCGATAAACTCGACTTTGTCGTCATGACAATAGATGGGCCGCGGCAAGCCGGAATTCGCCACCAGCAGCGTCCGCCGCTCGTCGTCCCACACGGCGTAGATGATCGACACAAACTGCGCGGCAATCCTGCGTTCCGCCAGCGACAGATTCACCGCCGAGAGCATTTCCGCCGGGCCCGGCTCAATCGGCGCATGGGAACGCAGAATGCCGCTGACCAGCGCGGCATAAATGGCAGCCGGCGCGCCTTTGCCGCTTACGTCTCCAATCGCAATCCCCAAGCGCGACAATGAATACGGGAGAAAATCGTAGAGATCGCCGCCAATGGCGCGGGCCGGAACAAACTTCGCCTCGACTTCGAGATTCTGCATCTTCGGACGCGAGGGTGGCAGCAAGCGAAACTGGAGTTCGCGGGCCAGCGCCAGATCGCTCTCCATTCGCCGCTCTTGCCGCGCAATCTGCTCGTACAAGCGCGCGTTTTCAATGGCGATCGCCAGCTGCGCCGCGAGCGTGGTCAGAGTGCGCTTGTGATCCTCGGTGAAGTAGCCGCGGCGCGTGTGCTCCAGATCGAGGACTCCGATTACTTTCTCCTGGTAGATCAGCGGAACCGCAAGTTCCGAGCGCGTCTCCGGATTCACCTCGATGTAGCGGTCACTCTTGGCGACGTCAGGCACCAGAACCGCTTCCTTGGCCTGCGCGGCGTACCCCACCACTCCGCGGCCCATCGGGATGTCGTGCTTCAGATGCAATCTTTCTTCGAAGCGCTGCGAGAAGCGGTGCTGCAGTTTCTCTCCCGTCTCATCCAGCAGAAGAATGCTGAACATCTGGTAGTCGATCAGCCGATTGAGCAGTTCGGCGATGCGCTTGAGCAGTTGATCGAGGTTTAGAATCGACGTGAGTTCGCGCGCAATCTCGTTCAGCAGCAGCAGGGTGCGAGCCTGGCGCGTGATGCGCGTGTGCAGCCGCGCGTTCTCTATGCCGACCGCCATGCGCGACGCGATCAGAGTCAGCAAGCGTTTGTGCTCTTCGGTGAAATAAGCCTTCTCGCGCGCCTCAAAGTCGATGACACCAATCACCCGGTTCTTGACGATCAGCGGGATGGCCAGTTCGGAGTGAACGTTGGGCACGGCCTCAACGTAGAAATCCTCCTGTGTCACATCGGCGACCAGCACTGCTTGCCGACTCAGCGCGGCGCGTCCCGTAACTCCCTGGCCCACTTTTACGCGCACGCGATCGGCGACTTCCTGCGCATACCCCACATGGAAGCGGACATATAATTCCTGACGCTGCTCGTTGAGCAACAGGATCGCGAAAATTTCGTAGTCAATGACCTTGCGTACGCAGTTCCGCCACCCGCCGCAGTGTGGTTTCCAGGTCGAGCGTGGTGTTCACCACGTCGGCCACTTCCAGCAGGAGGGGATCCACCTCGGAAGCGCGTTCAGTTTGCGCGGCGGTCGTTTTCACAAGCTTCATTTTAGCAGCAGTTCGCAGTTGCCCGGTTCTCAGTTCATCTGAAATCTGTGACTCTGTAATTGGTACCCATCTGAGAACTGCGAAACCGGAGATCTTGAGAATTCCAATTACAAAATCACCAATCACAAATTTTCCAGGACGCAAATGTCCGGAAGATTGCGGTAGCGTTCGGCATAGTCCAGGCCGTAGCCGACTACGTAGGCATCGGGAATGGTGAAGCCGATGTATTGCGCCTGGATCGGCTGCTTGCGGCGCGAAGGCTTGTCGAGCAAGGCCGCAATGCGCAGCGATCTTGGTTGATGCGCCTGCAACAGCTTCGTAATGTAGTTCAGCGTCAGCCCGGTGTCGAGGATGTCTTCGACGAGAATTACGTTTCGGTCCGCCAGCGACTGATCCAGATCTTTGGTCAAACGGACTGCGCCCAGCGAATCCCAGGCGGCGTGGCCCGCCGGATCTTCTTTGGGTGAGGGGCGGTTGCCGTAGCTGGAAACGCCGATGAAGTCGAAGGTGGAGTCGAGCGGAACCTGACGCGCAAGATCGCTCAAAAAAATGGCCGCGCCTTTGAGAACGCCGACGAAGATGATCGATTGGCCGCGAAAATCGCGCGTAATCTCTTCTCCCAGTTCGGCAACTCGCTTGGCAATGGTTTCGCGTGACAGCAATACTTTGAGGTCGGGCATCGAGCACCATGTTATACGCGAGTTTAGGTGCGACCGGGACGGTTTCAATCAAACGGATATTCTTGCGGATGTTCGCCGCTCGTTGCGCGCTCTTTTCCAAGTCACTAGAATGCTAGTTCGCAGGAGGAACGCCTGCGAGCAGCCTGTTGTGGAACTCAGGCGCCAGGAACCAGCGCCTAAAGGCGCATTCATAACATGGCACTTGCGGCACGCCTGAAGGCGTGCCCTGATACGAATCAGACTTTCACCACGGGCTGCTCGCTGGATGCAAATCGAATCGACAGCCCGCGTGCTCGGAACGAGAAGCGAGCGGCTTTTTCCCGCAGGAGAGTTTCGTGAAACTTCAAGGAATCCAACTCACATGGCTTGGCCACTCCACCTTCCGCGTCCAGACTCCGGAAGGGAAGACCCTCTACATCGACCCGTGGATTGCCGGCAATCCCAAGTGCCCGGAGAGTGAGAAGAACGTCAAGAAAGCCGACGTGCTGATCTGCACCCACGGGCATGGCGATCACATTGGGGACGCGGTCGACGTGGGCAAGAAGGTCAATCCGGTCGCCGTGGGCATCTTCGAGCTCTGCTTGTGGCTGCAGAAAAAAGGCGTCAAACAGATCTCGCCCATGAACAAGGGCGGCACGCAAACTGTCGCGGGTGTGAAGATCACCATGGTGCACGCGGTGCATTCCTGCGGCATTCAGGATGGCGACCAGATCGTCTACGGCGGCGAAGCCTGCGGCTACGTGCTCGAGTTTTCGAACGGAGTCAAGCTCTACCACGCGGGCGATACCAACGTCTTCGGCGACATGGCCATCATTCGCGATCTTTATGCGCCGAAGATTTGCATGCTGCCCATCGGCGACCTTTTCACCATGTCGCCGCGCGAGGCTGCCTATGCCTGTAAACTGCTGCAGCCGGAAACGGTCATTCCTATGCACTTCGGCACGTTTCCGCAGCTGACGGGAACGCCCGCGCGAGTTGCAGAAACTGGTGCCGGACGTGGAAGTGCTGGAAATGAAACCGGGGAAGACCATTTCGTAAACGCACGAATGATTCGTTGGAGCGACGGGCGTCTCGGCCGTCCTGCTTGCGCCTTCAGCAGAATCGAGGCCGGCGGGGACGCCCGGCGCTACACTCAAAGGAGCAACATGAGCGATCAACCGGCAAATCCTGGCTGGCGCATGGGCGGAATTACAGTTCCTGAAGTCGAAGACTACCTGTACGCCATGCTGCCGCCGCGCGACGAAGTGCTGGCCGAGATGGAAGTTGAGGCCAGCAAGAACGATGTGTCCATTGTCGGGCCGGCTGTCGCTCGCGTGCTTTATCAGCTGGCCACCATCAGCGGCGCGAAGAAGATCTTCGAAATGGGCTCGGCCATCGGCTATTCCACCATCTGGTGGGCGCGCGCGGTGGGCGACGACGGACGCGTCGTCTATACCGATGGCGACCGCAAGAACGCCGAAAAAGCGCGCCGCTACTTCGATCGGGCCGGCGTCAGCCAGCGCATCACGGTGCGCGTAGGCGACGCGCTCGAAATTCTTTCAGAGGAGAAGGCGCCGTACGACATCATCTTCAACGACGTCGATAAGATCGACTACCCGCGCGTCTTTCGTTTAGCGCTCCCGCGCTTGAGAAGCGGCGGCCTTTTTATCACGGATAACGTTCTCTGGAAGGGCAAGGTCTCGAAACCCAACCCCGACGACAAAACCAAGGCCATCCTCGAATTCAACAAACTCATCTGCGAGTCGCAAGATTTGTTTACGACCATCTTGCCCATCCGCGATGGAGTTTCGGTTTGCGTGAAGAAGTAGGCGCGCCGCGCTCGTTCTCACGGTGCTAGGGAAACTCTGATTAAGTGTCGGCAAAGGGCATTAGCCACAGGGTACACGGGGTGCACGGAGGCTCCCGGGACTTAATCAGAATTCCCTGCTGTAGCGTACGGTGCTAGAATGATCGGTCTCCCATTCCCCAATGATGAAGCCCGTGACATCTTCGTCCGTTGAACAGATTCCTGAAACTCTGCCCCGCACTCAAGCTCACGCGCGGCCCGACTCCTGGAGCGATGTGTTGGTGGTGGGCGCCGGCCCCACGGGCATGGCCTGCGCCATCGAGGCGCAGAACGCGGGCTTTAAGGCCACCATCATCGACAAGGGATGCCTGGTCAATTCCATCTATCACTATCCGACCAACATGGTGTTCTTCACCACGCCGGAGTTGCTCGAGATTGGCGATATTCCTTTCACCACAGCGCTGGCGAAGCCCACGCGGCTGGAAGCGCTGGAATATTACCGCCGTGTCGCCGAACACTTTCACTTGCACATCCGCCTGTACGAATGGGTAAAGACGATTACGGGTGAGGACGGTGATTTTCGTGTTACTACCACCGACCGGCACGGCGCCATTCACGACTACCGGGCGCGCAAGATCGTGGTCGCCACCGGCTACTACGATCTTGCCAACCAGATCGATATCCCCGGCGAAGACCTGGACAAAGTTTTCCATTACTACCGGGAACCGCATCCTTTTTTCGACACCGACGTGGTTGTGGTCGGCGGCAAGAATTCGGCGGCGGAAGCGGCTCTGGATTTGTGGCGGCACGGGGCGCGCGTCACGCTTGTCCATCGCGGTCCGCAGATGCACCAGCACGTCAAATACTGGGTGCGCCCCGACATTGACAACCGCATCAAGGCCGGCGAAATCACGGCGCACTTCAACAGCACGGTGCAGGAAATCGGCAGCGACTACGTGGTGGTCGAACTCCATCCGGCCCGCTTCACCTGAAGAACGATTTTGTATTCGCGCTCACGGGGTATCATCCCGACTACGATTTCCTGCGCAGCGTGGGCATCGAACTTTCCTCCGAACAGATGCGTCCCGTCTGCGATCCGGAGAACCTGGAATCGAATGTTGCGGGAATCTATGTCGCCGGAGTGATTGTCGCGGGCTCGCGGACGAATGAAATCTTCATTGAGAATGGCCGTTTCCACGGCAAACTGATCGCCGCCCACATCAGCGAGAAGCTCGGCCGCGGCAACCCGAATTTTCCTCTGGACGCGACTTGACGCGGCCTTGGGGCGGATATGTAACGTTCGCCTCATCCTCTGGGAGAATCCAAGGCTTTACACGGCGCGCGGCGTTAAGGGCGGATCTCGATGGTGCGATCAGCACTGCCGCCCACCCTTCGCAAAAACCCGCGAAGGATGGGGCACCCTCTTTGTGGTTGTGCTAGCAAAAGGCAGGGCCACCGGCCTGGGCCACCCAGCGAACGGCTGCTCGAGGAGAATTCCCTGGCGCGTCTGAGATCGTGAGAAAGTGTAGGGGTCCTTCGACTCGCGCAGGGACTTCACTTCGTGGAGTCCCTGCTGCGCTCAGGATGACAGTTAGAAACTTAATGACAGTTAGAAAATTGTGAAAGGTGATGGAGAAAATTTGGGAAGTTCCACCCCTGGTTTATACTGAACCAATGTCGGGGACCGGCGACAAGACGTTTTACCTGGAAACTTTTGGGTGCCAGATGAATGCGCACGACTCCGAGAAGGTGGTGGGGACGCTTTTGCAGCAGGGGTATCGGCAAGTTCCGACGGTGGAAGAGGCGGGGCTGGTGCTTTATAACACCTGCTCGATTCGCGACAAGGCGGAGCAGAAGGTCTTTAACCGGCTGGCGGATTATAAGAAGTATCGCGCGCAGGGGAAACAGTTTGGCGTCCTGGGATGCGTGGCGCAGCAGGAGGGGGAAAAGATTTTTGAGCGCGCTCCTTATGTGTCGCTAGTGTGCGGGTCGGCTTCTTACCGGAATCTTCCGCAGATGCTGGTGCAGCTCGAGACCGGTTCGTCGCGGGTAACCGGGCTTGACGATCGCTTGACCGACAAGTGCTTTGAGACGGAGTACACGGCTCGCACTAATCCGCATCGCGGCTACATTACGATCATCGAGGGATGCGACAAGTTCTGCGCCTACTGCGTGGTGCCCTATACGCGCGGCAAGGAGCGGAGCCGGACTTCCTCCTCTGTTCTTAGTGAAGCGCGGCAACTGGTGGACCTCGGCTATACGGAGATTCAACTGCTCGGGCAGAACGTTAATTCTTACCGCGATCCTGATGGAAAAAAGAGCTTTGCTGAACTGTTGGGGTCGGTCGCTTCGGTGGCTGGGATGCGGCGGGTGCGGTTTACTACTTCGCATCCGCGCGATTTTGGGCGCGATATTGTCGAGGTTATCGACTCCGTGGCGGCGCTTTGCGATCATGTGCATTTGCCCGTCCAGAGCGGATCTACGCGTGTGCTTGATGCCATGCAACGGCTCTACACGCGGGACGAGTACCTGGAGCGCATTGGCTGGGTTCAGGCGGCTCGGCGCGATATATCGATCACCAGCGATATGATCGTTGGATTTCCGGGCGAGACGGAACGGGAGTTTGAGGAGACGCTTTCGTTGCTAGAGGTGGTTGGGTATGACAGCGTCTTTACTTTTAAGTATTCGCCGCGGCCTAACACTCCGGCGTTGCGGCTGGAGGACGCGGTCTCCGATGCGGAGAAGGGTCGGCGGCTGGCGGTGCTGAATGACAAGCAGAAGCAGATTGGAGCGCGGCGCAATCAGCGGCATTTGGGGGACGTGCTCGAGGTGATGGTGGAAGGGAAGAACCCGGCGCGCGGACAGTGGATTGGGCGGACTTCGCAGATTAAGGTGATGAACTTTACGGTTCCGGCCGGGGTTGAGCTGGCGACTGGTAGCTACGTCGATGTGCGGGTCACAGGAAGCTTTCCTAATAGCTTGGTGGGAGAGATGGATTGCAGATCGGGTGATCGGGCCATCGGGTCATCGGGCGATCCAAGTTCAACCGCGAGTAGCGCTCTCTGATGGTTTGAGGTTTTTATGGAAGTGGAAATGAAAATTCGCGGGCTGATGATGGATCCGGTTTCGAACATGCCGATTGTGCTGCTGAAGGACGTGGGCAGCGACTTGGTGCTCCCGATCTGGGTGGGGGTGTATGAGGCCAACGCCATTGCGCTTGAGATCGAAAAAGTCAGCACGCCGCGACCGATGACCCACGACTTGATCAAGAGCGTTCTCACCGGCCTGGACGCGCTGGTGCATAAAGTGGTGGTCACGGAACTGAAAAACGATACCTTCTACGCCGTGATCTGGTTGGAGCGGGAAGGACACGTGATCAGCATCGACTCCCGTCCGTCAGACGCGCTGGCGCTGGCGTTGCGCGTGGATTGCCCCATCTTCGTGGAGGACGAGGTTCTGAAGACCTCTAAGCAAGCCTCTAATCCCGTTCCGGCGGTTTCCAGCGAGGAACTGCGCAAGTGGCTGGAAGACCTGGGCGATGATGATCTGGGCAAGTACAAAATGTAGGAAGAGCTCTCAGCTCTCAGCTGTCAGCTCGCAGTTTCCGGTTCGAATGCGGTTTGACGGAGACTAGACACGGGATGAGTTCGTTCTCAACTGCTTTGTTCGCGCTCCTCGTCTTCGCTGTGTTGTCTGCTGACGGCTTTCGGTTGCGCAGAGCAATTCGGCGTTGCCCGATGCGGCTGCCACGGCTCCGGTTTCCGGATCGAGCGTCTCCGGATCGAGCGTTTCAGGATCAACCATATCGCTGCACGCTACCTCCACCGTGAACGTTGCCTCGGAGATGGGCGGCGCGTTCATGAGCGGCTCGAAATGCGACGCCGACGGCAATCTCTACATACGCAAGTTTGCCATGGATCGTCCGCTGCTTGGGCCGGTGGTCAAGATCGACCGAGATGGAAAGCGCACCGCGCTTTTTGACTTGGGCGCGTTTTCTCAGCTGGGGCTCGACCGTGCCGACGCCTTCTCGCCAGCGTCCGATGGAGGGATGTATCGGATCGCGCAGAGCGGCGTGTTGAAGCCGCGTATCTACGTGCTGCATTTTTCTTCCGACGGATCGGCTGCATCGCCGACGCGCCTCGACGCTGACCTTGAGGTGTACACGTTCGCGGTGTTTACGGATGGAAATTTTCTGCTCTCAGGCGTGCGGCGCGATGTGCAGAATAAGAACGATCGCGGACGAAACTTCACCGCGGTTTTTTCCGCCGATGGCAGGGAACTGGCGCAACTTTCATTTCCGGAGCCTAAGCGGGGGCCGGAACAGGAGTCTCAGCAGGGAACCCAGCAGGAAACCCAGGGAGCTGCGAAAGCGGGGGCGAAATCAGATGCCAGTGGGCCTCAGAGGGACGCTCGCAAGGACGCACAGAAAGTCACCTTGAAAGATGAGCTGAAGTCGGCGACCATGCTCGATCTGGCGGATGCCGAAGCCGGAGGCGATGGCAATCTTTACGTCATGCGCGCTTCTTCGCCGGCGTTGGTCTATGTGATTGCGCCGAGCGGAAAGATTATGCAGACGCTCAAAGTCGCCGCAGCGGTGCGCGGCGGCGTGCCCAGCGCGTTTCATGTCTCCGGGAATCGGCTGGCGATTTCGTTCTGGAACGAGGAAAAGCAGAGCCGGACGATGGTGGTCGCGGACGCACAGACGGGACGGAAGATCGCCAGCTACGCCGATCCGGCTGGCCTGGGGATGTTTGCTTGTTATGAGGCCAACGAAGGAGTTTTCACCTTTCTGAATCTGGGAGAGGGAAATGCGCTGGAAATCATCCGCGCCGAGGCGCAGTGAGAGCACGATTCGAAACGGCGCTGGAAGCTCGTGGTGAAAGTCCAAGCTCCCGCCGCCGCGCCTAAAGGGCCAAATTAAAAAATTACCAATTCTCTCCATTTCTTTCTATGCCCGATTCCGCCGAACAGCTTCAGCGTATTTACCTTGCGGGGTTCGAACTTCAGACGTTTGAACGCTATCCCAAGTGCATTGGCGTGATGCGCGAGAACTGCGTCGCCCTGCTCGTTCCGGGGGTGGACGGCTTGCAAATCCTGGGCACTCCGGGCTGGCGCATGGGCGAAGTGATGGGCGTGCTCACCGAAAGGGAAGGGCGCAAAGTGTTTCAGGCGAAGAGCGAAATTGTGGCGGCCACGCCGGAGCGGCTGGAGGCATTGCAGAAATTCCGCGACGAGCTTAAGGAGCTGCTGCATGCGCAAAGTTAACTGAAGGGGCGTGTTGCTCCCTTGACGGGGATATACTGATGTATATACTTAGAATCTGGGGCAACGTTTATGGCAGGCGCTAAGGCGCAACTCGTGAAGTGGGGAAATAGTCAAGCGGTCCGCATCCCGAAGAACATCCTCCGAACAGGCCAACCTGCGGGAAGGCGAAGAGTCGAAATCCGGGTGCAAAATGGTTACATCTGGCTGGAGGCCGTATGCGCCACCGCCTACTTAGAAGCGCTGGTCAGGAAGATCACTCGTGACAATCGGCACGGCGAGCAGGATTGGGGCAAGCCGATGGGGAACGAGGTATGGTAGCATCCGGCATACGTTCCCGATAAGGCTCACGTCGTCAAAATCAATTTCGATCCTCAAGCGGGACACGAGCATAGCAGGATGGCGTCCTGCCTTGGTTTTGTCTCCCGCGGCCTATAACCAGATTGGGCTCGCCATCGTGGTTCCCATTACAAACCATGTGAAGGGCTATCCTTTTGAGGTGCCGGTTCCGGCAGGGCTCGCGACCACAGGAGTGATTCTCTCCGATGCGATCAAGAGCGTGGACTGGAGAGCGAGGAAAGTCCGATTCATTGAGATTCTTCCACTCAGGGCCTTTGAAGGCTAGTCCAAGACCACCTGAGGTTATGTGCTGCAGCTTGCCCCGAAGCCCTTAGGTCCGAATTTCAAGACGGCGGCAGCTTCGGCGATATTCTTGTCTGCCGCAACCACCGTTAGCGGAAGGGCAGCGAGGTTCGCCACGAGGCTGCCGATGTTGGTCAAGGCCGATGGCGATAGTCCGCCGGCTCGCCTGAGCAGGGCTCCCACAATCTCGCCCCAATTCACTGCGCTTAGCAGGAGTTCGACGTCGCCCTGAGCGGCCTGGATAAAGAGGTCGCGGACCCGATCGAACCCGGCTTCCTTGATCGGCTTACGTTTATCATAGTGTCTTACGCGAAAGGCTAACCCAAGGCTCCGGAATGGTTGAAAACCCATTTCAACAACTTCACATAATACCTGTTATCGGACATTGACGATATTCCGGCCGCTTCTAAGCACTCTCAAGCACGTACACGGCCCACGGCGCAATCTCTACCTCACTCACCCAACTGTAGGGCTCGTCTCCCCGCGCCAACGGTTCGTATTTCCGTAGCAGCCGTAGCCGGGCCTCTTTGAAGACTTCGCGGTATGACTCATCGGTCCACAGGATGTCCTCGACCGGGCGCGGATCGGCGTGATCGGTCACGATGATGCGCACTTTGTCTCCCGACTTTGCCAGTTGGTTCTCGGGAAAATCTTTCGTCGAAAACGACGCCCACTCGTGGGTGTAGATTTCCGGCCGGGAGACGATCAGCACCAGCTTTCCGTCCTGGTTGAGGAGGCGGCCCAAGTCCCGCAGGATGCGCACCTTGTTGTCGTTGTTCCCGCCCGCGATATTGTCGAAGGTGAAAGCGGCGAGCACCAGATCATAGGTCCCGGATGGAAACGCGCTCAGGTCGTCGCCATGGAACGTCGTTGCTCTGGACGTCGTTGCTCTGAACCTTGTCGGGTCTGAATCAGCCGGTAGTCGCCGGAGGGGTCGAGTTCCCGCGCTTTGCGGATCATATCCTCGGCTATATCGACTCCCGTCACCTCGAAGCCGAGTTGGCGCAGGAAGCGCGTAGAGCGTCCTGTGCCGCAACCGAAGTCCAGACTCTTGCGGCCGCGAACGTGCTCGCCGAGGATGGCAGGGATGTCGCGATACGCTAGGTGGTAAGTGTTCTTGAACTCTAACGTGGCGTAGGCTTCGGCGCGGGTGGCATCCGCATAGCAGTTGGTGAAGGTCACGGGTTCCCTTTCCGGTCCCGGCGATGACACAGCTGGCGTCCTCCGGCGAGAGTATACAGCCCATCGCACTCTGCGTCTGTGACGTGGAGGTCGGCGTCTTCGCGGGCGACGGGCGAGGACGCCCGTCGCTCCACTGTGTGGCTCATCACGCGGAAAATACGATGCTCGGGTGGAACAGCGTCCCGGCGATTCGGGTCGCGATGGCTATCAGGTCGCGCTGGCCGTAGAAGACTTTTACCTGGGGGGCGCGGGACATTTCCGGCAGATTCACGGCGCGGCCGCTGCGGATCAGGGCGGCGCTTTCTTCATTGGCGGTGACGCTTGGCAACTGCGGCACCAGCTTTCTGGGATGGACAACATTGTAAGTACAAATGACTCAGCGCTTCCCTGCTGCATCGCGGCTTCTAACGCTTGGAGCGTGTGCGCATCTTCGATTGCGAACTCGGCGACGGCGGTGCGTCGCAGGCTGGCCAGATGAGCGCCGCAGCCCAGCTTCTGGCCCATTTCGTGGGCTACCGACCGTATGTATGTGCCGGAGGCTACGCGGGCGCGGAAGGTGGCTTGATCGGCGGTGGTGTCCAGAATCTCGAATTCCTTAATTTCTACCTGCACCGGCTTGAGCGCGACCTCTTTCTTTTTGCGGGCTAGTTTGTAGGCGGGGACTCCGGCAATTTTCTTGGCGGAAAATGGCGGCGGCATCTGCTCGATGGCGCCTTGAAACTGGGCCGCCAGGGCGCGCACCTCGTCGCAATTCAGTTCATATGCGCACATCTTGCAGCGGCGTGGTGGGCTCGCCGTCGGCGTCGTAGGTGTCGGTGGCGAAGCCGAAGCGAATCACGCCTTCGTAAGTCTTCTCGGAATGGGCGTAGAACTGCGCCAGGCGCGTGAGGTTGCCGAGGACAATCGGCAGGACTCCGGTGGCGGAGGGATCGAGGGTTCCGAGATGGCCGACCGCGCGCTGACCGAGAATTCGGCGCACGCGATTGACCACGTCGTGCGAGGTGAGGCCGGGCGGCTTATCGATGATTACGACACCGTTCATGGAATTTTGTAATTTGGTAATTTGTAATTTGGTAATTTGCGGAAGGCGGCTGCGGATCGATGTTCATGGCGCCTCTCAAATTACCAAATTACAGATTACACAATTACCAATTCCCTATGATTCCTCTTCGTGACGATCAGCCCACTTTCTCTACGCCGTTCGTCAATTATTTTCTGATCGTGCTGAATGTGCTGGTCTTTCTGTGGGAGCTTTCGGTCGGCTGCAGAGCCATCGGGCGCTGAATTCATTCATGATCGAGTTTGGCGTGGTTCCTCGCCACACGCTGGCCGTGCTGACCGGACACTCCTACGACCGGCTGGCCACAGCCATTTTGCCGTTGTTTACCTCGATGTTTCTGCACGCTTCATTCTTACACGTGGCTGGGAACATGCTCTTCCTGTGGATCTTTGGCGACAACGTCGAAGACTACCTGGGACACTTCACCTATCTGGTGTTTTACCTGGTCAGCGGAGTGGCGGCCGGCGTCACGCATATTCTGCTGAACCAAGGCTCGCGCGTGCCCAGCGTTGGCGCCAGCGGCGCGATTGCGGGAGTGATGGGCGCGTACTTTATCCTGTATCCGCGGGCGCGAGTGCTGATCTGGTTTCCGCCGATATTTCTGTTTCACGTTCCGGCCTGGCTGATGCTGGGGTACTGGTTCGTGATGAATTTCCTGAGCGGCACGGCTACTGCGATTGCGGAAACCAACCAGACTTCGGGCGGGGTCGCTTTCTGGGCGCATGTGGGAGGGTTTGTCTCGGGCGTGATCATGATTAATGTATTCCGGGAACGGCCGCACCGATACCGGTATGGGACTTGGTGAGAAGCTGTCAGCTGTCAGGTTCAGCGTCTCAGGAAAGGCAATCAATGCTGATAGCTTCTCCGGGAGTCTCGGATTTTTTCAGCGGCGCGGTTCGGGCGCGGGCCTGGGGGCAGAACCTCCGCTCCCCTACATTCACCCTGTGGCGGGTGACGAACCATACGGCCGCGGTCCAGGTGGGAAAAAGATCGGCGCCGGGAATCAGTTTCGCTGCCGCGGTCGGCAAGAAAGCCCAGTGCCATCCGAGCAGACGAATCATCACGAAGGCGACGATCAGGTCGAGTGCCGAGTCGGCGGGAGACATGGCTCCCTCGGCGAAGAGCGGAAACGCAGCGATCTGGAGAGCGTCGGCGGCGATGGCTACGGCCCAGGCCAGGCGGTGCTCGGGTTTTAGCGATTTGAAGTAATCGAGGAATGACATGGTCTTTGTCTCGGTCGTTGGACTTCGTCGTTGGTCGTTGGTCGTTTGTCGTTAGCGAACAACCGCAAAAGGCCAACAACGAAACGCACTCCATTGACTCGGATGCTCTAGCAAGCGTCCGGCGTCGCTACCACCGGGCGCGTCTTCCTACAGTGCGCCGCTTGAGGGCCTGACCACGATTTTTTCTACGGTTGTGTTTTCGGGCAAGAGCAGGGCGTTGACCACTGTCCGGGCGACGGTTTCGGCGGACATCATTTTGCGCCTGGGCGCTTTTGGCCACAGCGTTTGCCAGATCGCCGTATCGGTGGCGCCGGGCATGAGGGCAATCACGCGAATGCCTTTTGGCCGCAACTCTTCGCGCAAGGTGTTGGTAAAGCCGAGGGCGCCGTGCTTCGACGCATTGTAGGCTGCCGACCCGGGGAAAACGCGCTCGGCGGCGATCGAGAGATTGTTTACGATCGTGCTGCCGCGCTTCATCACGGCTAGCGCCGCCTGGGTCATCAGGAACAGGCCGTTGAGGTTGGTGTCGATCACCTCCATCCATGTGGGATAGGGCAACTCGCCGACGGTGCGATTGGGATGTCCAATGCCGGCATTGTTGATGAGGATATCGAGGGGCTGGCGCAATCCGCGGACGAGCGTGAAGAGGTAGTCGACCGAGTCGGGGCTGCGGACGTCGCAGGATTGCGCCAGCACCGGCACATTTAGTTTCTTTGGCAGCTTCTCCGCTGGAGCTTGTCCAGTTCAGTGCGCGCCTTGGCCAAGGCGCGCTCGTCGCGGCCGGTGATGATCAGATTGCACCCTTCACGCGCCAGCGCGCGGGCGATGGCGAGACCGATGCCGCGGTTGGCGCCGGTGATGAGGGCGAGGCGGCCGGAGAGCGTGGGTTTGCGCAGTGCGGGTTCGTGCAATGTGGGCTGGTGCTTCGGCATGCGGTTTTTTCAGCTTATTCCAACCGCCGCGCTCTTTCGAGGAGGGAGTCTACAATTCGGCAATAGCGCCCGAGGGCATCCGGAGTTGCAGTGACCACTGCGGGCAGTTGCCGAGCTTCGCTCGGCTTGGACGGGCGAGGCGCCCGTCCCCACACGAACTAACAATCACACGCCATTCGTGCGCTGGCGGATCAGCGACAGGAATTCGGTTCGTGTTTCCTCTTCGCTGCGGAAGCTGCCGAGCATGGATGAAGTTACCGCCGAAGAATGCTGTTTCTCGACGCCACGCATCATCATGCACAGATGCCGGGCCTCGATGACCACGCCGACGCCCTGCGGCTCGATGGCGTTCTGGATCGCCTCCGCAATTTGCGTGGTCAGGCGCTCCTGGATCTGCAGGCGGCGCGAGAAGGCATCGATGAGACGCGGGATTTTGCTCAGGCCGATGACTTTTCCGTTTGGAATATAGGCGACGTGCACCTTGCCGAAAAAGGGCAGCAGGTGGTGCTCGCACAGGCTGAACATTTCGACGTCTTTCACGATCACCATTTCGTCGTAGCTGACGGTGAACAGCGCCTTGCGCAAAAGCGCTTCGGGATCGTCCTTGTAGCCCTTCACGAGAAATTGCATGGCTTTCTCGACGCGCGCGGGAGTGCGCGAAAGGCCTTCGCGATCGGGATCTTCGCCGAGGCGGACAATCATTTCGCGCACCAGTTCTTCGTAGGTGGCGCTGGTCAGGGTGGCGGATAAGTCGGCGGGTGTTTTCATAGAGTTTAGGCGTTTGTAATTTGTGATTTGTAATCTGTAATTTAGCGAACGGCAATTACAAATTACAAATTGACCAATTGACTAAGATCTGTTTTCTCCCGCATATTCAAACGAATTCATCATCGTCTCTTCAATCCGTACCTTCTCTAGATGAGCCTTGTTGAAGCCGCGCTTCACAATTTCGTAGATCGCTATGCATAGGTTTTCCGTGGTCGGAACCTCTTTCGCGAATTCTGCAAGCAGGTTCAGATTCTGGTGGTCGTAGCGTTCGAGGATATGGCTATGCACGAAGCCATCCAGATCGACCAGATTGCAGACCATTCCGGTCTGGTCATCGACCGGTCCGCTGACGGTGACTTCGATCATGTAATTGTGCCCGTGTCCGTAGGGATTATTGCACTTGCCGTAGGTTGCGCGGTTTTCTTCCTCCGACATTTCGTCGCTATGCAAGCGGTGCGACGCCGAAAACATGTAGCGGCGGGTCAGGTGCGCCTTCATGCTTCTTGCCTTCATGCTTCCCGCTTCATGCTTCACCATAGAAATCGACGAACAGGTCGGGAGTTTCGTAGACGCGCACGCGATGCAACTGCGCCGCGTTGAGTTTCGGGGCGAGGCGCTGCCAGATGACGATGGCGAGATTCTCGGTCGTTGGGATCTTCGGCGAACACGGTGAAGAACTCGGGTACTTCCTTGTTCAGGAAGCGATGGTCGAGCGCGTCGAGCACTTCCCTGCTCATGACGTCTTTTAATTGCTTCAGGTCGACGACGAATCCCGACTTCGGATCGACCGCGCCTTTCACGGTGACTTCGAGAGTGTAGTTGTGCCCGTGCCCGTTGGGATTATTGCACTTGCCGAAGATGCGCTGGTTCTCCTCCGGAGTAAATTCCGGATTGTGATAGTAGTGCGATGCGGAAAATTCCGCTTTGCGTGTGAGATAGACCATGGAAATCAGCTCTCGGCTCTCAGTTCTCAGCTCTCAGTTCTCAATTCTTGACTCTTAATTCGTGGAATTGGCTTTTGCCGCTTGCTTTTGCGCTGCAGCGCTTCTACTTGCAGTGCCGACACTGTAAGCACGGCCCTTCCATGATACTCGGCCATTCGCGTGGGCCTTCTTCGAGAGCAAAAGCAGATAGGCGAACATTGGCAGACCTGCCACGATTGCTAACAGGTTATTCTCGGTCGTGAAATGTGCGGCGCGAATTCTCCGATACATCAGCAGCCACAAGGCCGCGCACGCAATCCTTATAAGGTGATGGCCAACTGCGCCCGACGCGGCGAAGCCCAGCGCCGACCATGCTCCGAACCACAAGAACAAACTCTGGAACGCGAGAAATTCGGATTGCGGGAAGAGCAGCGCCAGATTCTTCGTCCAGCCTTCGCGAAGTTGAGCCCAGTTGCGGTACATGCGCGTGCGCACGGCGTCTCCGCCATAACGAAAGTACAGGCGCCGGCCGGCATTGCGAAAAATGCGGGCCAGCGCCACGTCCTCGAGTATTTCCGTGGCCACCGCGGCGTGGCCGCCTACGGCGTCGTAGGCGGCGCGACGGACAAGTATATACTGCCCGTTTGCAGCGGCGATTCCGGAGCTTCCTCTGTCTCGAACTTTCGACTTTGTTTCGAACTCTGTCCAGAATTCTGATCGCGCACTTTCCGGGGCGGGTAGTGCGCCGCGAGTTCCGCGAAGATTACGGGCATCACGGCCCTTTCGGCGAAGGTGACAACTAGCTGCTCGGGCGAGTACGACAACAAATCGGCTCGCTCATTCTTGGCTTCTTCTAAAGCCCGCGCCAGCGATCCCGGCAGATGCACGGTGTCCGCGTCGGTGAACAACAGCCACTGGGCGCTCGCTGCTTTGGCCCCGGCAATTACTGCATTGTTCTTCCCCGTCCACGTCTTCCCTGCTCCGTCCTCGTGCAGAGGCCGTGGGGAAAGCACCCGCACTCCGGCAAAACCTTGCGCGATCTCGCGGGTGCGGTCGGTGGAGGCGTCGTCGACCACGATGATCTCTAAAGTGACGCCGGTTTGGGCGGTCAGCGACTCCAGACAAGCGCCGAGGCTGGCCTCCTCGTTCCGGGCTGGAACGATTATCGAGACCTCGGGGCTCGAAACCTGGGGGATCGAAACCTTGGGGTCGGCAACTTGGGCAGCGGAGTTGGAAGTGAACTATCCAAATGAACTATCCAGTTTTTCGTTATTATAGCGGTGTGAGACGAACGCTTCTTCCTACGCTTATAGCCGCCCTTGTAATTATTAGATTGCTGGCTGCGCTGATTGGATGTTACAGCGGGAACCATCCTGCGCGCATCGGATCGAATGCCCCGGACTTCACTTTGCAGGATTCCGACCACAAAGTCACGCTCAGCCAGTTTCGCGGGCAGGTGGTGGTGCTGAATTTCTGGGCGACGTGGTGTCCGCCATGTGTCGAAGAGATGCCGTCGCTGGTTCAGATGACGGCGCGTTTTAAAGATAAGGGTGTGGTGGTGCTCGCCGTCAGTATTGACGCGGATGACGCGGCGTACCACAAGTTCCTCAAGGACTACAGCGTCAACATGGTCACCGTGCGGGATGAGGCGCAGAAGGCGGCTAGGCTCTACGGCACGTTTGGCTGGCCGGAAACCTACGTCATCGACCGCAACGGAGTCATCCGGCGCAAATTTATTGGACCCGTGGATTGGACCAGCCCGGAAGTCACGGATTATCTGAGCAAGCTGTAGTTTAGCTGCTTTCATCGGTTCTCAGCGAGAACCTTGCAAATATGCAGCCCGCACGAACTGCTTAAGATCCCCGGCCCACTCTCCGGATGACAAATTCTACATGGGTCTACAACCTTACCTTCCGCAAGCTCAGCGAGTTCGTAATCACCGACACTGAGCTAAAGCTCATCGCTGCGGCGGCTAGAATCGGGCTTAGCAGCAGTCCGAATAGGGGATAGAGCACGCCTGCTGCAATCGGCACTCCTATCGAGTTGTAGAGAAACGCGAAGAACAGGTTCTGTCGGATGTTGCGCATGGTTGCCTGGCTGAGTTTGCGGGCCCGCAGAATTCCTTCAAGGTCTCCTTTAAGAAGGGTGATGCCGCCACTTTCCATGGCGATGTCGGTGCCCGTCCCCATGGCGATTCCTACTTGCGCTTGCGCTAGCGCGGGCGCGTCGTTGATGCCGTCGCCCGCCATGGCCACTATGCGGCCTTCCTGCTGGAGACTCCTTGACGATCTCGGCTTTTTGCGCGGGTAGGACTTCGGCGCGAAAATCATCAATGCCCAATTGGTTGGCGATCTCCTGCGCCGTTTGGGCGTTGTCGCCGGTAAGCATGACGATGCGGACTCCCTGGGCCTTTAGGTCGCGTAATGCATCGACCGCGCTTGCCTTGAGCGGATCTGCGATTGCAATGTGCCCGGCGTATTGACCGTCGACGGCAACATAGACCTGGGCCGCACCGGGCGTCGTCAGCGCCAGAACCGCGTTCTTGCGGCCGGAGCCGAAAACACCGAGGTCCGCCATAAGCGCCCAATTCCCTGCCGCGACTCTCTTGCCCTCGACGAAGCCTTTGATGCCCTTGCCCGACACAGACTCAAACCTGGAGACATCGGAGAGTCTGAGATTCTGCTGGCTTGCAAACTCCACGATGGCCGCCGCCAACGGATGCTCGCTGGCGCGCTCCACGCTGGCTGCGAGGCGAACGGCCTCGGCATCGCTGTATGCTTTGACTTTCGGCTTGCCTTCCGTCAGCGTGCCGGTCTTATCGAAGACGATTGTATCTACCTTTTCGAGGGTCTCCAGCGCCTCGGCATTCTTGATGAGCACGCCTGCGTGGGCGCCGCGTCCGGTGCCGACCATGATCGCCATTGGCGTTGCCAGGCCGAGAGCGCACGGACACGCGATAATCAGCACGGCCACGGCGTTTACGATGGCATGCGCGAAACGCGGCTCCGGTCCGAAGCTTACCCATACGATGAAGGTCACTACCGCAATCGCAATCACCGCCGGAACAAACCAGCCGGCTACTTTATCGGCCAGCCGCTGGATGGGGGCGCGCGTGCGCTGCGCCTGGCTGACCATCTGCACGATCTGAGCCAGCATGGTTTCGCTGCCTACGCGCTCGGCTTGGATCACGAGAGATCCGTTGCCGTTCACGGTCGCGCCGATCACGCGCGAGGCCACTGTCTTCTCTACGGGAACGGATTCGCCCGTGATCATGGACTCATCCACTGCGCTCGAGCCCTCGAGCACAACGCCATCGACGGGAATTTTTTCTCCTGGACGTACACGCAGGCGATCTCCCGGCTTTACCTGGTCGAGCGGAATATCGCGCTCGTCATTATTATTATTATCATCATTTCTGCCGTCTTCGCTACCATTCTTACTCAGTAGGCGCGCCATCTTCGGGCTTAGATCGAGCAGCGCTCGGATCGCGCTTGAGGTCTGGCTGCGGGCGCGCAGTTCCATCACCTGACCCAGCAACACCAGGGTGACGATCGCCGCTGCCGCTTCAAAGTAAACATCGGGGCGGTCGCCCATGCTGCGGAAGGACGCCGGAAAGATTTGCGGAAATAAGGTTGCGACCACGCTGAAGAGGTACGCGACGCCCGTGCCCATGGCGATGAGCGTGAACATGTTGGTGCTGCGGTTGACCAGCGACGCCCATCCGCGTTGGAAGAACGGCCAGCCGGCCCACAGCACCACCGGGGTCGCCAGAATGAACTCAAGCCACGGGAGTATCGAGCTCCACGGCGTTAGTACCAGCTGGCCGCCTCGCTCGACGTCGATGCCTCCGCCCATGAGCGCGTGCGGCCACAACATGCTGCCCATGGCAATCGCGAGCAGTGGCGCGGTCAGCACCAGGCTGATCCAAAACCGGCGAGTCATGTCGCGCAGCTCGGGATTCGCTTCTTCGACGGTCACCGTGCGCGGCTCAAGAGCCATGCCGCAGATCGGACAGTTACCGGGCTCGGCTCGCACGATCTCCGGATGCATGGGGCAGGTGTATTCGGTCTTGCTCGCGGGGAGAGCTGGCGACTCGGGATCGAGCGCCATTCCACACTTGGGACAGGGACCCGGGCCGAGCTGCCGCACCTCGGGGCACATCGGACAAACGTAGACTCGCGTGTCTTTTGTGGACCCGCCTGCCAACGGAGAAACAGGAGCCGTGGCCGTGGAGCGACGGGCACCCTCGCCCGTCCACGGCGTGTTCGTGTCCGGCACACCAGTTTTCGCAACAGCAGCCGGACCGCCGATGGACACCAGCCCCGATCCCATCGTCATCGGCTTGGGTGGCGTTGACAGAATCTTTTCGGGATCTGCCTGGAACTTGGCTTGGCAACCGGCGCAGCAGAAGAAATACTCTTTGCCGCGGTGCACAGTTTTGAATCTAGCCGTTGCCGGATTCACATCCATCCCGCAGACGGGGTCCTTTTCTTGTTCTTGCGCCTTGGCGGAGGACGGTGCGGCGTTCGGGATGTCGACGGGGTCGAGGTGGTCCATGGTCTAGCTGTCAGAAGTCTATATCGAAATCAAAGTTCGCCGAGGCCACCGGCAGCTGCCGAGCTTTGCTCGGCTTGGACGGGCGAGGGCGCCCGTCCCCACACGAGCAGATCGCGCTTGGCGGAATCCGGCGCTTGTTGGATACTCATATTAGATTCAACAGAGTAATCCTCGAACCTTGTTCCTTTTGGGAGAAATGAAATGACGTACCTGGAAGTCACGTTTCGGTACCAGACTCCGCCTGGAGAAGCTGAGTTGCGGGCTATTGACAGTGTCCGCGAGGTCTACGGCATACAGCGCATCCAGTTCAACGAGAAAGAACGGACGGTACGCGTGCTGTTCGACGCCTCGCGATTGAAGGGCGACGCGGTAGCTAAGTTGCTGCGCGAGGCCGGGATCGACGTGCAGGAGCCACTGGTTCTTGCTTGAGAGCTTCTGCTGCGAGGAGAGTGAAACCGCACTCCGCCCGCTTCCCGGTATTAGGGGAGGATCCCGTGGAGGGAAGCCGGCGAACCGGGCGGAATGCACCTTTTAGCGACAACGAAGCGACAAACGGAGTTGCAAAGGGGCATTCGGAAAGACCTCTGGCCGAAGTATTTTCCCAAATGCCCCGTTGCGCGCCACTTCGTCTGCTACAGGAGGAGCATGTCGGATGCCATTTCTAACATCTTGTCAACATGCATATATAGAACGCCGGGGCGGGTAGGTTTTGCGCGTGGCGGGAAACTTTTACTCAGAATTACAAATGTTGACAATCTGTCCCTGCCGTCCGAGCCGAATTCGGCTTTTTCGGTTGGCAGCCGGGCGATTGGGCAAAGCGTCCCAGTTTTTGCTGCGCAGATTTTTGAGCTTCGTTAATCAGTGTCTTAATAAACTAATCGGATTCTTCGCGATCGGTTGGGCGAAGCGATTCTGTTTCCGTTATAATTTAGAGACGTAATTTCGCCACGATGCGCCCGTAGCTCAATTGGATAGAGTGCTTGGCTACGAACCAAGAGGTTGGGAGTTCGATTCTCTCCGGGCGCACCACTCTTCGAACCTGGTCTGCACCAAAGACTGACTTCGCACGCGAAAAACTGAAAGAGGGACTAAAGAGGGACTTATGAAAGGCATTTTCTGGGTCTTATGTCTGCTGGCGCTCGTCCGTCCAGTAACCGATGTCAACGCCCAAGTGAATCCCTATAAAGACGGCACACCTGGGGTTACGGGGTATCGATCAGAAGTTCTGGCTGAGGTGATGATTCAGGAAGACAAGTTCGCGCGCCTGGCGGAAGCTGTGCCTGCGGACAAATACACCTGGCGTCCGGCGCCCGATGTGCGCTCGTTGGCCGAAGTATTTCTGCATGTGGCGGCGGCCAACTACAACCTCTATAAGCTGGTTGGGACACCGCCGCCGGCCGGCTTCGAGGTGAAAGGGTTCGAGAAATCCACCACGGAAAAGGCCAAGGTGATCGCCACGCTTAAGGACTCGTTTGCCCATGCCCGCAAAGCGATTATGGCTATGCCCGACGCCGACCTCGACAAGAGTCTGGACTGGTTCGGCGGCAAGAACACCGAACGCGGCATACTGCTATTTATCACCCGACATGCTGCTGAACACCTCGGCCAGTCCATCGCCTATGCGCGTTTTATCGGAGTAGTTCCACCGTGGACCGAAGACGCCCAGAAGCAGCAGAAACAAAAAACAGAGGCCGCGCCGAAAACCAAGTAGCCATAACCTTGGAATAAGGCTTCCGCGCTTCCGTCGATCTGACGGGAAGCAGTGGCCCGCAGCGCAGGATGTCTTCGACGGACAGCGATCTTTACCCGCACCACTCTAGCCCTGTTTCAGTTTCAGCTTGCTCTTATTTTCTTCAATGAAATCCTTAAGATCGGGAACAGCGTCGAGCAGCTTCGTCCACTGTTCGTAGTAGAGCGTCACCGGAAAGCGGCCAAGTCCGTAGACGCTGACGCCGCCCTTCTCGCTCACGCGGAACTCTATGGCGCCGCTTCTCTTTTTCGTTTCCACCTGCTTTTCCAGATCGGCAAGGCGAGCTTTTAATTCTTCGTAAGTTGGCTCTGTCATGAATGCACCTCGAATGATCTTTTGTATCATAGGGTGGCAATCATAGGGAGGCAGGGGGGCTTTCGTCGAGGCGGGCGGGCTTTGTTACGAAAATCCGCCGACTTAAACTCCGGTAAGAACTCCCGGTTCCATGGCTGCGACAGCTTCCCTTTAGGTGAAAAACTCTGCACAATCGTCCTTGCGAGCGGGCCCTCACCCGGTATCTCTTGCTGCCGCAACCTCTTGCGGTCCTTTCCTGGGTCCGGGAATGGAAGCGCGAATGCTAAAATGACTACAGCGACAAATTCCGACTGGAGAATACAGAATGGCGAATGTAGCGAAGAAGAAAAATGCACTTCTCGAGAGCCTGCCCGCCCTGGTGCTGCTGGGGCTGCTCGCTGGCGCTGTCGGAGGATTGGGAGTCGGCCTGATCCAGTTGAGGGCCATGTCGCAGGCCGCGAGCACCGCCTCAGGCAAGTAAGTGCTCCCTGCCACATAGAAGTTATCCGGTTCTTTGGTATGCGGTGTTTTGTTCCTCTTTTTTTGTTCTTCTCTGCGATCGAAACCTACTTCGCGATCCATCGTCTGTTAAAGACAGAGTCCTTTTCGCCTAAGTTAATTGCTCGCAGTTCTTAGCTCTCGTCGAGGTAAGAACCCCATTTGACGCGCATGCCTACCAGGCGTAGCCCTGATAAAATCGGGTCTTCCACACCAGGAAGGCCGCTAGGCCAGCCGCCAGATCGGCGACCGTGGATCTCCTCCACACCACTTTCGTGCCGCGCGTTGTCAGGTGTTTCTAACAACCGAGCGGGTCCTCCGGCAAAGTTACTCTGCCTTATGTGCCGGGTTAGATTGGAACTATCCATAAGCAGTAGTTTCTGTAACTTAGTGATTTTGGCTAAGCCATGCGGGGACTTGTAAAGAACTCACAAAAGGTTGAGAGTTCCGTCAGCGCCGATAGCTGACCCTCCTCCCCTAGCACCGTGCGCCACACAAACAATGGAGGCTCCAAAAAATGAAAAAGCTAGGATTGTTGCTACTTCCGATACTGGCAATCACCCTGATGCTGGGGGGAAATGCTTTCGCTCAAAGCGTTGGTGACTGGAGCGACTATTTCGTCACCTACTATTCCAATGCAAATACCTCCGGTGCTCCGGATGGAACCTTGCGTATCGTCAACGATGGCGACCGAGGCAACTGCAGCTCCAGAGGGAGTGGAAAACGGAACCCTGTGGGCGGCGATCTACGTGTTCGATGACAGCCAGGAGTTGAGGTCGTGCTGCGCCTGCGTAATCACCTCAGACGGTCTGCTTTCGGAATCCGTGAATAAAGAGCTCACGGCCAACGAATTCACCGGCAGAGGAGAAATGAACCGTGGCGTTATCAAGGTCATTTCGTCATGGAGTTGGGATCCGACCGCCCCCTCGCCGTCTAGCGGACTGCGGGGATGGATGACGCACATCCAGGCAACCTCGACCACGTTGCCTGCCGGGTAAGCAACCCGTGGAGAAGGGGCCGTTTTTCGTTACCGAAACCGCGCTAGCTGACTCGAACCTCGCTCGACTGAACTGTGGAACCTGGGGACCCTGTGTTCCTATGGGCTCACGATTGGCAGCGGCTACGGACTCTGCCCCTGCACGCCAGAAGACTACGACTTCTAGTCTTCCGATTTAAGGGGCGGTGAGGCCGGGCTGAAAATAGCTTCGTTGGTTAAAGCTGTGCAGCACGTTTCTCCTGTTAAAACGGCTGGGAGTTTTTTCCCGGCCGTTTTTTTTCACTTCCAATGGCAAAAGAAAAGCCGCAGCAAGCATGGAAGGATCACTCGACGGCGCAAACACCTGACCAGCAATTCTAAAAGTCGAAGGGCGCCGACAAGACGCTTGTTTGGGAAGCAACAGAGGTGGCTAAGGGACTTCGGCGTCTGTCAGCCTAAGCTGTGATCTGACCCTGAATCTCTTTCCACGATTTGTAGGAGTCAATTCTGTTCTTGCAGGATAACTGTCGCAAACAATTTGTCGCTAACAACCCTTTTGAGATACCGCCGAAGATAAAGACGGTTCTTTTGCTCATCGTGGCGCTGGTGGCCGCTGTGGCTGTGCTGATTGTCGCTCCAACGTGCTTCGGGCACAGATTGCAGAATATAGGACCCAAGTAGTTATCGATTACGCCTCGCTACCTATCCCCCGTACCCTCCCGCAAAGCTGCTCTGCCGTATGTGCCGTACTGGAACTACTCCAAAAGCAGTAATTTCCCAGCCTTAAGCCACGTAGGTACTTGTTAACGCCTGGGCTCAGGTCTGGGCGGTTCTCTTCGTATGTGCCGGGTTGCTCACTATCCATAAGCAGTAGTTTCCGTAACTTAGTGGTTTGGGTTAAGCCATGCGGAGACTTGTAAAAAACTCACAAAAGGTTGAGAGTTTCGTAGGCGCCGATAGCTGATCCTCCCCCGCCCGTGCGGCCTTGGCGACCAGGAGGATTACCCATGAAGAGGGCGGGATGGTTTCTTTGTGTGGTTGTGGCCATTGCTTTTATCTTTTCAGGAAGTGCCATGGCGCAGGGTGACGCAAGTTATTACTATGTCACCTATTTTTCCAACAACGTATCCGGAGCGCCGGATGCCACCGTGCGCATCATCAATGACGGTGACGACAACTATACCTTGTATCCGTTCTTTTCTGTGTTCGACGACAGCCAGGAACTGCAGGCGTGCGGTTATTGCCAAATTAGTCCAGACGGCCTTCTGTCCGAAGACGTGAAAACCGAACTCACGAATAACACCTTGACGGGCAAGATCCCGTCTCGTGGTGCTATCGCGGTGTTCGAGTTCTATCAGGAGCCAGGGCTGCACGGATGGGCGACCCACATCGAGGCAACGACCACCACGTTTCCTGCTCCCGGCCCAGGAAAAGCTGTGAGAGCCGTGGAGAAGGGGCCGTTCTTCGTTACCGAAGCCCCACTCGCTGACTCGAATCTCTCGTTTAACGAATGGGAATCGTTGTTAAACCTGTGCGCCTACGCCCAGCAGCTCGGCTCGGGCTCGGGCACAATCACCTGCACGACGGAAGATTACGACTTTTAATCAGCCCTTCAGGGGGACAATTTAGTCAACGCCATTAGAAATTGAGGTAGACGAACATGACCAAAAAAAGTAGAGTTGCCGTCGCTCTGTTGGCAGTTGTTTGTGTGTCTCTAATCGCTTTCAGGATTAGCCGCCCGGAATTCGCTCACGCTCAGGGCTCTGGCACGACGAACTTCCTGCTTCAAATTCTCTCTGGCACAATCCCAGCCAGTATTCCCACTCCCCTGTCCTTCCAAAACGCGACGGGCACAATTACCAGCTATCAACCCAACGGAGCGACCACGACCAGCAATAACGGCTTCTTTTCGCCCCTAGGGTCAAACGGCCGCACCTGCTTCACTTGTCACCAACCACAAGATGGCTGGGCTCTCACTCCACCGTCGGTAGTGGCCACATACAATCTTACTCATGGGAACACTCCCCTATTTCAGGCCATCGATTCTGCGGGATGCCCTAGCGATCCTCGCGCCACGTCGACTAATCCGATGGCGTTCGCCCTCTCGCACGCACAAGTGCTCACAAAAGCAAACTTCCGAATCGGCGTGACCTTGCCCGCCAAGGCGACCCAGCAGTGGGCGAAACTCACGGTTTCCTACGATCCGCTTGGGTGTGAGAACGATCGCAAAATACGGCTTGCCGGCGAACCAAGTATCCGTTTACCGACGGGTGTTGCCGGCCGCCAATCTCGGCTTCTTGGATCCTATGGGGCCATTGGGGATTAGCCCCGATCCTAGCTTTTTCCCCTGTAGATCTGGGGGCTTCTGCTTAGGGGCATCACCCGCACAGAACAACGTCAATATTGCACCTACTGACTCGGCGACCATGGGAGGATTCGCGATCATGTGGGACGCCCGCGAGCCCAGCCTAGAGACGCAGTTCATTGATGCCAACGCCTTTCATGCCCAGGCCACTCCGCTGCAAATGAATCAGCTAGAAGGAACGCTCGCAAACCCAATACCTGCCGCCTGTGTGGGCGTGAATTTTAATTCTCCCAATCCAATTCCCACCGCCTGCCTGGCGGCATTGAATGCCCCTGAAAACTGTCCCCCCATGAATCCAAGCAACGCAACATCGCCGGTCTGCCAGGCCGTAGAGTTTCAGTCCAACATATTCGCCGCGCAGAGCTCTTCTAGCGCGGGAGACCTCACGGGCAGCGACGGCAGCGGGGCAAGAGGTGGCCCGGTCAATCTGTTTGGTTTTCTGTCACCGACGGCAAGTCTTGTGGAACAGCAGCCCAATCCTCCCACGCCCAACCTGGTCCTCAGCCACGGATCGGAGTTCACTCTGTATAACACCTTTAACGGCACAGGCAGTGTGGCTAGTGTGCGCGAGTCGATTCAACGTGGACAGAACATTTTCAATACCCGCCAGTTCGTCATCGCCGGCATCCCCGGATTCAGCGATATACCAGGGGCCGGCCGAGGCCCTGCGGCAACCGGCGGCAAGCTTACTGGAACGTGCACTAATTGCCACAACGTGGTGAATGTGGGGGACGACGCTGGCATGGAGGGAATGCGCACGGGGATTGGAGACAATAGCTGCCAGCATGCCACCTTCTTGACGGCAAATCCCGCGAATCCCGCACCAGCACCTTGCGGTACAGCTTTGCCGCCCTCGCAAGACCTGCCGCTGTTCACCTTCTATTGCCCGAAGGGCTCAATTGACGTACTTTAGCAATCCCGACCCGACCAACAAGTACGACGTCTTTCAAACCACCGATCCAGGTCTTGGGATCATCACTGGCAAATGTAACGATTTGGGTAAGATGAAGAGACCGATTCTTCGCGGAGTGGCGGCACGCGCCCCCTATTTCCACGGCGGCAACGCAGCCACTTTGACTGCTCTGGTCAACTTCTATAATGTCCGGTTTAACATCGGTCTCAGCGCACAAGATGTGACCGATCTCGTGAATTTCCTGAATTCGCTGTAGTGCACTTATGGAGCGGGAGACGGGGATCGAACCCGTGACATCCAGCTTGGGAAGCTGGCGTTCTACCGCTGAACTACTCCCGCTCAATTCGTTAGACTACCATTCCGCCGTATCTGAGACAACGGTCCTGTCCGTGGGTTGCCTTTCTCCCCTCGTCTTCGTAACATTCCCGGTAACATTCCCGCTCGGGACTTGCGTTCGAACTCACCTCACGTCGCAGGAGGCTTGATGTCCACCGATTCCCTTCCCCCGAAATTCAACTCGCGCCGCAACTTCCTCCGAGCCGGCGTGACGGCGACTCTGGCCACGGCTGCTTACCCGGCGCTGGGCGCGGCTCGCGTGGTCGATCCCGTGTCTCCGCCTGCGGCCGCCGTCATTGATGCCAATTTCAAGAAGGACTTCGAGCTCGACGAGATCACGATTGACGATCTGCAGAAGGCCTTCCTGTCCGGTCAGTATTCCTCGCGCTCTTTGGCCGAGAAGTACCTGGCGCGCATTCAGGAGATCGACAAGGCCGGCCCCATGGTCAACTCCGTTATCGAGCTCAACCCTGAGGCTCTCCAGATCGCCGACGCGCTCGACCAGGAGCGCAAGGCGAAGGGGCCGCGCGGGCCGCTGCATGGCATTCCGATCCTCATCAAGGACAATATCGATACCGGGGACCGCATGAATACGACGGCGGGTTCGCTGGCGCTGCTCGGAGGGCGCCCGGCGAACGACGCTTTCGTCGCCGCGCAGCTGCGCAATGCCGGCGCCGTGATCCTGGGCAAAACTAATCTCAGTGAGTGGGCCAACATCCGCTGCAGTCATTCCACCAGCGGGTGGAGCGGCCGCGGCGGACTTACTCGCAACCCTTATGCGCTCGACCGCAATCCCTGTGGATCGAGCTCCGGAACTGGCGCTGCTGTCTCCGCGAATCTCTGCGTTGCCGGGGTGGGCACGGAGACGGATGGGTCGGTCGTCTGTCCGTCTTCTGCCAACGGTCTGGCTGGGCTTAAACCTACGGTTGGGCTGGTCAGCCGCAGCGGGATCATTCCGATCTCGCACAGTCAGGACACGGCGGGTCCGATGGCGCGCACGGTGCGCGATGTCGCAATTCTTCTCGGCGCTATGGCGGGAGCGGATCCACAAGATCCCGCGACCGCTGACAGCCGGGGCAAGCTGTCTCCGCGATTACACCAGATTCCTCGATCCCGCGGGACTCAAAGGCGCGCGCCTGGGAGTGGTGCGCAAGTATTTCGGCTTCAACGATGCGGTCGACCAGCTCATGGACTCGCTCCTCGGCGAGATGAAGCGGGCGGGCGCTGAGATTGTCGATCCCGCCGATATTCCCACGATTGGCAAGTTCGACGAGAGCGAGCTCACCGTCTTTTACTACGAACTTAAGGCGGACCTGGCGGCGTATCTTGCTCGTCGCGGTTCTTCGGTTAAGAGTTTGAAAGATGTGATTGAGTTCAACGAGCTCAATCGCGGCCGGGAAATGCCCTACTTTGGACAGGACATTTTTCTTAAGTCGGAGCAGAAAGGCCCGCTCAGTTCAAAAGAATATCTCGATGCGCTCGCCCTGAATCACCAGCTCACGCGTGCTGAGGGCATCGACTTGGTCATGGACAAGTTCAAACTCGACGCGCTGGTCGCTCCCACGGGAGGCCCTGCCTGGATTACCGACTTGATCAATGGCGATCACGTCGCCGGAGGCAGTTCGAGCGCCGCTGCCGTCGCTGGTTATCCCAATATCAACGTTACGGCAGGATATCTGTGGGGATTGCCGGTCGGCATCTCCTTCTTCGGACGCGCCTGGAGCGAACCCACACTGCTCAAGATCGCCTATTCGTTCGAGCAGTTGACCAAGGCGCGACAGAAGCCGCGCTTTCTGCCGACGATTGACATCAAGGCGTCCTGACACGCGCGCGGAAAATCTTAACCACAGAGGACACAGGGGAACACAGGGCGCAGCGACCTCCTCTGTGAACCTCTGTGCCCTCCGTGGTTCAAGCTTTTATCGCTTGCGGAGTCAGGCGTGGATTTTGCAGTGAAATAAGCGGCGACTACTTTTGCGCAGGGCGGATTCCCTTGGCTTCTACGATCGACCATCGCCAATCTTCATCGGGGCCGGGGGTGATCCCGATATTTTCGTGAAACGTGGTTGTGCTGAAGGGCTTGGCCGCGGCCTTGAGGTGATAGAGAAGAGTTACGTCGGAACGGCGCTCGACGGCGACGGGCGCGTTGTTTTGGGCGGCGGGAATCACCCGCGCACGCGTGGCCATTTGGGCGTTCTCTCCTGGCTTGCGTTCGAGCGTCAGGCCGATGGTGATTTCGCGAATATCCCAATCGGTTCCGTTGAAGACTTCGAGCTGCAGACTTTTCATCCTGAATCGAACCAGGGCCGTCGAGCTTGAGCAACTCGGTGAGCGGCAAGTCTTCGATCAGAACGGGTTTGACCAGCAGCGAACTGGCCCGGGCGTTGAATGACAAACTGCAGGTTACATCGGGTGACGATATTTTCAGCGCATTGCTGGAAGGGTCGATGGAAAACACGGTCTTGTCTTGTTTGACCGGCCGTGCTTTTTTGGCGTCCTCCATGACCTGGGCCAGATTGTCGTTATCGATAACCGTGCGCGCGGCATCAGGCGGTTGTTGAGGCTGCTGCTGCGATTTGTTCTTGCGCAGGTTGCGCGCGAGGTCACCGAGCGAGGGAGCATCGTCTTGCGCCAACGCGGCCAACGGGAACAGCGCCGCCAACAGTGGCACAAAGACCAGCAGGCAGAGCGTAACGCGTCGCAAGCTGGGGAGTCTGGATCGCATGATTTCGGTCGCGGAACGGCGCATGCGCGCTCAGCGCGTCCACCTAAGGAGAGTTTAGGCGAGATGAAACAGAAAAGAAGATACCGAAGGGACACGGTAGTGCTAGCACTTCCGGGGATGGGGATAGGAATGGGGCATGGACGCGCTCAAATCGAAGCGACGCGCAACGGGACGCGTCCATGCCCCTTTCACCACTCGTTCCTTACAGCAGGCCAGAGGTACGAAGACGGGCGACCGGATCGGTTACCTGCATTGGTTGACGTCTAAAAATCCAGCGCGCCACCGCAATCCCCAATGCTGCATAACACAGATGCCAGATTTTCATACAATCGCTCCCCGCGACGGACCTTTAACCGGGGGGAGACTGCGAAGGTCCCGTGGTGAATTAACCCTAACTCTGCTCTATCGGCAGGGCTAGCCCACGAAGGTGCTATGAATTTGTGGAAAAGCAATCGCGACGTAATCAGGCACAGGGACCATTCGGTGGAGGGACGGGCGTCTCTCCCGTCTGGCCGGGCGGGGACGCCCGGCTCTCCACCAGCAAGTGCTTACTGCGTGAGTTTTCGATCAGTTTTCGATCCAACCGCCGCCGACGACGATGTCGCCGTCGTAGAAGACCGCGGCCTGGCCGGGGGTGATGGCGCGCTGCGGCTCGTCAAAGGTAACTCGGACTTCGTCCGGCGCGGCGGATTCCGCTCATTCGATGATGGCTGGCGCGGGTTGATGCTTGTGGCGGATCTTCACTGCGACCCGCATGGGCTGGCGCAGCTCGGCCATTGAAATCAGGTTTACGCGGCGGGCGCGGAGAGTGCGCGAGTAAAGCTGCTCGTCCTTGCCGACCACCACTTGCCGCGTGTCGTTCTTGATTTGAATCACATACAGGGGCGAGCCGGTGGCTACGCCGAGTCCCTTGCGCTGTCCGACGGTGAAGTTGTGAACGCCGGCGTGCTCGCCGATCACCTTGCCATCGGTGGTGACCATCTCGCCGGCAATCGTTTTGCTGGAAGTGCGAGCCGGCTGCTCTCCCTGCTCGGCGAGATAGGCTTCGAGAAAACGCTTGTAGTCGCCGCCGGGGACGAAGCAGATTTCCTGCGAGTCGGGCTTTTCGGCGATCATCAGGTTGTGCTTGCGGGCGAGTTCGCGCACCTCCGGCTTGGTCATGCCGCCGAGCGGGAACAGAGTGCGGCTCAATTGCTCCTGCGTGAGGCCGAAGAGGAAGTAAGTCTGGTCTTTGGATTTGTCGGCTGGGCGCTTCAGCAGCCAGCGGTCGAGTTGCTCGTCAAAGACGACCTGGGCGTAGTGGCCGGTGGCAATCTGATCGGCGCCAATCTGCTGTGCCACAATAAGAAGCTGGTCAAACTTCAAGTGATTGTTGCATAGGCTGCAAGGGATCGGCGTGCGCCCGGCAAGATACTCCTCGACGAACGGCCGAACCACATCGCGCTCAAAGCGCTCTTCGTGATTGACCACGTAGTAGGGGATGCCGAGGGTCTCGGCCACGCGGCGAGCATCGTAAACGTCGTCGATCGAACAGCAGCGGCCCTGGACGGATTCGGGCATGCCTTCGTGCCCGGCGAGACGGCGCTGGTTCCAGAGTTGCATGGTCAGGCCGATGACGTTGCGGCCTTCGGCGCGCAGCATGGCCGCAACGGTCGAGGAGTCGACTCCTCCCGACATGGCGACGGCGATGGTTTCTTGAGTGTTCACAATGTTCTATTACGCGGTCGATCAGATCGCTGGATCGATATCCGGCGACGCGGCTGAACAGTCAGCACCATGTGGCGCGGCATAAAGAACAGCCAATAGTCAGCGGGGTCCGTGCTGGTTTCCTCTTCCACGCTAAACGGCGTGACCTTCAGAACGAACTCCCGCCCAAATTCAAACGTTGTACAGCGTGCGCCCGGTTTGATGTCTACGGCAGTTAGCGGATGAGCCGCGAGTCTGGGCACAACTCTGCCAATCAATTCGCGCGGGCTGTCCGAGGTCACAAGCAGACCTCGGGGACCATCCATGCGCCACGAGCACATGTAAATCCAGAGATGCCATGTTCCATGCCAAAATTCGCCATGTCTGATCCGTTGTCCAAATTCGAATGTCAGGAAACTTCCAAGTCCTAACCAGGCACGCCATGGCCTTTTGCCGAGGATTGGCTGGAAACAGCGCAGTGCCGCGCTGCGCGTTAGTCTCACCTCTGCGCCTTCGCTACACCATTGTATACGGGGGAAATCAACCGCAGACGCGCCACCGTTTCCGGGACCAGGCCCAGCGCGAACTCGACATCCTCAGCCGTATTCTGTTTCCCCAGACTGAAGCGAATGCTGGCTTTCGCGCGGTCGCGGACGCAGGCCCATTGCGGTCAGCACGTGCGACGGTTCGATTGCTCCGGAAGAACACGCGGCGCCGGTCGAGACTGCCAACCCTTTCAAGTCGAGCGCAATGACCAGCGCTTCGCCTTCGATGCCATCGAAATAAATGTTGGTCGTATTCGGCACGCGCGGCGCGCCTTCGCCGTTTAAGCCTGTGGCTTCGATTTTGAGCAGTTCCCTTTCCAGACGGTCGCGCGCAGCGGCCATCTTTTGATCCGGCGCGGCCGTCGCCGCGATCATTGCCACGTTCGAAGCCAGCGCTCGCTAACTCGGCTGCCTTGCCTAAACCTACGATGCCTGGAACGTTCTCCGTCCCGGCGCGGCGCGAGCGTTCGTGGTTCCCGCCATAGAGCATGGGCTCAAGCTGAGTCCCTTTGCGGACGTAGAGCGCGCCCACACCCTGCGGCCCGTGAAACTTGTGGCCAGAGATGGTCAGCAGGTCGCACCCGATTTTGTTGACATCGATCGGGATCTTGCTCGCGGCTTGCACGGCATCGGTGTGGAAGTAAATGTCGGCTTCGGCAGCAATCTTTCCGATTTCTGCGACGGGTTGCACGACGCCGGTCTCGTTGTTGGCGAACATGATGGTGATCAACTTCGTATTCGGCCGGAGCGCGCGCTTCACATCCGCCGGATCCACCAAGCCGCGGCCATCCACGGGAAGATAGGTTACCTCGCATCCCTGTCGCCGCGGAGCGCTTGCAGGCGTTGAGTACGGCGTGATGTTCGACAGTCGAGGTTATGACGTGGTCGCCCGGCTGCGCGACACCAAATATCGCAAGATTGTCGGCTTCCGTACCGCCGCTGGTAAATACGACCTCAGAGGCGCGGCAGCCGAGCAGTGCGGCCACGGATTCGCGCGCTCGCTCGACGGCGGCCCGCGTCTCCTGCCCATGATGGTGGATGGACGAAGCGTTCCCAAAGCGCTCGCCAAAGTAAGGCCGCATGGCCTCCAGCACCTCGGGGAGCACCGGAGTCGTCGCGTTGTTGTCGAGATAGACCCGTCGCATCATGCTGCTTTCTATTGTACTGATGTTGTGGTGACATTCGGTCGAATCGGGCTTCCGGACCGCCGCGCCCGGCCATGCGCTTGGCCTGGAAGGACGCACAGGCGTACAATTTTTACTCTGCCCTTTGCCGCTGGAGGACGTGTCGCCTTCAGCAGAATTCCCAGAAATTCACGGAGAAATTCATGAAGACAAGACTGCTCATTTTCGGCCTCATGCTTGCCCTCGCGACGCCCCTGGCGCTCGCCGACGAGGGTATGTGGTTATACAACAATTTCCCTAAAGATCGGGTCGAGAAGCAATACGGCTTTCTGCCGACGCAGGAATGGCTGGACCATCTCCGGCTGTCGTCGGTGCGTTTTAATAGTGGAGGCTCAGGTTCGTTCGTGTCGGCCGACGGCCTGGCATTTACCAATCATCACATCGGTGCCGACTGCATCGAGAAACTCGGCACCTCCGGCGCTGACTACATGAAGACCAGTTTTTACGCCAAGACCCGGGCCGACGAGGCCAAGTGTCCCGATCTCGAACTGAACGTGCTGGTCGGCATCGACGATGTCAGCGCGAAGGTGAAAGCTGCTGCCCCGGCAACCATGTCCGCGGCCGCCGCTGGCCAAGCTCAGCGCTCCGCCATGAGCGCCATCGAAAAAGACTGCGCGACTTCTACCGGCCTGCGCTGCGACGTGGTCACGCTCTACTCGGGTGAGGTTTACGATCTCTACAAATACAAAAAGTACACCGATGTGCGCCTGGTGTTTGCGCCGGAATTTGACGCGGCATTTTTCGGCGGCGATCCCGACAACTTCACCTACCCGCGCTATGACCTGGACATCACTTTCTTCCGCGTTTACGAGAACGACAAGCCGGTCCATCTCGACCATTATTTGCAGTGGTCGAAGGTTGGAGTGAAAGATGGCGATCTGATTTTCGTTTCCGGCAACCCCGGAGGCACGGATCGCCTCAAAACGATGGCGCAATTACAGTTTCTGAAAAACGTGGAATACCCGTCGCGTCTCGCCAACTACAAGCGGCGGCTCGCCATGCTCCAGAAGTTCAGCGCGGAGTCGGCGGAGAACGCGCGCATCGCGCAGGAGGAAATCTTCAGTTTGCAGAACTCACAGAAAGCGATTAACGGCGAGTATGAAGGGCTGCAGGATATGGCCGTGTTGGCGCAGATGAACACGGCGGAGCGCGAGCGGGAAAAGGCTTACATGGATAAGCATGTGGGCGAGCCCAACCCCTGGGAAGAAATTTCCAACGCGATGAAGGCGAACCGCGAAATTTATGACCCGCTTACTTATGTCGAGCGCATGCGTGGCTTCAGCTATGTCGAGCGCTTGCGCGGGTTCAACTGGGACCTGACGGGATACGCCCGCATTCTGGTTCGTGTCGCAGAGGAAAAATCGAAGCCGAACGGCGACCGTCTGCGCGAGTATCGTGATTCTGCCCTGCCGTCGCTGGAGCAACACTTATTCAGCACGGCTCCCATCTACAAGAATCTTGAGACCGCAAATTTGGCCATCGCCCTGGCCCAAATGCAGGAAGTGTTGGGACCCGAAGATGCAGTCGTGAAGGCGTCGCTGGGCGGCAGATCGCCCGAAGAGGCTGCCAGGGCGCTGATCGCCGGCACAAAGCTGGAGGATGTGGCCCTCCGCAAGCAACTTTATGAGGGCGGTAAGGCAGCCGTGGATGCGAGTACGGATCCACTGATCGCTCTGATGCGCAAGGTGGATCCCGAGGCACGGGCGGTACTCAAGCGCTTCGACGACGAGGTGGATTCGGTGGTGCGGCGCGACGGCGCGACCATTGCGCGGGCGCGATTTTCGCAGACGGGCTTCACTCAACCTCCGGACGCGACTTTCACGCTGCGCCTCAGTTACGGCACGGTGAAGGGTTATGAGGAGAATGGAAAAAAGATTCCTTACTTCACCATTTTCGGCGGCGCTTTCCAACATGCCGAGGAACACGGCAACAAGCCTCCGTACAATCTGCCCAACAGCTGGGTGAAGATGAAGTCGAAGCTCAATCTCGAAACGCCGCTGAATTATGTTTCCACCGCGGACATCATCGGCGGCAATTCCGGCAGCCCGACCGTAAACCGGGCGGGCGAAGCGGTCGGAATTATTTTTGACGGAAATATCCAGTCGCTGGTTTTGGATTTCCACTACGACGATCGCGAGGCCCGCGCCGTACATGTCGATTCGCGCGGCATCATCGAAGCGCTGCGGAAGATCTACGGCGCCGACGCTCTGGCCAATGAGCTGACGGGCACGAAAGCGGCAGCCAAGGCGGCGGGCGAATAGAAATTTAACGTTGTCTGGTGACGGGGCTCTGCCCCGTCTTGGCGGGTCGAAGCCCCGCCACCACACGAGCTAGCCCCGTGCTATTCCGGCCAGATTGAGGCTGCCGTCTTGCTCAAAATCTGTTGTTGCATATCTTCGCTGATGGGCAGAGCCTTGAATTCCTCAAGATTCCGCCCGACGTCGGGAACACCCGGGCCTGGCCAGTCGGTGCCAAACAGTGTCTTGTGGGCGATCTCGTCGAGCCGCGGAAAATATGTCAGCAGCGTTTTCGGTGGAATGCCGCTGATGTCGAGATAGACGTTCGGGTGCCGGCGGATGAGAAAGAACGCGGTGTGCATCCAGAGTGGGCGGCCGCCGTGTGCCAGCAGGATCTTGAGCTTGGGGAAATCGACCGCAACATCGTCAACGTAGATCGGGTCGCCGTACTTATTGCGCGCGTCGGCGAAAATCGATGTCCCGGTGTGAAACATGACCGGGATGCCGTTGGCCTCGGCCGCGCGGTAGATGATTTCCAGTTCCTTCACTCCGTTCAGATAATCGTTTGGAAACAGCAGTTGATGGGGCGGGTGGATCTTGATCATGCGAAGGCCGAGGCGCAGGATGTGCTCGACATCCGCCAGGATGTTGGTGGTGTGCCGCGGATGCAGGCCGCCACAGGAGATCAGGCGCTTGGGATCGTACTTCGTGTAGTCGGCGACGAACTGATTGACCTCGGGTGTAAAGCCGATCACTTCCGGCGCAACGTAGTTGATCAGTGCAGCGCGGTCAACACCGCAACGGTCGAGATATTTCAGGAAGGCCTTGGGCGAGCGGCAATATTCGGCGATCTCGTCGAAATTGGCGCGCTTGCGCTTCATCAGTTCAAGCGCATGCGGCTTGAACAGTTCGAGCGGCTCGATGTGGATGTGGCAGTCGGTGATCATGAGCAGTCGGTCGTGGTCAGTGGTCGGTGGTCAGTGGTCGGTGGCCAGTTTCGCCGCTTGCCACTGGCGCTGCGCAGGTTTTGGTTTTGCCAAGAGCCAAGAGTTGATGGCCAAAAGCTCTTTTCAGTACAATGGCACTTTCGGATCCACCGTCCGCGCCCAACCGTCGATCCCGCCGCGCATGGATTGAACTTTTTCGTATCCCTGTTGGCGGAGCCAGTTGGTGACCGTCAACGAGCGCACGCCGTGATGGCACACCACCACGATGTAATCGTCGGGGTCGAGTTCCTGGTGAGCGCGCATCGGAATGTCTCCCATGGGTATGTGCTTTGCGCCTTCGATGCGGGATGCTTCATACTCCCAAGCCTCGCGAACGTCGAGCAGGGTGAATGCTTCGCCGCGCTTTTGCAGCGACTTGACCTGGCCGGGAGAGATTTCGAAGTCCATAGTTGCGCCTCAGAACCAATAGCGGTTCATCTCATTTAAGAAGCTTTGCGTCAACGGAAAGCCAGACGCCGAACCAATCACACTGTCAATTCCGCATCGGGGACATAACGCGGTTTTTCCATCATCCACCCAATCAATGATCTCGGCAGGCTGGAAGGTTTTTTCACAATAGAAACAACCACATGTTTGACTCGACAGCACCTCGGCGCGGTGATTTGAGCAGTGGCTATGGGCAGATCGCACAGCATCGGGCATTTTAGCCTTGGCGACCTCCAGGTGCGCCTTGAGCCTCTCGTTTCCGCCTTGGTCGTTGAATAACTTGTTCACAAAGTTAAGGCTGCTTCGGCCTCGATTAGAGTTCTTTCTCTGTCGCTCTCGTGGGGTTCGCCCTCCCGAGCGTAGTCAGACTGACCAGCGCGGCCAGCGCCCAGAGCGCACCGGTTGCAATTCGAGCGGTACGCACATCGGCGGACGGAATGTTGCGCCACAGGGTCAACCCACAACCGGCCACAAAATTGATAAGGAGCAATCCAAAAAACACGCGCTCGCGCAGGCAACGCGTATCGACCGCCAGACCAGCCAGCAACACGATCCACACGATATAGGTCGCGGCGGTCCAGACGTCGTGCGGCCATTCATACTCGTTGCGAGTGACGTGGCTAAATGAAATCCACGCGAAGTAGACACAGCCGAGGAAGCCCGCCACGCCCCACAATGGTGTGCGGCACATCAGGTGGCCGGAACTGTAGGGCTGCTTCGCCCCGGTTCGTCCCCGTACCCTTCGCGTTTTCTATTGGCCTGTCCATTTCGGTGGTTGTTTTCTCAAGGAAGGCAATGATACCTTCGCGCGCGTCCGCGGTCGAGACGAGTTCATCAGTTCAGGCGGGCAAGAGTGCCCGCCCTACACCAGCTAAAGGTTAAATCGCTAAAGGTTAATCGCCGATTTGCGCGGCTCTTCAATGGTGGACAGCGGATCCCTCGCGCCGGTTTTTTCTTTGATCCACTTCTTTTCGTTGCGGATGATGTCGAGCAGCAGCTCTTTATCCTTCGCGCTGGGCAGATTCTCTTCACAGTGCTGCTCGTAGCTGCGGTCGTCGAGCGGCTCGCCGGTCTCGCAGTGGTACTTCTGGCCTGCCCATCGTCCGATGTTGCGATTAAAGTGGATGTCGGGCGTGTAGAGCTTTTTCTCGCCCGGCTTCAGGGATGTGTTCAGCCGCTCGACCAATCCGGCAACTTCCTGACGATAGAGGTGGCGGCTGTAGTCGTTCAGGTCGTCGAGGTCGGCGGCCTTATCGTTTTGCAGTTCGTCGTACCGGCCTTTGATTCCCCACACGTACGCCCAGTGCGCCGAGGAAGAATGATCCGTACCGAAAAGATCGAACGAACTCGATATCCACTTATTCAGGTATTTCTGCAAAAGCCATCGCGGAACTACGCCCGCTTCGACCACGCGGCGCAGCCCGTCGTTGCCGGTGCCCATGTGGAAGGCTTCCTCGCGCAGCATGTAAGAGGTCGAGCGCCCGAGCGGCGCGAACGACGAATACTTCAGCATCTGCAGTTGAAACTTGCCGTCGCGGTCGACGAAATCGGTGTAGGTGAAGAAGTCCAGCCAGTTATCGACGTCGACGTTGAAAGTGCCCAGCAGACGCTTGTTTTCGAACGCCCGGCGCTCCAGCATTTTCTGAGCTTCCACCTTGCCGGAAGACCCGAAGAAGTCGATGAGCAAGGCGCACATCTGCCAACCGTGGCGCATCTCTTCGATCATGACGCGAGTGATGGCGCGGCGATCATATTCCGTGGGCGCGGTTTCAAACAGGTTGCGCTGCTGCTCGACGCTGGCAAATTCGGTGTCGCCCTGGTAGACGATCATGTTCATGAGCGCGTCCCGCATCTGCTGCGTGGGGACCTGGCGCAGGTTCTCCCACTTGTTGCGGCCTTTGTAGGAACCGAACTGGATTTCTTCGGTCTCGATTGCGCCGTAGAGCGTATCGAAGTGGAAGGCCTCTACGTCGCCTTTGTTGACGCCTACTTCCTTGCGCCACTCGTTGAAGAGACCGACCCAGTCGCTGAAGTTTCCGATTTTTGCTACTTTGCCTGGCATAAGACCTCAAAGGCTTTAGCCCACAGTTTTATTGGATCAGAGGCAGCACAGGGTGAAGCCAGTGCTCTTCCCTGTGAACCTAGAACTGAGTTGTTCCGCAGTGTGGACGGGGCAAGCCCCGTCTCTCGCAGCCCGAAATTACTTCGCCTTAAACACCGCCGGACGCTTCTCAACGTAAGCGGCCAAACCTTCTTTGGCGTCGTCGCTTTGGAACAGGATCTGCTGATTCTCTCGCTCGACCGCCAACGCCGATTCCATCGGAATCTCCCAGCCCGTCTGCACGGCGCGCTTGATGCGTCCCACGGCTTTTGCGGCTTTGTTCGGCGGGGTGAACTGGCGCGCATATTCCATGATGTTCTCCATGAAACCCTCGCGCTCGAAAATGTCGTTCACAATGCCGAACTCTTGCGCTTCTTCGAAGGAGAACGTGTTGCCGGTGATCATCAGTTCGATGGCTTTGCTTTTCCCCACCAGGCGCGACAGCCGCTGCGTTCCGCCGGTGCCGGGAAGCACGCCGAGGTTGACCTCGGGCAGGCCGATCTTGCCCGCGTCTTTGCGCGCGATGCGGAGGTCGGCTGCCATGGCGATCTCCAGCCCTCCTCCGACGCAATGGCCATTGATCGCGGCGATCACGAGCTTAGGAGTGTGCTCCAGCCGGAGCAGCATTTCATTCGCGTGCAGGCAGAAGTAATACTTGAAGGTGGGATCGACCGAGGCCAGCATCTTGATGTTTGCGCCAGCCGAGAAAAACTTGTCGCCTGCGCCCGTGAGCACGATCACGTGCACATCGTTATCCATGCGCGCCCTGAGGATAGCGTCGTCGAACTGGCGATTCATTTCGTAGGTGTAGGTATTCGCCGGAGGATCGTTCATCTCGATCACGGCCACGCCGGCGTCGGTGCGATAGTTGATGAGTTGCTTGGTGGTTTCGCCGGTGGCCGGCTGCATGGTTGTTATTGTCGCCATAAATTGCTCCTTGAAATTTAATTGTGGCCGGCTTTGATAATTCTGCCGGCGAACTTGCAAATCCCTCGCTCCGCTCGGGATGACAACTCTGAGAGTTTTTTCGGTACTTTCGTCCGAAGCTGGCGGATGTTACGCCCGTCAGAACAATGTTGCCCATCTGCTCCGCTAGCGCTTCGGCGTTGCCGTCGACGCGCGGGTTGTACCAGGTGTAGATCCAGTTGATCATGCCGAACAGGCTCAGCGCCGCAGTGCGTGCGTTGAAATCTAGGCCGCGCCCGCGCCGGAGGTCCTCCATCAGCCCGAGGCAGATGCGGTAGTACTCGCGCTTGATGCCGGCGATCTCCGAACCCAGGCCGTTCTTCAAAGATTCGTCTTCATGCGAGAGCACCTTCAGCCCCGGCTGATTGCTCACGAAATACTGGAGATGATTCAGGATGAAGATGCGGATGCGCTGCTCGGGATCCGTGACATTCTCGAGCCGCGCTTTGAGCTTTTCGAGAATGGTGGTGAAGGTGTGCTTCTGAATCAGGAAGAGCAATCGCTCTTTGGACTCGAAGTAGTAGTAAAGTCCCGCCAGTGACATGCCTGTAGCGCGAGAAAGATCGCGCATGGAAGCGCCTTCGTATCCCTTGAGGCAGAAGACCTCGGTGGCATGGTCGAGGATTTGCCCGAGGCGGCGATCGAAACGGGTCACAGGCGCACGGCCGGCCGTCGGGCTTGGAATTCTGCTCTGACGGCGGGAAGGCGCGGGTTGCGGGTAGGGTGGCCATATGTTCGAACGTTCGTTCTAATTATAGGGAGTTGTGACGTGGATCACAAGCGGGTGTGATGCCGAGGACGCCAGTCCCTATCCAAATCTCAGCTCTTGATTCCCGCCATCAACTTCTCGATTTCGGCTTTCTGCTCGCCGGAGAGCGGCAAGAATGGCAGGCGCGACGGGCCTCCGTAGTAGCCGTTGAGGTCCATGGCGTACTTCACGCCGGGGACGCCGCGTTCGCCGACTACGCGCTGGGCAGCGAGTTTTACACGCTCTTGCTTTTCGCGGGCGAGCGCGTTGTCTCCGTCTTTGAGCGCGGCGTAGATTTCGTAACACGCGGTGGGCGCGGGGCAGGCGAAAGCGAGAATGGCGCCGACCGCTCCCAGTCCGAGCGACGGTTCGAGTTGGTGAGCGGCGCCGACCATGACTTGGAAGCCGACTTCTTTCTGGCGCGTCTTCAATTTTCCTACTACGGTTACGGCAGAGGATGACGGTTTCGTGGTGCTGTCTGCGGGGACGGGCGAGGACGCCCGTCTGCTCCACCGCCTCGGCGGTGCCCGCTAGCGCGGCGACGCTTACCAGTTCCCTGCTCTGCTTTTCGCTTTCGGCAGACTGCGGCCTTGAGCATGCGCGGCGTTACGGCCTCGAACGTTTCGGTTACCGTGGCCTGCCTCTTTATATTGATGTTGCGCGTGCCCTCGATCATGGTTTTCACTTTGTCGAGGTTGCCGCTGGATTCCTTGATGGCGACGATGTTGGGATGGCCCGCGAGTTCGATCACGACT
Source organism: uncultured Acidobacteriaceae bacterium (assembly GCA_963725245.1). Classification (GTDB taxonomy): domain Bacteria; phylum Acidobacteriota; class Terriglobia; order Terriglobales; family Acidobacteriaceae; genus Acidiflorens. The sequence goes on along the minus strand of CAVRYC010000001.1, from coordinate 108,240 downwards.
TCGGCGGGGATGTCGTATCCGGTGGCCTGCGGGAAGTTATAGATGATGATCGGCAGCGCGGACCGGTCGGCGACCGTGCGATAGAACGCCAGCAGGTTCGCGGGGAGCATCTGCCTCTTGTAGTAGTGCGGAGTGCGCACCATGGCGGCGTCATAGCCGAGTTCGGCGGCATATTCGGTGAGCCGCAGAGTTTCATGCGCGGACTCGATGCCGGTGCCTGCGATCATAACTTTATGGGGCGCGGCGGCGGCGAGAGCCGCTTTCAGCACGTCGCGGCGTTCCTGGTCGGAGAGCAGAATCGCTTCGCCGGTTGAACCCAGCACCACGATGCCGGCGACTGGCGTGCGCGAGTAGCGCTCGACGTTCGATTCGAGCTTTTTGTAATAGACCTCGCCGTCGGGATAGAAGGGCGTCGTGATGGGCGGGAAAATTCCGGATAAGAGCATGGTGGACCTCGGTTGATAGTCGTCGGTCGTTCGTCGTTGGTCGTTTGCGACCGCGCTTCAATTATGGAGTCGTGGATTGAGCGTTTGTCATCTTGAGGTCAGGCGGGAACAGCTTCGCTCGCAGGCGGGATCGTGAGGACAGCCTTGACGCGGGGTTGGGAGTTCGAGAGTGTACGGGCCCTTCGACTCCGCAACATCTTCTCGCTTCGCTCGAAGATGCTGCTCCGCTCAGGGTGACATTCTCATTCCGGGATGGTCTTTCAGGGTGGGATCAGGGCTGGTGTCTAAGTTCGCCCCACTCGCTCCGCGTGCAGCGCCTGCAGAGCTTGCACGCGCACTTCTCCGCGCTGCAGGGCGGCGATGCCTTCGGCGGCGGCTCGGGCGGCGGAGAGCGTGGTAATGGTCGTGATGTGGCCGGTGACTGCGGCGCGGCGGATCGCTTTCTCGTCGAAGTAGGGGTCGGGACCGTGCGGCGTGTTGATGATCAACTGAATGCGGTCGGCTTTGATCAAATCGACCGCGTTGGGGCGGCCTTCCTTCACCTTGTAGACGCGCTCGACCGCCAAGCCAGCTTCTTCCAGGATGTCCGCCGTGCCGTGCGTGGCCACTAGTTTGAATCCCATGTCGACGAAGCGACGCGCGACTTCTTCCACCTGCGGCTTGTCATGGTCGGTGACGCTGATGAAAACCGTGCCCCGCGTCGGCAGCTTCTGGCCAGCGGCAATTTGGGCCTTGGCGAAGGCTTCGCCGAAATTGTCGGCGACGCCCATGACTTCTCCGGTGGAGCGCATTTCGGGGCCGAGAACCGTGTCGACGCCGGGAAATTTCGACCAGGGAAAGACCGGCGATTTCACGTAGAAGCAGCGGCCCGTATCCAGATCGGTGCCGCGCTCGATGTTCTCTGGGAGGAACTCGCGCAGCTTGCGGCCGGTCATGAGGCGCGCGGCAATCTTGGCCAGGGGTACGCCCGTAGCTTTGGAAACGAAGGGCACGGTGCGCGAGGCGCGCGGGTTCACTTCCAGCACATAGACTTTGCCATTCCCGCTGGCTGTGTGGCTGCGGGGCTCCGCCCCGCTTGGACGGGCGGGGGCGCCTGTCCTCCATTACCCACATTGCCTACATGCGAACCGCGCGGAATTGCGAACTGCACGTTCATCAGGCCGATCACTTTGAGCGCGCGCGCCAGCTTGAAAGTGTATTCGCGCATGCGCTTGAGCAGCGGCTCGGGAATATCGACCGCGGGCAGCACGCAGGAAGAGTCGCCGGAGTGGATGCCGGCTTCCTCGATGTGCTGCATGATGCCGCCGATCACGACGTCTTCTCCATCGGAGAGCGCGTCCACGTCGACTTCAATCGCGTCTTCCAGAAATTTATCGATGAGGACGGGGCGGTCTTGCGAATATTCGACGGCCTGCTTCATGTATTGCTGAATCGTGTCTTCATCGTAGGCGATGACCATGGCTCGGCCGCCGAGGACATACGAAGGACGCACCAGCACCGGGAATCCAATTTTCTTCGCGGCTTCGACTGCCTCTTCGACCGAGGCGACCATGGCTCCGGGGGCTTGCGGGATGTCGAGTTCTTCGAGCAGTTTGCCGAAGCGCTTGCGGTCTTCGGCGAGATCAATCGATTCGGGCGTGGTGCCGATGATGTTGACGCCTGCAGCCTTGAGCGGCAGAGAAAGATTCAGCGGCGTCTGACCGCCGAACTGCACGATCACGCCGACTGGCGCGCCTGCCGAAGCTTCGTGCTCGCAGACGGCGAACACGTCTTCGAGCGTGAGCGGCTCGAAGTAGAGGCGGTCGCTGGTGTCGTAGTCGGTCGAGACCGTCTCCGGATTGCAGTTGATCATGATGGTTTCGTAGCCATCCTCGCGCAGCGCGTAGCTGGCGTGGCAGCAGCAGTAATCGAATTCAATTCCCTGCCCGATGCGGTTGGGGCCGGAACCGAGAATGACGACCTTCTTCTTCGCTGTGGGCGCGGCCTCGTCTTCTTCTTCGTAGGTGGAGTAGAGATATGGCGTGTAGCTTTCGAACTCCGCCGCGCAGGTATCGACTCGCTTGTAGACCGGCTTTAGGCCGTGCTTCTTGCGGAAGTGGCGAACTTTTTCCTGGCCGCCTTTGCCGTCCAGACGCCAGGTTCCGGCGAGGCGCCCGTCGGAGAAGCCCATGCGCTTGGCTTCGCGCAGCACCTCGGTGGGGATCGATTCCATCGGATGCTTTTCCAGCTCAAGTTGCATGTCGTTAATCTCTTTGAGCTGGTAGAGGAACCAGGGATCGATCGATGTCATCTTCGCGATCTGCTTGATGGTGTGCCCCTGGCGAAGGGCGTAGCGAACGTAGGTCAGCCGCTCGGGATGCGGCGTTACCAGCCGCTGGGTGAGAATCTTGGGCTCGATTTTCTCCGAGCCCACGCGCTTGCCGGTATCGAGCGCGCGGACTCCCTTCTGCAAGGCTTCTTTGAAGGTGCGGCCGATGGCCATCACTTCGCCGACGGATTTCATTTGCGGGCCGAGCGATTCGTCGGCGCCGGGAAATTTTTCGAACTGCCACTTCGGAATCTTGACGACCACGTAGTCGAGCGTGGGCTCGAAGCAGGCTGGAGTCTTGCGCGTGATGTCGTTCGGAATCTCGTCGAGCGTATAACCGACGGCGAGCTTGGCGGCAATTTTCGCGATGGGGAATCCGGTCGCCTTCGATGCCAGCGCGGAAGAACGCGAGACGCGCGGGTTCATCTCGATCACCACCATGCGCCCGGTGGAGGGATTGACGCCGAACTGGATATTCGATCCGCCGGTCTCGACGCCGATCTCGCGGATCACGGCAATCGCCGCATCGCGCATCATCTGATACTCGCGGTCGGTGAGCGTCTGCGCCGGGGCGACGGTGATGGAATCGCCGGTGTGCACGCCCATGGGGTCGAAGTTTTCGATCGAGCAGATGATGATGACGTTGTCTTTGGTGTCGCGCATCACCTCGAGTTCGTACTCTTTCCAGCCGAGAACGGATTCTTCGATCAGGCACTCATGCACGGGCGAGAGATCGAGGCCGCGGGCGAGCACTTCCATCAGTTCTTCGCGGTTGTAGGCGATGCCGCCGCCGGTGCCGCCGAGCGTGAACGACGGGCGAATGATGACCGGGAAGCCGATCTTGCCGGCGAACTCGATGCCGTCTTTCAGATTGTTGACGAGCGCCGACTTCGGCACGTCGAGGCCGATGCGCTGCATGGCGTCTTTGAAAAACAGACGGTCTTCGGCCTTCTTGATGGCGCTGATCTGCGCGCCGATCAGAATCACGTTGTACTTTTCGAGCACGCCGCCGTCAGAGAGTTCGATGGCGAGATTGAGCGCGGTCTGCCCGCCGACGGTGGGCAGAACGGCAAAGCCCGCGCTGGGCGACAGCTCGCGCTCGACGCGAATGATCTCTTCGAGATATTCGCGCGTGAGCGGCTCGATGTAAGTGCGGTCGGCCGACTCGGGATCGGTCATGATGGTGGCCGGGTTCGAGTTCGCCAGCACGACTTCAAAGCCCTCCGACTTGAGCGCCTTGCAAGCCTGCGTGCCGGAGTAGTCGAACTCGGCCGACTGGCCGATGACGATGGGGCCGGAGCCGAGAATTAGGATTTTCGAGATGTCAGTTCGTTTTGGCATTTATTGAGTCTTCTCGCGAGCGATGGCCTTCGCGATGAGCGACGAAATGAAATTCGTGAAGTTGAGTTCGGCTACCGGCTCCGTAGTATTGTCCTCGTAAGGCCATCCGCTGCTGTTGGACATTAGAAAACAAGTAGCGTCATACAGCCTTTCGCGAACTAGCTTCGTTAGAAGAATTTCGTAGCGCCTAGCGTAAGATGCAGAAGTAAATTCCTCGAACACTTTGAAATGTGGCTCTTGCGCCTTTACGGGGCGCGTGGAAGCCGGGAGCATCTTCGAGCAGCATCAGGTAGCCCAGCCACGGGCGCGCCGAGGGTTTGAAAGCTCCTTCCCGATACGCTGCCCACAAATCCGTTGCGCTGCCGAGAGCTTCCTCGGTTCGATTGTTGAAGTTATTGCCAAATGAACCAACCTGCGATTTGAACTCAATAGCAGCAATCAAGCATCCCTCGACCACCACCAGCAGATCCCATTTCTTCTCCGGCCGAAACCATCCAGGAAGCTCGATGTGCCTTTCGCAATAGACTACCGGCCTGTCCACGCCCGACTCTTCCAAGAGATCTCGAACCAAAGCAACAAAACCATCCATCTGACTTCCGCCCGTGACCGCCGTTCTCGCGCCGGCATCGCGAACGCCCGTCTTAGTTCCTTGCTTCTGCGCCTGAGTTTCCCGGCTAGACCAGAATTGGGCGACGGCGTCCCTCAGTTTCGAGATCGATTTCGGAATTCAAGCATCTTACTCTTCTGCTCCATAACCAAAACAGGATTGGCGAACAGCGATGAGAGTTCTCCTTCTAGTCTCGTTGGCCGCAAACTTCAAATAGTCTGCCGTCGATTTCGAAATTGACACTATTCCTGCCCGCACTTCGACGCGGCGAGGGCGGTTGTACCTGTGCCCATAAATGGATCCAGACACCGTATCGCCGACAAAACTGAACATTCGAATGAGACGCGTCAGCTAACTCGACGGGATAGGGCGCAGGATGATCCTTCGTTGACGCCCCTGTTAACTCCGTTCCAGATCTGCTGAAACCATCTCTGATGTTCTTTCGCGGAGATCACGCTCAAAACTCGCTTGCGCTATTTCGGGGAGTTCTGTAGCCGCCTGGCTTTCGCTGCATCAGAATGAACTCGATATCGTTCTTGATGACTGCATTCGGTTCGTAGGGCTTTCCTAAGAAAGCCCCCACCGCCGTTCTCTACTTCGTAAGCTGCATTGGCAATCTTGTGCCAGATAATTGGAGACAAGTTATCGAAGCCTATCTTCCGGCAATGATCTTGAATGGTGGCATGGAGCGGAACCACAGTGTGTCGCCCGTCATTCTTGCGGCGCGAGAGGCAAACGTCCCCAACCACGCACACGAGTCTGCCGCCTGGCACAACGAGCGAGTCAAAACACCTCCGCCACACTCGGTCCAGTTCGTTCGATGAAGTCATCGTAATCGACGATGTGGCCGATTTGCCCAGAAGCTGTCCCGATATTTCTTCAGAGTCCAATAGGGCGGAGATGTCAACATAAGGTGCGACCTTGCCAACCATATTCTTCTTACATCCTTCGCGGCGTCGCCGTTTATAAGGACGTGCCTGGTCGGAATCTCCTTCCACCGCTTCCCGTTCAATTTGCGTCAAGTACTCTGGTTCTTTGCAACTCTCCGGGATTGCGCCTTGGAGATCGCCGAGGCGGCGCAGTTCTTCCGGCAAGAACTTTTCCAAATCAGGATGGGTTGGCAAATCTATCTTCGGAATGGCGCGTGCACTCACCCCTTGCATTCCTCCATCATCTTCACGAAATCCTTGAACAAATAGTGCGAATCATGCGGGCCCGGCGCGGCTTCCGGGTGGTACTGCACTGTGAACAGCGGCAGATTCCGGTGGCGCATGCCTTCGAGCGTGTTGTCGTTTAGATCCATGTGGGTCAATTCGACTTCGCTTTGCGGCAGCGAATCGGGATCGACGGCGAAGTTATGGTTGTGGGCGGTGATTTCGATCTTGCCGGTGGCCAATTGCTTTACGGGATGATTTCCGCCGTGGTGGCCGAATTTCAGCTTGAAGGTCTTGCCTCCGAGCGCTATGCCGGCGAGTTGATGTCCGAGGCAGATTCCGAAAATCGGCTGGCGTCCCATCAGGCGCCGAATGTTGTCGACCGCGTAGGTGCAGGGCTCGGGATCGCCTGGGCCGTTCGACAGGAACACTCCGTCGGGCTTCAACGCCAGCACATCTTCCGCCGTGGTCTGCGCCGGGACTACCGTTACTTTGCAGCCTTCTCCGCGCAGTTTGCGCAGGATGTTTTGCTTGATGCCGAAGTCGTAGGCGACCACGTGGAAGCGCGCCGGCTCGTCTTTTACTCCGACGACTTCGTCGGGCAGGTGCGAGCGCTCGCCCGTCTCCCACACATAGGTGTGGTTGGTGGAAACGACTTTGGCGAGATCCTGGCCATCCATTTTTGGGATCGCCCGAGCCTTGGCGACGAGTTTGTCGGTGTCCTCTTCGAGCGTCGAGATCACGCCGCGCATCACGCCATAGTACGCAGGTGGCGGACCAGAGCGCGCGTGTCGATGTCGGCGAGAACCGGAATCCTGAATTGCTCCATGAACTCGTCGGTGACCTGCTGCGAGCGCCAGTTGGAGCTGACTTTCGAAAACTCGCGGACGATCAGCCCCTCGATGTAGGGACGCACCGCCTCGCTGTCTTCGGGATTGGTGCCGTAGTTTCCGATTTCAGGGTTGGTCAGGACGACGATCTGGCCGGCGTAGGAGGGGTCGGTGAAAATTTCCTGGTAGCCGGTAATGGAAGTATTAAAAACGACTTCGCCGGAGCACTCGCCTTTAGCGCCGTAGCCTTTGCCTCGGAAGACTCTGCCGTCTTCGAGGGCAAGGATCGCTTGCATTGGAACTCCTGGGAGTGGATTTTAGAGATTCTAGCAGGAGAGGCTGTGGATCGAAAGCGAGTTTTCGGACGCCGAATAATGGGCAAAGGAGTGCGTTTGAAAACAGGGCAAGCGGAACGAACGGCCAAAGAAGGCAGGGGTCCTTCGACTACGCAGTAGCTTCACTTCGTGAAGCCACTGCTCCGCTCAGGATGACAGCCTTTGATGTTGACAAAGCGCCTACCGCAGCCTCCCCAGCTTTTCCATCGGCCAATATCCGAAGACGGCTTTGCCGTAGATGTAGCGTTCGTTCACGGTGCCGAAGTCACGGCTGTCGTTTGACATGGTGCGATGATCGCCGAGAACGAAGAAGCTATTCGGCGGAACCATGACTTCGCCATAAGAGCGGGCATCCGCGTAATCGCTGGGAACGTAGTCTTCGTCGAGCGCCTCGCCGTTCACGTAGACCTGGCCGTTTTCGATGCGGATGTGGTCGCCGGCAACGCCGATGACGCGCTTGATGTAGCTCTTCGAGGGATCGCGCGGATAGCGGAAGACGACGATGTCGCCGCGCTGGATGGGCTCCCAGCGATAGACGAACTTGTTGACGAAAATCCGTTCCTGGTCTTCGAGGCCGGGCATCATGCTGGTGCCTTCGACCTTCACCGGCTGATAGAGAAATATAATGATAAAAGCGGAGATGACGAGCGAGACCAGCAGATCGCGCGCCCAGACCGCCACCACGGGCAGCGAGTGCGCACCGGATTCTTTTTTGGCCGCCGGGGGCGGCGGCAGGGGGCTCCCCACGTCAGGCATCGTGCGCATATTCTATCGGAAGAGCTGCGGAGTCTGGAGAAATTTGCTAAGAGAGGTAATCTGTAATTTGGTGATCTAAAATCTGACCCTCTTCATTCTGCAATCTGACCTTTGAACTTGATTTTCTTGCCAATGCTGCTTATTCTCCCTACCAACTAGACTTTCCCCATGACAGACTACTCGATTTTCCCTAAGATCAATGCGACGCTCAATGGGTCGGTGCGGTGCTGCTGGTTACGGGACGCGCGCTGATCTCGCGCGGGAAGATTGCGGCGCATCGTGCGGTAATGTTAGCGGCGTTGGCCACTTCTTCCTTTTCCTCGGTCGTACCTTTCTACAACTATCATGGGGGTTCGGTTTATTTTCGCGGAACCGGATGGGTTCGGCTTCTCTATCTCACCATCCTGTTTTCGCATATCACTCTGGCTCGGTCATTGTGCCGATGGTCCTGATGACGCTGACGCGAGGGTTACGGGAGCAATTTGACCGACATCGGGCGATCGCACGCTGGACGTTTCCGCTCTGGCTTTATGTCTCAGTGACGGGCGTGATCGTCTACCTATGCTGTACCGGATCTTTGTGTAGGGGCTGGCGCTTGCCCCGTCTCACCCGGACGGCGGCCGGAGACGCGGCCAGCCGCGTCTCTACAGGAGAGTTGGGGGCAAATCGGCTTCCCCCGGCGCCTGCCGATTCATCACATTTTCTTGTACGTGCGACACCGCCAACGGGTCGCCCCTTTCTGCTATAGTGAGCGTCTCGAAGGTCAATGTTCTCGAAGGAGCCCGCACTGATGAAGAGCGTCAACAAGGTCATCCTGATCGGAAACCTGGGCAAGGATCCCGAGGTAAAGTCACGCCCAGGGCACCCCGGTCGCGAAGTTCTCCCTGGCCACCAACGAGCGCTACAAGGACAAGACGGCCAATGGCAGGACCGCACCGAGTGGCACAACTCGTGCTCTGGCAGCGCACCGCCGAGATCATCGGCGAGTACTAAAGAAAGGCAGCAAGGTCTACGTCGAGGGCAGGCTGCGAACCGGTTCCTGGGACGACAAGACCACCGGCGAGAAGAAGTATCGGACGGAGATCATACGCAACGATCTGGTGCTCTTGAGCGGACGCGGCGAAGGCGGCGGTGGTGACTACGCCGGCAGTTCGCGCGGAGCTTGCGGCATCCGCTGGCGGCAATAACTTCGACCAGAGCGCGCCCGAACCAGAGCACGCGCCAGCCGGCGGCTCTCCGATCACGGATGAAGACATTCCGTTCTAAGGAACTTCTGATTAAGTCATTGTGAGTCACGGAGCACCACCGGGGTTCGCGGTAGATTCGCTGCAACGCCGCTGGTGGCGCAGGCGGGGTGCATAGGTCCTTCCCCTTCGACTAGCTCAGGGTCAGGATGACAGGGGGAGACAGCCGATCGCAGTTCGGCCTCACCCCTCAGGCTACATCGGTTTCGCGACCTCGCGATCAACTCAAGAAAAGTAAGTTGTTGTAAGCTTATCGCTTCGATGCTGAATCGCAGACCAACCCTCATCCTCATTCTGGCCTTGCTTTTCTCAGCTCTGGCTTTTCCGGTTTCCGCGCAGACAACGCAGGTGGAGGGGGTCGTCCGCGATGCGAGCGGCGCCGTGATTGCAAGACGCAACGGTCAACCTGCGAAGCGATTCCTTTCACGCGACGACTGACAACGGATCACGTTGGGCGCTTCTCGTTTCCCCATGTGCTGGGCACGACAGGAACGGTCGAAGTGAAGCGCAGAGGGATTCAACGTCGGACGCCAATCCTGGAAGGTGGAAGCGAGCCAGGTCACGCCCTTGGAAATCGTCCACCTGGAAATCGTCTTGCAACCTTCATCCGCGAACGAGCAAGTCACAGTCTTAGCGGCGCGCACCGGGGTTCGCCTCTCGGAAACTCCGGGCAGCACGGTTCTGCTGTCCACTCCCGATATTGCCGCCACTCCTGCCTTGCGGGTCGACGACGTGCTCCGGCAGGTTCCCGGCTTTTCGCTCTATCGGCACTCCGACAGCCGCTTCGCGGTTGCCTCCAACCAAGGCGTCTCGCTCCGCGGACTGGGCGGCACTGCTGCCAGCCGCGCTCTGGTTCTCGAAGACTTCGCGGCTTTTGCTCAGCTTGCAAGGACGTTTCGTGGGCCAGCAATTCGATGACGACCAGAACCAGTTTCCCCTGGATCGCTTCTACATCATGGACCTGCAAGTGGGTCGCACGCTCACACGGCACCTCGAATTATTTGCCGCTGCCGAGAATCTGCTCGACCAGCGTTACCAGGTAGCGCGCACACCCATCGTCAATATAGGCCCACCCATCCTGTACCGGGTTGGACTTCGTCTGAACTTTCCCGCGGAACGGTAGCGAAACGGGTCCGACACGCGACCACCGGCACGTGATCTTATTTTTTTTGCGTTTCTCTTTTTGCGTTTCTGCTGCGTCGCACGCACCTGCCCAGCATCTAAGACAGCACGAAGGAGGGCTTATGCTGGCAGACCGAAATTGCGTCCCCTGCCGCGGTGGCGTATCGCCGCTGAAAGGGAACAAACTCGCGGAAATTCATCGGCAACTGGCGGATCCCGGCGAGTGGAATATCGTCCATGAGCATCAGCTCGTGCGCACCTATAAATTTCCCGATTTCAAATCTGCGCTGGAGTTTGTGAATCGCGTGGGCGAGATCGCCGAGGAGCAGGGCCATCATCCCGATATTTTGCTGGGATGGGGCAAAGTCGAGATCACGACCTGGACGCATGCGGTGGATGGACTGACGGAATCGGATTTCATCCTGGCGGCGAAGATTGACCGGCTGGTTGTAACCGCACTGATGATAACCCTTTCGACCCCAGGATTCCATCTGCGATCGCTTCGCTTTGCCATTGTCAATTGCCATTGCCAAACTAATATGGCACAATTAGACTATGAAGCTCAGATTGGACAAACTCGGCCGCGTGGTTCTTCCTAAACCTCTTCGGGCACGCTACGACTGGGTCCGGGAACGGAATTGGAAGTCAGCGAGGGGGCGCCGGAGTTGCTTTTCGTCCGCGCCCACGGCCCCAGTTGGGTGGAAATTGACGGTATCTGGTGCATCAGGGCGTTCCTCAAGGGGAACCCGACTCTTCAAGGCGATTTGTGAGGATCGCGAAGAACGCATGCAGCATTTGGCGGGATGAGTAGGGAGTAATGCTGTGAGGCTGTACTTCGACACTTCTGTATTGGTAGCGTTCGCGGTAACTCATCATGTGCACAACGCTGCTGCCGTCTCCGTCTTCGTCCAAGTAACAAGCGATCGGCACGAGGGTGTGGTCTCCGCGCATGGGCTGGCGGAAACCTTCACCACTCTCACTCGCCTTCCCCTTAGCCCGATGATTCACCCCACCGAAGCGTACCGCTATGTAAAAGAGACGATCGTAGGACATTGCGAAGTCGTCATTCTTCACGAAAAAGACTATCTTGCTACGCTGGAGTCGGCTGCCCAGGCCGGTTTGCGTGGCGGAATTCTTTATGATGCGCTACAGTTGCGCTGCGCCGAGAAGGCTCGATGCGACCGCATCTATACGTTTAACCTGTCCCACTTTACCCGTCTCGCACCTCACCTCGGGAGTCGCCTGTTGCATCCGTAGGTTGGCCTTGCGCCGCAGATGCAACGACTGTCCGGTGGGACGGGCGAGGACGCCCGTCACTCCAGCGAATAGGGCGTCGCCGCATTCCGCCGCACCGCAATCCCCCACAGCGCCGCTGGAATCAGCATCAACATGCCCGCGACGCTGGCGACGTTGCGCGCGGCGAAGCCCCAATCTACGAAGCGTCCGGCAAGATAGGCGCCCGCGGCAATCGTGAACATGCAGAGCCCGAGATCCGCGGCGAAGACGCGGCCGCGAAACTGGTCGTCGCTTTGCATCTGCAACAGCGTCGTCGAGAACACCCATACGATGGAGCTTCCAAAATGCGCCAGCATCACGCACAAACACGCCTGCCACAGATGCCCGGATACGCCCAGCAAAGTGTAGCCTGCGACCGCTCCCATGTATCCCCAGAAGATCGCAACTTCCAAGCGACGCTGCCAATGTCCCGCCCACGAAGCGGCCAAAAGCGGGCCGAGCAGCGCGCCCAATCCGCGAGCGCCGAGCAGCAGACTCATGCCGAGAAATGCCCCGCGTTCGGGAGCCATGCCTCGCCAGCGCACGGCGAATTCGTTTTGTCCCATCACCGTGAACAGCACCCAGCCCGGCCCGATGATCAGGATTCCGAACTTCACAAATATTGTCGCTCGCAAACGAGCGTGTGCTCGCACGTAGCGAATCCCGGCGAGAATCGGCGAGAAATCTACCAACTCTCGCAGCTCGAAGTGACGGCTGCCTTCGGCATGGGGCTCGGCGAAGCGCATCCGCCAAATCAACGCGGCTGAAATTAAAAACGACAACGCATTCAGCAGGAAGACAGCATCGCGGCCGAGCAGCGCCGCGACCACGCCTCCAAGAGTTGCGCCGACCATCAGATTGACACTCCAGGTGGTGGAGGAGAGCGTGTTCGCCACCACCACGTCTTCCCGCTCCACGATGTTCGGAATCACGGCATTGCGCGCCGGTTCAAAGAAAGCGGCCAGCAAGGTTTCCGCCATCAGCAGCGGATAGACCAGCCACACGATTGCTTTGGAGCGGATCAGCAGCATGCAGAGCACGATCAACGTGCGTCCAATATCCGAGGCGATCATGACGCGCTTGCGGCGCAGGCGATCGTTCACCACGCCCGCTGTCGGCCCGATCAGAGTTTGCGGCAGAACTTGCAGCACCAGCGCCAGCGCCACCGATCCGGCGCGTCCGGTGAGTTGCAGCAGCAGGTTGTAGATGGCGAGCGTGTAAAACCAGTCGCCGATTTCGCTGACGACTTGCGCGCTCCACAAGCGGCGGAAATTCCGGTTGCCGCCCAGCAGGCGCGCGTACGACGCAAACGACACGCGGCTGACTTCTATTTCAGGAGCAGGTTCCATGCAGACGTGAGATCAGAATTTCACAGCTTGGCCACCAATTCCAGAAAGTATTGGTGAATGCGGGGATCGTCGCTCAACTCGGGATGGAACGTTGCCGCCAGCGTCTTGCCGCTGCGCACCAGCACCGGAACTTTGTCCTTGCCTTCGGTCGCGATCACTTCGACGCCCGCGCCTACGCGTTCGATCTTCGGAGCGCGGATGAAGACCATTTCGATGGGCTCGTTAAGAAATCGGCCTTCGCGGATGGAGCTGTCGATCTGGCGTCCGTAAGCATTGCGGCGCACGGTGATGTCGAGCGCGCCCAGGCCGGCCTGCTTCGGGTTCTCCACTTCTGTCGCCAGCAGGATGCATCCCGCGCACGTGCCGAAGGTCGGCTTCGCGCGCACGAAATCTTTCAGCTTCGCGAATCCGTCTTCGCCGAGCAGCTTGAGGAACGTGCCTGACTCGCCTCCGGGGATAATGAGGCCGTCGATGTCATTCAGTTGCTCCGGCTTTTTCACCAGGACAACTTCAGCGCCGAGTTCTTCGAGACGGCGGCGATGCGCGTCGAAATCGCCCTGGAGGGCGAGGACTCCGATTTTCATGGTTGTTGCCGGTCGTTCGTCGTTGGTCGTGTCGTCGTTGGCCAAGAACGATGTGAGCTGATTTTATACGACGGCTCGTGACGATTCTTGTTGGCGGTGGATGGCAATCGGGCGGGTCCACCCGCTGTGGGAATAGGAGGTCAAAATCCCCGCCTTATGATTGAAGAAATTCAAAAGCCCCGGTAGTCATCCGGAGCTTGGCAAATGCCAGTTGGTACGCCGCCTATCGAAATCAGTATACCAAATCTCGAAAGCAAGGTCGATAAACGATTGGTCGAGGGGGACTGCGGAGGACGACGGACTCGAACCGTAGTGGCTGACTAGACCACTCGACCGTATGAAAGGCGGCGTCCAGTACCCACTGGCAACATCCTCCAAACGCAGCCTACCGTTGACAACACTATCTTTAGCGATCTCAACAGAACAAGCCCACGAACTTCTCCCGAGTCAGACCTGTAGAACATGAGATTGCTTCGGGAATCCCCGAATCGCCGTTCGTCTCACGTTGCGGAGCTCCGAGGATTGAAAGGTGCACGGCGCTCCTGTTGTCGGGCGGCTCACCAGCCGCAGTATGGCGGAGGTGACTGCCCGCTCCCAGCGCCTCGCGAGCGCATTTCCCGACTGCGCCGAATACCACTCGGCCTGTTCGACGATGTCAGCGACCGCCGCATCGCTGAGGACAAGACGGTTCTTTTTACCGCTTACGGGCGCGCTCGCGCAGAACGGGAATCAAGCCCTTGCGCCGGATTTCGGCTACGGGAGTTTAATTTTCGGCCCTTTGGCGGCAGCGACGAGTTCCTGTTCGAGATTGCTTAGGCGCCGCCCTTGTCTTGCCGAATCAGTTCGCGGACATACTCGCTCGGCGTTCCCCAATCGCCCGAAGCGACCTGCCTTTCGACGTATTGTTTGAGCGGTTCGGGAAGAGAGATGTTCAGTTAGGTCATGGAAATGGCTTCATAATATGACAGTTTGTGAGGGCTTCAAAGCCCGTGCGGCAGGGAGGCCCGCCCAAGCCGAGCTTGGACGGGGCACCTCGGGAGTCAGGGGTACTTAGGCCGGGCCACCCGCCCAGGGCGGACAGAAGATGTTGCGCGAGCTTGCGTTAAAACCCTGGGCAACCTGCCGGCGAGAAGATTTGTTGGGACTGTTAGCGATCTTAGACCAACAGATCGGCGAGCTGGACGGCGCGGTGCAACGGGCAGCGGAGCAGAATCCGCAGGCCCAGTTGCTGATGACGCAACCGGGAGTGGGTCCGAACACGGCGCTGGCCTATGTGCTCACGATCGGGGATGTGAGCCGGTTTCGGCGGGGCAAGCAGGTGGCCAGTTATCTGGGACTGATTCCGCACGAGAACAGTTCGGGGGCACGGCAGCACACCGGTGCCATCAGCAAGCAGGGCAATCGCATGCTGCGCTCGTTGTTGGTGGAAGCGGCGCAGATCGCTGTCCGTTTTGATGCCGACATGAAAAAGTATCTGCATCGCTGTCATCAGAAACCGAAAGGGGTGGCCAAGGTGGCGGCGGCGCGCAAGTTAGCGGTACGACTCTACTGGATGCTGCGCACGCAGGTGGGGTATCCGGAGATCGTTCGCATCGAGAGCAGCCCGCGGGTGCCCCTGGTCGGCGCAAGCTAGACCGCAGGACTGATTGGGCGCTCTCGCATCCGCGTAGCCTTCACAGACGGCGCCGTGACTGGCAAAGCCGATGTGCGCTGTACTTCCCCGTCTAGATGTTCGCATAGAAGAATCATGGCTGATGGTCAGGCCGAATCGATGGTTGGTGGAACGATCTTCCACCGGGAATGATTCAGCGTGAGATTTCCAGAGTCTTGGTCCTCAACCTTCTCTGGCAGAAACCAGTCGGTGCTTGCGCACCGCCCAGGACAACTATGCCCTTGACAGAGCCTTCGCTCTTATCGAGGGGCACCCGGCGGTGAAGGCCGAAGCGAGCATCACCGGCTAGGAAAAAAGACGCTCCAAGTCGCGTGCGCCATGCACGACGCGAAGGATGAAGATTTCTTCCTCGTCGAACCATAGAAGAGCAAGTGCCTGGAAAATCCTCGAACCGTTGTTAACCGTTTACATCGTTTGGGACAGTTCCCAGGAGCCAGTCGGACACGAGCATTGCGCCCCTGCCGGCGGGATGGTTGACGATCAGCGCGATGGGGCCGACGTGCTTACCGCCTTCTCCGTGCAGGTTGTGCCAAGGGCCGCGAGCAATACCAATAGATTGCTCCAGGATGTCGGCGATGGCCGCATCGCTTAATACAAGCCTCCTTTTTCACCGGCGCCCGGGCGCGCTCGCGGAGGGCGGGGATCAGGTCCTTTGCAAATATTCGTTTTTGCGGGACACGTCGGCGGATCTTCAGGCCAATGGGGCGAGTTTCGATTTTCCAGGTCCCCCTTCTGGCGGCTGGAAAGCTCGCGACGAGTTCCTGCTCGGAGATCGCCAAGGCGGCGCTCTTGCTGTCCTGACGGATGAGTTCGCGGACCTAGCATACTCGCTGGGCGTGCCCCAATCGCCGGACACAGCAACCTTTCCCTGACGTTCTTCAGGGCTTCGGGGAGGGAGATGTTTAAAGAGGTCATGGGCGATGCGCTTGCATTAATATGACAGTTTATGAAAGGTGAGGAAAGGGTGAGTTAGGTGTACTCCGAATTTACTTCGAAACTCAACAATCCCACCCTACCCTCAAAGAACGACGGCTCCGGAAAGTTCCCGGAGCCGGTTCAGTGAATGTGGTGTATGGCACTCTGTCCAATTTCAGTATTGGCCTTGCTCGATGCCCTGTCAAGTTACAGGGGCAACCGATGGAGCAGAGACGCGGTAAATCTGGGCCACGCCTAGGAGAGCTTGCGTTCCTTCCAGGCACCGACCACTTTGCCTGACTCCTCTCGAAACACAGCGAGGTCGTCGACAATTCTCGCCCGCGTCCAAGGGTTGTGGCCGCAATGGACGTGCCCTTTTTCGACCGTCGCTCTGTACGGATTCTTGCTCGGCTCGATTGCCCAAGCGACGCGCTCCTCCAAGGCATAGTTCTTTTCGGCGTACATGTATTCAACCAACTCCCGCACGAACTCTATATTCGCGGTCGGTCCTAGGAGCCCGAGTACCTCGTGGCGATCCATCTCGGCGTGGTCGCCGCTCCAATCCCACGTTATAATCCACGCCTGGAATCCGTTCATAGGCTCTACCAGCCGCGGGTTTGCAGCATTGCGCCTCGTCCAGCGTAGACACCGCCAGCCCTTTCATGGCACCCGCAGGTCTTCGCTGACTTCAAGTAACACTTTAGGGTCTTTGAAGTGCGTTGCCGCCTGCACGATCGCTTTCGCGCGCTTCTCGGCTTCGGCGGGATCGGCGAATTCGGTCGAGTTCTTCATGAAGATGCCAGAGCCTACGAATACCGCTTCCGCTCCCAGTTGCATCACTAGCGACGCATCGGCGGGGGTCGCGATTCCTCCGGCGGAGAAATTGGGCACGGGGAGCTTCCCGTCTCGCGCCACCATCCTCACCAGTTCGTAAGGGGCCCCGTGCTCTTTGGCTTTGGCGTAGAGTTCTTCTTCGCCGAGGACGGTGAGGATCTTCATCTCCTGCACGATCTGGCGAATGTGGCGGACGGCGTGGACCACGTCTCCGGTGCCGGCTTCGCCCTTGGTGCGGATCATGGCGGCGCCTTCGGCTATGCGGCGCAGGGCTTCGCCCAGGTTGCGCGCTCCGCAGACGAAGGGGACCGTGAAGGCCTGCTTATCGACGTGATGCGCTTCGTCGGCCGGGGTTAGCACTTCGGACTCGTCGATGTAGTCGACGCCCAGCTCCTGCAAGATCTGCGCTTCGGCGAAATGGCCGATGCGGCACTTGGCCATGACGGGAATATCGACCGCCGCCATGATCTCGCGAATCTTTTTGGGCGAGGCCATGCGCGCGACTCCGCCTTCGGCGCGGATCTGCGCGGGGACGCGCTCCAGAGCCATGACGGCTACGGCGCCGGCTCGCTCGGCGATCTCCGCCTGTTTCGCGTTGGTGACGTCCATGATGACGCCGCCTTTGAGCATTTCGGCGAGGCCGGTTTTCAGACGGAGGCTGGTGGTGTTGTGTCCGTTGTTCTGCGACATGGGTTTACTCTCTTCCTGGTCTTCATGTCTCAATTTTACAGCCCGTTTGCGATTCGCGGTACCCCGAGCGAGTTATGGCCAGCCCAGAGCTGCTGTGGCGCAGGCAACTGCCGAGCTGTCGCTCGGCTTGGACGGGCGAGGGCGCCCGTCACCACAACGAGCTCTAGCGCTCCACGAATCTTGCGAACATTTTGTGCGGATCGATGGCTATGAACAGGCCTTGACTGCGCGCCAGCACTTCCCCTTTTTCGTTCAGGATCTCGGCCATATTGATGTGCTTTCGGCCCTTCACCTTCACCTCGCGCGATTCCACCCGCAGCGGCTGTTTCAGCGGCACCGGCTTCAGGTAGTTCACGGTCATCTCGGAAGTCACCGCCACCACGTGACGCAGTTTGTTCACCTTGCCCATGGCTTCATCGAGGATGGTCGCGATGATGCCGCCGTGGCAGTGTCCGGGCGGTCCGGTGTAGCGCTTGCCCAGGCGGAATCGGCAGACGAAACAGTCGCGGTCTTCGTCGTAGGTGAAGCGCAGCCGCATGCCGTCGGGGTTGTTCTTGCCGCAGGCGAAGCAGTAGTTCTTCTGCAGTTTTATGTAGCGGGTGTCGTGTCCAGTTTCGGAGCGTCCGGCTTCGCGCTTCTTACCTTCGTGCTTCTTACCAGGCATCGAAAGATTCTATCGCGAACTGCCGGGACTCCGTATCATGGCACGCGAATTGTCGACACCAGGAGTCCCAATGTCTTCCCCAACCAAGACAAACCGCTACTCGGTTCATCCCAGCGTGGCCATGGTTCAGAAGTGGGTCGAGGAACTGACCGGGAAAACTGGGCGGTCGCTCGAAGAGTGGGTCGCTCTCACTAAGGATTCCGGCCCACCGACGGGGAAAGAACGCCGGGAGTGGTTGAAGAAAGAACATAAGCTCGGCACTAATTCCGCGTCCTGGATCGCGGAGCGCGCCAACGGCAAAGGCACGGAGGTGTTTGACTCTCCGGAGGTTTACCTGAAAACCGCCGCTGAATGGGTGGAAGCACAGTACTCCGGTCCGCGCGCCGCACTGCGTCGTTGTATGAGCGGTTGCTGACGCTCGGGTTTTCCCTCGGCAAGGATGTCAAGGCTTCGCCTTGCAAGACGATGGTGCCTTTCTATCGCAATCACTTGTTCGCGCAGATCAAGCCGTCGACGAATACGCGGATCGACCTTGGATTTGCGCTGGGGCAACTGAAAACGCCCAAGCGCCTGATCGATACCGGCGGCTACGAAAAGAAAGACCGCATCACGCGGCGGATCGAGGTCAATTCAAAGGACGATATCGACGACGAGCTGAAGCGGTGGTTGAAAAAGGCGTACGAGATGGATGAATAGGTCGTGGAAAAGATGGGCGTCCCGCCGGTTCGGTGACAGCCTTGCATGGTCATACCAACATGACCATGTATGCTATAATCTGTCCATGAAGATAATCGCAGCAGGACAGTTTAAGGCGCGGTGTCTCGCCCTCATGGAAGACGTTCGCTCCACGCGGGAGCCGTTGATCATCACCAAGCGGGGGAAGCCCGTTGCCAAATTGGTGCCGGCAGACGATAACAAGGGCGATTTTATTGGGAGGCTGGAGGGAGTGTTCCGCATCGTCGGTGATATCGAGTCCCCCATCGACGGGTGGGAGTCCTCGTGATCCTGCTTGACACCCACGTACTGATCTGGGCGGTCGCCGACTCGAAGCGGCTTTCGAAGAGCCGCAGCCTCGGCAATTCGCCGCGCACGCCGTGGCGACGGCCTGGCAGTGTCGGCGATAACTGCTTACGAGGTGGCGTGGCAGATTGCGTCCGGAAGGATCCAAGGATACGGTACAGTCGAAACTTCGGTACTTCGATTTCTCGAGGGAGTGACGATGCGGCCCATTACTCCGGAGATTGCGGCCCTGGCGGCACAGTTCCCAGACGACTATTCACGTGATCCGGCGGACCGGCTGATTGGGGCTACGGCCCGAGCGGAAGGGATGACGCTGGTGACGCGGGATGAACGAATACGGCGGAGTCCGCTGATTCGGACGGTGTGGTGAAATTCGCTGGAGATATACTAACTTCGAGAGGTGACCGTGGGGATAATTCTTCTCGCCATCTTCGTCATAGCCTCGCTCGTATTCAGTGTGCGAGCGTGGCGAAATTACGATTCCCTACCTCGGCCAGAGCCGGACGGCCCAACCGACAGGCCCGTCCTCGTCATTAGTATCGGGGCCATTGTCCTTTATTCATGTTTGCCCGAGTTGCTGGCGCACTACACGCACTTGTCATTGATCGCACGCATAGGAGTAACGGGTGCGGCAGTTTTGCTAGTTCAATTTGTCGCCTTTCGAGTCCTCGCCCGAGTAGCCAACATCTAGTCGTAGTATTCCAATCCCAAGTGCGTGATCAGTTCTTCTCCCTTCAAGTGCCGCAGCGTGTTCTTCAGCTTCATTAGCTGGATGAACAGATCGTGCTCGGGATACAGGCCCGGCGCGGTCATCGGGGACTTGAAGTAGAAGCTTAGCCATTCCTGAATACCCAGGCGGCGCAGCTCTGGAGTGCGCTGCGCGAGATCGAGGAAGAGCACCAGGTCGAGCACGATGGGCGCCGCTAGAATCGAGTCGCGGCACAGGAAGTCCACTTTGATCTGCATCGGATAGCCGAGCCAGCCGAAAATGTCGATGTTGTCCCAGCCTTCTTTGTTGTCGCCGCGCGGTGGGTAATAGTTGATGCGAACTTTGTGGAAGATATTGCCGTAGAGCTCGGGATACAGTGCCGGCTGCAGAATGTGCTCCAGCGCTCCGAGCTTCGATTCTTCCTTGGTCTTAAACGATCCGGGATCGTCGAGCACTTCGCCGTCGCGGTTGCCCAGGATGTTGGTCGAATACCATCCGCTCAGCCCGAGCAGACGCGCCTTGAAGGCGGGCGCTAGCACCGTCTTCAGCAGCGTCTGGCCAGTCTTGTAATCCTTGCCGCAGATGGGCACTTCGCGCGCACGCGCGAGTTCGAGCATCGCCGGTATGTCAACGGTCAGGTTCGGAGCGCCGTTGGCGAAGGGCACGCCCTCCATGAGCGAGGCGTAGGCATACACCATCGAGGGGGCGATGTTTTCGTCGTTCTCTTTCATCCCTTTTTCGAGCGCCTCCACGCTTTGGTGAGCGGCGCTGGGCTCAATGAAGGTCTCGGTCGAAGCGCACCAGATGGTGATCAGCCGGCTGGCGCCGCTCGACTTCTTGAAGTTGCGGATATCCTGGCGAAGTTGCTCGGCCAGGTCCAGCTTGTTCTTCCCCTTCTTCACGTTCGGCCCGTCGAGCTTCTTGACGTAGTTGTGATCGAACACAGCCTTCATCGGCTGGATGGCGCTTAGCCGGCCCTTCACTTTATCGAGCAGGTCGCGCTCCAGGACGCCGGCGTTGCGGGCGGCAGCGTACATGTTGTCTTCGAAAATATCCCAGCCGGTGAAGACCAGATCATTGAGTCCGGCGAGAGGAACGAATTCCTTGACCTTCGGCGAGCGGCCATCGGTGCGCTTTCCCAGACGGATCGTTCCCATCTGCGTGAGCGAGCCGATGGGGTGGGCGATTCCCTTGCGCACCGCTTCCACGCCCGCCACAAATGTCGTAGCGACTGCGCCCATGCCGGGGATCATCACGCCCAGTTTGCCCTTGGCGGGCTCGATCGCGCGGTCGTGACCGGCGTCTCTGTGTGCCTCGCTTGAGGATCCGATGGACTTAACCTCGACGCTCGCCACCTTCTCTGCCGTCTTGTCGTTGCGGTCTTCACTGCTGCTGTAGGGGACTTTTTCACCTTCGCCATATTTTGGCTGCTTCCTTGTAGGAACCGAGGATGTGTGCAAACCGATTATGTTCTCTCAGCCGGTGAGCTTTTTGCAAACGCGCTCGCCTGAATCCCCAGGAAAGCAGCTTTAACGGCATCTACAACGCATTGGGCGGTGTTCGCGGAGGGCGCCGGTGAGTTTCAGGAAAAAATCTCGCCGGTCGGTGTGACCTTGATGGAATGAATTCCGGCAGCAAAGCCGTCGAGGAGGAGGTTGTGGTGCTCAATGATCTGCGAGGCCGTTAGCACCGGAGTATCGCGCGTGAGATGCGCGTCGGCTGCCAACGTCACATCGTAGCCCAGCGTAACTGCACGGCGGCAAGTGGTATCGATGCAGTATTCGGTCATGCCACCGGCAATGATGAGATGGCTGATTTTGCGCGCCTGAAGTTCTTCTGCGAGTCTCGTCTCGAAGAAAGAGTCTGACGCCTTCTTTCTGATGACGGGTTCTCCACGCAGCGGAGGAATCGACGGATGTATTGCCCACGCCGCGGTCTCCGCTTCGATGGGATGTCCCTTGGGACCGTCGTGCTGGATGAACACGACGGGTATTCCAGAGGAGCGCGCCTTGCTCAGCAGAACCGTGATATTCGACAGAACACGATCCTGCAGTTCCGGCGGCATCAGCCGCACCAGGCCAACCTGAACATCGATTATCAGCAGCGCGGATTTCAGTCAGCCCTCTCGCTCTCTAACCACACCTGCCAAAAGAAAAACAATTGTACTGCGACGATCCTCTTGCAAGCTGTCGGTCGGCTGACACAAAAACATCGAGCCGGCCCCGTGCGGGGCCGGCTCGAATAGTTAGAGTGATCAGATCGCCGCCTTGTCAACGCTTACTGCACCGCAAAGATCAAGTCATCGTGATCGTTGTATGAGCCTGCGTTGCACGCAGACGCTCTTCCCAGATAGCGGAATTGCGCGCGGACAGCCTGCAGGCTGCCGGTGGGAAGCGTGAACGTGGCCGACAAGCTCTGCGCTCCAGCCTTGGTGGGCTTAATCGTCCCGATGAAAACCCAGGAGGGGCTGTTGGCGTTGGCCGCATAGTACAGGTCGAGAGAATCCGAGGTATAGCCGCTCCAGGCCCACACCGTTGCCGTGACCGTCGCCGTGGTGGCGTGCGTTAGCGGGCCACCGCTGGTGGAAGTAACCACGATACGGTCGTTGGACTCGTCGGAATGGAAGGTTCCGGCGGTGCCATCGGCGCAGGAATTGTTGATGGTATTCGGTTGATTGGGTTCCGTGCCGCCCGACAGATGATCGCGTCCCAGCAGCAGCGACGGACCTGAGTCACATGAGGTACCGACGGTGGCGCACTCCGGAGCCTTGAGCGTGGAATTGTAGACCGCGGTTTGCGCTCCCGAGGACGAACTCACCGTCAAGGCGATGGTCGCGCTGTGGTTGAGTGAGCCGGATGTTCCGGTCACGGTTACCGTAGCGGTTCCGGTGGTCGCCGTGGCGGAAGCGGTTAGCGTTAACACCGATGTCGCGGTGCCGTTCGCTGGCGGCGTCACCGGGTTGGTCGAGAACGCCGCGGTCACGCCAGTGGGCAGGCCGGTAGCGGTCAGCGTGGTTGCAGAACTAAAACTGTTCTGGCTGGTGATGGTGATGGTGCTGGTTCCATTGCTGCCTTGTTTTACGGTCAGAGACGCGGGCGAAGCGCCGATGGTGAAATTCGGTGTCGCCGCGGCATTGACCGTGAGGGCAAGCGTAGTAGTTGCGACCAGGCTGCCGGAGGTTCCGGTGATGGTCACCGTGGCCGTTCCGGTAGTGGCCGTGGCGCTCGCTGTCAGTGTGAGCACGCTCGTCCCGGTGGTGGGGTTCGTGCCGAACACTGCGGTTACACCGCTGGGCAAGCCGGATGCGGCTAGAGTTACGCTGCCGCTGAATCCGTTCACGTCGGTCACGGTGATGGTGCTGGTGCCGCCGGCGCCGCCCTGGGTGATCGTCAGGCTGCTGGGCGAATCCGAGAGCGTGAAGCTTGGCGTCGCAGCCCCAGTAAGGGTGTTGATCAGGGCCGGTCCGTTCGGGCTTCCCCATCCCGTCACCATGTCGTAGCCAGTAACCGCGGGGTAGCCGTTACTGCCGCTGGTGATGTCGTGGAAGTTGCTGTCGTAGCTGGCACCGAAGGCGATGGGTAGATGAGCGGGTTGAGATAGCCGAGAGTCGTGCCGTGATTGGTCACGTTCTGCTGATTGGCCAGCGCAAGGTAGCCAGCCCAGCGCGGCGCCGCGTAGCTGGTGCCGCCATATTCGTTGTAGTAACAGGTTCCGTCGTCACACAGGATGTTGTCGAAATTGGCTTCCGCGGCCACGTCGGGCACGTTGCGTATGGTCGAAGAAGCACCATTGGATGCATGGGCCACGCCTACCTGCCAGCTCGGAATCGCGAAGCCATCGTCAGCGGGACCGCCGCTGCTGTCGGACCATGCCGTTTCCGCTTCCCATGGGCCACCCGCGCCATTCGTGGTCAAGTCGGTTCCTCCTACAGCTACGACGTAGACGCTTTCCGCCGGATAGCTGTAGTCGGTATTGTTATTCCCCGTGTATTTTCCAGAGTCTCCCGAAGCCACGAAAAGATTCTGGCCCTGTGCCGCAAATTCCTGGAAGATGGGATCGTCGTCGGAAGGATCATCCGGAGTCCAGCCCCAGGAGCAGCTCAGTTGCTTGGATTTATTGTCGGTGGCCATTTTGTTGAATATGTCCACGTCACCCACGCCGATGGAAGAAGTGCCGGGGGCGATATAAACGCGGACCGACGCGAGGCCGGGAGCCATGCCAATCGGCTGCGCGATGTCAATTGCCTGTTCGCCATCGTCGCCGTCCGAGCCCGCGCTGGCGCCGTCCACCAGCACGTTGGTGATGGGGACGGTGTATGACTCTCCGCCCATGTCCGAATTGACATCGGCGAGCTTGTAGCCGTCAAATTCCAGCAGACCGACGGACTGGCCGGCGCCGGTGAGGGAGCCGGAGCCGTAGTAAGCTGCCCGCATGTCAGACGGGCGGTAGGCGCCCTGGGGGCCCGAACCGGTGGCGTTGCTGTGTATGGCAGACGCCGCCGCACGTTTCTTTAGCATGGGACGCGGTATAGAGAAGTTATTCAGACCGGCGATGCGTTTTACGGGGACGTTCAGATCGAACGAGGGCTCACGATCCGGCGAATAGAAAGTTCGGCTTTCCGTCGGATGCCGATAGACCGTCATCACCACATGAAAAGCCTTTTCGATTTGCGCCACCGAGCCGTTGATATCCACGATCAGGCGATTCGGAGGCGTATCGGTCACGGTAAAACCATTGGCTTTGGCGAAATTGACCACGGCTTGGTAATCCTGCGCGGTGGGGCCGAACTGTTCGGTGAACTGAGCGACGGTGAGAAAATGGCCGTAGTCGGGGCTGGTTGGGTCGTTGAGCCGGCCTAACAAGGCGGTCAGTTCAGGTTGGTTGCGCAGCGGCAACATGATGGCAAGGTTCATGCGCTCTGTGGGCGCAAGAAAACTCACGGGCACGGCTTGCCCGCTGGCAACTGCGGGGCGAACATGATTGTGCAATGCCTGTAGCGATGGCTGCGCTTGTCCCGGGATGGTGAACAACAATAACGCGGCCGCGCAGACAAGGGCAGCCAGAGGGAGGCTACTTGTTCTCATGTTCTTATCCTCTCGATTCTCGAGATTTCAGAAGGTGGGGGGAGTCTCGGACGCAACTACCTATTACGACCGAGAACCATAGCATTTTAACGCACATTGAGGGTTTTATTTAAATATTTTGGACCGGCGGGCGGCTGGTCGCGTTCGGGAGCACTCGCTCAGCGAAGACTGGCTTTGGTAAGAACAAAAAGGCATCCTAAGTCGCCAGAAGCGCACACAATATGCAAGAACATGCACATGTGCAGCAGCCTTCTTAACACGCGCCCGCCCCGCCCGTTATTTCCCGTCCAGATCTACGTTCTTGATCGGCAAGTCCCAATGGCCAGCGAGGATTTCAAACCGACGCTGCTCTTCCTTCGCATAGGTGGCCTGGTCGGGCCAAAGCTGCTTCTTCAGCGCGTCTTCGTCGAACGGCTCATTCGCGGCCGTCGAGTTCTTGAACACGATGGTCACGCGATAGTCCCAGCGCCCGTCTTCGGTCGTGTGATAGCGCGGCTGGTCCATCCAGACTTTGAGGATGCGGCCCATCTCCACTTGTTTCTTCAGGAGCGGGTAGTGGTTCTTCTTGAACAGCTGCAGAAACTCGTCTGCGTATCCCCACTTAGCCTTGTAATAGTATTCGACCACGAAGGGCTTACCGGTTTCGGGCGCGGACTGGGCTGGGAGAGAGAGCGGCAACAAGGTCAGGAACAGAAGAAGGAATCTAAGTTTCATAGTTACAATTTAGCTCATAAATCACCTATTGACGCGGTCAGTTACGTTCGAGTCGACAGGGCCGCTGCGGGGGGATGTCCAAAAGCACGTCCAATGCTAAAATTGAGTGTGCCTGCCGCTTGCCTCCGCCTCATCGCCATCGATATTGACGGCACCCTGCTCAATCCGGAATTCAAGATTTCCGAGACCGATCTTACAACGCTCCGGCGCGTGCATGCCCAAGGCATCGAGATCATCCTGGTCACCGGACGCCGCCACACCTTTGCCCTGCCCATCGCTCAACAACTGGGATTTGATCTCTGGTTGATCAGTTCGAATGGCGCCGTCACCCGGTCGCTTGCCGGAGAAACTTTCCACCGCGACCTGCTCCCCGAAGCGACCTGCCGCGAACTTGTCCGCGTGATGCGGGAATTTCGCGGTCAGACGGTTCTGACTTTTGACGGCAATGATCTTCGCGGCAACGATCTTCACAGCGATAACTGCGGCGATGCTTCGGGCACCATCGTGCTCGAGCGTCTGGACCAGCTGGAAGGCAGCATCCAGCGCTGGCTGGAGAAGAACATGCAGTACATCAAGTTCGTGGTTCCGATCGAGGATGCGCTCACCTGCGATCCCGTGCAGGCCATGTTTTGCGGCCCGGTCGCGCACATGCAACGGGTATTGCAAGTCCTCGGAAGCTGCGGCCTGCCCATCACCGTTTTGCGCACCGAGTACCCCGGCCGCGATCTTTCGATTGTCGATGTGCTCAACGCCGGCTGTTCCAAGGGACACGCGCTGGAGCGCTGGGCCAACTACCGGGGCATCAACCGCGAACAGGTCATGGCCGTTGGTGATAACTATAACGACATTGAAATGCTTGCCTTTGCCGGCCAGCCGTTTATCATGGGGAATGCCTCGGAAGAGCTGCGCAGCCGCGGCTGGACGCTGACCCGCTCGAACGCCGAAAGCGGTGTAGCCGCCGCCATCGAGCACGCGCTGCATGGAAAAGCGCTTGACCCGGTAGTCGTGGACCAGATTCGCACAGCCGGCGATCGTGACCAGCTTGTGATGATTCGACGAGCATGTTTGAAGACGAGATGATTTGAAGCAAATGATTCAAAGAGGGCCATTAGCGATGCATCGGGCTCGGAGAATTGCGACGAAGGCTGGCGCGCTCTTCTTTGTTCTTGTCCTTGCTGTCGCCGTGGCTCTGCTCGCTCGTCCCGCGACTGCCGCCGAGTTGGCTATCCTCCGCAACGGCTTCACCATCCGCCACGAGCATCGCCTGATGATGGGAACAACGACTCGCCTCTATCTCGCCGCCGACGATTCCAACTTCACGGACGTGCCCACGGAGGAGATCACCGGCTACGAAAAAGATCTCTCGTTATTCCGTGCCAGTGCCGCCGGCCGCGAATTCGCGCGCCTCCATCGCTGCCCCGTCGGCGTCTGCTAAATCAGAGTTTGGTAAATCTGGGCCCTGCTAAATCCGCGCCCGCGCCCCCACTGAATGAAGTCGTGAACATCGCCAGCGCCGCCTATCATCTTGATCCAGATCTGGTAAACAGCGTGATTCACGCCGAAAGCGGATTCAACGCGCATGCCGTTTCTCCCAAAGGCGCCCGCGGACTCATGCAATTGATGCCCGGCACCGCCAGCCAACTTGGGGTGAACGACTCCTTCGATCCGCAAGCCAACGTCACGGGCGGAAGCCGCTATCTGCGCGAACTTCTGGAACGCTACGATTTCGATCTCGTCAAGGCATTGGCCGCTTATAACGCGGGTCCCGAGCGCGTCGAGCAGTATAGGGGAGTGCCGCCATTTCGCGAAACCCGCGCCTACGTGGCCCGCATCGTGCACGAATACAACACTAAGAAGACCGCCCAGGAAAAAGCAGCGAAACAAAAAGCGGCCTCCGCCCGAGCGCCGAGCAAAGCTCCGAGCAAAGCTGCGAACAAGGCTCCGAGCCGGGCCAACGCGCTCCGAAACCCGCCGGCACGACTGTCGCCGTCGAATCTCCGCGTTGACATCTAGCCGCTCGTGGTGAAACTCCAGTGCTGGCGACCAGCGCCTAAAGGCGCACTCATAACACGGCACCTACGGTATGCCTGAAGGCATACCCTGATACAAATCGCACTTGCGCCACAGGCTCCTAGCGCGCACCCTCTTCGCTTGCATCAGCCCAGCGTTGACCCTGACTCCTCTCTCATTTACCTTCATTCCGGTGAATAAGAAACGATACGCAGCCTCTGCCGTCGTCTTTCTGGTTCTGGCCGTGCTGGTTTATCTGCAGTTTCGCACCTGGCGGGACTTCGACTGGGCCCGGCTGTTTCAGTACGGGCTGAATTGGCGCCACATTTTTCACGGGGTAGCGCTCATCTACTTTGCCTATTGGCTGCGGGCGGTTCGATGGAAAATTTTCCTTCGACCGGTGCGCAAGCAAGCATCCCTGCTGGGCTTGCTCCCTCCTACTTTGATCGGGTTCACCGGACTCGCCTTGCTCGGCCGGCCGGGTGAATTGATTCGTCCCTATTTGATAGCCCGCCGGGAAAACCTCCCGTTCGCCTCGCAAGTTGCGGTCTGGGCGGTGGAGCGAATTTTCGACGTCGGCGGTTTTACCGTCCTGTTGGTGGCGGGCATTTTTCTGCCCTCGAAGCTGCGCGCCTTTACCGAAGCCGCGCCGCCGGAAGTCAGGCAGTGGATTCATCTCACGGGATACGCTCTGATTGCGCTCGTACTCGGGCTGCTTTCGGCAGCCGTGCTGATGGCCTACCGTGGGAAGCGGATCGCGCAGTGGGTCGAAGACCGTTTTTCGCATCTCGCCGAGAACCTGGGCCATCGCATCGCGCAAAAAATTCGTGAGTTTACCGTGGGGCTCAATACCATTCACGGTCCCTTCGCATTCCTCCAGGTGTCAGCCGTTTCGGTGGCGATGTGGTGGGTTATTGCCTTGGCTTACAAGGAAGTGACGCACGCCTATGGCGCACCTATGGGCGCCTTGAGTACCACCAAGGTTCTTCTTCTCATGGGCTCCAGCATGATCGGCTCCATGGTGCAGTTGCCGGGCGTCGGCGGAGGGTCGCAGCTGGCCACCATCAGCGCGCTCGACCACGTCTTTCACATTGTCCCCAAGGAACTCGCGGTGAGTTGCGGCATCATGCTGTGGCTGGTGACGTTTGTCGCCGTGGTTCCCGTCGGATTGCTGCTCTCCCATCACGAACGGTTGTCGTTGCGCAAGCTTTCCGAAGAGACCGCGCAAGCCGAGGAAGGCGCGGCGGTTGAGGAAGCAACGTAAGTCGCTCGTGGCGGTTCAGTTTCCGAGTTGCCGACCATCCACCCAGTGACGAGCCGATTCTGGCATTGCGAGTGATATCGAGTTACGCCAATAATCTCAAAGCAGACGGGAGCAGAGTAACCCTCGTTACGTATCGTTGTTCCCTGAAACAAGTTAAAGTTGCTTGTTTCGGTTGTAGAGGCGCGGTTTTGCAATGAGCGATGAGAACACCTTCTTCTTGAAAGCAGGAAAGCTGGCTCTAGGATTTTGTGCGTCAGTGTTGCTCGGCATCGCAGGAGGCAGCATTTGCGGCGCTGGAATTCTATCGCTCAATGTTCTGCTAGGGCGAAGTGGAACCACTGGGGAGCACTTTGGGGATTGGAACTGGGCGGTTGCTGTGATCGGATTGTGGTACGGAGGATTCTTCGGCGCGTTTGTGACGCCCCTAGCTTATGTCCTTCTGGTCCGCAAGATTGGATTTCAAAGAGCCCTTTGGCCTGCCGTAGCGGGTACGTTGATTGGAGGATTCGCAGGGGCAATCCTTGGGCCTGCGCCTGTGGCCGTTGTGACTGGGATAGTTGGGTTCTTCATTGGAGTCTGCTGGGCCACTTTCAGACGCTCTGCTTCGAAAACCTAGGTGCCTTCGAATCGTATTACGGAGGCGATTTCACTCACGACTAGAGGAGGCGGCGGTCCGGAATCCGGTCGTGTCACGGGCATCTCGGAAACTGGCACATCACGGTCGCCCCATCCCCCGTCGCTTGCCGACGCGCCTGCTACAATCGTTTTTACTCAGCCAGCATAGCCAAGCGCATGAAATGCCCCTTTTGCGGGTTTGAAAATGACAAAGTCGTGGATTCGCGCGAGAGCAAGGAAGCGGATTCCATCCGCCGCCGCCGCGAATGCCTGAAGTGCGAGAAGCGCTTTACCACCTACGAGCGCATCGACGAAATTCCCTACATGGTGGTGAAAAAAGACGGGCGCCGCGAACGTTTTGACCGCCAAAAAGTGCTCAACGGACTGATGCGCGCCTGCGAGAAGCGGCCGGTGCCGATCAGCAGGCTCGAGCAGATCGTCAATGAAGCCGAGACCTTTGTCATGGAGTCGGCCGAGCGCGAGCGCAAGACCAGCGAAATCGGCGAGCTGATCATGAACCGCCTGCGCCGCTATGACAAAGTCGCGTATGTTAGGTTCGCCTCCGTCTATCTCGACTTCAAAGATGTGCAGGAATTCATGACCGAACTGAAAGACCTGCTCAAGACGAAAGACGCGCCCGAGGCGAAGGGAAAAGCTAAATCGGGTGATCGGGTCATCGGGTGATCGGGCGATCGAAAAGCAAATTCCTGGTGGTTTTGGATGACCCGATGACCCGATCACCCGATGGCCCGATAAGATTTATGACCCACAAAGTAACCCTCATCCCCGGCGACGGAATTGGCCCCGAAGTCATTCAGGCCACGGTTCGCATGGTCGAAGCGACCGGCGTCAAATTCGAATGGGAGAGCTTCGCCGCGGGCGCCGAAGCCTTTGAGAAGTACCACGATTACATTCCCAAAGAACTCAGCGAATCGATCGAGCGCACCCGCGTCGGACTGAAGGGTCCCGTGACCACGCCCATCGGCGGCGGCTTCTCCAGCATCAATGTCGAACTGCGCAAGCGCTTCGAACTCTTCGCCAACTTCCGGCCCATCCGCAACCTGCCGCATATTCCCACTCGCTATCCGGGCGTCGATTTGATCGTGGTGCGCGAAAATACCGAAGGGCTTTATTCCGGCATCGAACACGAAGTTGTCCCCGGAGTGGTCGAGAGCATCAAGGTCATCAGCGAAAAGGCTTCCACCCGCATCTCACGTTTCGCCTTCGAGCATGCCCGCAAAAACAAGCGCAAGAAAATTCATTGCATCCACAAAGCCAACATCATGAAGATGTCCGATGGATTGTTTCTGCGCTGCTCGCGCAACGTCGCGAAGGAGTATCCCGAGATCACCTACGGCGAGCACATTGTCGACAACACGTGCATGCAACTGGTGATGAACCCCTACCAGTACGACATGCTGCTGCTGGAGAATTTCTACGGCGACATTATTTCCGATCTGTGCGCGGGACTGGTCGGCGGACTTGGCCTGGTGCCCGGCGCGAATTTCGGTCACGAGTGCGCCATCTTTGAGGCTGTACACGGTTCCGCACCCGATATTGCCGGAAAGAATATTGCCAATCCTACGGCCGTGTTGCGATCCGCGCTGCTCATGCTGCGCCATATCGGCGAGGCCGACGCCGCCTGGAAGATCCGCAACGCCATCGACGAGGTCTACCGCGACCGCAGCAAACTTACACGCGACGTGGGCGGCACCGCGGGCACCTCGGAATTCGCCGACGCCATTATTCAGGCACTGGAATCGCAAAGCGCGACTGGACTGCCGGCGTAGCAACTTAGGCCGCAGTTTCGTCTTGACACGGAATATGGGCGCACATATACTGTGTTCGTGAATGTGACGCTATCCATTGACGAGCAAACCGTTGAACGCGCCAGAAAGCGGGCGGAGGCTCTTGGCAAGAGCCTCAACCAGTTGATTCGCGAATACCTTCAAAAGCTAGCAGGTGGCGACGATCCCGAGCGCAGTATTGAGGAGTTTGAGCGATTATCGGGCGGCGGGCACTCGCGAGGCTGGCGTTTCAATCGGGACGAGATCCATGAACGCTCGTAGTTTCTTCGACACTAATGTCCTGGTCTACGCGGACGATGACGACGCCCCTGCAAAACAACGTGTGGCGCGCGATCTGTGGCACGAACATCGCCGTGACGGAACTGGCGTTGTTTCGCTGCAAGTGCTGCAGGAGTATTTTGTCACGGTCACGGGAAAACTGAAGCACGATCCGCGCAAGGCGCGCCGTAAGGTCGAACTTCTGGCCGAGTTCGATGTGGCTGAACCAGACGTTTCGCGATATTCTTGCCGCCATCGATCTCCATCGATTGCACGGGTTTTCTTTTTGGGATGCGCTGATTCTGCGATCGGCGCAACAGGCGGGCTGTCGCGTTCTACTGTCTGAGGATTTCCAAGGCGGTCGCGAAATCGACGGCATTCAGGTCGTGAACCCATTCCGACCGGGGAAATAACCAGCTCCAGCCTCCTGTGGACTCGGCGTCTGATAAACTGATGCGTTTCGGGCAACGTGGCGGAGCGACGCTGTATCGCCGGGGTTCCCTGGGGGCTATCGTGAAGGGCATCGAAATCCCTTACCATCGCGGACTGCACCGCTTCGCCATCTTCACCGCTTGCGCCACTCTCGTCCTGATCGTTGCCGGAGCGCTGGTCACCAGCAATGACGCCGGCTTATCCGTGCCCGACTGGCCGACCACTTTCGGCTCCTTCTACAAAATCCCGCACATGGTTGGCGGCGTGCGATACGAACATGGCCATCGCATGGTGGCAGAATTTACCGGACTGCTCACCATCATTTTGGCGGTCTGGACCTGGGTAGCAGAAAAGCGCCATTGGCTGCGCCTTCTGGGCCTGGCCGCGCTCGCGACTGTCATCCTGCAAGGCATCCTCGGCGGACTGACTGTCTTATTTTTTCTGCCCGCACCCATCTCGAGCGCGCACGCCGCTGTGGCGCAGACCTTCTTCTGCATCGCCGTCGCGATCGCCGTCTTCACCGGGCGCCGCTGGGTCGAAGAGCAACCGCGCACCGAACTCGACCAGCGCCGCCCCGCTCTTTTCACTCTGACCCTGCTCTCGATTTTTGTGCTCTATGTGCAACTGATCCTGGGAGCCATGTTCCGCCACCATGGCTTGAGCTGGTGGCCGCACGTCATCAACGCAGCCGTCGTGGCCATCGTCCTCTCCTGGACTGCCGTTCGCGCCATCTCCGTCTACCACCAAGTGGACGCCGTCCGCCGTCCGGCAATCGCCATGCTCGGGCTGATGGTCGCGCAACTCTGCCTGGGATTTCTCGCCTTCATCACCCGCGTCATGTGGGGAAGAGACGCCGCGCAGCCCGAACTGCCTATGGTGATCTCAACCGTGGTCCACGTCGCCGTAGGAGCGCTACTTCTCGCGACCACCGTCGTGCTAGCCATCCAGGTTTGGCGCCACGTTCCGGTTGCGTTCGAAGAGCTTGTCCCCAGCCAGGATCAGAAGCCCGTCGCGGCGTAAGCGCTTCGCTTGCATCGGATGGTCGGGTCATCGTTGTCATCTAAACCCAGCAAGGATTTGGTTTTTCGATCACCAGATCACCCGATCAGGAAGAGTCATTTTGAATATTTTGGCGTCAGTTTTGCTTGGATATGGGCTCTCCTACAAACACCAAGCACCCGTTTGGATCTCCAATGTGGAACTCGGTCATCCCGTAGTCCCGGTCAAATAAATCCCGAATTCTGTAGTGGTTCTTGAACGTTTTCACATGCTCCCACAAAGCATGGATGCCAGAAACCTCAATGTATATCTCGGTATGCTCGCGGGCACACTTCATAACCTCCTCGGATGCAGCCTTTTGGAAGTGGATGGTTTGGCCATCCCGCTCCACTATCAAGTATTCCGGCGATTTCATGGTTGGCGTAAATCCAAGCACGCTCTGGTAAAACAGAATCGTTTCCTCCATATTGGCAGTCGCCAACATAGGGCTGATTCTTTTCGCT
This sequence comes from uncultured Acidobacteriaceae bacterium, assembly GCA_963725245.1. Lineage (GTDB taxonomy): Bacteria > Acidobacteriota > Terriglobia > Terriglobales > Acidobacteriaceae > Acidiflorens. The sequence goes on along the minus strand of CAVRYC010000001.1, from coordinate 74,698 downwards.
ATAGATGTGCTTGTCATCACGGAGACCTCCAACCGCCTGATACTTCCCTCTGTCGAGACATGATGGCACAGCGGCAGAGCCAATGCGAGCCCTGAACTTCAAACTGGCCCACGACCCCCGATCAGCTCTGGATGATAATCGCCTCCTTCCCGTCGTAGAATAGCTTGTGGCCCCAAACTCAACTGCCCTCGACGTCGCTTCGCCAGCCCAACCCGCGAAGCGCGGCGGTCAGCCCATAATTGCGGTTCGCGACCTCGTCCACCGTTATCAGGACCGCAGCGCGCTCAACGGCGTCTCCTTCGACGTTTATCCCGCCGAACTTTTCGGCCTTCTCGGCCCGAACGGCAGCGGCAAGACCACTCTGTTCCGCATTCTTTCCACCCTCATGGTCCCCACCTCAGGCAGCGCCACCATCGGCGGCTTCGACGCTGTTCACCAACCCGGAGCGCTGCGCCGCCACATAGGCGTCGTCTTCCAGTCCCCGAGCGTCGATCTCAAACTCACCGCCTACGAAAATCTCTGGCATCAGGGACACCTCTACGGCCTGCGCGGCCCCGAACTGAAAACACGAATCAATGAAATCCTGACCCGCGTCGGATTGCTCGACCGCTCGGCCGATCGTGTAGAAACTTTCTCCGGAGGCATGCAGCGCCGCATCGAACTCGCCAAAGGTTTGCTTCATCATCCCGAGGTACTGCTCCTCGACGAACCCACCACCGGCCTCGATCCCGGCGCCCGGCGCGACCTTTGGCAATATCTCAAGATCCTCCGCGATCAGGAGCGGGTCTCCGTCATCGTCACTACCCACCTGATGGAAGAAGCCGAACACTGTGACCGGCTCGCCATCCTGAATGAAGGCAACCTGGTCGCGCTAGGCACACCCGAGGCACTCACCCGCGAGATCGGCGGCGACGTCATTCTGCTCGAAGCGCGCGACCCGCAATCTCTGGCCGACCGCATTCGCAACCAGTTTCAAGTCGATGCCTCGGTCATGGACAACCATGTCCGCATTGAAATCGAAAACGGACATCGCTTCGTTCCCGACGTAGTCGAAGCTTTCCCCGGAGAAATCCAGTCGCTAAGCGTGAGCAAGCCCACGCTCGAAGACGTGTTCATCCATCGCACCGGCCACCGCTTCTGGAGCGAGGACGCCGAACCGGCCACAGAAACCGTCAAGAAGGGCAAGAAGAAAGGCACGAAGAAGGTCGATCACTGACGCTTCTAAACTAAAACCAATGGCCACGCAATCCGTCACTTTTCCCGCAACCGCTCCCGCATCTGCCGGAGTTCTGCTGCCTGCCTTCACGCTCTGGTGGCGCGAAGTCGTACGCTTTTATCGTCAGCGCGCGCGTGTGGTGGGCGTAATTATTTCTCCGCTATTGTTCTGGATCGTCATCGGCAGCGGTTTCGGAACATCATTTCGTTCCGGACAGGCCGCCGGCCAGCAGCACTATCTGAATTATTTCTATCCCGGCACGCTGGTGATGATCGTGCTCTTCACCGCGATCTTCACCATGATGTCGGTGATCGAAGACCGCAAGGAAGGTTTCCTGCTTTCGGTGCTGGTGGCTCCGGTGCCGCGCGCCGCCATTGTTCTGGGAAAAGTCTTAGGCGGCACCACTCTCGCCGCCGCTCAGGGATTGATTTGCCTGGTCTTCGCGCCGCTGGTTGGCGTGCACATGACGATCGCGTCGTTCGGTCTCATCGTCCTCACCGTGTTCCTGGTCTCGTTCGCTTTGACTGCGCTCGGCTTCGCCATAGCGTGGCCCATGGATTCGACGCAGGCCTTTCACGCCATCATCAATTTATTTCTGATTCCGCTGTGGCTGCTTTCGGGAGCGCTCTTCCCTCTTTCCGGCGCATCCGGATGGATTCGCGGAGTCATGTATGCGAATCCTCTGACCTACGGCGTCGAGGCGCTGCGCACACTGATGTATCCCGAAGCGCCCAGTACATTCCCGCTGGGCGAATCCCTTTTGACCTTGGTGTTGTTTGCGCTCTTCATGTTCGGGCTAGCCTTCGCGCTGGCGAACCGGCGCACGACGAAGCCGGCAGCGTAGAGCGATTTTGTGATCTTGTAATTTGGTAATTTTGTAATTTGAGAACGAAAAGGTCGGTCGGTTTTAGATTACAAAATTACCCGATTACCAAATTACAAAATGCCCTTAGACATTCTCGCCCTCGCCGCGCACCGCGATGATGTAGAACAGACTTGCGGCGGGACTCTTCTCAAGATGGCCGAGCGCGGATACCGCACCGGCATCCTCGACCTCACGCAAGGCGAAATGGGGACGCGCGGTAGCGTCGAGGACCGCGCGCGCGAAGCGGCGGAGGCAGCACGCATCCTGAAGGTTTCCTGGCGCCACGCGCTCGATATTCCCGACGGACGCGTCGAAAATACCTGGGAGAATCGGCTGAAGGTCGTTCGCGTACTTCGCGAACAGCGTCCTCGAGTCTTGATTCTTCCCTACTGGGAGGGGCGTCATCCCGATCACTACACGGCCTCGGTGCTCGGCTACGAAGCGGCGTTTATATCGGGACTCGCCAAGTTGCCGCTGGAGGGTTCCGCTCATCGTCCTTTTAAAATTATTTACGCCAGCCTGTACCGCGACGTGCGGCCTACGTTTGTCGTGGACATGACGGACCAGTTCGAAACGCGCATGGCATCGCTGATGGCATATAGATCTCAGTTCACCGACCAGCAGGCTGGCAGCAGGATCTTTCCCGCGCACGAAGAGATTCGGGCGCGGGTGGAATCCATGGCCCGCTATTACGGCTTGCTCGGCGGCGTGACCTATGCTGAGCCATTTGTGCAAAAGGAAGTCGGGCTGGTGGAGGATGTGATGGCGATTCCGGTGAAGTCGATCTGATCGAAAGTGGCCCACGCGCCAATAATTGTAACGTGCAATCTTCCACGTGGGACACGTTGTATCTGAGTATGTGTACGCATAATCGCGTACACATATAAGCGTGCCTGGAGCAAAACAAAACCGGCACGGATTAGGTCATTCGGAGCTTGCTGGCAGTGTGTACTCGAAGTCATAGGAGTGCTTGCCGCTGGTGATGATGATAGTCATGGTTCCCGCGATGCCAGCGAAGCCTCCCGTGCCCGAGCCGGGCACCACGGTGACGGTGAGCTGCAATTTTCCCTGGTCCATTGTGCCGGTGTGCTGGAGGGCGAAGGAGCCGCTGTGGCCGTGGAGGGTTCCGGTGACGTGCTCGATGGCCACGTAACCAGCATTGCCCTTGGCGGGGTCGCCGGCCCCAAGCATCTCGCCTTTGCCCGTGGCCTCGAGATCGCCGTGGTATTGCTTGTCGAGCGCGTAGCGGCCAATATTTACGCCTGCGCCTCCGGTGGCGTCATCGGGCGGAAGCGGGGTGGTTTTTACCTCGAAGGCTCCAGTGGCGTGGAGTGTCATGGGGGCGTCCTTTCGAAGAGTTTTGGCAGCCGGAGCCTGGGGCCGCGCGTTGGCTGGCCAGACGAGACATATGCAAAGCATGATACTCGCGAGGATACTAGCTTCGGCGCAAATGTATTTACCAGTTTGCGTGCGCGGTTGATCTTCGCTCTTGGTTCCATCTGGATGAGCCACTTTCAGATATCCTGGAATTTTCGGGCACTCACGTGGTGATGTGAAAAAAAAGAGCGGACTGTGGACCTAGGGTGGGCCACGCGGCCGCGTAAATCGGAGTCGAGCGGCATCGGCGGGCCACCCTTCGGCTATCGCCCTCGGCTCCCCCACTCCAGCGCGCCACAAAGCGGGCGCGTTGAGGGCCACGGTTCGCTCGGGGCTTTGGCAAGACAGGGCAAGCTTTGTCGAAAAGGGCGAGAAGTGGCGCAACCCCGTTGGCTATGAGTGGGATTCCACCCATCGGCCTAACTCTCGTGTTCGGCAACGACAGCGAACTTCACGCCCAGGGCGTGCAGGACGGAATTGATCGTTTCGAAGCGTGGGTGTGCGCCTGCACTCAGGGTTTTGTACAGGCTCTCCCTGCCCAGGCCTGCGTCTTTGGCGATCTGCGCCATGCCTCGTGCTTTCGCCACGTCGCCGAGCGCGGCGACGAATACATCGGGGTTTGGGTCTTCGGCAGCCGCCGAAAGATATTCCGCAATGACCGCATCGTTATCGAGATACGCCGCTCGCGTCGAATGGTTTGTAAGTTGTTTTCTTTTTCTTCATTAGTTTTGCCCTTTTGCAGTTCGCGAGCCATTTTTTTCACTTTGGCAATGTCTTTCGTTTGCGACGCCTTTATGCCGCCAGCCAGCAAAACATATACGGTCGACCCGTTCGCGTGTAGTAAACGCGATACCCCGCTCCGACATGAACGCGCATCTCGGAAACGCCTTCGCCGACGGGTTCGCAATCGCCGAAATTTCCAAATGTCGCGCTAGTAAGACGCGCCAGGATTCTGGCCTTTGCTTCTGGTCGGCCAGATGGGACAGCCATGCATCGAAATCGGACGACCGAAGCAATATATTCAAGCCGCTCATTGTATCCGAGTGGATACTTTCCGCAATCGTCGCTAACGCGCATGTTTTGGGCGAAAGCCCTTTCACGCCGCCGTATAATATTCGGTTCCTCATTTCCGCCGAAGGACCTGGCGTGCTCCCAGCGTCCGGTCCGACGCACAGGAGATCATCATGTCTACTCTTACCGAACCCGCCACCCCGACTCAAACGAAGACCCGCATTGAATCCGACAGCATGGGAAAGATCGAAGTCCCGGCGAATGTTTACTGGGGGGCGCAGACGCAGCGCTCGCTGCTGCATTTTAATATTGGGCGCGACGTCATGCCTCCGGAGCTGATTCGGGCTTTTGGCACGCTTAAGAAGGCTTGCGCGCTGGTGAATCAGGATCTGGGCAAGCTCCCTGCCGACAAGGCTAAGCTCATCGTGCAGGCCGCCGACGAAGTCATTGCCGGGAAGCTGAATGACCAGTTCCCTTTGCGCATTTGGCAGACGGGCAGCGGGCACGCAGACCAACATGAATGTGAATGAGGTCATCTCTAATCGCGCCATTGAAATTTCGGGCGGGGAGATGGGATCGAAGAAGCCGGTGCATCCTAACGATCACGTCAATATGTCGCAGTCGTCTAACGATACGTTTCCGGCGGCTATGCACATTGCGGCGGCGGAGCGGGTTAAGAACGCTTTGATTCCGGCTATCAAGACGGTGCGCGATGCGATTGCGGCCAAGGCTAAGGAATTTGACTCCGTGGTGAAGATTGGGCGCACGCACTTGCAGGATGCTGTGCCTTTGACCATTGGGCAGGAATTTGGCGGCTGGGCCAGTTTGCTTGACCGCGACATCAAGCGGCTGGAGCAGGTGCTGGATGGGCTTTACGATCTGGCTATTGGCGGGACGGCGGTGGGCACGGGGCTGAACACGCATCCGGAATTTGCCGAGCGCGCGGCTAAGAAGATTGCTGAACTTACGGGACTTCCCTTCCGCTCGCATCCTAATAAGTTTGCCGCGCTTTCGGCGCACGATGAGATTGTGTTTGCTCAGGGCGCTATGGAAACTTTGGCGGCTTCGTTTATGAAGATCTCTAACGATATTCGCTGGCTGGCTTCCGGGCCGCGGTGCGGGCTGGGCGAGCTGGTGATTCCGGAGAATGAGCCGGGATCGTCGATCATGCCGGGCAAGGTTAATCCCACGCAATGCGAGGCTATGACTATGGTCTGCGTGCAGGTGCACGGGGCTACGGCCGCGGTGGGATTCGCGCGGATCGCAGGGCAACTTTGAGCTCAACGTGTACAAGCCGGTGATCATCTACAACTTTCTGCACTCGGTCACTTTGATCACCGACGCGTGTCATGGCTACGTGGAATACATGATCAAGGGCATTGAAGTCGATCGCGCCAAGGTGGATTTCTACGTTAAGAATTCGCTGATGCTGGTCACGGCGCTTGCTCCGAAGGTGGGATACGACAAGGCGGCGCAGATTGCGCACGTGGCGCATGTCGAGCACTCTAGCCTGCGCGAGGCGGCGTTGAAGCTGAAGCATCTTACGGGTGAGGAATTTGATTCGCTGGTTAAGCCGGAGAAGATGACGCATCCGTAACTGCATCGGGTCATCGGGTGATCGGGCCATCGGGTGATCGAAAGACAAAATCAGAGTCAAGGGCCGCGGGCGAGTTCTTTACTTCTGCAATCTGACCTCTGACGCTCATCACTAACGCTTGCTGCTACTTTGGCGTAGCGGTGATCGGGACCGGCGCATTTTTCGGCGTGCTCAGGTAGCCGGTGATCTTGTTCTTGTCCACCGACCAGACTACGAGTTCATAGAGCATGTGATCGCGTCCGGTGTAGAACTGCACGGGCTCGCTCTGGTTCCTGTCTTTTTTCTCGATGGTTTTGTCGTCGGCGGTGACGTCGAGGTGTACTTGCCGCGTTTGGGATCGGTCTTCTTGAGCTGCAAGGCCACGGTTGAGAATGCCTGCGGCTTGGCTCCCCTCAACAAGGAGAACTCGTAGTACTGGCGGTCGCCCTTGTGTTTGAGGGCTTCCAGGTCGCCGCGGGTGTTGGCGATCAGTCCGCTCTGCACGTTGAGATCGCCCATGGTGCTCTGGAGCTTCGCGATGGTCGCATCGAGCGATGCCTTGGTGGCGGCCACGTCGGTCTTCACGCCGCCGACGTCGGTCTTCACGGAGCCGACTTCTCCGGAAACGGCGCTTACATCTTTCTTCTCTTGTTCCGCCTGGGCTGCAATGCTCGCGGCTGCGGCTTGCTGCTGACGCTGCAGTTCGTTGGCACGCGTCGCCAATTCTTTCTTGGTCATGCCCAACTGGTGGGCCAGGGTCTCGGAATCGGCTTCGGCGGACTGCATGCGCTTGGTCAGATCGCCAATTTGTTTTTGGCTGGCGGCTTGATCTTGCGTGACCTTATCGAGCTTGCCGTGCTGGTCGTAAATGAAAAACGCGGATGCGCCGGCATAGGCAACGGCCAGCACGATAAGGATCCATTTGCCGACGCTGCTCTGCGGCTCGGGGTGGTAAACGATCGGTTGCTCGCCTTCAGACATAAGGGGCTCCGGTTGAATTGTGGACTGTAGAGCCTATTGTTTGTGAGATACGGGTTGCTGTCAATTGCGTTTCAGGTTCTTGGCTGGACGCAACTTGCGCGACCGGTTCTTCCCGGTAGGACCCTTCGACTAAGCTCAGGGCAGGCTCGCGAGACGCCCGTCCTCCATAGATTCAGGGTATATACTGAGACGTTTTCGGCGATCATTTTTTTTTGAGTACGCGCGCCCAGCGCGCCAGAAAGGCAACAGACTATGGCTTCCCCGGCAGTGGATTTTGCCCGCAATAATCAACCGCGTTTTCTTGATGAGCTGAAGAACCTTCTCCGCATCCCCAGCGTCAGCACGCTCGATGAACACAAAGGCGACGTGCTGAAGGCGGCAGAATTTGTGGCGGCTGAGCTGCGCCGCATTGGGATGGACAATGTCGAGATCATCCCGACCAAGGGACATCCGCTGCTCTACGCCGATTGGCTGCATGCGCATGGCAAGCCAACGGTCCTGATGTATGCGCACTACGATGTGCAGCCGCCCGATCCTTTGGACGAATGGAAGACGCCGCCGTTTGAACCGACCGAGCGCAACAGCAACATCTACGCGCGCGGCGCGGTCGACGACAAAGGGCAGCTCTGGATGGAAGTGAAGGCGCTCGAATCCCTGATGCAGGCCCATGGGGGCAAGCTGCCGATCAACGTCAAGATTATTTTTGAAGGCGAAGAAGAAGTGGGCGGCGAATCGATTGCCGAGTACGTCCGCAAACAGAAGGCGAAGTTGAAAGCGGATTTCGCGCTGGTCTGCGATACGGAACTGTTCGCGCCCAACCTTCCTACTCTGTGCGTCGGCCTGCGTGGCCTGGTGTACACCGAGATTGAAGCGGTCGGGGCCAAGACCGATCTGCACTCCGGCATCTATGGCGGCGCGGCGCCGAATCCGCTGTTTGCGCTGATTGAGATCATCAGCAAGCTGAAAGATGCGAAGGGGAAGGTACTGATCCCGGGCTTTTACAAGAACGTCAAAGCGCCCAGCAAAGATGAGCTGAAGGCGTGGAAGCGGCTGCCTTTCAACGAAGAGCATTATCGCAAAACCGAAGTCGGCTCGAAGGTGCTGACCGGCGAGCCGGGATATTCGGTGCTGTACCGGACGTGGGCGCGTCCGACGCTGGAGGTGCACGGCATGCCGGGCGGGTTTGTGGCTCCGGGGGCGAAGACGGTGATTCCGGCGAAGGCGTCGGCGAAGGTTTCGATGCGGCTGGTGCCGAACCAGGATCCGGACGACATCCTTAAGCGTTACACGGCGTTGGTCAAGAAACTCACGCCCAAGGGGATCGACATCAAGATCAAGGTTTGGAGCAAAGGGCCCGCCTGCGTGGTTGGCACCGACAACCGGTTCATCAAGGCGGCGACTGAGGCGCTGCATGACACGTTCAAGAAAGAGACCGTGTTTATTCGCTCCGGCGGGTCGATTCCGATCGTGACCGATTTCCAGGACGTGCTGAAGATTCCATCGGTGATGATGGGCTTTGGGCTTCCCGACGACAATTTGCATGCTCCGAACGAGAAGTTTCACATTCCGAATTTTCATCGCGGGATTGAGACGATCTGTTTGTTCTTTGAGAAGCTGGCGGTAGAGTTCACTCTTAACGTGCGGCGAAAGGCCCTAGGTGTGCAGGGACGGGCGCAAACGTCCTGGCGCCACCGTGCTACAGTGCTATCATCGCTTTTATGGCCCGGAAAATCGTTAGATTCGTCGCCACCAAGACTGTAAAGAAACCGGCGAGGATCAAGTTCAAGACTAAGTCGGGGAAAACGGTTTCGTTCCGGGCTGTCAAGACGGTCGAGCGAAAGCGAGTTGTTCGCTTTCGCGCCAAGCGATGAACCGCATTTACTTAGATAGCAACGTCCTAATCGCTTACTACTCCACCGACAGGGCTGAAGAGTCGAAGAAGAAAACGGTGGAGCAAGCCTTTGCAGTGTTCGCAGACCTCAAGGACGTCCAGCTTTGCACCTCCATGTGGGCAGTAACGGAGATGGTGAACATCCTGGTTTCTCGCAAGAATCTCGACCGTGGAGTCGTGGCCGAGATCGAGAGTCAGCTTGTCAGCGAGAAGCGTCTAGGGAACGTCTGAACAAGTTTTGATTGCAACCGCTCGGCTCTGGAAGTAAGGGCGTCCAGCGGTTTTATGCAGCTCAAGAGATACAACGGCCCGCCGCATCCGCCCGTTGGGAGCGGTGCAGCTGTTTCGGGACACACTACGCCGCCGTCATCCCCAGCAGTTTCTTGCGCGCCAGGAACAAATTCACGAGCGCACACGTCGCAAACAGCCGGTTCGCGTTCTTCGCGATCCCCCGATAGCGCACTTTCACAAACCCAAACTGCAGTTTCATCACCGCTAACACATGCTCGACTTTCGAGCGCACCTTCGCCTTCGTGCTATTCTTCGCGCGCTCCACTTCATCCACCCGATCCTTATAACGGTAGCGTTAGCAGGTGAAATCTTGTGCCTGCGGCGCGCACTCCTCCAGCACGCGGCCCTGTCCGCGATACGCTTGATCGCCCCACCTCGAGTCTCGTCGGTATCCAGCAGATCCGGCAGCATCCGCGAATCCGCCACGTTCGCCGGCGTCTGCCACCAACGCATGAATCAACTTACTCTTGCTATCCACGCCCACGTGCGCCTTCATCCCGAAGTACCACTGCTTCCCCTTGCGCGTCTGGTGCATCTCCGGATCACGCTTCTGCTCGCGGTTCTTCGTCGAACTCGGGGCGTGCACGATCGTCGCATCCACTTATCGTTCCCGTGCCGATGCGCAACCCCCGCTCTTGTAAGTGCTCCTGCACCCGCTCGAAGATGCGCGGTCCCAACTGATGCTCCTCCATTAAGTGCCGGACTTGCAGACCGTCGTCTCATCCGGCGTCGGCTTCCGCCCCAGATCGATGTCCACAAAGCCACGCAGCGACACCGATTCATACAGCGCCTCTTCCACTGCCGGGTCCGATAAGTTGAACCACTGTTGCACAAAATAAATCCGCAGCATGCGCTTCTCTCCCACCGGTGGTCGCCCTTGCCCCGACTTCGGTATACCGGTACGATCATAGCACACAACTCCGCCCACGGCACCACCTGCTCCATCTCTTCCAGAAACTCAGCCCGCCGTGTCTTCTTCTTGTACCGTTCAAACCCGCTCTGCGCCGCCAGTGTCCGCTGTCTCATCCCTCGCAAGCCCTCCGATGCTCTCCTCAATCTATCCTCAACACCGGTGGAAAATGGAGAGCTTAATCAGAGTCTCCCTAAGGGGTCTCAAGATACAAATCATCGAAGTCAGCCCCAGGAAAGACTACGATTTCGCGGAGTTCTTTTACCACGTGAAGCAGGGAATCTTGAAGTATCACTCCGGGGTCGGTGACGTGATTCACAGTGTGATTATGAAGAACAACGGCATTTCCCAAATCTTGACCTTCGATGAGAAGGACGATTTCAAGCAGATCCCCGACTTGACGGTGCTGCATCCGAAAGACATCAAGATACAAGATTAGAACGACTGAAGACCCATCGACCGCGGTCGAAAAACTCGGCTTCAAACTGACCCGTTCCCCGGAACCCGCCCGGTACTCGCCAATTGCGCGCCTTCGGGTAAAATAATATGAGTTTGAGGTTAACTGGGAAACTGGCAACTCGTCTGTCGACAGCGGCCAGCATTAACTGAGTGAACGTGCAAAACCTGAAACCACAGGGGACACAGGGGTTCACGGGGGAAAACCCGGTCGAGAGCAAAGTTTCTTGCAGAAAACGGGTTCCTCAGCGCACTCTGCGTCTCGGCGGTGAAGCTTTTCGATTTTCAATTCTGAACTGAAGGCGGTTTGATGCCACTGAAGATAACCCCCAAGAAACAAGTAGCCGAAGATCCACGGCACATACAGGCGGTGCAGAACTACGAGTCCGGGCTTCGCGCGTTGCAGGAGCGCAAGTTCGAGAAAGCCAAAGGCCACCTGCAGAAAGCACTGAGCGGACCGGACAAATCCCTGGTCGACCGGGCCCAAGTGCATATCGTCACCTGCGACAAACATCTGAAAGAAACCACGCTGCAATTCAAGAACACGGAAGAGCATTACGACTACGCCGTGTGGCTGATCAACGCGGGTGACTACGTGGCGGCGCGCGAGCACCTCGACAAGCTGTTGAAGCAGCAGCCCAAGGCCGACTACGTTCTGTACGGGCTGGCCGCGTTGCATTGCCTGACCGGTCACGTCGAAGAATCGCTGAAGACGCTCAACGAGGCGATTCAGGTGAAACCCGCGCTGCGCTTCCAGGCGCGAAATGATACCGACTTCCAGAATCTGGCGGAAGATCCGCGCTTCACCGAACTGCTTTATCCGGATCCGGGCGCGGAATCTGAGCCGCAGGAAGAAAGCGAGCGCGTATTAATTTGCGAGGTCAGAGGTCAGATTGCAGAGGTTAGAATCACTCAGTGCGAGCCACTGGTTTAACCTCTGCAATCTGACCTAGCATGCCAGCTGCTGGTAGCTGCTATTGAGACGGTATGCTCCCCCAGTTGCGCACTAATTCATCCGAAACCGGCAAGGCGGGCCCTGAACTGCGCGTGGTCGCAATCGGGGGCGGCACCGGCCTCTCCACGCTGCTGAAGGGGCTGAAGCGTTACGTCATGTCGCCGGCGCTGGCCACCTCCGGTCAGCCCACCATTCGCGAATTGTGCGGCGTGGTGACGGTGAGCGACGATGGGGGATCGAGCGGCCGTCTGCGCAAAGAGTTCAATATGCTTCCGCCGGGCGATGTGCGCAATTGCATCGTCGCGCTCTCCGAAGACGAAGCCCTGCTCTCGCGGCTGTTCCAGCATCGCTTTCAGAAGGGCTCCGGACTGGAAGGCCACAGCTTCGGAAATCTTTTTCTGGCGGCGCTGACTTCGATCACCGGAGACTTTGCGGAGGCGGTGCGGCTGTCTTCGGAAATTCTGCTCACGCGCGGGCATATCTATCCGGCAACCATGGCGAGCGTGGAATTGGAAGCGCTAATGGAAGACGGGACGCGGGTGCGCGGCGAGACGAGGATCACGGCGAGCAAGGGCAAGATTCGGGAGCTGGCCCTGGTGCCTCCCGACGTCGAACCGCTTCCCCCGACGCTGGAGGCAATCGCTAGCGCCGACCTGATCACGATCGGCCCGGGATCGCTCTTCACCAGCCTGATTCCGAACTTGCTGGTGCGTGGAATCCCCGAGGCGATTCTGGAATCCAACGCCATCAAGGTATTTGTTTGCAACTTGATGACGCAGGTGAATGAAAGTCTTAGTTTAACTGCGGCGGACCACATCCGCGCACTCAACCTCCACGCTGGCGTCCAGTTGTTCGACTACACCCTGCTCAATCGCAAGACGGCGTCGCCAGAGATGAAGGCCAAGTACGCTCTGGAGGGAGCTTCGCAGATCGTGGTGGATCTGGAAGCGATCGAGGCGCTGGGCGTGTGTCCGCTGCTGGGAGATTATCTGGAGGAGGGCGAGGTGGCCCGGCACGCTACCGACCGGGTGGCGCACGACCTGATGGCGCTGATGGCGCAAGCGCCGGATCGGCAGACGATTCGCAGTTGATGTTTTGGTGGTGACTGTGGCTGCTAACCGGCACCCAGTCCCTAAAGGGGCAGATGATTGTGCGGGCTCTCGGCATCGCTGAAGCGATGCCCTGATACGAACCAAACGTGGCAAACCGCGTCATCTACGGTGGGGTTCGCGGTATATTGACTTAGCATGGCTAAAGCTTCCAACACCAAGCCGAAATCTTCTCCGCAGCCTCCGCGTATCGCCATCGCCATTCTGGCGGCGGGCAAGGGCACGCGACTCAAATCGAAGCATCCCAAAGTTCTGCATGAAATCGGCGGCAAGCCGATCCTGGCGCATGTGATTGCCACGGCGGAAAAGGTCGTGCCGGCGCGGGATATCTTCGTGATCATCGGCCATGAGGCGGAGCGCGTGCGTGAGGCGGTTGCCGGCACGGGCGTGAACTTCGTGCTGCAAGCCGAACAGCGCGGCACCGGACACGCGCTCATGGTGGCGCGCGAAGCGCTCTCGGGTTATGACCAGGTCATCGTGCTCTCCGGGGACGCTCCGCTGATTACCGCCGAAACCATTCGGAAGCTCAGCGACTTCCACAGCGCTCAGAAAGCGGCGATGACTTTGCTCAGCGCCGATCTCGACAATCCCTATGGATATGGGCGCGTGATCCGCAAAGTTTGCGGCCGGGCGGGGACGCCCGGCTCTCCATCGAGGGGCGGAGGTGCAGGCGATTGTGGAAGAAAAGTCCGCGACCCCGCAGCAGAAGAAAATTCGCGAGATCAATTCCGGATTCTATGCCTTCGCCGGGCCCGCCTTGTACGAGCATATCGACCGTCTTTCCACCGCGAATCCGCACGGCGAGTACTACCTCACGGACATGGCGGGAGTGTTTCACCGGGCGGGCAAGAAGGTGGTCGCGATCAAGACTTCGGATGCGGGCGAAGTGCTGGGCAGCAACACGCGAGCGGAGATGATGATGCTGGATGCGCGGCTGCGGTTGGCGAAGTGCCGCGAACTGCTGGAGCAAGGCGTTACGATTTTTTATCCGCACACCTGCGTGATCGACAGCGACGTGGAAGTTGGCGCCGACACCGTCATCGAGCCGTTCGTGCAGTTGCTGGGTCATACGAAGATTGGCGAGGATTGCCGCATCCGCTCCTACAGCGTGATCGGGAATTCAGTCCTTGGCGATCGGGTCACGGTGAAGCCGGGGACGATCATGGAAGACTCGCGCGTGGGCGCGGGAGCTGTCCTCGGTCCGTACACTCATATGCGGCCGGGAAGCGAGGTGGGCGAAGGCGCGCACTTGGGGAACTTCGTCGAGACCAAGAAAATCAAGCTGGGCAAGGGTTCGAAGGCCAATCACCTCAGCTATCTGGGCGACGCGGAAATCGGGGAAGGCGTGAACATCGGCGCGGGCACCATCACCTGCAATTACGATGGCGTGAACAAGCACAAGACGGTGATCGAAGATGGCGCGTTCATCGGCAGCGACTCGACGCTGGTGGCGCCGGTAAAGATTGGACGCGGCGCTTACGTCGCGGCCGCAAGCTGCATCACGGAAGATGTGCCGGCGGATGCGCTGGCGCTCGGGCGTGCGCGGCAAAGCGTGAAGGAAGGCTGGGCGCGGGAGAGGCGCGAAGCGCAGAAGGAAAAACGTCGTTAGCGGAGTGCCGGGCGTCCCCGCCCGGCTGGACCCTTGCGCTTTCCTCAGGCAGGCTCGCGAGACGCGCGTCCATCTACTTGGCGTGTTACCCCAACTTTTCTGCCGCCGCCTCTTTCGCCAGGAGCCGCTGGGCCTGGTGGTCTCCCCTGCTGGCTTCCTTGGCGGTCTGGGCCGGGGTTTCGATAGCTTCTTGCAGCGCCCGGGCGGCATTGCTGATCTGAACGGTGTCGGTAACGGTGGGGCTCGGTGGACGGCGCTTGGCGACGGGGCCGGTTTCGGACTCGGGGCTGCCGCTTTTGCTGCCGGCTGGGCTTGGGTTGCGGTTGCGGCTGTCGGATTGGTTTGGGCCGGATTGGTTGTCGCACTGATCATATTTGGAGGTCCCTATCGCCTCATGGTCTCCATCGGCTGGGACGAGAAAAACTTCAGTCTCTTTTTTGAATTCGAATACACTAGAGCCGAAGCGAAATCATGACGAAGACACCTACAATTCAGGAAGTATCTCCGGTCCGCTACGACGTTTCCCTGCTGACCGCCGAAGATTTTTATTTGTTCAACGAAGGCAGCCACTATCGCATTTACGAGAAGATGGGCGCTCATCCTGTGGAATCCAATGGGACCAAGGGCACCGTCTTCAGCGTCTGGGCTCCCAACGCCCGCTATGTGTCGGTGGTCGGAAACTTCAATGCTTGGAGCCCGCAATCCCATCCACTCCAGCCTCGCGGTTCGTCGGGAATCTGGGAAGGCTTTATCCCCGGCATCGAGAAGGGCGCATTTTACAAGTTCCACATCAGCTCCACCCAACTCGGTTACCAGATTGAAAAGACCGATCCGGTGGGATTTCTCGCGGAGAAACCGCCGCGCACCGCTTCCGTGGTCTGGGATCTCGACTACACCTGGAACGACGCGGCCTTTCTGGAAAAACGCGCGGCCGTAAACTCGCTGCACGCGCCCATGTCCATCTACGAAGTTCACCTCGGCTCCTGGATGCGCGTCCCCGAAGAGGACAACCGTTCGCTCACCTATCGCGAGATCGCGCCCCGCCTGGCCGACCACGTGAATAAGCTGGGATTCACCCACGTCGAACTGCTGCCCATCATGGAGCATCCGTTCTACGGATCGTGGGGATATCAGACGACTGGCTACTTCTCTCCCACGGCGCGTTACGGCACGCCGCAGGATTTCATGTATTTCGTGGACTACCTGCACCAGCACAGCATCGCCGTGATTCTCGACTGGGTGCCGTCGCACTTCCCTGCCGACGGCCACGGCCTCGCCTTCTTCGATGGCACCCACCTGTTCGAGCACTCCGACTTTCGCCAGGGCTTCCATCCCGACTGGAAGACGTTCATCTTTAACTACGGCCGCACCGAAGTGCGCAGCTTCCTGATGTCGAGCGCCATGTTCTGGCTGGACAAATATCATGCCGACGGCCTGCGCGTGGACGCGGTCGCTTCCATGCTCTATCTCGACTACTCGCGCAATGAGGGCGAATGGATTCCCAACAAGTACGGAGGCCGCGAGAATCTGGAAGCCATCGACTTCCTGCGCCAGTTCAACCTCGAAGCCTACAAAGAGCACCCCGACATTCAAACCTTCGCCGAAGAGTCCACCTCCTACGCCATGGTTTCGCGGCCCATCTATCTCGGTGGACTGGGGTTCGGCTTGAAGTGGGACATGGGCTGGATGCACGATACGCTCGCCGTACTTCAAGCAGGACCCGATCCACCGCCAGTATCACCACAACAAACTGACCTTTCGCATGCTCTATTCGTTCCACGAGAATTTCGTCCTGCCCCTGAGCCACGACGAGGTGGTGTACGGAAAAGGTTCCCTGATCGGCAAAATGCCGGGCGACGAGTGGCAGAGATTTGCCAACCTGCGCCTGCTCTTGGCCTACATGTTCGCCCAGCCCGGCAAGAAGCTGCTCTTTATGGGCTGCGAGTTCGGACAGGTCAGCGAGTGGTCGCACGATCACAGCCTCGATTGGGACGTGCTGCAATACCCGGTGCATCGCGGGCTCATGAATTGGGTCGAGCAACTCAACCGCGTCTATCGCAGCGAACATTCGCTGCACTGGTTCGACAACGATCCCAAGGGTTTTGAATGGGTGGACTGCAATGACGCGCCTATGAGCGTCGTCTCGCTGCTGCGCAAAGGCAAGGACGGTGAGAATCCCGTGCTCGTCGTTTGCAACTTCACGCCCGTTCCCAGATTGGGATACATGGTGGGCGTGCCGGCGGGCGGCTACTGGAGAGAACTTCTCAACAGCGACGGCCAAGAGTACGGAGGCACCAACGTCGGCAACGCGGGAGGAGCCGAGGCCCTCCCAGAACAAACCCATGGCCGCCCCTATTCGCTGCGGCTGACGTTGCCACCGCTGGCAGCGCTGTTTCTAAAGAAGGCGTAGACGGGAATGGGGAGCCGAGCGTCCCGCGCCCGGCCGCCGGACTGCTGGACGGGCGAGGACGCCCGTCGCTCCACCGGCGAGCCGCTCGCTGTTGGACACGAATGCTGCTTGCCTCGGAGATCACTATCGACCTTATTACTCTGTGCGTTTTGTTGATCGTGTTTGTCGCCACCCTGATTCGATCGGCGTTCGGCTTCGGCGAGGCGCTAATCGCCGTTCCGCTGCTCGCCTTCTGCATACCGCTAGGCGTCGCCGCCCCACTGGCTGTGCTGGTGTCGATTACGGTCGCTGCCATCGTCGTCGTGCAGGACTGGAAGAAGATCCACCTGGGCAGCACGGGCTGGCTCGTGCTCTCCAGCCTTTTTGGTATCCCGTTGGGTCTTCTGCTTCTGACGAGTAGTCATCAAAGGGTGGTGAAGGCCGCCCTGGCCGTAATTATTCTGACGTTCTCCGTCTACTCCTTGATAGGCCGCACAGCGCTGGAACTACGACGCGACAGTCGAGCATGGCTTTTAGCATGTGGATTCTGTGCCGGCGTGCTCGGCGGAGCCTACGGAATGAATGGTCCGCCGCTGGTTGTGTACGGAGCGATGCGGCGGTGGTCAGCGCAACACTTCCGGGCGACATTGCAAGGATATTTTCTACCGGCCAGCATCATTGGCATGGGTGGTTATTGGTTGGCGGGACTCTGGACTCCCGCCGTAACCCACTACTATCTGCTCTCACTGCCGCTCACGGTACTCGGCGTGTTCCTTGGCAGAGCGATCAATCATCGCCTTCGCGGAGAGGTTTTTCTTAAGTACCTTTACTTCGGATTGGCAAGCATCGGAGTGCTTTTGCTGGTGCAGGCGATAGTGGGCCGGCTCTGAGCGTAGGTCCCAGCCCCTAAAGGGGCGGCTGATTTCGAAGAGCTTATGGTATCGCTAAAGCGATACCCTGATACAAAACCCGAGTTTTTCCCGCAGCCTGCTAGCTATTGCGGATCCGGCTATTGCTAACCCGGCACTCCCATCGGCCCCATCACTCCGGCGCTCCCGCTCTCATGCTAGACTCGCAATGAGTCAACCAACCTTGCGGATGCGCATCCTCACCCGCTACATTCTTGGCGAAGTCGTCTCCCACGCCTTGATCGGCGCGGGCGTTTTTACTTTTGTCCTTTTCACCCGCGATCTCGGCCGCATCCTCGAACTGGTGGTCCGCAACAGCGCCCCGCTGCCCAGTGTTGCGCAGATCTTTTTCTTCACCGTCCCGGTCGCGCTCACCTACACCATTCCCATGGGCGTGCTGGTCGGCATCCTCATTGGACTCAGCCGTCTGGCCGCGGACAGTGAAATTACCGCCATGCGCGCCAGCGGCTTGGGCGTATGGACCTTCCTGCGTGTGATCTCAATCTTCGTGGTGGTAGCATGGCTGCTCGCTCTCGGCAACAGCGTCTATATTGCGCCCCGCTCGCTCGCCGCCCTGGGACAACTCCAGGACAACCTCAAGTCTTCTCAGGCTTCTTTCGAAGTCCAGCCCCGTGTGTTTTACGAGGGATTCCCGAAGATCATTCTCTACGTGCAGGACGTCAAGGCCATGTCTGGCGGAGCCCTCTGGAAAGGCGTGTTCCTCGCCAATTTGACTGACCCCGCCGCGCCGCGCATCAGCCTGGCGCGGCAGGGCCTGCTGGTCAGTCAGGGACCGGATACTCTGGACTTGCATCTCATCGACGGTTCGACTCACGAAACCGATCCCAAGAATCCGGATCAGTACCAGATCTCCACCTTCCAGACCACCGACATCCCCATTCAGGTCCCCCAACAAAACAGTCAGGAACACGAACCCACATCGCTGCACGAGCTCAAAATTGGCGACCTGCTCCGTATCGCACGAACCGCCGACCCGGTCACCCGGCGCTGGGACTTGATCGAATACCATAACCGTCTGGCGCTGCCGACCGCCTGCATCGTCCTGGCCCTGGTCGGCATTCCTCTCGGCCTCTCGTCGAAGAAAGGGGGCAAGTCCAGCGGATTTGTCCTGACCATTCTGCTGGTCTTTGTGTACTATTCGATTTCTGTGATCGGAGTGTCTTTCGCGCGCCAGGGACGCCTCTCTCCCGCCGCCGGGGTTTGGCTCGCGGACTTCGTGTTTCTGGTCGGAGGAGTTTTTCTGCTCTGGCAATCGGAACGCCGCCCGATCGAGTTGGCTGGGTTCCGCTCCTGGTTTAAGAGTTGGAGGCTTAAGGCTTCGGGCCTCCCATCTTCGACGGCCAGCCTGCCGGCGACAGCTCTGCAACTAAACGGCGAGTCGTCCCGCCCGGCCCTTCGCGAAGGCATGGCCTCGCGCCGGCCCAGGCGCCGGCGCTTGTTCAATCTTCGTTTCCCAACCATCCTCGACGATTATGTGCTGCGCGGCTTTGTGCTCTACCTTGCCATGATCGTCGCCGCTTTCCTGATGCTGCTGCTGGTGTTCACCCTGTTCGAGTTGCTGGGCGACATCATGCGGAATCAGGTTTCGCCGCTCACCGTGGGCGAATACCTGCTCAACGTCGCACCCTACTTTCTTTACACCACCACGCCGCTCAGCATGTTGCTGGCGGTGCTGGTCACGTTCGGCCTGCTGCAGCGGTCCAATGAAATCACGGCGATCAAGGCCACCGGCATCAGCCTTTACCGCATCGTCATCCCGGTGCTGATCTCCTCCATGCTGGTCGCCGGCGTGCTCTTCCTGTCGGACCAGTTCTATCTTCCGTACACCAACAAGCGTCAGGACGCGCTGCGCAACCAAATCAAGGGCAAGCCGGCGCAAACCTACCTTCGTCCCGACCGCAAGTGGATCTTCGGCCAGCACTCCGACATTTATTACTATCAATTTTTCGATCCCGACCGCGATGTTTTCGGCGGCGTCTCGGTGTTTCAGTTCGACCCGCACAGCTTCCAGATCACGCACCGCATCGACGCCGACCGCGCGCACTGGTCGGCCCCCATGGGCCGCTGGGTTTACGAGCAGGGATGGGAGCGCAGCCTGAACGGCTCGGCGCATCGTGAGCTATCGCAAATTCGATGTAGCCACTTACCCCGAACTGTCGGAAGCGCCCGCCTACTTCAAGAAGGAAATCAAACAATCGTCGGAAATGAACTACGACGAACTACGCCGCTACATTCACGATCTGGAGGAGAGCGGCTTTGACGTGGTGCGCCTGCGGGTGCAACTGCAAAAGAAGATTGCCTACCCGCTGATCACGCTGGTGATGGCCGTGCTCGCCATTCCCTTCGCGCTTTCCGCCGGTAAGCGCTCCGCGGTGGCAGGGCTCGCGACCGCCATCGGCATCGGCGTTGTCTATTGGACGATCTCTGGCCTTTTCGAGGCAATGGGCAATTTGAGTCAGCTCCCACCCGCGGTCGCGGCCTGGTCTCCAGACCTGGTCTTCGGTTTCATCGGAGGCTATCTGATTCTTCGCATGCCAACCTGAAGAGATCGGGTGATCGGGCCATCGGGTCATTGGATCATCGAAAACCTACAGGCCCGCGGGATCTTCAATGTCTTCGATCACCTCGATGACCCGATGATCCGATGACCCGATTCTTAGTGCACGGCCATCCCGCTGGGCGCTTCCGGGGCGACCACCGTGATCGGATTGAGCATTGCTCCGCTTGTTGTACTCAGCGTGAAGCCCGTAATGTTGGCCGACGCACTGTTCGACGTGTAGAGATACTGGCCGGTGTTGAATACGCTGGGGTGCAACGCCATCGACACCGGCAACGTTCCGGTCGGTTGGTTGGGCGTTTGTAGCGCAGTCAACTTGCCTGTCGTGGTGCCGATGCTAAATGCAAAAACCTGGTTCGAGTTTTCGCTCAATGCGTAGAGAAAATTGTTGGTCGGATCTACCAGCATTTGAACCGGGTACTCCCCCGCCGCCGACGGGGGTACTTGGCAAGACAGGGCGGGACACGTGGTCAGCGGAAACAACAGATTATCGGCCACATCCTGCGGCGAGCAGTTAATGTTAGCCACCCAGCACACCTGGAACGGAAATAGCGCTCCGCCGCCAGCCCCCTGGCCCACATAAACAAACAGTCCGCCGATGGCGCCTACGTTCGCCGGCATGGTATTGACCGCGAGCACCGAGATCGGATCGGACGCGGTAATGGTATACGGCGAATTCGGTTGCTCGGTCAGCGTGCCGTCTGAGTTCACCGCATAAACGCTCACCGTATTGTCATTGGGCACTGACGGGGAACTGCATCCGAGCGTACAAAGGTCATAATTGTTGGTTACGAAGAGAAGTTCCTGGGCCGTGGTAGAGCCCGGCGGGGTAAATTTAATGGCCGAGAGCGCGGTGGGAGTTTTGCTTAGGTAGAACGGACTTCCGCCATTAGTTGTTCCACTTGCCAATGTCAGAGTGGTCTTGCCTAGCTGCATGGCAAACACCGATATCGACGGACAGCCGGCATACTGCGGGTCACTCGGATTAAGCGTACCAACCGCCGGGCAGTTTGTCGGCTGAGGAGACAAGCCCTGATCGATCACGAACAAGAACTGTCCTGCGGCATCCCGCACCATCGCCACTGCGGTGTCCTCGCCGGTACAGGCAGACGGAGCCGGAACATTGGTGCAGGTCCAATTTACCGCCGGGCCTGGCGCTGACAGGCTCCCATCCGAGTTCACCGTATACGGGTAAATCGCAGGCGCAAAAGGAAATTGGAGGCAGGCGTACAGGAGGGACACGCAGGCGCACCCTGATCCAGAACGAAGGCCACGTTGCCCGTCGGGTCGAGCAAAATGTCCACGGGCAAGCCGCACGGATTGGTATTGGTGGGAGTCGCAAGTATAGGGCACGTGGTCGCATTCGAATTGATAAATGTCAGGTTCCCACTCTCCAGATCGATGCCGAAAGAAGCCACGTTGTTCCCTAGCCCGTTGCTCCCCTGAGTCAGCACATACAACTCTTCCGAGGGCCGGAACGCGGAACTGCCACAGTTGAGCAGAAACACACTCAGGGCGCAAATGCCCACGAGCACAACGACTCCGCCTATTTTCTTCGACATCCGCTCTCCCAAGGGGTCCGCAACCGGGCGCTCTTTTCGCTGATTGGAGTAGTCAGCCGCTTCCCGTCCGCCGGCGATGCCCTGCCGGCCGTCACGGAGACTGACGCTTGTGGCTGAAATATATTTGTTTATCAGGAATGAGCGGGAAGAGCAAACCCCTGAACAGGAGGACCAGCCGGAATCCGGATTTCCACCTGTAACCCACCCTCTTTGCGGTTGGATGCACGAAGTTGACCGCCATGTAGCCTGATGGCCCGGTCCGCAATCGACAGGCCCAGACCCGCGCCTCCGGTCTGGCGGTTGCGGGCATCGTCCAGTCGATAAAAGGGCTCAAATATTTTTTGCAGCGCTTCGTCCGGAACGCCGGGGCCGGAATCAAGCACGCGAACGATAATTTCCTTTTCGCCATTGGCCGCTTGCTGCCGCTCCAGCCGCACCTCCACCGTCGTGCCTTCGGCAGTATAGCGCGTGGCGTTCCTCACCGCGTTCTCCACCGCGCTCCGCAGCAAGTCGGGGTCGGCTTCCACCAGAAATTCATCAGCCACGTCGGCGGCCGGTGTGGTTACGCGGCAGCCACGCCCCGGAGTTTCGTACTCGGCGTCGTGCGCCACCTGCTCCACCAACTCGCGCAGTGACAGCGTGGTCTTTCGCAGGCCGTCGGTGCCCGACTCCAGGCGCGAAATGGTCAGCAGCCGCTGGATCAATTGATTCAGCCGGTCGGCCTCGAGCTCGATCCGGTTCAGCGAAAGTTCGAGTTCCGGCGCGACTTCCGGCGCACCTCGGAGCCACCCGCTGCCGCGCCAGCCCGAGCGCCACACTCAGCCGGGCCAGCGGAGATCGCAGTTCGTGCGAAACATCCTTCAGCAGCCGCGATTGTGACTCCACCAGTCCTTCGATCCGTTCGGCCATGCGGTCAAAATCGCGCATCAACTCCGTCAGTTCGTCGCTTCGGCCGCCCTTCGGAGCGCCGGTGCGCGCGCTCAAGTCGCCCGCCGCCAGGCTCTGCGCCGCCTTGCGCAAACGCGTCACCGGACTGGTCATCGACCACGCCAGGAGGTAGCAGATCAGCCCCGACGAGATGATCGCGATGGTGATTCCCAGTCCCGGAATCTCATGCGGCCCGAATACTCTCGGCCCCGGCGGCAACTCCAGCACCAGCGTGTACCGCTTACCATCCAGCGTGAGCGCCTCCCGGATCATGCGGGAGGGGAGCAGTTTGTCGATCCAGGTGCGGTGGCGTAGCGAGCCTTCGCGCGGCGGTCTGCCTTGCCGGCTATCCTCGACCCAGGGCGGCACTTGCCGTCCCGCGAGTTCGTGGCCCTTCGGATCAAAAACGAAAGCCCGCACGTGCTGGGTGTGCCAGAGTTCTTCCAGATAATCGTGAGCGCCACGCTCTCCGCCACTCTGATACGCATTCACAGTTTCCGCCAAAGTTTGCAGACCCTGGCTCTCGATCCCATGACGCGCCGGACGCAGGGCAATGGTCACCAGAATCGCCAGCACCAGGGACAGCGCCAGTGCTGCCCAGAACGACAGAAAAATCTTGAGGAAAAGGCTCTTCATGATCTTGCCGGTCTATCTCTCTCTTTTGGCCATCTGGGCCGTCGGTCAGCAAGCTGCGAGCTTCGAGCTACGGGCCACCCGCTTGCTCGAGGCTCGCAGCTCGCAGCCTCATTTTTTCGGCTTCGCTGCCGGCCTCGCAAACATGTACCCACTCCTCGAATCGTCTTGATGTGGTCTCCGTCTTCTTCGGAGTCGCCCAATTTTCGCCGCACCTTGCTGACGTGCATATCAATGCTGCGATCAAAGGGCATGAACTTCCGGCTGAGGACGGCGTTCACCAACCGCTCCCGCGTCACCACTCGCCCCGCCTCACGCAGCAAAACTTCCAGCAGATTGAATTCCACGGAAGTAAGATCGACCGGTTGCCCCGCCCGTTGCACACTGCGCGTCGCTGGGTCCAGTTCCACGTCGCCCACACTCAGCACTGCCGGCACTGCGTCCGCCTCCCTGGCCGGTTTGGTGCGGCGCAGAATCGCGCGGATTCGCGCCACCAACTCCCGCGGGTTAAACGGCTTCGGAAGATAGTCGTCGGCTCCGATCTCCAAACCCACGATGCGGTCCACGTCCTCTCCGCGCGCGGTTAACAGCAGCACCGGAATCTTCGAGACGCTGCGAATCCGCCGCAGCACTTCGAAGCCATTGATCCCCGGCAGCATGACGTCCAGCACGACCAGCGCATAGTCGTTGGTCAGCGCCTGTTGCAGTCCCTGCTCGCCGTCGTGGACGGCCTTCAGGCTGAACCCCTCGGCCGTCAGGTATTCCTGCACCAGAGCGCACAATTCGATGTCGTCATCCACCACCAGTATGTGATCCATTCTTTTAATCATCTAACACCTTCGCGGGCGTTCATGGGGTAAAGATTTGTGATTGCTGAAACGGCTACGAGCTTCGAGCTGCGGGCTCCGAGCAAAACCGGGCTTGGCTCGTAGCCCGAAGCTCGTAGCTTTCTTTACAAAACTTTACCCTGATTGACCGACTCTTTACCGAATCTTCTCGCGAACAGTGTTCTTATCAGCATAGACGTTCGGGTTCTCCCGGACCCTATGAGATCAAAAAGGTCAAAAGGAGATCCAATGAAATCAACTCATCTTCGCATTCTCACCATCGGCGCCGCTGTGCTCCTGGTGGCGGCAGCCGCGATTGCGGAAGGCAGACACGGTTATGGCGGCCCCGGGCGGCTTTCGCCACATGCTCAAGCAGCTCGATCTGACCAGCGCGCAACAGGACCAGGTCAAGTCGATCTGGGCAAAAGAGAAGCCCGCCCTGCAGCCCTTGATGCAGCAATGCGGCAAAACCACAGCGCCATGAACGCTCTTGAGGCTAGCGGCCCGTTCGACGAAGCCAAGACACGCGCGCTTGCCACGCAGAACTCGCAGACCATGATCGAACTTCAGGTCGAGCACGCCCGCATCAAGTCCGAAATAATGCAGATTCTGACCGCCGATCAGAAAGCCAAACTGGCTCAACTGGAGGCCAATCGCGCGGCACGCATGAGTAAACACACGCCGCCTCCGCCTGCGGACTAACTCTGAAGTTTCTCTCCTACCCGGGTGGGAACGGAACCGTCAACCTCCGTCCCCGCCCGGCTTTTTGACGTGTGGAGAAAGCGATGGAACGCGCCGACCTGCTTTACTCCGGACTGATGTTCGCCGCCGGCTTGCTGTCGCTATGGACCGCGCTGCTGCTCACTGCCGCCTTCGTTGCCCTCGCCCCCTCGCTCGGAAAATCCGCATCTACCGCTGCTACAATTTCATCTACAAAACGTCACGCTCTGGCAGATCGTGCTCTTACAGATCGTGCTTTTACAAACCATGGTGCCGAAGAAGCTACGCCCGCTCGTTCCGTATCTGAAGCGTTACCGCGGCGGTCTCGTCTGGGGCGGGCTCTGCGTCTTATTCAATAACGGAGTCTGGATCCTCTTTCCGCAAGTTCTCCGCCGCGCCGTCAACGACCTTAACTCGGGCGTGACCCGCCAGAAACTTCTCACCTACTCGCTGCTCATCATCGCCATCGCTCTGGTCAAGGGAATCTTCCAGTTTCTTACACGCTGGGTGGTCATCGGAATCTCGCGGGATATCGAGTTCGATCTGCGCAACGACCTGTTCGCGCACCTTGAGCGTCTCTCCTACTCCTACTACCAGCGCAACCGCACGGGCGACATTATGGCCCGCGCCACCAATGACCTGAACGCGGTCCGGATGCTGCTCGGCCCGGCGATCATGTACTCGGCCAACACCATGGTCTTCACTGCCGGTGCTCTCGGCTTCATGCTCGCCATCAGTCCCAAGCTTACCCTCTATGCTTTTCTGCCGCTGCCCATCGCCAGCATCGTCATCCAGTATTTCGGCCGCCGCATTCACGAGCGCTTCGAACGCATTCAGGCCATGTTCTCGGACATTTCGGCCCGCGCCCAGGAAAACTTTTCTGGCGCCCGCGTCATCCGCGCCTATGTGCAGGAACAGGCCGAGATTGCCGCCTTCGAGGGCGCCAATAAGGAATACATCCGCCGCAGCCTCGGCCTGGTCCGCCTGATGGGAATGCTCTGGCCCACGCTGGAACTCATGCTGGGCGCCGCCGTCGTCATCGTGCTGTGGCTCGGCGGACGACAAGTCCTTCTCGGAAAAATGGACGTCGGCGATTTCGTCGCCTTCAACACTTACATGATGCAGCTGACCTGGCCAGTTATCGCGCTTGGCTGGGTCATCAACATTTTCCAACGCGGAACCGCGTCCCTGGTGCGGATCGACGAAATCCTCTCGCAGCGGCCCGAGATCGCAGACGAAGTGATCGGGTCATCGGGTGGTCGGGTCATCGGGCCATCGAAAAGACCGACCCTATCAATGGTCGATGTTGCTCTTCGATCGCCCGATCACCCGATCACCCGATCACCCGATCATCTCTGGTGAAATCGAATTCTGCAATCTTAACTTCGCTTACAACGGCACCTCTGTTCTTAAGGACATCAACCTGCGCATTCCGGCCGGCTCCAGCCTTGCCATTGTCGGGCCCACCGGCTCCGGGAAAACGACGCTCGTCAACCTTATCCCGCGCATCTACGACGCCGAGCCCGGCGCCGTCCTCATCGACGGTCGCCCCGTCCGCCAATTCCCTCTCGACTCTCTGCGCCGCCACATCGGATTCGTGCCGCAGGAAACATTTCTCTTCAGCGACACCATCCGCGAAAACATCGCATACGGCATATCGCGCGAAGACGGCGACGCCTCGCTCGACGACATCAAAGCCGCCGCCGAAGCCGCCAACATCGCCCAGGACATCGAAAGTTTCCCCGAAGGCTACAACACCATGGTAGGCGAGCGCGGCATCACGCTCTCCGGAGGCCAGAAGCAACGCACCGCCATCGCCCGCGCGATTCTCCGCAGCCCGCGCATTCTCATCCTCGACGACGCCCTCTCCAGCGTCGACACCCACACCGAAGATAAGATCCTCAACCATCTCCGCGAAATCATGCGCGGACGCACGACTATCTTCATCTCCCACCGCGTTTCCACCGTCCGCAACGCCGATCGCATCGCCGTCCTTCACCAGGGACGCATCGTGGAACTGGGCACCCACGACCAACTTATCGCCCGCAACGGTTATTACACCGATCTCTATAACAAGCAGTTGCTGGAAGAAGAGCTAGCCGAAGTCTAGCCCGTGGGTGTGGGTTGGATCGCTTCAACTTCGCCTAGGGCAGGCTCTGTCCGCCACTCGTTGACGCAGAGCCGTCGCAAGCGCAGAGCCGACGCAGAACAGACGCAGAATAGCCGCAGAGTAATCGAGCCTGATTACCATAAGTAACCCAGCAGTTCCCAATTCTGCACTCCGGGAGCGGAATAACTTGATCTGGCGAGGAGAAGCATAGATAATGCTTTCAGTCCCCCGACAATTTTGCTGTGCCACGGAGTAACTATGCGACGTTCGCCATCCGCCTCGCTGTCTTTGTGTACTCTTCGTCGCTCAGTTCTTCGACGCTCAAACATTCGACGCACCCGCATTCTTCACGTATCCTTCTGGTTGGTTGCCGGCCTGATGGCTTGCCTATTCGCCATCGCCAGCCCGTTGTTGGCGCAGCAGGCGCCGGCGCTGGTCACGCAGACGGTGAATAACTCCGTCCGCACGGTTCTGCCGAACAACGTCCATCCCCTGGCTCGCCCCGAGTTCGATCAAGGCGAAGCGCCGGCCGACTTGGTTTTGCACCGCATGATGCTGGTGCTGAAGCGCAGCGACCAGCAGGAAACGACGCTGCGCCGCCTCATTGAAAATCAGCAGATACAAGAAATCGCCAAGTTATCACCAGTGGCTGACCCCGGTGGAATTCGGCGCCCAGTTCGGCCCCGCCGATTCCGACATCGCCGCCGTGACCAACTGGCTGCAAGCCAGCGGCTTCCAGGTCTCCCAAGTCAGCAACGGCCGCACCGTCATAGAGTTCTCCGGCACCGCCGGGCAGGTCAAGCAGGCTTTCGGGACGGCGATTCACAAGTACGTCGTCAACGGAGAGCAACACTTGGCCAACGTCAGCAATCCCTCCATCCCGACCGCGCTTGCCCCGGTCGTCGCGGGAGTGAATTCGCTGCACAGCTTCCTGAAGAAAGCCAACGAACATCCACGTCGGGACGTATTCCGAAAAAACCAAGCAACTGACCTCGCCTGCGCCGGGGCTCACCTCAACCACTCTTTGCCCCCAGGGCGAAGCCACCTGCTACGCTGTGACCCCGTATGATTTCGCCACCATCTACAATGTTCTGCCCCTGTGGAATGCCGCCACGCCGATCAACGGCAAGGGCCAGACCATCGCCATCGTCGCCCGCACCGATATCAATCCGGACGATGCCACCACCTTCTGGAGCCTATTCGGGCTTGACGGTACGAACGCTCCCCATGCCCACCCTCAATCATCATATACAACGGTCCCAATCCCGGCATCATCAACCTCGGCGACGAAAGCGAGGCAGATACTGACACGCAATGGTCGGGCGCAGTGGCTCCGGGCGCAACCATCGATCTGGTCATCTCCGAATCGACGGAGACCGCCGATGGCGTGGATCTGTCAGCCATCTATATCGTGGACAACAACCTTGCCCCGATCATGAGCGCAAGCTTTAGTGAGTGCGAAGCCAACCTTGGCAGCGGCGGAGTCGCCTTTTTCGGCGCCATATGGGAGCAGGCTGCGGCGCAGGGTATCAGCGTCATGGTTTCTTCGGGAGACAACGGCTCGGCAGGCTGCGATGACCCCAACATCAACTCCGCGGCTCAAAATCGGATTGAACGTAAACGGACTGGCTTCTACGCCCTTCAATGTCGCGGTCGGTGGCACCGACTTCGACCAATTCAGCAACCAGGTCAACGTACTGGAATACCGACCAACGACGCGACTACGCAAGAATCCGCCAAGGGCATACATCCCGGAAACTAGCTGGAATCAGTCGTGCACGAATGCCCTGTGGGTGACGGTGGGGGGGTTTGGATCGACTGCCGAGGAGGTCTGCAACTCGAAGCTCGACGACCTTTTCCCCACGGGCGGCGGCGGCGGCGTGAGTGGGAACCGGTTGGGTCGGTGTTCAAGCCGGCGTGGCAGACGGGACGCCGGCGTCGCCCGCGACAATACCCGCTGCCTTCCGGACGTTTCGCTGTTCGCCAGCGCCAACTTTGTGGGAAGTTTCTACGTCATTTGTCAGAGTGATGTGATCAGCGGCGGAGTCTGCGATCTCGACCACCTGGAGGGTGCTGGCGGCACCTCCTTTGCCTCGCCAGCCTTCGCGGGAATCATGGCGCTGGTGAACCAGAAAATGGGTTTAACGCACCGATTTTCGGCGGGTAACCCGAACTTTGTGCTTTACAACTTGGCGTCAAACCGGCCACCCCGCCGCACGGGCTTTTCACGACGTTCCTTCCGGCACCACCCCCAAACGACCAATGCGATGCCTTGCGTGACCGGCACTCCAGCGAAGCCTGACCCAGACTGCGTCACCAATATTCAGGGAGATCAATTACGGCGTGCTCTCGGGCTACACCACCACCGCCGGGTACGACTTGGTCACTGGCCTGGGGTCGGTGAACGCCGCGAACCTGGTGAACAACTGGGACAAGGCCACCTTCACTCCCACGACCACGGCCTTAACGCTGACCGTCCCCGCGAACACAACGCATGGCACGGCAGTACCGGTCACGGTTAGCGTGAGCCCAAACTCCGGCTCCGGCACTCCGACCGGCGACGTTGCCCTGCTCGTCAATCCGGGGACGCCGGGGGCGACGCCGCCGAACCCGGCAATTGACTGGAACTCGGTGACGGCGCGGCACTGTCAGCTGGCACGACCACCCTGCTCCCGGGCGGAACCTACAAAGTGGTCGCGCACTACGAAGGCGACACGACCTATGGCGGCAGCTACTCAGGCCCGTCGGCGAGCGTGACCGTCAAACCGGAGAATAGCTCGGTGATCATGCCGGGTGTGGACATCGGGGTCACTCAAGCGATTCTCCAGTGTATTCGAACTCTGTGGTCTACGGCATGGCGGTTATGCCTTTACACCGCCGGTTCTCTCTGACTTGTACTGGCTCCGGGCCGATGTGTACAATCTCAGAACGGCGTATGCACCACGCCGAGCTCTTCGGCGAGGTTGCGTGCCCCACCGGCACCATCGCCTTCACCGATAACGGCAGCCGCGCGGACGCCATTCTCTACACGTTGAACAGCTTCGGATACACCGAAGATCAGGCGATCCAGCTCACCGGCGGCACGCACACTCTGGTCGCGAATTACAGCGGCGATAATAGTTACAACACGAGTTCGGCCACCGCTACCGTCACCGTCACGCCGGCGCCGACCACTATCGGCAACGTCGCGCAGCCCGAACACGGTAAATGCAGGGCAGCAATTCACAGTCACCGCCACGGTCACCAGCCTCGAGCTATGGGGCTGGCCCCGACTGGCACAGTTAAGTTCTTCTACAACACAACCCTGCTGGGCACGGCTACAACGACGGGTACAGCCGGGAATTTCAATTCGGGCGTCACAGCCTCTCTTGCCGCCAGCCTGACCACTTCCATCCCCACTGCCGGGACCTACAACATCACCGCAACCTACACCTCCGGCGATGCCAACTACGCGAGCCAGTCGTCGAGCAACTCGGTGTCGATCACGGTCAACGCATCAGCCACCTTCACGCTGGCGGCCGCGCCCAGCAGTGTGACGATTGCCCCGGGCGGCGCAGGCGGCACCAGCACCATTACGGTGACTGACGTGGGCGGATTCACCGGCAATGTAAGTCTCGCCGCGTCCGGTCTGCCGAGCGGCGTAACCGCAGGGTTCAGCCCGAACCCGACGGCCGCGACCAGCATTCTGACGCTGACGGCGAGCGGCTCGGCGGCCACTGGTGGGCCGACCACGGTGACTATCACCGGCACCTCCGGCACCCTGACCGCAACCACTACTGTTGCGCCTCACGGTCAGCTCAGGACTTCACCGTTCCAGCGACCCTTACGAACCCGCCCGCAGCAAACCCCGGACAGTCAACCTCGACCACGATGTTGATTTCGCCGGTGGGCGGAGCCACCTTTGCCAGCAACGTGACGTACACGTGCACCGCCGGACTTCCGACGGGCATCTCGTCTTGTTTATTCACTCCAGCTAGCCCGATCACTGCCGGGAGCTCGGCGACCACCGTGACGGTCACGATCCAGACGCTGGGTCCGTTCACGGGAATCGCGGGTACCGCTGTGCCGAACAATGAGCGGCCCCGGATGCGGAGCCAGAACCAGCGGCTGTGGTTGCCGCTGAGCCTGCCGCTGGCCGGTATGTTACTGGTGGGACTGGCTGGGCGACGCTTGCCGCGCTCCTACAAGATCGTTGGCTTCTGCCTGGCCGTCACTGGATTCCTGCTCGCTTGCGGTGGAGGCAGCAGCTCGAGCGCCGGCTGTTCGCCGGTGCCAGTGTCCTACCGGAGGTCGGCCTCTGGCCCCAGCAGGTCGCGCACTATCCCAACCTGGACGGGTGCGCCACCCCGAACCAGCAATTGCTCGCTGACCGGCAACTCGACTATCAGACTGTGGCCATGGGCAGCACGGGCGGAGTGCGACGGACAATGACCCGACCAGCGGTACGCAGTACAGCGTCACCGTTGCTACCTAGATCCCTTTGGCGAGTCGACCCACTGCGACAGCGGCGAGCCTACGACCACCGGAACGCCGGGAACGGCAACGGTGAACACTCACACCATACAATCGCCGGAAAGTATGCGAACACGGTGACTGAGACCGGCGCTGCCGCCACCGTGACCGTCACCGTCAACTAGAACGACGTTCACCCTGACAGTAAACTAGTCAGGAAAACGATTTAGGCAGGTTGCGGGCACGCCCTCGGGCGTGCCCTTTTTTGCGAGTGTCCTTCAATCGTCGTCGGGGTCGGTGGGCGGCGTTTTGTCATTCAGAAAGTATTGCGCGTTCTCGGCTGACGGGATCGTCTGAAACTGCAACGGGGTCTGATTGAAGTCGAAGCAATCGGAGAAATCATCGGCCGCCGCATCCGCGTAGCCGAGCGAAGGCAGGCTGAAGGTGGTTTCAATGAACTTCAAGATGCTGCCGAAATCATGATTATGCGGCGTGGTCGAAATGTACTGCGCTTTGGCGTAAGGCGAGACCACAATCAGCGGGACGCGGAAGCCGTAGACGTAGCCGCATCCCCACTGCTCGCAATTCGTCCCCACCAGTACCTGCTTCGGCGGAACGTGATCGTACCAGCCTCCCCAGTCGTCCCAGGTGATGAAGATCGCCGTGTTCGCCCAATAGGAACTGTTGCCGATCGCGTTCACGATCGAGGCCACCCACGATGGTCCCAACGTGCCGACGGTGCTCCCCGCGTGGTCCGACGCCTGGCCGCTCGGAATCACCCAACTCACGTCCTGCAACTGGTTGTTGGTAATGTCGGTGAGGATCTGCGTCTGATTGAGGACCACATGGTTGGTCCAATCCGCTCCGCCGCAGCTGTTATTGGGTCCCGTCAGCGATCCGCAGATATGCTGGATCGCTTCCGGGCCATTCCAGAGCGCGGGGGCCGAGCCGCCCACGTAACCGGAGGGCGCGTAATAGCGCCAGGTATTGCCTTTCGCCTCCAGCAGGTCGGTCAGCGTTGGATGCTCAAAACAGGGAAAAATTGGGGCGTTGGAATTTTCGCTGCCGGTCGGATCGATCAGCGCAACCGTGGATCCCGCGGGCGCGTCGCATCCGGCGTCGGGCGCGCCGCTGGTTTTCGGATTCTCCGCCGCGAACAGGTTGCTTCCAGCCGATGGAGCCGATGTCCCGGAAATGATGAACTGATGCGCCGGCATGCTGGGGCCCTGGTTGGTCTGGAACATGCGGTCGGCGAAGGTGTACTGCTCGGCCATCTGGAAGTAGGGTTGCACATCCGCCGGATTCACATAGCCAAACGCCAGGTCGGGCGCAGGGCAGTCGGTTGCGCCCTTATTGCATGTAATCGGAACCAGGTCCGCACCATTCATTTGACATTGCCCGGCCGAATTCAGTTGGCACATGTCGATGAATGCATTGTGCCCGTGGCCGGGATCGTAGTCCACGGCGAGACCTACTTCCTTCAGTGTGATCGGATTGCCGTGCGAGTCGGTTCCTTGTTGGGCGATGTCCGCGCCGCGGGTGATCAGCGTTTGGTCCTGGAAAAGATTATCCGGGGTGCGGTTCTCCTGGAAAATCACCACCACGTGCTGAATTTTCCCTGACGACGGTGGAGTCGGTGATCCGCCGCTGCTACCGCCGCAGCCGTTGAGGCTTGCTAGAATGCCTCCCATGGCCAATACCGCGATTGCGAAGATTAAGATGCGAAACTTGATCATGATCATTGCAGGCCTCGGGGAGTGAGGTTTTCGTTGCTCCGGATGATAACCCGGCTGGCGGGGGTTTTACTCGGTGATTCCGACAAATTCTTAGCGGTCAGCAACGAAGACTGTCTCGATTTTGCCGTGGTGGATGCGTTTTGCTGCGCCCTCCTGAGAGATAGCTTGGACGGGTTAGCCTCCGAGAGGTTAGGATGGACGCGAAGCCCGCGGCTGTCCGCCCCGAGCCGCGCACTCATTCGCAAAAAACGCGAATTGGTGGAGCAGTCCTCGTTGGCTGCACCAAGTCGGCTGTCGCAATAGGCTGTCCCAGGCGGCGACACGATGAGGTGTCGATCACGCAGGACTGTGACTGGGATCACGAAAGAAGGCGCTCGTTCTGGTGTAGTTATACTTGCCTGAGGGCCGTCGAACGCCGCGGTGTGATTCCGCTTCGCAGGAACATCGGCGGCTGTTCGGCAGCGACTGCGCAGCCCCCCACACAAAGGAGCTTGACATGAAGCGATCTTTTTTTCTGTTCTCGTCAGCGATGCGCTTTGAAAATGTTTTAGCGACGAGGTGGATTATGAAGCAACTGACTCTACTCGCAGTTGTTCTGGTTCTTTTGGTTATCCCGGGATTCGCTCAACAACCGATCACCATCGGATTCACCGTCTCCAAGACCGGCGCCCTGAACGTCGATTCCGCTGGAGCAATACCGCGGGTTTGAACTGTGGCGCGACCAGGTCAACGCTGCCGGCGGCATCAAGGCCGGCGGCAAGAGCTACAAGGTACAGTTCGCCAGCTACGACGACGAATCCAACTCCAAGCGCGTGCAGCAGCTCTACAGCCGCATGATCCTGGAGGACAAGGCCGACTTCCTGTTCAGTCCCTACTCGTCCCCGCTTACCGCCACCGCGGCCGTAGTGACGGAGCAGTATGGCAAGATCATGCTGACCACCGGCGCGGCCGAACCAAAAACCTACACTCTGGGCAACCAGGACCTGTTCCAGATGTTCGCGCCCGCTCCCGAATATCTGAAGGTGGCTCTCGACGCCCTGAAGACCAAGGACCCCAAAGCCACGGTCGCCTTCGTCTACGAGGACTCCTCGTTCTCGGTAGCGGTGGTGACCCCAGCCAAGGCCTATGCGCAACAGCTCGGGTTCAACGTAGTGTTCACCGAAGCCTATGCTCCCAACACCACCGACTTCAGCGCGATTATCGACAAGGTGATTGCGTCCAAGGCGACCGTGCTTCTGGGCGGCGGCCACTATGCCGACGGTTCGACGCTGGCCCGGCAGCTCTACGGCCACAAAGTTCCTCTCAAGATGCTGACGTTGCTGGTGGCGCCAGATAGTCCGCAGTGGGTCGAACTGGGCGATGCGGCGCTGGGCGTGATGGTACCGTCGCAGTGGGAACCGCAGTCGGCGTTTAAGGCGGAGTACGGGCCGAGCGGCGCCGATTTCGCCAAGACGTATACCGCGAAATACAATGCGCCGCCCAGCTACGAGTCCGCCGGTGGCTACGGGTGCGGGCTGATCCTGCAGCGCGCCATCGAACAGGCGGGCGGGATTGACTCGGCCAAGGTGGCGCAGGCGCTGAACGCCACCGATGTCACTACTTTCTACGGGCGGACCAAGTTCTCGACCGCCGCCAACGAACACGGCTTGCAGGTGGGCCATTCCATGGTTCTGGCGCAATGGCAGAAGGACAAGTCCGGCAAACTGGTAAAAGAAGTTGTGTGGCCACTGGCAGGCAAGAGCGCCAACCTGATGTATCCGATCCACTGAAGAAGATCGCACGGTGTGATGTGCGGCAGCGGATGAAGGCCAGGGTGCCCATTCGCAGCTCTGGGGCTGTTGGCTCTTGGCTCGTAGCGTCATGAGCTCTTGGCCCGAACTGCATGGGCAAGATGCCAAACAGCCAGTCGTGGAAGAGCCACGAACCCGGAGGGTGAGACTATGTCGGGCATCCTAGCTTCCATGATCGACGGCCTGCTCGTCGGAGCGGTGTACGGACTCGCGGCGATGGGCTTGAGTCTGATTTGGGGAGTGATGGATGTCATCAATCTTACTCACGGCTCCATGATCGCGCTGGGCATGTTCTGCATGTATCTGCTGTTCGCCGCCCTCACATCAACGCTTATGTGTTGTTGCTGCCCACCATCGGGGCCGGATTGATCATCGGACTCGTCGTCTACTGGATGGCGGTGCACTGGGTGGTGGGCCGCTCCATGTTGATGAGCCTGCTCTCCACGTTCGCGGTGAACATGATGGTCATCGGCATCGGCACAGCGGTGTGGAGCACCAGTCCGTACAACGTCAACTTCGTTCTGCCCGGCATCACCATCGGAGCCTACACTTTCACCGGGAACCACATCGCTGCCGCCATCTCCGCGGTGGTCATCGCCCTGGCGCTGCAATTGTTCCTCTATCGCACACGTACGGGCAAAGCCATCCGCGCCGTCGCCGATAACCGCGAAGCCGCCGAGTTGATGGGCATCTCCTCGACGGCGGTGCTGAGTATCGCTTTTGCGATCGGCATCGCTCTGGCGTGCACCTCCGGGGCGCTGGTCTCCACCTTGTTTCCCTTCACCATTCTTTCTGGCGGGGTGTACCAGTTGAAAAGTTTCGTGGTGACCATTCTGGCGGGACTGGGCAAGCCGTTCGGAGCCTTGGTCGCTGGAGTGCTCCTGGGTTTGCTGGAGGGAGTGGTCACGCCGTTCATCGCCGTCAGTTGGATTCCGCTGATCGAGTTCGGGCTGTTTGTGGTGGTGCTGGTCGCGTTCCCGCAGGGCATCTTCGGGAAGAGGGCGGCGGCATGATACTGCGCCGGCCCTTCTTCTGGATCATTCTGATCGTCGCCGCCGGGTTCGTTTACGCGCCGTTGCACGGGAACAACGTTTCCTTGCGTGAAGATCTCATCCTCATCGCCATCGCCATCATCCTGGCCAGCAACTTGAACCTGATGATCGGCTACACCGGCTACGTGAACTTCGGCCACATCGTCTTTTACGGGCTGGGCGGTTACGTGGGACTTTACCTGACGACGGTGCGCGGCTGGAACCTGGTGCTGTCGGCGCTGGTGGCCGGTGTGGTGGTCAGTGTCTGCGCGTTCTTGTTCGGATTGGCCATTTTGCGCTTGCGTGGGGCCTATTTTGCCCTGGCCACCATTGGCATTCTCCAAGCCGTACAGGCGTTTGTTTCCAACTTCGATCCGTGGGGCAGATCGACTGGAATGTACCTCTCGTTCAGCTCCTACCAGTCTCTGGGCGGCGCCAGGCACGCTCTCTGGATCACCTACTTCCTGATCATTGCGGTCATGACCCTGTCGATGATCGTGAGCCTGGCCATTAAGAATTCCAAGTTTGGCCTGGGCCTGTTCGCCATTCGCGAGGACGAAGATGCCGCCGTGGTGCTGGGCGTCAATGCTACCGTGTACAAGGCGATCATCTACAGCGTGTCCGCATTTCTGCCTGCGGTCGCGGGTGCGCTGATGTTTTTCAAGAACGGAATGATCGATCCCTCGATCGCCTTCGAGTACATGTTGTCGCTGGAAGGCATCGTAATGCTGATGCTCGGCGGCCAAGGCTCCGTCATCGGCGCGGCTCTGGGCGGGGCTCTCTATGAGAGACTTCGCTCCTACCTGCTCACTTCTCCCATCCTTTCCAACTTTCACCTGGTGATCGCCGGCGGACTGCTGCTGATGGTGGTGCTGTTCGCGCCGGGCGGCTTGATTGGCTGGGTGTATCGCCTGGTGCCGCGCGCGCGCAAGGTGATCGAATGAGCACCATCCTGGAAGTGCGCGGCGTCAGCAAGCGTTTCGGCGGGCTGGTGGCGGTTTCTGACGTCAGTTTCAGCATCGATGAGGGTGAGATCCTGGGCCTGATCGGTCCCAACGGCGCCGGGAAGACAACCTTGTTCAATGTCGTGAATGGGGTCTACAAGGCCAACCAGGGAACCATCACCTTTGCGGGAAAAGACATTACCCGCTGTTCGCCGGACCAGGTGGTCCACCTCGGCTTGGCGCGCACCCACCAGATCGTGAAGCCCTTGAACGACCTTACGGTGCTGGACAACGTCACGGTGGGTGCATGCTTCGGTCGTGAATATCTCGATATGGGCGCCGCACGCAAGGTAGCTTCCGAAGTGCTGCAGCGGGTTGGATTGGGGGACCGCGCCGACATGATGGCGCGCTCGCTGACCATCGCCGGCAAGAAACGCCTGGAAATCGCGCGGGCGCTGGCGGCGAAACCCAAGCTCCTGTTGCTGGACGAGGTGCTGGCGGGGCTGAATCCCACCGAAGTTGCGACCATGATCGAATTGGTTCGCAAAATTCGTGACAGCGGGATCTCGGTGCTCATGATCGAGCACCTGATGCAGGCGATCATGAGTCTTTCCGATCGCATCGTGGTGCTGAACCTGGGCCGCAAGCTGGCGGAAGGCAAGCCGGATGAGGTGGTCCACAATTCGGATGTGGTCGAAGCCTACTTGGGCTTTCCCGATGCACATCGTCTGACAAATTGACAAGGATGGAATGATGGACCTGGCCCTTCAACTGGAGAACCTCGAGTCTGGATACGGCGAAGTGCAGGTCCTGTGGGGCATTTCGCTCGAGGTTGAGCGCGGGAAGTTAACCACGATCATCGGAACCAATGGCGCCGGCAAGACCACCACCCTGCGCACCATCATGGGCAGTCTGCGTGCCTGGAAAGGCCGCGTGCTGCTGCACGGAGAAGACGTCACACGGCTCTCGCCTCATGCCAAAGCAAATCGCGGCCTGGTGCTGGTGCCCGAGGGCCGGCAGCTTTTCCCGGACATGTCAGTAGAAGAGAACCTGGAGATGGGCGGGTACTCGAAGCGGGCCCGCAAGCGCGAGAAACAGAACCTGGAACGCGTCTATACACTGTTCCCGCGCCTGAAAGAACGCCGCCAGCAGAAGTCTTCCACCCTCTCCGGCGGAGAGCAGCAGATGCTGGCCATGGGCCGCGGCTTGATGCAGGAGCCGGAGGTGCTGATGATCGACGAACTCTCGCTCGGTCTGGCACCGGTGCTGGCGCAACAACTCTTCCTGACCTTGGGCGCCTGCGGAAACAAGGGCTCACCATCGTCCTGGTGGAACAGAATGTGCACCTCGCACTGGCAATCAGCGACTACACCTACGTGTTTGCCGAAGGTCGAATCAGCATCCGTGGCAATTCGGATGAGGTCGCAAGAATGGATGAAGTGCGGCGAGCGTACCTTGGACTCTAAGCGCGGGAGCGGTTTCGCTGTGCGGCGCTGATCGGCAAATTTCCATTTCGCCCCCAGCCCATATTTCGCGCTCTGCACCATTGCCTTCGCGGATCTGTTGAGATTGCCGGATGGGGAATCTCCACCGGGCTCGGAAGCGCCACCGCCTCACCACACCCTGCAAGCCTTTACCGCCGTCATCGGCTGCCCTGCCTTGCAGCCAAATTCCTTTCCGAATTCGGGCATGTTCACTAGAACTCCATTCGCCCGGAAGCGGTCCGGCGAATGCGGATCGGTCGTCGCGATCAGCCGTTCCAGCTCCGGACGCCACTCGGAGCACCAATCCTGCGCGAATCCCAGGAAAAACTGCTGCAAAGGCGTATAGCCATCGGCCGACTTGTTCTTCAGATCAACGCCGTCTTGCGCAGCCCGCGCCAAAAACGCCATGTATGCCAGCCGCAATCCGCCATTGTCGGCCGTATTTTCGCCGAGCGTGAGCTTGCCGTTCAGCTTGGTGTCTCCCACGCTGAATTGCGCGTACTCGTCGACAATGCACTGCGCCTTCTGGTTGAACTTGTCGCTGTCTTCCTTCGTCCACCAGTCTTCCAGATTGCCATGTCCGTCGAACTGGCGCCCTGTATCGTCGAAACCGTGCGTGATCTCGTGCCCCATGAAGAGCCCGATGTGTCCGTAGTTGAGCGCATCCGGCTGTTTCGCATCGAAGAATGCCGGCTGCATTACGCCCGCCGGGAAATTGATGTCATTCATGCCGGCGTTATAGAAAGCGTTCACCGTCGGCGTGGATACGAACCACTCGTCGCGGTCAACCGGCTTCCCGATTTTCGCCAGCTGCCGCCGCGACTCAAATTCCGTGGCCCGCAGATTGTTCCCATAGGCGTCGCCCCGTACAATTTCCAGCTTTGAGTAGTCGCGCCATTTGTCGGGATATCCCACCTTGTTGGCGATCAGGTGCAGCTTTTCTTTCGCGCGCGTTTTGGTAGCCGCGCTCATCCAATCCAGTGAGTCGATGTCGCGATCCATTGCCGCTTCAATGTCGTGAATCATCCGCACCCCCTTGTCTTTGCTGGCAGCCGGGAATTGCTGTTCGACGTATGCCTTGCCCAGCGCTTCCGGCAGCGCTCCATCGGTGCTGCGGACGCACCGTTTCCAGCGTACCTCCTGCTCCGGAGTGCCCACCAGCTTGCGGCCGTTGAAATCGAATTTTTCTTCATCCAGCGCCTTGGGCAAAATCGTTCCCGCAGTCGAGCTGACCAACTGCCAGCGCAGGTAGGCCTTGATCGTTGGCAGATCCGTCTCGGCGATGACCTGGTTCATGCCCTGGAAGAACTCCGGCTCGGCGACGTTGATCTCCGTGAACGCGGGAGACTCCGTAGCGGAATAAAGGCGATGCCAGTTGAAGGTTGGCGTAAGCGCCTGCAGGTCCTTGACCGGCATTTTGTGATAGATGTTGTGCGGATCGCGCTGCGCGGTTACATCGAGCGAAACTTTCGCCAGCGCTGTTTCCAGTTTCATGATCGCCGCGGCGTCGCTTGCCGCCTGCGTTTCGCTCGCCCCGAGCAGCTTCAGAATGTTGGCAATATGCCGCACATATTGCTTTCGAATCTCTTCATCTTTTGCGCCTGTGCGGAAGTAATAATCTTTCTCGGGAAGACCCAGTCCGTTCTGGGCCGTAACCGCAATCGTTCTGGTCGCATCCTTGAAGTCCTGTTGCGATCCAAATCCGAAGAACGCATTCACGTTAATCAATTGAAAGTGTGCCAGCAACTCTGGGAGTTGCTCCTTGCTGGTGAGGCCATTGATGCGGTCCAGTTCCGGCTGCAACGGCGCCAGCCCTTTTCGTTGCACCGCCGCTTCATCCATGCAGCTGGCATAGTAATCCCCAATCTTCCGCGTATTCGCGTCGCGTGACGGATCGTCCGCCGCCGCTTTCTCGAGAATCCCGTGCAGCACCTGCCGGTTGTACTGCTCCAGGTTGTAGAACTGGCCGGAGTACGGCGAGTCGCTCGGAATCGGATGAAGCTTGCTCCAATTGCCGCACGCGTACTGGTAAAAATCGACGCAAGGGTCGGCGGTCATATCCATGAGGTTCTTATCCAGCCCAGGAATCAGCGAAAAAGTTTGCGCGTCGCCGCTGGGCTTAGGCTGGTCTTAGGTGCGTGCTGGCGGTTTGCGCGAACAGAATACCAGCGCAAGCCAGGAATAACAGAACGGCCAGAGCTTTTGTCGTCGAGAGCATCTGTTTCTCCTCTAAATAAGCATGATAGCGGAACCACGGGGGAATGTTCGCCACGTGCCTACGTGGCTAGAACGGTCAATGTGGTTCTCCGAGCGGAGTCCCAGCCCTCAGGGGCTGACGCCTGCTTTTTATCGGCCCTTCAGGGCCGGCTGGAAGCCGTGCCCTTCCAACGCCATTTATGAGACAGTTTTCGTGCTATTAGCGCGGCAGTCCACGCGCGACTATACGAAGCGACGAAGACCTGGCGAAAGCCGGCGGGACGCCGGCGCTACGGTCCGCCCGACTATTTCATGGGCGGCAGATACGGAATATAGCGGGCAAACAACCAGCACAGGAAGAACACGACCGGGATGTGAACGATCAACTGCAGCACTCCATATCCCACGATGTCCCTGGCCTTCAATTTCAATATGCCCAGCAGAGGCAGCATCCAGAAGGGATTGACGAGATTGGGCAGCGCTTCCGACGCGTTGTAGATCTGCACCACCCAGCCCAGATGCACCTGGTGCAGATTCGCGGCCTGCAGCACATAGGGCGCTTCGATGACCCACTTACTGCCGCCGGAGGGAATGAAAACGCCGAGCACCGCCGAATACATCGCGACCAGCAAGGGATATGTGTTGTGGGTGCTGACGGAGGCGAAAAGTTTCGCCAGCGCTTCGGCGATCCCCGTTCCTACAATCATTCCGAAGATCACGGCGTAAAACGGGAACTGGATGAGCACGCCGCCGGTGGCGGGAATGCACTCCGTTACGGCGCGCATAAAGCGCTTCGGGCGCCAGTGCAGTAGAAGCCCAACCGTGATGAACATGAGGTTGTAAGTATTCAGGTCGAGCGCTGCCAGTGCGCCTTGCGGCGAGGTGCGGAATACATCGACCAGATACCAGCACAACAGCGCGGCGACCAAAATGGTCAGCAGCGGACTGTATTCCAGCCACTCGCCGGGCTTGCTCTTGGGCTCCAGGCTGGAGCGAATCGGTTCGTATTGGATGCCGTAGGATTCGGCGGTTCTGGCGTTCTCCGGCGACGGCGTGGACAACCAGGCGATCAGCACCGAGAGCACGATCAGGATCACCGTCGTCGCGATGCTTTGCCACAAGAAGAGAGTTTGGGTGAGCGGGATCAGACCACTGATGTTGAACAACGACGGCGGCATGGCGGACTTGGTCGCCATCAGCATGGCGGCGGAAGAAGAGAGCCCCATCGCCCAGACGGCTCCCAGCCCGAGATACGCAGCAGCGCCGGCAGCGCGGTAGTCCATTCCTTTGACGCGATGGGCCAGTTCGCGAACAAAGAGTCCGCTGAAAATCAGGCTCAAGCCCCAGGAGATCAGCGAGGTCAGCATGGAGAACAACGCCACCAGGGCGACCGCTCCGCGCGGCGTCTTTGGAATTCCGGCTAAGGCGCGGATGGCGCGATACACGATCGGCGTCGAGGCGACGACGTATCCGCCGATGATGATCATCACCATCTGCATGGTGAAAGGGACCAGGCTCCAGAAGTTCTTGCCACCCTGGATGGCGAGTTTGGCGGGGCTCTGATGAAGCAGCAGGCCGACCACAAAGACCACCACGATTCCGAGCAGCGCAAAAATCAGCGGATCCGGAAACCAGCGCTCACTCCAGTTGGCGAGCCCCAGGCCAAAGCGGACAAGGGGTTGTTCCTGAGTCGCCGCTTGCTTCTCTCGTGGCATGTGCATATTCGATCCTTTCGGTTCGGCAGCCACAGCTGCCGAACGGCGCGCGGCGGGAAGGGCGAGGGCGCCCGTCTCTCCACGTTCTTCGATCATCGATCTTGGCGTGGCTTGCCGGTCCTTTGCCAGAATACGCCCGCCATTGTAGCGCATGATTCGCGCAAGGGAATTCATTTTGCCGGTTTCCACAATGCGTGTAGGATGTTTTTGATCGGGCTGGCAGGATCGGCCACTACTTGCCGGAACTGGAGCGAGTCATGAATACTTTCCCTGTTTTGTTGGGCGCGCTGTGCGTCTACGCCCTTGCCTACCGTTATTACAGTGCTTTCATTGCCGCGAAAGCTCTGTCCCTCGACGATCGCCGCACCACTCCGGGGCACCTTTACCCGGACGGACATAACTATGTCGCTTCACCGCGCTGGGTGCTCTTCGGACACCACTTCGCGGCCATCGCTGGAGCCGGTCCGCTGGTGGGGCCTACCCTGGCGGCGCAGTTCGGCTTTGCCCCGGGTTTCCTGTGGATACTGATCGGCGGCGTCCTCGCCGGCTGTGTGCAGGACTTCACCGTGCTGGTGGCTTCGATACGTCACCGCGGCCGCTCGCTGGCGGATATTGCCCGCACCGAAATCAGTCCCTTTGCCGGCCTGGTGACGATGATCGCCATGCTCTTTATTCTTCTGGCGACGCTCGCCGGCCTCGGCATCGTTGTGGTCAATGCGCTTTCGAATAGCCCGTGGGGCGTGTTCACCATCGGCATGACTATCCCCATCGCCGTCATCATGGGATTGTGGATGTTCAAGAGCCATGCCGGAAAAATTACCGTCACCGGCCCCAGTATCTTTGGGGTCGTCCTTTTGCTAGGCAGCGTGGTCGCGGGGCACTTTGTGGCGCAGAGCGGAGCCGCAGCGGCGCTTACCTTCACGCCCCATCAGATCACCATCTTCATGGCCATCTACGGGCTGGTGGCTTCGGTTCTTCCCGTGTGGCTGGTTCTCGAGCCGCGCGACTATCTCTCGACCTACGTTAAGCTGGGCACGATTGCCGTCCTGGTCATCGGCGTCTTCCTGGTTCATCCCAACATTCAATTTCCGAACGTCACGCAGTTCGTTCATGGCGGTGGGCCGATCATCAAAGGAACGCTATTCCCGTTTCTCTTCGTGACCATTGCTTGCGGCGCGATTTCGGGCTTTCACGCGCTGGTGTCCTCCGGCACAACACCGAAGATGCTGGATAAGGAAAGTGACGCTCGCTTCATCGGATACGGCGCCATGCTCGCGGAGTCGCTGGTCGGCGTGCTGGCTTTAATTGCAGCCTGCTCTATGTATCCGGGCGACTACTTTGCTATCAACACTACGCCCGCGGTCTTCAGCCACCTGGGCTTGACCACGGTCAATCTGGATATGTACTCCCGCGAAGTTGGAGAAAAACTTGCCGGGCGGACGGGAGGCGCGGTCTCGCTGGCGATCGGCATGGCACAGATCTTCAAGGGCCTGCCGGGGATGGCTCGTTTGATGGGCTACTGGTATCACTACGCCATCATGTTTGAAGCCCTTTTCATCCTGACCACGGTGGACACGGGAACCCGCGTGGCCCGCTATGTCCTGCAGGAACTCATGGGCAAAGTGCACAAGCCCTTCGGCAACAGTGCCTGGTTGCCGGGAAATCTGATCACCAGTTCGCTGGTAGTTTTAGGCTGGGGGTACATGATCTATACGGGAAGTATTTCCACGATATGGCCGTTGTTCGGAACCGGGAA
This sequence comes from uncultured Acidobacteriaceae bacterium, assembly GCA_963725245.1. Classification (GTDB taxonomy): domain Bacteria; phylum Acidobacteriota; class Terriglobia; order Terriglobales; family Acidobacteriaceae; genus Acidiflorens. The sequence goes on along the minus strand of CAVRYC010000001.1, from coordinate 30,693 downwards.
CCAGTTGCTGGCAACCATCGCCCTGGCGGTGACCACGACCTTCCTCATTAACATGGGCAAGCAGAAATATGCCTGGATTACGGGAGTTCCGATGTGCTTCGTTGGCGTCACTACGGTGACGGCAGGAGTGCTGGCGATCAAGAACATCTTCTGGCCATTGACCTCCAAGCCCGGTCTGGTATTTACCGGCTATCTGGATTCAGTCCTCATGGTCATCTTTATCTCAGGCGTAGTGCTCGTCGTATTCGACGCGGTGCGGCGTTGGATCCGGACGCTGAATGGCGCACCGGCGCCACAAGAGGCGTTCGGTACTCCGCTTACCGCTGCCGGCGAAGTGAGAATGGGCTGCTGCTAGCTATTTCATAAATCGCTTTGGGAAGGGCGCGGCTTAACGCCGTGCCTCCCAGAGCCAACAAAGACGCGGCCTTTGCAGATTGCTGAAGAACTCGTGGCGCGCGCCGCAGTCACCCTCAGCGGATGAGGCTCAGCTATTCCCTGCCTCTTTCCACATGCTGGTTAGCTGGTGGATGGATTCGTCGCTGGCGTCACCCACGACAAAGTAACGCAATTGATGCGCGCTCCAGGACTCCACATGGAACTTGAGCACGTCCCTGGACGACTCGCGCGTTGAGAACGCATGGGCGAGATCCGGCTGGTCCCGGAAGACGAATACCGAAATGTGATGAGCGCCGATGTTGTAGATCAAGTGAGCGCCTGGTTCGTGATCGAGGTAGGTAAGCCGCCCGCCAACCAGCGTAAATGGGGAGCCTGCGAGTTCCGGAAGATTAAACGTGAACGGCACTTTGCCCTGGAACCAAGGCTTGACGGTATGCCGGTCGGAGGACACTACGTCCACCGGGCTGGAGGCGGCAAGGTTTGCAACATGGATATCGGTTAACTCGGAGAGCAACTGTCCTGACCGCGCCTGCTCCGACGAACGACTTAGAAATATTCCGGCAACCAGGAGGATCATTACCGCCGCTGCCATTAGAGGCGCCCATCCCCAGCGCCATGAGACTGGCCTGCGGGCGCCAACCTGATTTGCGATAACCTGATCTGCTATAACCTGGTTTGCTATAACCTGGTCTGCTATCTTCCGCCGAAACTGCGGCGAGGGCGCGTAGCGCCGGGCCGCGAGCTTGGTCGTCACGCTTCAGTTGCATCTGGCGCAGGGCCTGGGCGGCGCATGAGGAACACTCGCGCAGGTGCGCATCCATGGCGCGCATCTCTTCCTCGGAAAGCTCCGCGTCCACGTAGCGATCGATCTTTGGCTGCCAGATATCGCTAGCCATTGCTTGCCCCCCGCAGCTCTTCCCGCATCGCGCGGCGAGCGCGATACAGGCGTGACATCACCGTGCCGATCGGAATCGAAACGGTCTCAGAAATTTCCTGATAGCTCATCTCTTCAACGTCCGAGAGCAGTAGCACTTCGCGGAAGATGACTGGCAGTTTCCCGAGCGCGGCCAAAATGGCTTCCTGGCTGGCGCGGCCCAGCAAGATCGATTCCGGCGTGTCCATTGTCGCAGATGCGACGGCCGTCTCCTCGTCGTCGCTCTCCAGCGGAACCGTTCGCGTCGCCTTCAGGCCGGTGCGCGACGTCAGGAATGCATTACGCAAAATGCGGAAGATCCAGGCGCGGAAGTTTGTCCCTTGCTGAAAGGACGAGAAGCCCTTCAACGCCTTCAGGTAGGTTTCCTGGACGAGATCTTCCGCTTCTTCACGGTTGCCCGTCAACCAGCCCGCGAAGTTATAAAGCGAGTCGAAGAGCGGCATGGCCAACTCCTCAAAGCTCCCGGCGCTGGGTTCTTCCATGGACACGACGCCAACAGCTTAAACCAGAAAGGCGCCAACCGGCGCCTCCGTAACTCATTCCCGCAACTAAGTCGGGAGCATCAGCGATCCGTCGGGCGGAACCGGGGACCTTCAGCCGGGTGGCGTTTCGCCCGTACAATCTTGATAACTGTTGAAGGGTTGTTTTATTCCCGAAGGTCTGGTTCTGGGACCGCACATTTCAGACCGCAGCCTGAGACGCATTCCGCACCAGCGCCAGCGTGGTCAGATCGTTGTGCGCGGGAGCCGTCCGTGTGAACTGGCGAGTCGCCTGCAGCATGCTCAGGCACAGGTCATGCGCCTTGAGAACGGTCGCGTCCTGAAGAGTTTGCTTTGCCCGCTCCAGCCCGAATTCCGCGTCCTCGCAGTCGGCATCCTCGCAGTCCGCTTCCACGAGCCCGCGTGAGACGACCACAAGAGCCGAGCCTGGCACCAGGTGGCAGGTCGCCGCACTCTGCGTCGTGTGCGAAAACAAGCCCAGCGGCAGCCCGGTTGCGTCGAGCAGCGTGACTCCGGCGCAGTCTCGAAGCAGTCCCGGAGTGTGGCCCGCATTGGCGTAGCACACCGTCCCCAGATCCTCGTTATAGCAACCGATGAACGCAGGACAACTGCGAAGACCACGACGCAAAATCGTGCGGTTCATCTCATGGCACAGTTCGATCATGGCGGTGGTCTCGTTGAGGTCTTCTCCGGCGAAGAGAACGGGCGCAAGCGTTCGGAACTTTTTCTGCACGGCGATCAGGATTTCACGCGTGTCTGCCCGCAGGCCGGCAATATCCAGCAGTACGAACAGCATGCGCGACCGCCCTACCCGCAAGAACTCATAGAAATCACCAGCCACGCGTTGGCCGGTGTAGGCCGCGGCAATCTCGGCGTGACGCAGCAAGGGTACATCGCAATGGAGCGGATCGGTGAGCGGCGGTGCGCCGGCGCGCTTCTTGAACAGCGAACGCCAAAACCCCGTCGAGAGCGGCCTCGGTTCCCCAACATCAGCGCTTTGCGTCATAGCGCGGCTCCAGCAACATGGGTGCCAATCGCCTGAAAAAAGAGCGGCATCTGCCGCAAAACGAAACCGAGGCTTAGAGTCTGCACCTTCCAAGGATATCGGAAGATTAGGTTCGATGCCGGCTGGACTTTCGTGGAGAAGCCTAACTAACTTCCCGAGTTAGCCATCATGAGCGCGAACAGCGCGGGCAGATAGATAATCGTCGCCTGGAGCAAACGCCGAGCCGACGGTTTGGATGCTGGAGCCGTTGCCAGCAGTTGCGGATACGCCATTCCCATGGACACGCGGAACAGCGCCGCGCCCATCAGGATCGCGCCGACCAAATACAAGCGCCCAGCCATTCCCAGCGCAACCGGCAAAACACTCACCGGAATCAACGCTCCGGAATAGGCCAAAATCCGCCACACCGTGGACTTCCCATCGGAATCCACCACCGGCAACATGCGAATGCCGCCTTGCGCATAGTCCTCGCGATAGAGCCATGCGATCGAAAGAAAATGCGGAAACTGCCAGACGAACATGATGGCAAAAAGAATCAGAGTCTCGACTTCCAGTTTTCCGCGCGCCGCCGTCCACCCCAGCACCACCGGCATCGCCCCCGGGAACGCGCCTACAAATGTGCACACGGGAGAAACTTTTTTCAGCGGAGTGTAGGCCGCCAGATACACCAGCGCCGTCAAAAACACTAATAACCCAGTTAGTAAGTTGGCATAGATTGCGAGATAAGCGGAACCACCCAGAGTCAGCGCCAGTCCTACGATAGCCGCGTGGGCCGTGGTCATCCTTCCCGCAGGCAAAGGACGCAGCGCGGTGCGCCGCATCCGCGCATCCACGCTCGCTTCGAGCACTTCATTCAGCGCCGCCGTTCCGCTCGAAACCAGCGCCACACCCAACAGGGCGTGGAACAAGCCCAGCGACCACGACGAAACGCCCAAGCGGTGCGCGCCAAAGAAGTAGCCGCACCACGCCGTAAGAACGATCAGAGTCGTAATGCGCGCCTTGGTAAGCTCGGCGTAATCGCGCAACCGAGAGACAAATGTTTGCAACATGGACCCCACACTCGCCCGTTTGCCCCTGCCGCCCTCATCCGGCGGTTTAACTCAAACCGGCATCGCCCCAATAAACTCCCCACGAGACATTGGATCGGCGAAAGTCAGAAGACAGCATTGGTACCGCGTCATCGGTTCAATGTCAAGTCAGAAACCTAAAGCGCCACCGAGTTTTGCTCTCACGCTGCTCGCGTCAAACGCAATCTTCAAACGCAATCGTCAAACGCAATCTTCAAACGCAATCCTGCAAACGCAATCCTTGGCAGCCGGCACCGTTAGTGGTTGCCCGCAGAACTGGAGACCGCAGGACTGGAAGCACTGAAGGTCTCGGGCGGATCAAAATAACACCGATGCCAAAGGGCCGCGTCGGTCAACCTGCCCGCCTTCCATTGCTGAACCGTGGGCAGGGTTACGGCGATCATGCCGCCATCGACCGAATCGAAAATCAACACCACTCCGGCGAGTTCCTGTGATTTTGCCGCCAGCTCCGCATAGTTCTTGTCGAGCAAAGACTTGGCGAACTCCAGTTTTGCTTGCGCACCGCTGTTTGCTTCGTTTTCCTGGATCTTTTGCACCGAGATGATTTTCACGTTCTTGCCCCGAAGCGCATCCCAATCTCCCGGGAAGGGCGCAGTTTCCTCGCGCGACACCAGAAACAGATCGACCGCAACCGGTGCGGCCTTCGTGTTGGCCAGCGGAACGTCCGAAATACCCTCCGGCATCTCCAGGCTGGTGCGCCAAATCCATCCCCGCGACAAGCCCGAAATCCGCACGTGAACCCAGTCCGCATTGAAATCCAACATCTCAAATTCATCGTGCGCGGTCGCCAAAAACAAAGTCTTGGCCTCCAAACTGGGAGACGCAACTACCGGAGTCCCGGTTTTCTTTATGGCGACCAGATTCTTGGGATGCGCCTGGTTCTTGAGCACTTCCTCCAAGCTCGCCACCTCCTCCCGCAACCTGGCTTCCGCTTGATCGGCAGCTCTGTTCTGCGGATTTCTCGTCTCCGCCCGTTGCTGACTGGACAGGCCCGGTTCCAATGAAGACGAGAACGCGCGCCCGGTTTCCGGCAACTGCGGCATCGGCGCCGAGATCGCGGGTTCCGCGATGCCCGCAACTCCTTTTTCCGGGGTTGCTGACCGCTTGCCGGACGCCGCCGGTGGCGCGGTCACCGGAAAACCTTCCCTGGAACTGTCCGCTAGAACTTCCGCCCGAATTCGTCGCACCAGCGCTGCTCGCTAGCAGATCGGATAGCTGGTCAAGAAGGTCGGATTCGATCCGGCCATTCGAAGGCAGCAGTTGGTATCCCGAACGAGATGGAGTTGAATCCGTGTACCACGCCGTCACCTTGCTATTCACCCGCACCACCGATCCACCCGATGCCGTCGAACTCACCTGCACGGCAGATTGGTAATAAGCGCGCCGGTATTGGCTCAAAGGATGATCGCCCGGCAAGGCGAATCCTTCCAGCACCGGCAGCCGTCCACGCATGGAGGGTTGCAACTCCTTCAGCGCTTTTTCCACCGCGCTTTTCGACTGACTGTAGGTGCGCTCATACGGCCCTGCTTGCGGACTCGCTTGGGCGCGGCCGCTCTGCGCCGAAGCCGCTGGAAGCACGACCAGGAGAAATGCGGAGAGCGCGGCGCGAAGGACTCGGCGAGCCCAGGGCAAAGTAGCGACTGGCAAAGTAGCGACTGGCAAACCTTGCCCGGTCATGGCACCTGCTCCAACTGGTCGCGTCGAATCCATCCGTGCTGTCCGTCGCGGGTTTCGACCCCGTACCAGTAAGTCGTAGAAATTTGAATCAGGACTTCGACTCCGGGCTCCAGAGATTTCAGCGTGCTTGCGGTGTGGAACGGAGCAGACTTGAGCGCAGCTCCAGGCTTCTTGACTAGCCGTTCCACCTGACTGCGCAGCTCGGCGACGCGTTGCTCCAGCGATTGAGCGGGCAGCTCGTACGCCGCCGCTTGGCCGCGCGTGGCCCCCATCGGGCTCTCGCCATGCGTGTTTTCGATGGGCGTCTCCGGCGGCGGAGTGCTCAACACAACCGTGTCACTGCCCAGGCCGAAGTTTTCCTTCGCCAAGCGTTCCTGTTTCGCTCGCAAAGCCTCGGCGTTTTCCTTTTTCATCAGTTCGACCGCGTCCAGGCGTTCGCGGATGTCCTTGTACTCCTCGCTTTCCACCGAGCCGTTCGAGAGATGGACGGTGTGCCGTAAATCCTCCACAAACACAGCGTCAATGCGCAGCACGGTATTTTCGAAGCCCTGTACCTGCACCACGTAGCGCACGGCGAGCGTCCCCAGATCGCCGCTGTTTTTGAAATTCCGCGGATCGAGCGCGTGCTTCCGCACCTTGTAGAAAACCTTGCCGCCCTCCGTCCATTGCCGGAAAACCCGGCGTCGACGTGGCCGCGACCGCTCCCTTGACGTATTCGTCTTTGTCGTATTCCTTGGTTCCCCGGATAATTGTGTTCTGCGCCACGTCTTCCACCACCTGCGCCACTTCGGGCTCCGGCAGCGGAATATTGATGATCAGGCCCTCGCCGTACGCGAGAACATTCTTTTCACGGCCGTGCAAGGGGATTGCCGCCGCTGTGAGCAGAAGAAATACTGCGGTCATCCGCAGATCAAGACGCAGATCGATGAAACATAACCCCGTGTAACGCAACCCAACGAACCAGCCCCTTACCGCGAAAACTCTTGTCCCACATCACGACTGGCTCCGGTATTCCCGATGCAAGAGTCTCTTACGCTGGGTTCATCGCTGTCAACTGGCATCGTGAGCACTCTACTTGCCGTTTCTCCGATCACGCTCGGGCGGCATGTCAAAAGATTGTAAAAAAAATCTTACAAATCCCTTGCACTTCGTTTCTGACGGTAGTACTATTCCGCGCCTGTGGGGTGGTAGGGTAACTAGACCACCAACCGTAAACCTGTTGGGTCGGGCGCAGCAAGCTACTAAGCCGTGGTCTTTATGCTTAGCCGCTCCCAGCGCGCTCTGGTTTGGGTGTAGTGGGGACTTCCGTTTTTGCAAGAAAACTTGTGAGCTTAGTCTGAGGAGTGCAGCCATGCGTATGTGGGCGCAGTCTCATCTCTGTCAGAAGCCGCAGCGGGTAAGTTCCGTTTTCGCCGCTGCATTCGCGTTAGTCTTTCTGCTCTTGGGCGCCAGCCAGCCGGCGAGGGCGTTACCAGCCTTCGCCAGGAAGTATGGGCTGCGTTGCTCGGCCTGCCACGAGTCGTGGCCCGCCTTGAACAACTTCGGGCTGAAGTTCCGAGACAATGGCTATCAGTTGATGAACGATCGGGATTCTCCCATCTGGCAGAATCCCTCGTACTGGCCGGTGACTTTCCGTATCACGCCGATCTGGCACCGGGTGAGCAGCCTGAACCAGGTGGACACATACAACAGCAGCGGGATTTCAAGTTCGACGGCGCAACGCATCACGTCGTCCGGCTTTGACTTGAGCGGGCTCGACTTCCATACCGGCGGAACTCTGGAAAAGAACTTCTCGTTCTATGTGCTTCCGTCGTCGGATTCCACCGGATCGTTTCATTTTGAGAGCGTCAATGCGCGCGTGGATAACATCGGGGGCAGCCCTTGGCTCAACATCAAGCTGGGTAAATTCGAGCTCAACAACCTGCTTTCTGAAAAACGCACCCTATGGCTCACCGGTAACGGCGGTGTCTATCAGACCTATCACTTCATCCCGGTGAATGACGGAAACACGTTCGGGCAAATGGGGGACAACCAGCTCGGCGTGGAGTACATGGGACACTCGGTGGACGATCGGACGCGTATTTCGGCTGCCCTGCTGAGTTCGAACGATGGGAGCGTGGGCCTGATTACCGGAGCTAACTCCTATAGCGGATTCTTTACCTTCGACCAGGCCTTTGATGCGGGCAAGTTGGGGACGGAGCGTCTCGGAGCCTACGCCTTTGTAGGACAGGCGGCAACCTACTATCTGACGAATGCCGGGGTGCCCATCCCTGGTTCGGGAATTGGCAACAAGAGCTTCAGTCGTGTGGGCTTTTACGGACAATTCTACTTGGGTCCCCATTTTGACATCAACGTCGTGACCCAGCACGGGTCGGATAACGCATGGTTCGGGCAGGGTTATGGCAGCGCAATAGCCTCGGATGGCAATGGAACTGCCACCTGCACGGCACCCTCCGGCTATCCCCAGCTGTCCTCCGAACAATACGCCGGGAACAACTCTTCCGCCGGGAGCGCGGGCGCCCACCTGGAACGGCTACACCTTCGAAGCTCGCTACGTGTACAGTCCGCAGCTCATCTTCAAGGCCGTCTTTGAGGCGGAACGAATGTCGCAGCAAGCAACTCCGGGGACCCCGTCCAACCTGGGAAACATCAACAACTATTCGATCGGCTACCGCTACAACCCGTTTATGACCAGCCGGGCCGGCTTTGCCTATTTCGGCGAATTCAACTTGTTCCACCAGGACCTTACCGGTCCTCTTAACTCGCTGGCAATCCCACCAACACAAACACCAGTGAATTGCTGTTCGGATTTGACTTTGACTTCTAGAGAGGGGGATGACTATGAATACCAACTTATTCAAGTGGTCGCTGTTATTGAGCGTGGTTGTCGCTCTCTGTCTCTCCGCTGCCTCGTACGCGCAACTCACTACGTATCAGCAGCAGGAGTGGTTGCATTCGCCGGCGGCGTCCAGCCACATTGGCAACATAACCGGCGTCGCCCCCGCCGCCGCCATGCCGTATCGGCGGTACTGCGTCGGCTGTCACGGCCATCTCGGGGACGGCAACGGGGAGAACATGCCATGGATCAATCCGCAGCCGCGTAACTTCCAACTCGCGATTTTCAAATGCCGATCCACTCCCACCGGGACGTTGCCCACGGACGAGGATCTGTTTGACAGCATCGGGCGTGGCTTGGATCGCTCCAATATGCCGTCGTGGAATGCATTGACCAAGCAGGAGCGGGCCGACCTGGTGGCTTGGATCAAACACTTTTCGCCGCGCTGGCAGAATGAGAAAGCTGGAACGCCCATCCAGATCCCTCCGAGAGCCGGAAATCACTCCGGACAGGGTCAAGACTGGGCAAGAGGTGTTCCGGAAGATGGAATGCTGGAAGTGCCACGGCGTCCAGGGCATGGCCAATGGCCCTTCCTCCTCAACCCTTACCGATGACCTTGGGCGGCCTATTTCTCCGTTCAACTTCACCGACGGCTCGCGACCGCTTTGCGGAAGCACTGATGCGGACATCTACAAGATTTTCATGACCGGCTTGGACGGCACGCCCATGCCGTCATTCGCCGACAACATCAAGCCGGAGGAGGCTTGGGACTTGGTGTTTTATCTGCGCTCGCTGCAGCCGCATAACGCCTACAACGCCAAAGAAAGGGAGATTGCCCACCAACTGGGGTTGAAACCGGTGAATCCAAATGCACCAGCACAGTGATTGGGAGGGTAACCCTTCCGAACTTAGGAGAAAAGCCATGAAGCATCAACGCAACCGTGGGTGGGCTGCGATTTTAGCCACTCTAGTGTTGGTCGGTCTTGGATCGTTAACGATTAGCCACAAGGCGAGCGCGGCGGTGAGGGCAAAATTACCGGCACCGTCAAGCTCGACGGCACGGCCCCGCACATGAAGGGTATCGAGATGTCAAAGGACCCTGTCTGCGACAAGGCACACGCGGGCAACCCTGCCCATTCTGAAAATGTCGTGGTCGGCAAGGGTGGCGGTTTGGAGAATGTTGTTCTCTATATTTCCGAAGGTTTGAGTGCCAGTGAGCTCAACGCGAAACCCACCCAAGTCCCCATATTCGACCAGAAAGGATGTATGTACACTCCCCACGTGCTGGCCATGGACGTAGGCCAGGAATTCAAAGTGCAGACCAGCGACCCGACGGCCCACAATATCCACCCGGAACCCAATCCTCTTACCGGCAATATTCCCTGGAACCAGTCGCAACCGCCAGGGGCTGCGCCGGTGGTTAAGAGTTGGAAAACTCCAGAAATGATCCACGTCAAGTGCAATATCCATCCGTGGATGAGTGGCTGGTTCGCGGTGGTAAAGGGTCCGTACGCAACTACGGACGAGAATGGTTCCTACACGATCCAGAATGTGCCTGCTGGAAATTACACGGTGACGGCGTGGCAGGAAACCTACGGTACGCAGACCCAGAAGGTGACGGTGGCGGCGGGCGCAGCGGCAACCGCCAATTTCACGTTCAAGGCTAAGTGAGAATTCTCGGGTAAAAAATCTCGGATACAGAATCAATCCGAGAGCTGGCCAATCCCGCCGTTTCCCACGCTCCGCAAGGAGCGACCGAGAGCCGGAGATGCTGCGGAGCCTTCAGCGATGGCACAGGAGGGTACATGGAAACCGCAATCGGAGTATTTTCTTCGCGTGATCACGCGGAGGGGGCGGTCAAGGAGTTGCGGGAGCGGGGCGTTCCGGAAGAATCCATCGTTTTCTTAACGCGCTCGGAAAGCGAAGCCAAAACCATCGCGAAAGAGCTCGGCGCATTTGTGGGAGGCTTCGTGGGGGGAGCCGCTGGGTTGACCACCGGGGTGGTCGCGGCAACGCTGCTTCTTCCCGGGATCGGGACGGTATTCGCGCTGGGGATCGGTGCTGCCGCGCTGCTCACAGGCGCAGGTGCGGGCGCGGGCGCGGGCTCCGCCGCCGGATCGGCGGCAACACGAGAGGCGAACGCGCCGCAGCCGACAACGGCTGAAAAGTCCTCTGAGGACGTGGCCTTCTTCCAGGAAGTACTCAAAGAAGGGCGTTCGCTGATTGTGGTTCGGACAGAGTCAAAGGAACTTGCGAGTTCCGCGTGCGCCGTTCTTGACCGGCTGGGAATCGGAATGGAAGGACGGAGCCCCGTCAAGATGCAAACCAACGCCCGCCAGGTGGGCGGAGTGACCGTTCTGGACATCAGCGGAAGAATTACGGTGGGCGAGGGAAATGTCATTCTCCGCGAGATTGTTCGAGATCTGGCGGAAAAAGGCGCCAAGGCGATCGTGCTGAACCTGCGGCGAAGTTCAGTACGTCGACAGTTCTGGTGTCGGAGAGTTGGTCAAGGCTCACACCACGATTCGGAACCAGGGTGGGCAATTGAAGCTCACCAATCTGAACAAGCGAGTACATGACTTGCTCGAACTGACCCGGCTGTCTGCCGTTTTCGATATTCAAAAGGACGAGACGAGCGCGATCAAATCCTTTGCCGGACCGTCACAAGGGGTGGCATAGCGCATCAGTTTCGCGAGGCGTTGATCGTGAGGTCCGCCGCGGGGAGGGCGAGCAATCCTTCCTGCAACGGACTCATGAAGACGAGCTGAAACCGGTCAAGGCGAGGACATCATGGCGAAATTCTTTGCGGTCACCATCATCGTAATCGCGATCCTTTCCGCGATTCCCATCCTGCGACACACCTGGGTGGCGCCGGAGGACATCTCGACCCATGGAGCTCTGATCGATGAGCAGATGTCAGAGACCATGGCGGAGGCTGGGATCTCCTTTCTCGCCGCACAGTTCGTTTTGGCCTTTTTCATCTGGAAGTTCTCGAACCCTGGCCCCGACGCAAAGATTAAGAATTTTCCCGGCGGCGCCAAGGGTTTGGTGATTGCTGCCTTTCTGGTGGTGGGCATAGAAGTCCTGGCCCTCGGAATCTTCGGGGTCAAGGCATGGGCCAACGTGTATCTCACCCCGCCGTCGGCCAACGCCATGCCCATCCAAGTCCAAGCCGGGCAGTTTGCTTTCTATTTCCGCTACCCCGGTCCGGATGGAACGTTCGGCGCCTTGCACCCAGAGCTCATTAATGAAAGCACGCAGAATTTCTTTGGTCTCGACCCCGACCACGATCAGGATGCCAAAGACGACATTGTGACCGCCGAGATGGCGATTCCGGTGAACAAGGAAATCCATCTGCTCATGCATTCGAAAGATGTTGGACATTCCTTTTTATGTGCGGGAGTTGCGGGTGCAGCAGGATTTTGTTCCCGGATTGGATGTTTCTCTGCACTTCACGGCCACCAAGATCGGTAAGTACGAAATTGTCTGTACCCAGCTTTGTGGCCTGGGACATTACAACATGAAGGCATACCTCGAACGTCATGTCGCAGCAGGACTTCGATGACTGGATTAAGAAAGAAGCGGCAATGCAGTAGCTCTTCCGGTCCGCGATCGCGCACGAATGGATCACGGACAAATCTTTTGAGGTGAGGATATGCACGACGTAGCAGCGCACGCGGCGCACCACGCTCCTCCGACCAGTTTCATTCGGAAGCACGTCTTCAGTCTCGACCATAAGGTAATCGGCAAGCAGTACTACGCGTTGGCGCTGGTCGCCGCTCTTGTCGGAATGGTGCTTTCCTGGTTCATGCGCATCCACCTGGCTTGGAACAATGCCGCGATCCCCGGCCTGCAATTGCTTTCGAAGAACGGCGCTCCTGGCGGAGTGATGACGCCGGAGTACTACCTGCAATTGATGACCATGCATGGCACGATCATGGTCTTTTTTGTGCTCACGACCGCGCCCTTCGCGGCCTTCGGTAATTTCTTCCTGCCCATCCAGGTCGGCGCCGAGGACATGCCCTTCCCGCGCTTTAACATGATGTCGTTCTGGGTCACGTTCACGGCTTTCGTGGTTCTGATGTGCGTCGTTCTTCGTGGGCGACGGACCGACCCTGGGGGGCTGGACGCAATACGCGCCGCTCAATGCGGTGGGTTCGGTTGCGGGCCCCGGCCAAGGTATGGGGGTGGTCCTTTGGATGACTTCGATTGCGCTGTTTTGTGTTGGCCAGTTGCTGGGCTCATTGAACTTCATCCCCACCACGCTTGATCTGCGGGTTAAAGGCATGAGCCTGCTGCGCCTCCCGCTCAGCGCATGGGCATGGTTCATTACCTCATGCATGGGGCTGACAGCATTTGCCGTGTTAATGCCGGCATGTATCCTCGCCATTCTCGATCACGTAGCCGGTACCAGCTTCTTTGTCCCGTCGGGCCTGGTCGATCAATGACCAATTGCTGCCGCACTCCGGAGGTTCGACTCTCCTATGGCAGCACCTGTTCTGGTTCTTTGGACATCCCGAGGTCTACATCGCGATCGTGCCCGGCATCGGCATCGTTTCCCATATCCTGATCACCAACATGCGCAAGCCGATGCTTAGCCAGAGGGTGCTCATCTATTCCATGGGAGCGCTGGCCGTCCTCAGCTACATGGTCTATGGGCATCACATGTTTGTCAGCGGGATGAATCCGTACTCCTCGCTGGCATTCTCTTTCCCCACGCTGGTCATAACCATCCCGTCCACCATCGTGGTGCTGATCTGGACCTTCAGTCTGTATGGATCCAAGCTGCGTATCAACTCGGCTTCGCTGTTTGCATTGGGCTTTATTTCGATGTTCGTCAGCGGCGGCGTGAGCGGCTTCTTCCTGGCTCAGCCCTCGATCGATATCATGCTCCATGCGACTTACTTTGTGGTGGGCCATTTCCACCTGGTGATGGGCGTCGCGGCCATGTTCGGCATCTTTGCCGGAACTTACTTCTGGGTTCCCAAAGATGTTCGGACGAATGATGAACGAGACTCTGGGGAAAATTCATTTCTGGCTCAGCTTCGTCGGCGCCTATTGCATCTTTATGCCATTCCATTACCTGGGCATGGCCGGAAATGTGCGCCGCTACTCGACGTTCACGGATGACTTTCTGCAGCCGCTGATCCCGGTGCATCGCTTCATCACCGTCGCTGCTCTCGTTACTGGTGCGGCCCAGCTTATTTTTGTCTACAACCTGATTCACAGCCGGTTCTGGGGCAAGCCGGCGCCGGATAACCCGTGGGAGGCCACTTCGCTGGAGTGGAGCACGGCTACGCCGCCGCCTTTCGACAATTTCGGCGGTAAGCATCCGGTGGTCTACCACGATCCCTATCAATACGGAGTGCAGAGTTCGGTTGGCGACTATGTCATGCAGGCTTCGCCGGAGCAAGTTAAGACGGAGCACGATGAGAAGTAACTCGCAAAGATAACTCGTAGAAGGATCAACTCGCAGTAAGACAGGCATCGGAGTGGGAGGAGTTCAGGTCAGTTATGGCAACCACAATACATCAACCGCCGCAAATCGATTCGCACCGTTTGCCCGATGAAGGGCACTCGGGAAACGGCGGTTGGAGAAACCTGGTTCCGGCGGATGGTGAGCTGCGTGTGGCGCTGGACTACTCGCCGCCACCGTCTTCGACTGCCATTTGGGTGGTGCTTTTCGCCGTTACGATGATGTTTGCCGCTTTCACCAGCGCACTGTTCGTTCGCAAAGGTTCATCGCTCGACTGGAAGACCTTCACGCTGCCCTCGATCCTCTACTTCAACACTCTTCTGCTCCTCGCCAGCAGCGTGACCCTGGAAGTCTCGCGTCGCCGCGTCGCCGCTTTCATGGGCGGCATGAAAAGTCAGGTTGAGGACCCGGCACGCTGGCTCTACATAACCTTATTCCTCGGCCTGCTTTTTGTGGGCGGTCAGTATGTCGCGTGGTCGCAACTAAGGGCCGAGGGGCTCTATCTGGCCACCAATCCTAGCAGTTCTTTTTTCTATTTGCTGACCGTCACGCATGCGCTGCACGTGCTGGGCGGGTTGGGCGGACTGATCTATGTCATTCGCAAGCTGAGTAAGTCGGTCCTGCGGCGGAACCAACTGGTTGCGACCGCGCGTTACTGGCATTTCATGGGCATTCTTTGGGTGTACCTGCTGTTGCTGCTTTGGATGAAACTTTAACCAACTCGACAATTAGGAGGCGCCGTGAGCCAAGCGGATTTGACCATGGAAGGGCACACGACAGCTCTTACCGTAGGACCGGCGTTTTCGATTCCTACAAAAAAGCTGGCGATGTGGCTGTTCATTATCGCCGACACCATGACGTTTGCCGCGTGCCTGGTGGCCTATGGATTTCTGCGCAATGGGACTCCCAACTGGCCCAGACCGTTCCCCAGCATCACCAACGTCGCCCTGATGACCTTCATTCTTCTGACCAGCAGCTTGACCATGCTGATCGGACTGCGCTCTGCGCGGGCGGGAGACAAAGCCGGAGCCTTCCGTTGGACCATGATTACCGCGGCTCTGGGTATTGCTTTCGCCCTGCTGCACATTCGGGAATGGCTGGAGCTCATTGACGAAGGCATGACGCTCTTTAAGAATCCGTGGGGAACCGGCATTGTTCGGGGCGTCATTCTTCAGCATCACGGGCTTGCATCTCACCCACGTCACCTGCGGCGTAATCGCTCTAATCGTTGTGGGTGTGCGCTACAAGGGCGGCCGCTACAATGCCGATGACATCGAGGTTCTTGGGCCTTTACTGGCACTTCGTGGATCTGGTTTGGATGTTCGTCGTACCGTTGGTCTACCTTTTGAATCTCGCCCACTAGATCAAGAAGCTTGGGAGCAGAATGCTATGACAACCGCGGAAGCGCATAAGAGTGACGGAATCGGCAAAGACCTGGTCGTCTATGTTTGCCTGTTGGCTTTGGCCGGCTTGCAATTCGTAATTGCCTATCAGAAGATCGACGCATCGCAGATGTTCTGGCGCATGCTGACGGTCGCCTGCGTCGAGGCGGGGCTGGCGGAACTGTTCTTCATGCATCTTTGGACGGAAAAGCGGACCTTTCTGTGGTTTGTCCTCATCTTTACGATTTCTGTCCTGCTGGGGATGCAATATGGGTGGACCGACTCCTTCCGGATGCTGATCGGCGCGCCATTTTCAAAATGAGTTATGTAAGGGAACGGCGCGGAGGAGAAGAGATGTTAGGAAGAGAGTTACAAGGAGAGTTAAGAGCAAAGGTGCGGGTCGAGAGACCGTTTCTGCTTGTTGGTGTTGCGCTGGTTGCGCTGGTCATGCTCTCCGCCCCGCTCCCGGCCTTCTCGCAGAGTTGCGCGCTCTGCTATACGCAGGCGGCCTCCGCCGGCGCTCGAATGATTGAGGCCTTGCGCAGTGGAATTCTGATTCTTATCGTCCCTCCAACCTTGATGTCGGTTGGCATGATTTTTATTGTTTATCGCAAACGCAATCAGTTCAGGCAGGCCGCTGACGCACCTGACTCTGACCGCAATTGGTAGAGTTTGGGTGGCGCCGCGCTTCAGCGTGATCGAGTCGTAATACTTCTGGGACGGCCTATCCAGCCTTCTTCGCCGGTATCCAGTAGACCTCTTCTTTGAAGTTCTCTTTCTGAAATCCGATACGTTTCAAGATACCCTTGCCGTGCTCGATCATCTCCGGATGGCCGCACAGATACGCAATGCTGTTGGCCGCCGTGCATCCCCACTGGTCGGCATACTTGCGTATCAACTCATCCACGCGGCCGACTTCGCCCTTCCAATTCGGATCCTCCCAGGGGCGGCTGATGGTAGGCACGTAGGTGAACCAGGGTGCCTCCTCGGCAAACTTCTCCAGTTCCTCGCGGTAACCGAACTCCCAGGAGCGGCTGGCGCCGTGCAGCAGAAACAGGCTGTGATCGCCGGTGAAGCTGCCTTTCTTCCAGTCCGCAAACAGGGTCCGCACGTAACTTACAAACGGCGCCACTCCGGTCACGGTGCTGACCATGAAGTGCTTCTTGCGCGCGGGCTGGGAGGTTTCCAAGGTAAAAAGGCCCTTGGCCACCTTGCGCATGAGCACCTCGTCCCCGGGCAGAAGATCGTGCAGGGGCGGGGTGGTCACGCCTTCCGGCACCAATTCGAAAAAGAATTCGAGTTCCCTTTCGTAGGGCGAAGAGGCGATCGAGTACGCCCGCTCCACGCGGCGCGTGTCACGCTCGACGCCGAGCGTGGCGTACTGCCCCGCCGTGAACCGGAATTCGGCCCCTGGATCAATGCGGATCATCCAGAGGTCGGGCGCGAAATCGACGCGCTTGGTAATACGGGCCCGGTAATGCTTGTCATCCATGGTTCTGTTGCCTTTCATTCAGAAGCGGCGCTCCCCGCGCGCCGGGGTTGCAGAAACTCGATGGTGGCGACGGTGCAAATAACTGTGGAGCGCGTCCAGCGCCAGAGTAACACGTACCTGCACATTTAATTTCCCCTCTTGTTTCGATATTGGGCAGTGGGAAAACAATTCCGGCGTTGGCCACGGATGTTTCAAGGGCGGCCAGGATTCTTGTCCGATCACGCATCCCGGTGTGACAGGGACCACGATGGTGGCGCACTTACTGAGTTCGGAAGGTTTGCTATTCTGCGAAAAGCACATCAAGAAGTCGCGCCAGCTCGGCCTTCTCCTGAGTTCGACTGGTGTTGTCGGGAGTATCCTCGGTGAGCTGTGCGAGTTCGTGGGCCAGGATGCGCTCGGCGGTGTGCTGAGGAAGGTAGATTGCGTGGCGCGAAGGAGTCAGGTTCCAACTCTTGTTGTCGTCGCGCCGTCTCAGCGACCATCGTTGCCGTTGCGACCGCTTGTGCAACTCCGTCTGACCTGCCGCGAGTGAAACCAGTTCATCGATCTTAACCTCGACCCAGCCCTGGTTTCCTGTGATATGCACCTTATCTACTTCGAAATGGTCAAACACAAGCAAGGGTTGAGCCGACTTGAAGAGGTCGCGCCCGCGAAGCATCTCCTCCGAATCGTTGCATGCTTGCAAGAAGGCCGCGCTCACCTGCTGGGGTTTGGGCCGAACGTAACTTACGACCGCAACATGAGATATCTCCGTGTGTACCGGATGATCCTCTGCCAGCGTCGCGGAGAATGCGAGGTCATTGGAGGACTCTTCCGATGTATCAGGCACTGGGGCTTCAGCAGGCGTTTCGCGCGGGTTCGTTTTGCCCAAGGCCGTGGGCTTCCAACTCGCAGTCCGAATCGGGGAGGAGAGAGCGCGTTGCGGAGCCGGCTTGACGTAACGAAAGAAGCGAGGCTTTCCCCGCTGTTTCCAATACGGCGCATCGTACGAATCGACACCAGGGCCCGAACTCAGCACGCTGAAAAAGGAATGCTGGACCGGATTGACCACAATCCCAGCATGTCCGCGCCAGACGGCTAAGTCGCCCGGTTGCGGACTTGCGACTCGCCGAAATTCGTCGATCCCTGCGTAAAGGTCCGAAGAGCTCGCGTATTCGTAAGGGAAACCGGCGCGCTCATAGAGTCCATGGACAAAATGGGAGCAATCGGCGGAGAAATCCACATGGTGATGCCGGGAATCCAGCGCGACTCCCAGAATCGTCAAACCCTCACTCGGAGTCAGCGGCCGAAACCCAATCGCCTTCTGCTGCTGCAGGGTCGGAGTCTCGCGAGTAACTCGGTACTCTCCATTGGAGTTTGTCCCCTTCTCTTGCGCTAACGCGACACCGGCAGCGGCCACGTAGAGCAGGAGTAATAGCAGGACGCCTTTGGCAGAGAGCCGCATAGTCCGTCTTATAGCGCACCTTGATAAGGCAGTACAGGTAACAGGGGTGCTGCCGAGTTGCGACAAGTGTCCTACTCCGATATGCACCCTAGGATCACGCAACAGCGTCCTAAAGATTGCACAGCGACTGACAACATTTTGTCGGAGATGATCGCATTTTGACAAATCTTGACACTCCACGCTGCAGCGCGTACCACCGGACCGCCTTCTCATGCACAGCCAGCGCAAACTGATTCCTTTGGAATCTTAGGGTTGAAGTGGGATGGAACTTTGGTCATCTGGCCGGAAGGCTGGACCCTCAAGTGCATCGGCATGGATAGTTTCGTGGCTGCGTCGTACCTCGGAGGGGGATCCGAGCAAATGCAGGGACAGAAGGGCTTTTCGCTGATCGAGTTGCTGATTGTGGTGGCGATCATCCTGATTATAGCGGCGATTGCTATCCCCAACCTGCTACGGGCGCGCATTGCGGCGAACGAGTCGTCCGCAGCGGCGTCGATTCGCACCATCAACACAGCAATGATTTCATACAACTCCAGTTACCCGACGGTAGGCTTTGCGTCTAACCTCACCGCCCTGACGGGCACCTGCACCGACACCGTTGTTCCCACATCGACTAGCGCTTGCTTGATCGATACGACGCTGGCGGCGGGTACCAAGAGCGGCTATAAGTTCACTGTGTCGGGCACGTCCGGCGGCTATGCTGCTTGGGCAACCCCGGTGACTGTGAACACCACCGGCGTGCGCGGGTTCTGCTCGGTCGCGGATGCTGTGGTGCGCACCAACACCGCTCCGGTCGCCACGTGCGTCGGAAGCTGGACCCTCAAGTGCGACTGGATGAATAGTTTCGTGGTTGCGCCGTACCTCGGAGGGGGATCCGAACCAATGCAGAGGCAGAAGGGCTTTTCGCTGATCGAGTTGCTGATTGTGGTGGCGATCATCTTGATTATTGCGGCGATTGCTATCCCGAACCTGCTACGGGCGCGCATTGCGGCGAACGAATCGTCCGCAGCGGCGTCGATTCGAACCGTCAACGAAGCAATGATTTCATACAACTCCAGTTACCCGACGGTAGGCTTTGCGTCTAACCTGACCGCCCTGACGGGCACCTGCACCGGCACCGTCGTTCCCACCTCGACTAGCGCCTGCTTGATCGATACGACGCTGGCATCGGGCACCAAGAGCGGCTATACCTTCAGTGTGCAGGGCACGTCCAGCGGCTATGCTGCTTGGGCAAACCCGCAGCACGTGAACACTACGGGCGTGCGTGCCTTCTGCTCAGTCGCGGATGCTGTCATACGCACCAACACCGCTCCGGTCTCCGGCTGCGCCGGAACCGAAAGTGCGCTGCAGTAAGTTGCACTCGGCAAGATGACTGGGTAAGGGTACAAGGCGGAAAGAAGGACTAACCCTTAGTCCGTCAGGGCTTCTACTAAGTGCATGCAAAGGGAGGTTTCCACGTTGTAGTAATTGCAGATGGCCGGGGCGGCCAGATAGAGTTTGAGGATTCCTTCCACATGGGGATACCCTTCGCGCTCCCAGCGGTCTGCATCCCGCTTCTCGGCCCAGAGAGTGACGGCGATCCACTTTTCCGTCTTGGTCTCCGGCACGAAGGGCAGGAACTCCATAAATCCCTGCTGCTTCTTCAGGATCGGCAGAACCTCCCTGCGGAGAACGTTCACGATTTCGTCTTTCATTTCGGGCTTGGGAGTAAATTCAACGATGCGGCCAAACATGATGAATCTCCTTTGCTTTCTCATTGGGGCGACCCGCTCGGAGAAGGAGTGCTTGCGGATCAATCATTAGTCAATGCCAGACTATGCCGCCACTGATGAAAGTCAGTGACTCAACGCACAATACGCTGTGAGGTTCAAACACACGGGCGGCAGCCGACATCGTATGCCCTCGGTTTCGCATAGGAACTACCGCCGTGCAACTTGCCGAGAGGCCGGTGCACCGGTACCAACCACTGGGCAGATGTCTGCAATGTGCGTTGGTGGAAAACTGTGACCCTTTGCTTTCCCTGCCCGCCAATCGTATCGTGAGGGCATAGCATCGAACCGAACTGCTCGGATTTTTCTGCTTGAGGGGGACGGCTATGCCTTGTGAAAAAGAACTGCAAGAACTTGCGATGGCTTTAAGGAAGGGCTCGCGCTATTTCAAGGGATGGAGCATCAACGTCCTCCAAGCGTTTATTCGGGACAGAGGATGTTGCGTCTATTGCGCAAAACCTCTGCTGGCTATGTTTGGCGTTGCAGGTACAGGCGACCATTTGTTGCCCAAATGCGACTATCCCGATCTCGCAGAGAATGTGGATAATTTGGTTCCCGCCTGTGCCGAATGCGAACACATAAAGCACTATTACGACCCATCGAAAGGAAAAGGCAAGGAGCTTGTTATCACAGAGGAGGTTCGACGGCTGAGCCTTATCCCTGAGGCCAAACGGGAAATCGATAGAAGGACGAAAGCTAATGATTGGAAAAAGGAGTTTGATACCGCAAAACATCTTTTTGACGACGCCGTAGAGGAGTATCGCAAATGTAAGGAATCCGCCGCATCCTGAGTTCTTTGGCAACGCACCTTTCAGACCCGATAGATCGCCGGGCTAGAGTGATCCCAAGAGTGGACCACGCCAAGCGCATGGGATAGCGGGTACAATTACCTCCGTTACGTTCAACCAACCGCGAAAAACAGATAAGCTGGCGTCATGGCTACTACCATCACCGATGCCGCTGCTTTGCCCGTCGAGCAAGAACGTCGCTGGCCACGCTACAAAATAGATGTCCCTGTCCGGGCCGTCATCCACAAGCCGGACCGAACCCTGATCCGGGATGGGCGCGGCATGGAAATGAGCGAAGGTGGCATGCGTCTATTGCTGGGTGTAGAACTCGGACTCGGCGAGGAGATCGAAGTGGAGTTCACTCCTCCGTATTCAGGCAAGCCCATTCGCGTACGAAGCGAAGTGCGCAACCGCAACGGATACCGCTACGGAGTCGAACTTGTTCCTGAGGGCATGGAAGAGCGGAGCGAAGTCACCCGCTTGCGCCAGATGTTGACAACCTTCGAGGCGAAGTTGTCTTGAAGCTCCCAGCCCCCCTAGATCTGCCCTTATCCTCTCGGTAAGAATTGTAGTTGATGGACTCTGTTTCCTGAGCGAGTGGTGCCATATTGTGCGGCCCCGCGAATGCACTGGGCATAATGCCGTTTCTCGCTATTCGCGCCTGTGCAACCGTCTGAAAACAATGCTTGCCAACATGAACCAGACCGGGATCGACATCGTCCGCCCAGACTTCCTGCGGCCACGCTGATCTTGGTCTGGCGGTCGCGGACGAGGCGGTCTTTGAGGTCGTCGTTTGGAGTTGGCACGCTCGACCTCATCTCGCTTCACGACAATCGATCTTCCAAGCTAGTTGTCAAAAACCTCGACCCAGAGGGTCTCATCGTTCTTCAGCAACCCGAACTCCAGCCAGCGGGGAACGCTTGAGCCATCTGCATAGATTGGACGTGAGAAGCAAAAAGTTCCCGGTTGCTGATAGCAGTAGTTCTCCATGTGGCGGTAAATCTTTCCTTGGGGCGACCAGCCCCGATTTAGGCGGCGTTCCTGCGAGAAGACATTCACGTCGAGTCCGCCACCGATGCAGTGCGCCATGAAATGCCCTTCGTCTCGCTCTGTCCCCGCAAATTCTTCGGTTGGCTCGATCCTTATCCGCCGCACGTCGCGGTCTTGTTGTGCTCTGGACGACTTCCCTAACGCACCGATGACTCGATCCGCGATTGTCTGGTCATACGGCACCGCGCCTGTCATTTCCAATCGGGAGTAAACGTCGCAGATGTATTCGAACGTGCGATGCCGAAAGCGCACGAGATTCGGCTCGTGCGAGATCGTCCTCACATATGTATCGCGCCACACTAAGGGGAGGCGTTCCTTCAGGAATAGCGTCGTGTTTGCGGCGCCGAGCGCCCCCGCCCCAGACAGCACAGCTTCGTAGTCGATGGAGTACCGAGACGGCAGCATGCGAACTCGCTGTGACGTTTGAGCTGACGACCTCGACATTTTCCACGTCGCCAGTTTCAGAAACCATCAGTTTCACCCAGACCTGCCCCTGTATTTGCTTTTGAGCGGCTGCCGCTGGGTAGATCGCTCTTTGAATCTTCAGAGGTTCGAGCTTGGTTGAGTCACCCGGACTGGAGGCAGGGCTCTCCGGAACAGAAGCATCGGAGACAGCGGGAGACGGAACGTCAGTCTTCGACGCTGGCTGGGAGGGAGCGGGCCTGGGGGAACTATCCGGTTGAGCCCAAAGGCAAGTGGAGTAGGAGGAAACTTAAGAGTCCCAGTTGATTCAGCAACCTCATCGCGGAAGGATTGTACTACGCCAGACATCTTCTTTAATTCTGTTGCCAACTAAAACGAAAGCGCCCCAGACTCCGTTTAGAGTCATAGGGCACTCCAGTTTACTGCGCACATTCCAGCCTATGTTAGGGTTTCCGCCGAGGGTACGCGGCAGAGACTTGGGCAATCCTGAACCGCAGCTAGGCAGCCTTAACTTTTAGCTTCGCTGCTTGTTCGAGCTGCTTCACAGCGGCCATGGTCCGCGCGGTGTAGTCTGCACGCTTTCCCGACATCGGACGTCGGTGGCGTTTGGTGACAGAATCATGCTTTGACATTGGCTCCTCCTGTTGCTGCTTTGGTACCTCACAGGTCTCCATATGGCACACTGCTTGGAGCCCACTGTCTCCAAAGCCGCTCTCAAAAATGGTCAATTCTGATCAGGTACTCACTTGACGGCAGTTTGTAATCCACGGGATAGCCAAGTCTCCCGGCATGTGGCAAGCTGGGCTCATGGCAAAGAGCAAACTGACCGCACGTGAGAAGTACCGCCAAGAACGCAAACGGGCCAAATCCCTCGAAGACCGCTCCCGGCAGGTAATGAGGAAAGCGGCTCAACTCCAACAAAAGACCCAGCACGACGATATCCCCCAAGCCGCTACGGGGATCGCAAAACCAGATGGCAAGGGGAAGTAGGACGGCGCTGACTTCGGAGATCGTCCGCCCGAACTTCCTCGATCACGCTGAGCTTTGATCGGACGGTAGTGGGCGAGGTGGGCTTTGAGGTCCTCCCCCAATTTGAGTCGAGAATTAGAATTTTGCATTGGTGGAGGGAGAACAATCGGGTACAGGACTCGAACCCAGCAAACCATCTCTGAAACCTGCCTGCTGCGCTGAGAAATCCTCGTAAAAGATTGCCAACTCCTCTGGTTTCATTGACCTGCCTGTCTCACCCCCGTAAGATTGTGCGCTAGTGATCGGCAAGACCATCTCGCACTACCGCATCATCGAGCAGCTCGGCGGCGGCGGTATGGGAGTGGTCTATAAGGCCGAAGACACCCGGCTGCACCGTTTCGTAGCCCTGAAGTTCCTTCCCGACGAAGTTGCCAGCGACCCGAAAGCGCTGGCCCGTTTTCAACGCGAGGCCCAAGCCGCGTCCGCGCTCAACCATCCCAACATCTGCACCATTTACGACATCGGTGAGCAGGACGGGCAGGCCTTCATCGCCATGGAGTATCTGGAAGGCATGACCCTGAAGTATCGTATCGCCGGCAAGCCGCATCGAAACCGATATCTTGCTCAGCCTGGCAATTGAGATCGCCGATGCGCTCGACGCCGCGCACGCTGAAGGCATCGTCCATCGTGACATCAAGCCTGCCAACATTTTCGTGACCAAGCGCGGGCGTGCCAAGATTCTTGATTTCGGTCTGGCGAAAGTGGCCATGGCGACGGCCGGCAACCGGCTGGAGAAAGCGGCTGACGGCAGAACAGAAGCCACGGCAAGTGGAAGCGATGAGCACCTTACCAGTCCGGGAGCGGCGTTGGGAACGGTGGCTTACATGTCACCGGAGCAAGTGCGGGCCAAGGAATTGGACGCACGCACGGATTTGTTCTCCTTCGGGGCAGTACTCTACGAGATGGCAACGGGCGCATTACCCTTCCGCGGCGAGAGTTCGGGCGTGATCTTCCATGCTATTTTGGATCGCGATCCGCTCCCTCCGGTGCGGCTTAATCCCGACTTGCCGCCGAAACTGGAAGACGTAATCACCAAGGCTTTGGAGAAGGATCGCAATCTTCGCTATCAAAGCGCTGCCGAAATGCGGGCCGACCTGCAACGGCTGAAACGGGATACAGAATCTGGCCGAAGGTTCAACGCAGATGTTGGGGTTGTCTCTGCTGGTTCTTCCCAGCAATCCGGCATTGGAAGCTCGCCGCTTCAGGTCGGCAAAAAAAGTGAACCGGAAAAGCCAGAATTAATAAAACTTGGATCCGGCGGAGTATCCACCAGGCATGATCCCATTTCACTCTCTGAAGCCCGTAGCGCTGGCATAGTGGACGGGAGCGCGGAGGCGCCACGTGAACGCAAGGCTTTGATTCCCTTCACAGCCGCCTTGCATCGGTGGAAGGTCATAATTCCGGCCGCTTTGCTCGTCATAATGCGTTGGTTGGCGCCGGCTTATATTGGCATTCGCGGTTGGCGAGAAAGCTTTCCGAAAAGGACACGATTGTCCTCGCCGACTTTTCCAACTCCACTGCCGACACCGTCTTCGATGACACTCTCAAACAAGCCCTCGCGGTCTCCCTGCGACAGTCGGCGCTACTAAATGTCCTTTCCGACGATAAAGTCGGCGCGTCCCTGAAAATGATGACGCGGGCGCCGAACACTCCGCTTACACCGGAAATCGCTCGCGAAGTTTGCCTGCGCTCCGGCAGCAAGGCTTATATTGTCGGCGCGATTGCGGCGCTAGGCAAAGAATATGTGCTTAGCCTGAAAGCGATGAATTGCCAGAACGGGGACACGTTGGCACAGGAACAGGCCACCGCTCCCTCCAAAGAAAAAGTGCTCGACACGCTCGGCCATGCTGTGGCCAAGCTCCGCGGAGAACTCGGCGAATCGCTGGCGGCGGTACAGAAATTTGATGTTCCGCTGCAACAGGCCACCACCTCTTCCCTCGAAGCTTTGAATGCATACAGTCTTGGAATAAGGATATTGCATGAAAAAGGTCCGGCTGCGGCCTTGCCCTTCGAGCAACGCGCCGTTGACCTCGATCCGGAGTTTGCCACGGCTTACGAAGCGATCGGCCTCCAATATGCCGATCTCGGAGAGCTGGGGAGGGCCAGTGAGTATCTCTCCAAGGCATTCGAGTTACGAGATCACGCCAGCGAGCGTGAAAAGTTGGCTATCGCGGCTTCCTACTATCGTACGATGACCGGAGAACTGGACAAGGCGGCACAGATGTACCAGCAGAATATTGAGAGCTATCCCAGAGACGGCATTGTGTACAACGACCTCGGCGGCATACTTGGCCAGGAGGGAGAATATGAGAAGGCGATTGATGCGGAACTTGAGAGTATCCGCTTGGCGCCAGCCAATGTGGCTGCGTATGCGAATCTCAGCAGTTGGCAGATCGCTTTGCAGCGCTACCCGGAGGCGCAGCAGACGATCCAGTCAGCATTGGCTCGCAAGTTGGACTCCGATGCGCTTCATCTCAGCCTTTACGGAATCGCCTTCATCGGGGGTGACACCCACGCCATGGGGGAGCAAGCCATTTGGCTCGAGAGTAAGTCTGATTTCGAAAACGAGGGGCTTGGTTTGGAATCCGATACTGAGGCATATCATGGCCGCCTTTTCAAAGCGCGGGAACTAACCAAGCGGGCCATAGACTCTGCCGTTCATAGCGATAACAAAGAAGGAGGCGCTCTCTGGGAAGGAAGCGCCGCCCTGCGCGAAGCGGCGTTCGGCAACGCCTCCGAAGCCAGGCAGGATGCGAGTGACGCCATGAAGCTTGCCCCAACCAGCCGCGGAGTTCAGATTGAAGCGACGCTGGCGCTGGCAATCATTGGAGATGTAAAGGCGGGCGATGTCGCGAGAGCTGACACCTTGGCGCAGGATTTGGCAAAACGGTTTCCACTCGACACCCAGATGCAGTCGCTTTGGCTACCGACGATTCGGGCGCAATTGGCTCTCGATAGACGGAATCCAGCAGCCGCGGTCGCTCTTCTACCACTAGGTACTCGCGCCGCGCGCATTGAGGTGGGCGCCATTCCTTTCCTTTCCAATGTCTCCTGCCTGCCGTCGCCGTACTTGCGCGGCCAGGCCTATCTCGCAGCGGGACAGGGCCACTCCGCGGCCATCGAATTTCAAAAGATTCTCGATCACAAGGGAATCGTGTGGAATTGCACCACTGGAGCGCTGGCCCATTTGGGCTTGGCTCGCGCTCAGGCGCTTGCGGGAGATAAAGAGAGAGCGCTCGCAGCCTACAGGGATTTCCTCGCCCTCTGGAAAGATGCCGACTCCGATATTCCCATCCTGAAGGAAGCCAAGACAGAGTACGCGAAGCTGCAATAGCTGCCAGTGGCCTTGTCAGCCGTAGGTTACTGAAAAGATGGTGGGCAGTGCAGGGCTCGAACCTGCGACCTCCTGCTTGTAAGGCAGGCGCTCTAACCAGCTGAGCTAACCGCCCGCTCGGCGCGGATGCGATCACGGCGTGCTCGCGCCGTCCGCGAAAAATTTCTGCAAAACTAATGCTGAGGATACTGGACGCTTCCCCGCCGGTCAAACCAGCAGGCGGCGGAAAAACTGAATCTGCCAGGGAGAGAACGACCTCATCGGCTATTTTTCCGCAGCCGGCCAGGTCCAGCCGTGCAGAATTCGCCGGCGCGTTTGCTACACTTTGTGCGTGCGCAGATTAATCGTCAATGCCGATGATTTCGGTCTGACCGCAGGAGTGAATCGGGCCATTGTGGAAACCCACATCGGTGGGGTCGTGTCGTCGGCGACCTTGATGGCCAACGGCGCCCGGTTCGAGGACGCGGTGACGGCGGCGCGCTCGGCGCCGAATCTCTCCGTGGGATGCCACGTCGTGTTGGTGGATGGGACCCCGGTGTCACCGCCGGGGGCGCTGGATACTTTGCTGGCGATTCGCTCGGCAGAGCCGGATAAGTTCTACTCGAGCCTTTCGGCCTTCGCCGCGCGCGCCATGTTGGGAGGCTTCGATCGCGATCAACTGGTCGCGGAGGTCACGGCGCAAATCAGGAAAATTCAGTCCGCCGGTCTCCCGGTGACTCACCTCGACACCCACAAACACGCCCACATCTTTCCCGAGATTCTGACAGCGCTGCTGCGGGCAGCGCGGATTTGCGGGGTGCGCGCCATCCGCAATCCGATCGTTCCGGTCAAAGCGCTACCCGCGCGCCTCTTCAAAGGCAAGCCGCATCTCTGGAAGCGCTATGGCCAGGTACGCGTTCTGCATACTTTCTCCGGGCAATTCCACCAGCGGACCAAGCGCGCTGGACTGGTGACGCCCGACGGTGTGCTGGGAGTGATCGAGACCGGCTCGGTCGGCATTTCCCTGCTCCGCCAGACGCTCGCGAACCTGCCGGAGGGAACCTGGGAGTTGGTCTGCCATCCCGGGTATAACGATGCCGACTTACGCGCCGCCGGCACGCGATTGCTCGATGCTCGCGAGGAGGAGCGGCGTCTGCTGACTTCGGCGGAACTGCGGCAGTTTCTGGACGAGCAAAAGATCCGGGTCATCGGTTATCGTGAGTTCGTAGAAACGTTCACAGAAAACCGCCCCTGAATGACGATTGGAAGGTGCCGAAAGTCGTGCTGCGCTCGTCACTGCGCCGCGGCAAACTTTGCAATACCGCGGGGCATCAGAGGACGGTATCATCACATGAGCAGACACGCATGAACAGACACCAAGGATAAGGCATGGAAGACCAACAAACCGAACCTCGCCTGAGTGTGGACCTACCCGTGCGGATATGGGGAATGAGCGCCGAAGGACGCCCCTTTTCGCAATCCGCTCACGCTTATAACATCAGTTCGGAGGGGGCGCTGATCTCGGGCGTCGAGAGCGAACTGAAAGTGGGCGACGTGATCGGAGTACAGTGCGCCGAAAGAAAGACACGCTGCACGGTGGTCTGGGTGATGAACACCGGCCCGGTCAAGAAAAATCAAGTGGGCGTGAAGTTGGTCGCCGAGCAGGAGTGCCCGTGGAAAAACTATCTGCCACTCGACGGCGCGACGGAGACAATTGCGGCCTCCAACCGCCGGCGCTGGCACCGGCATAAAATTTCGCTGCCTCTGGAACTTCGCGACGAGCGCGTCAACGCGCCGCTCCGCATCAATGCCACCGACGTGAGCGGCAACGGATGCTATGTCGAGACCATGCTGCCTTTGCCGCTCGGAACCATGCTGCGGGTGGATTTCTGGCTGGACTCGGAGCACATCAAAATCACGGCGGTGGTGCGGACCTGCGATCCGGGCGTAGGCAACGGAATCGAGTTTACCGGTATGCCCCCCGAGACCAAGACGCGCATGCAAGCCTACCTGGACGCGATTGACCCGCAAATGGGAGTCTCGGCCCCAAAGCCGGCGGAAAGTCATTGAGTCAAGATTTACCGGTTTCCGCGTAGCGGGCTAGCACGATCGCGCGAATCAGTCCACCCATCGTGAATTCGCGGGCCTCGATTGCAACCGGCATCTGCAATTCGCGCAGCGTCGCTGAAGTCACCGGACCAATCGAAGCAAACTGGATGCCTTGAATCGAATCTCCCTTGACCTTCGCAGATCTGCGACTGAGCGAACCTGCGCTGGCAGCGAGCCTGCCGTAGCGAAGTTCGCCGCAGCAATTCGGCGAAATTCTTGGCGGTGGAGGAACTGGTGAAGGTCACGACGTGCGGGCGGCGAGCCGCATTTTTCATCAGCGCACGCAGACGCACACGCGATTTCTCGGGCGCTACGGTTTCGTAAGCTTCGACCACATCGACCGCGGCTCCGGCCGCACGCAGCTCTTCTGGAATCACGTCGCGCGCGACTTTGGCTCGTATGAGCACAACGCGTTTGCCGTTGACCTTGTCGCGCAGTCCCTTCACTACAGACTCGGCAACGTACTCCTCCGGAACCAT
Source organism: uncultured Acidobacteriaceae bacterium (assembly GCA_963725245.1). GTDB lineage: Bacteria > Acidobacteriota > Terriglobia > Terriglobales > Acidobacteriaceae > Acidiflorens. The sequence goes on along the minus strand of CAVRYC010000001.1, from coordinate 1,502 downwards.
CTTGACCTTCAAGCCATGCTTCACGATCGCCTTCTTGGTTGCCGGTCCGATGGCGGCGATCTGGAGATGCTTGAGATTCCGGCGAGTGATGCGAAGTTTCCGGACGCGCTCCCACATCGCTTCGACACCATTGGCGCTGGTGAGAATGAGCCAGTCATAGTTCCGGATATTTTTCAGGGCATCGTCGAGGGGCCGGTACGATTGCGGCTTGCGGATCTCAATGAAAGGGATTTCGATTACAGTTGCGCCCAGGCTGCGCAGGCTGGCGGAAAGGCTGCCGGCCTGATGGCGGGCGCGTCCGACTAGAATCCGGGTTCCGGCGAGGGGATGGTTTTCGTTGGGCTTCGCATGCATGCAGCTCTTGGCTCTTAGGTTTCAGTCCTCGGCTTTCGACTTTCAGTTCTCAGATTCCTCTTCCCTGCTATGGTTTGGGCTCTGGCCGGCAAACAGCAGGACCTTCGCTTCGCTCAGGATGACAAATTTAATAGACGATAGTCTACGGTTGTTGTGGCAGAGCAAAGCCTTCGCCGTAAACTTCTTCGAGAATAACATCGCCGCCTCGACGGAGAAGGGTTTCGCCGACCTCTTCGCCCAAGCGCACGGGATCGTCGCCCTCGCGGGTTTCGCGCAGAACTTTGGTTCCGTCGGGATGGGCTACGAGCGCATTCAGGCGAATGCGGCCTCCTATAACTTCGGCGAAGGCTCCGATGGGAACCTGGCAGCCGCCGCCGAGTTTGTTGAGCAGGGCGCGCTCGCAGGTAGTGGCGACGCGGGCGGCAGCGTCATCGAGAAAGGCCAGGAGCGCCCGCGTTGCCGTGTCGCCGTTGCGAATTTCGATTCCCAAGGCGCCTTGCCCGGCGGCGGGGGTCATCACTTCCGCGGGAATAACCTGGCGAACCAGTTGCGTTTTTCCGAGGCGGTTGAGGCCAGCGGCAGCGAGAATGATGGCATCGTAGTCGCCCGATTCGAGCTTGCGCAGGCGCGTATCCACATTGCCGCGCAGCGGGTGAATCTGCAGATCGGGACGAACCGCCTTCAACTGGGCCTGCCGGCGCAGGCTGCTGGTGCCAACGTTCGCCCGCTGCGGCAGCGCTTCGATGCCTGCGAACTTCACCGAGCAAAAAACGTCGCGCGCATTTTCGCGGGTGGTGATGGCGGCAATTTCGAAATCGGCGGCCAACTCCGTGGGCAAATCTTTCAAGCTGTGCACGGCGAGATCAACCCGGTTTTCGACCAGGGCTTCCTCGATTTCCTTGGTGAACATGCCCTTGGTGCCCACTTTGGCGAGGGCAACGTCGGTGATTTTATCGCCCGTAGTCTTGATGATCTCGAGTTCCACGGTATGGCCCTGCGCGCGCAGCAAATCGGAGATGTGATGGGCCTGCCAGAGAGCGAGTTGCGAACCGCGGGAGCCGATGCGCAGGCGGGCCATCAGTCTTCCGCTTCCGGGCGACGGGCGGACTTCGAAGCGGTCGCTTTGTTTTCTTCGTCGTGCCGGTTCA